>JBBRXX010000001.1:0-278610 GCA_038238245.1 Acidimicrobiia bacterium
CCCTCCGGTCGCTCCGCTGTCGTCTCCTTCCGTATGGGTCGACTCCGCGCTCCGCTCCCCTCCGGTCGCTCCGCTGTCGTCTCCTTCCGTATGGGTCGACTCCGCGCTCCGCTCCCCTCCGGTCGCTCCGCTGTCGTCTCCTTCTGCCGCATTCGCAGTGTGCGCGGCGACCCGAGCGAGATCAGCGCGACGACGGGTTCGACGATCTCGGCCGGGATGCGGTCGCCGTGCCAGGCCACGCTGTCGCGGCCGTCCCGGTAGAGCGCGGCGCCGACGCCGTCGAACACGCGTCCGTAGCGGTCCGAGAGCGCGGCTGCCATCGGCCCGATGACCGGCGGCAACGACGCGTCGTCGAGCGCCGTGCCGTACCACGCGATCAGACGCGGCTCGTCGACCATGCGCTCGTACATGTGCACGCGTCGCTGCGTCCACGCCGCGCGTTCGACGATCGTGGCGAACAACGCGTCGACGCCATGGACCCAGCCCGGCACCTGCTCCACCCATGCCGAGTCGTCGAGCTCGACGCGCCGGACCGACGTGAACTGCGCGTCGAAGCCGGGCGTGTCCGCGCACGCGTCGAGCAATGACGGCTGCCACAACAACGAACGGGTGTTCGCCATTGTGCCAAGATAGCGCCGGGACCCCGCCTTCCGGCCCCGGCAGTACCCTCGTGCAGTGATCCCGGAGGACGCCGACTACACCGACGATCTGGACGACGAGGGCACCCCGCACGCCGCGCCCGCGCCGATCGAGCGGTTCCACCGCTCGTCGGTCGGCACCATGCTCGCCGCGGGCATGTTCGGCCTCCGCGACGTCCTCGAACCGCCCAAGGACGAGACGCCGGCGATCGTCGAGGACTGGGCGGGCGGGGAGCCGTTCGACGACCCGTACGTCATGCGACTGGACCCGGAGAACCCCGAGGATTCGATCGTGATGATCCGGCCGTGGCTCAGGAAGGCGTCGGAAACCACGGACTGAGATCGACGCGCCGGCCTTCCTCGGCCGCGACGTACGCGCCGTACACGACCGCGACGACGTCGCGACCGAGACGGGCATCGGCCCGCGGCGGTCGGTCGTCGACGACCGCCTCCGCGAAATCCTGCATCTCTTGCGGATATCCCTGCATCCAATCCTCGTCCGGTGACGGCTGCGACCAACCCGCGTGCGTCTCGAGCTTCTCGCTCAGGTACGCGCCTTCGAGCACCTGGCCGTCGGGCGCGTACGCACGCACGGCATTGTTGGGATTGAGGTTCGCCTCGACGACCGTGTTGGTTGCGTACACCGTCATCCGGTTCTTCACGCCCCCGAGTGTCGTGTCCGCGCCGACGATCTCGGCGACGGTGCCGTCGTCGAAGGTGCACACCAGCAGACCGAAGTCCTCGACGTCCTCGTAGCCGGACCGGATCGGCGTCGCCCGGCCGTCGAATGCCGCGGCCTTCGTCAGCGATCGGGTCTCCGCGATCACCGCGGCGGGACGCGCGCCGTCTCGTTGCTTCAGATGCAGTGCGGCTCCCAGCGGATGACAGCCCTTGCCGAGCAGTGCGCCGCCGCCGGCGGTGATCCAGTGCTTGTTCGGCTCGGAATGCGTGCCGCTGTGAGACTCCTCGCCCTGTATGCGCAGGATCGCGCCACCGGCCGCGTCGAGCAGCGCAGCCGCCTTCGCGACCGGCGGTGCGTAGACCCAGTTCTCCGCGTAGCAGCACCAGCGACCGGCCGCGTGTGCGGCAGTGACGACCGCGTCGGCGTCGGCGACCGCACGATCGAGCATGGCGCGCGCAGCGAGGTCGTGGCGCGCCACGAAGCAACCGGTGAGCGGCTTCTCGACGACGACGTGCTTCCCCGACGCCAGCGCGTCGAGCGCCAACGGCGCGTGCAGATGATTCGGGACGCACAGGTCGACGAGATCGACGTCGGGGTCGGCCAGCACCTCGGCGGCACTGTGGTCGGAGCGCGTCGTGGCGACCGCAACGATCTCGACGTCGATCCCGTGCACGCGCTGCCAGGCGTCGGTGTGCAGACGGGCGGCGAAGCCGCCGCCGATCATGCCGATACGCAGTCGCTCCATCACACGTCCTTGGCACGGATGCGCTCGCGCGCCACGGTGAAACGCTCGAGCTGCTCGGGCCGCACCGTTACGCCGAGCCCCGGCCCTTCGGGAACCCCGAGCCGGCCGTCTTCGAGCGCGAACGGCTCGGTGAGGTCGCCATCGGGGCCGAAATAGCGGTCGGACGCCGAGCAGTCGCCGGTGATCGTGAAGCCCGGCAGGGCCGCCAATGCCACGAGCGCGGCCCGGCCGATCCCCGTTTCGAGCATCCCGCCCGCCACGGCGGGGATGCCGGCGGCAACGCATACGTCGTGTACCGCGCGAGCCTCGCCGATCCCGAGACGAGCCGGCTTGATGCTCACGACGCGCGTCGCCCCGGACGCGATCGCGTCGCGCGCGATCGTGGCGCTCGTGACGCTCTCGTCCAGGCACAGCGGCGAACGGATGCGCGAGGCGAGCGCGGCATGGTCGGCGAGGGCGTCGGCGGCAAGAGGCTGCTCGAGGCATTGCAGATCGAACCGATCGAGGCCGGCCAGGCTCGTTGCGTCGGCGAGGGTGTAACTGCCGTTCGCGTCCGCGGCGAGCGGAAAGCCGTCACCGACGGTGTCCCGCGCGGCGTGCAGGACCGCGGTGTCGCGACCCGGCTCGATCTTGCACTTCACGCGTCGGTACCCGTCGTCGAGGTAGCCGCGGAGCAGCTCGCCGAAGTGCGCGTCGTCGTCGCAGAACCCGATCGCGACGCCGGCGTCGACGCGGGAGCGCACCGCGCCGAGATGCGCGGCGAGCGAGACGCCGTCACGGCGCAGGCGACCGTCGAGCAATGCGCACTCGAGGGCAGCGCGCGCCGCGCCGTGGCCACGGATGGCAGGCAGTGGTACTCGCGCGAGCAGCGGCGGCAGGAGGTACTCGCGCAAGACGAGCCGGGCGGTGTCGATCGTGTCGGGGGCATAGGTCGGGGTCGTGAACGCGGCGCACTCACCCCAGCCCTCTCCGGCATCTCCGCGTATGCACACGAGCAACGCCTCTTTCGTCGCGGTCCGGCCGTTCGCCGTGCGAAAGGGCTCGACCAACGGCATGCGGACGCGAAAGAGCTCGGCTTCGTGGAGGATGGATCCGAGCGTACGCGCGAACGGGCCCGGGCTTGCGGCCCGGGCCCGTTCGCGTGATGACCGTAAGGGAGAGCGTCAGCGGCGTCGCGCCGCCGCCTTCTTCTTCGTGGCCTTGCGCGCCGGCGCGGCCTTGCGCGCGGTGGCCTTCTTGGTCGTCTTCTTCGCGGTTGCTTTCTTCTTGGCAGGGGCCTTGCGTGCACCCTTGCCCGACAGGACCGCGTCCTTGAACGCCTTCAACGGCGTGATGCGCGCGACGCGCTTGGCGGCGACTCTCACCTGCTCGCCGGTGGCGGGGTTCCGAGCCATGCGCGCAGGCCGGTCGATCCGCCGGAACTTGGCGAAGCCCGAGATGGCAACGTCTTCACCGGTCGCCACCGTCGAGGTGATCAAATCGGTGAGCGATGTCAAAACGTCGTCCGCCTGCTTGCGGCTCCACTCGTTGCGCTCGGCGAGCTCGTTCAGCAGCTGGCTGCGATTCACTTGACCTCCATCGACACAGGGCAATGCAGCGAGCATCGTTGCACGATCACCGCGGCGATGGGCGGATCCTGCCGCAAATTTCGGCGTTTTTTCTCTCATTCCGTGTGCAGCGGCTATTTCTCGCTGCCGTTCCCCGCCGGCTCGAGCGAGCCGGGGTCCATCGCCCAGCGGGCTTTGCCCTGCGACTTCGCGCGATACATCGCGACGTCGGCGCGGCGGAGCAGGTCCCCCGGGTCGGCATGGTCGGCGGCGGCGACCGCGATGCCGATGCTCGTCGAGATCTGCACCTCGTGCTGACCGAGCCCGATCGGCTCGCCGAGCATCTCGCAGATGCGTTCGGCCACCTCGACGGCCGGTGCCGCGCTCTCGAGACGCGTGAGCAGGATTGTGAACTCGTCCCCGCCCATGCGCGCGACGAGATCACCTGGTCGGACGCACCTCGGCAACTTTGCGGCCACTGCGACGAGCAGGTCGTTCCCGGCATCGTGACCGAAACGGTCGTTCACGTCCTTGAAGCCGTCGAGGTCGAGGAACAGCACCGCGATGAGGTCGCCGGGCCGGCCCCGGCCACTGCGCTCCTCGAGGCTCTCGGTGAAGCGGCGGCGGTTGGGCAGCTCGGTGAGAACGTCGTGCGAGGCCTCGTGCGCGAGCCGGTCCTTGAGCGCCTGGAGGTCACGGTGCACCTGCGCGTTGCGCAGGGATGCGCCGGCCTGTGCCGCGAACAGTTCGAGGCTCTCCGCGTAGGAGTCGGGGGGCGCGCCGGTCGCCGGCCAGCGCGCGGTCAGGACCACCAGCGCGTCCTCGACCGTGGTGATCGGCAGCGCGAACACTGTGGAGTACTGGGTCGGCTCCCGAGGCGCCCGAGGCGCCTGACGGCGGCGCCGGGGTGCGGACTCGGTCGGGTCGCCGGGCGGCCACGCGGTCGGCTTGCCCGTGGCCCGGGCGGCGGCCGCGGCCAGCAGGCGGTGGTCGCCGGGCGGGATCGCGAGGACGTCGCGCGACTGGCGGACGGGGCGGGCCGTGAGCCCGGGGCCGTCGGCGCCGAACAGCTCGAACACCTGGGGTTCGGCGAATCCCATCTCGGCGACGGTGTGCCGGAGCACCTCCAGGATCTCGTCGACGTCGAGGCGGGTGCTGCGTTGACCGCCGAGGGCGGCCGCGCGCAGGAGGGCGCTGCGCCGCACCGCCTCGTCCCGCCCGCGCCGGTGCGCCGCGATCTCGGCGACGAGGTGCTCGGCGAGGAACCCGCTCGGGAGCGCGACGAGGAACACCACGGTGAGCCGTTGGGCGAGTGTGGACACCGCGAGCGGATGTCCGCTCTCGAAGTTCCACAGGCCGTACGCGCCCGCGAGCACGAGCCAGCTCGCGACGGCGCCCGGGATCTGGAATCGGATCGCGCCCTCGATCACCGGCAGGACGAGGACCGCCCAGTCGGCCGAGTCGCTGGGGCCGTGCTGCGCGCCGACGACGACGAGCACGATCGCGGTGTCCGCGACCAGCTGCGCGACGCCGAGCACCATGCGCGTGTCTTCCGGTGCCCGTTGCGCCCAGAGTGAGAGCAGGCTGATCGACGCGAATGCGAGGACGAGGAACGCGATGGCCGTCAGATGGAGGTCGCTGGCGGTCATGAGGCGGACCGCCACGAGCACGCAGGCGAGATAACGAACGCGACGAAGCGCGCCTTCGATCGACAACGGCGTGCCGGCCTCCGCGACGTCCCCGTGCGGCATCCGCTCGCCCCTCCTCCGCGTCCTGCCCCGTCGCTCGGTGCGGCAGGTTGCCCCGTCCTATCGGTATCGGCGGGGGGCCGCGGGTTGTTGAGGTCCGCTTCGAGCGGTCAATGCGCTTCGGTCGAACCCGCCGGAATCGTGAGCATGTCGAGGAGATGCACCGCGGTCCGCGCGAATTCGTCCTCGTTCGGCCCGTCGGGATCGACGACCTGGCGCAGCGCGAAACCGTCGGCGAGGGCGGCGAGAAGATCGACGATCCGGTCCAGGTCGGTGTGCTCGCGTGGTCGCCGTTGCCACCGTCCGAGAACCGCTTCGTACGCGTCCGCCAACGCGCCGTGCACGCGCGCTTGGTAGTCACGCACGATCTCGGGCGCCGACGTCGGCCGGATCCCGTCCTCGGCCTCGAGGAACCGGTCCTCGAGCGCGAGCATGACCCCCACCAGGTGCGGAATCGCGATCCGCCGCTGGGTCACGAGCGTGAAGTGGGCGCGTGCGAGGGCCGTCGCCGCGTCGGGCCCGTCGTCGCCGCCGGCCGCGAGCACCGTGAGGCGGGGCCCGAGCAGGAACGTGACCGTGTCGAGCGCGACCCCGAGCAGCTCGTCGAGATAGGCCGAGTCGTCGGCGCGCCAGTACCGGTACCACGTCTGGCGCGAGACATCGGCCCGCTGCGTGACCGGTCCCGGGCCGAGCGCGTGCTCCAATCCGCGTCGTACTGCGCCCGGGAGGAGCTCTTGACCCGCCGCGAGGAGTTGGCCACGGGTTCGCGCGCGCTTCGCGGTGTACTCGGTCATTTGTCGGGCCGTTCCCACCGCCGTGAATCGGGCTAAAACGAGACACTATGTCTCTTGTTTGCCGCCTGTCCACTTCGTACCGTGGCGAGGCCTGGATCGTGCTGGCAGCCACGTGGCTGCCAGCACCCTCCGGGCGAGGCAAGAGAATGGCGAAGAGCACGCCGGAGAGCCGAGCAGGACGCCAAGGCGGTCGGTTCGGCGGCGACGGTCCGGTACTCAAAGGTCGCAGTGGCGCACGCGGCGCGTGCACCGTCTGTGGTCGGGAGGTGGGGGAGCACCGGACTCCGCTGGGGGGAGCGCCGCCGAACGCGATGACGGCCCGCACACCGGAAACGGTGATTGCGGGCCGTTTTCGTGCGGAACCGGTGGGCCGCGGGCGTGGCAGTGTGCCGCGGTGTCCCCGCCCCTGGCCGTTGACGATCCCGACGATCCACGCCTGGCGGACTATGTCGATCTCGCGGACCCGGAGCTGCGGCGTCGCGTCGAGGCCGAGTCGGGATTCTTCATCGCCGAATCTCCGCTCGTCGTGCGGCGGCTCCTCGGTTCGGGGCGCCGCGTGCGATCGGTGCTCGTCACCGCCGACCAGCACGCCGCGCTGCACGACGTCCTGGCCACGGTCGGCGTGCCGGTGTACGTCGCCGCGCCACCGGTGCTGCGACGAGTCGTCGGCTTCGAGCTGCACCGGGGCGCGGTCGCGTCCGCGGACCGGTGGCCGCTGCCACCCCCGGCCGAGGTGCTGCGCGCGGCGCGGCGTGTCGCGGTCTGCGAACGCATCAACGACCACGAGAACCTCGGCGTCGTGTTCCGGAGTGCCGCCGCGCTCGGTGTCGACGCGGTGCTGCTGGACGGCGAGTGCGCCGATCCCCTCTACCGGCGCTGCGTACGCGTGTCGATCGGCCACGTCGTGACGTTGCCGTGGACCCGGATCGCGTCACTGGAAGAGCTGCGCACCGCCGGATTCACGACCGTGGCGCTCACCCCTCACGCCGAGGCCACCGCCATCGACGACGTCGCCTGGCCGGCGCGCGTGGCGCTCCTGCTGGGCGCGGAGGGGCCCGGTCTCTCCGATGCCTGGCGCAGCGCGTCCGACATACGCGCGCGCATTCCGATGGCTCCGGGCGCCGACTCGTTGAACGTCGCGACCGCGGCCGCGATCGCGTTCCACGTCAGCCGGCCTCGTCCTTCGTGATCTGACCGTCGACCAGCTCGATCCGGCGGGTGAGTGCGAGGTCGTCGAGCAAGGTCCGGTCGTGGGTGACGACGAGCAAGGTGCCCGCGAAGCTCGCGAGCGCCGATTCGAGCTGCTCGATCGCGGGCAGGTCCAAGTGGTTTGTCGGCTCGTCGAGGACCAGGCAGTTGACGCCTCGTGCCGAGAGCAGCGCGAGGGACGCGCGCGTGCGCTCGCCCGGCGACAACGAGTCGGCCGCCCGATGCACATGGCCGGCGCCCAGGCCGAACTTTGCGAGCAATGACCGGAGGTCCTTCGCCGGGAGTCCGCTGCTCGTGGCGAAGCACTCGAGCAGCGGCGTGCGACCGGCGAACTCGGCGCGCGCCTGGTCGAGCGCGCCGAACACGACCCCGGGTCCGATCCACACTTCGCCGGCGTCGGCCGGCCGCCGACCGAGCAGCGTGCGGAGCAGCGTGGTCTTCCCACTGCCGTTCGCGCCGAGAATCGCGACCCGCTCGCCGTAGTCGATCTGGAGGTCGATCGGCCCGAGCACGAAGTCGCCGAGCGCGACGACCGTGCCCGCCAGCCGCGCCACGACTGTGCCGCTGCGGGGCGCGGACGCGATCTCCATGCGGAGGTCCCAGCCTTCCCACGGCTTGTCGACCGCGGTGGCCTCGAGCCGAGCGAGCGCCCGATCGGTGATTTTGGCCTTGGCCGCCACGTGCTCGCTGCTGTTCCGCCGGAATTGTCGAATGTGCTTGTCGTTCTCGCCGGACTTCTTGACCTTGGCGGTGCCCTGCACCGACCACTGGCGTTGTCGTTGCGCCCGGTCGGTCAGCTCGCGTCGCTGGGCGCGGTACTCGTCGAAGGCCTCTTCCGCGTGACGGCGCGCGGTCGCGCGCTCGTGGAGGTACGCCTGCCATCCGCCCGAGTAGTCGGTCGCCGTGTGCGTATGGTCGTCGAGCTCCAACACGCTCGTGATCGTCCGATCGAGGAACGCCCGGTCGTGCGACACGATCATCGCCCCGCCGGTCATCTCGGCGGTGAGGAAATGCTCGAGCCGAGCGAGGCCGGCGAAGTCCAGATCGTTCGTGGGCTCGTCGAGGAGGAACACGTCGAAGCGGGCGAGCAGGATCGCCGCCAGGCTGGCGCGTGCGGCCTGGCCGCCGGAGAGCGCGGACATCTCGAGATCGAGCGCACGTTCGGGCAGACCGAGGTCGACGCAGACCTGCGCGACGCGCGCGTCGAAGTCGGCGGCGCCCAGCGAGAGGAACCGCTCCAGCGCGTGTGCGTACACGTCGCCGGCGTCCGCGGCCCCGCCCGAGAGGGCCGCGGCCGCTTGGTCGAGCTCGGCCTCTGCGTTCGTGACGCCGGTACGCCGCGCGAGGTATGCGCGTACGGTCTCGCCGGTGCACCGCTCCGGCTCCTGCGGGAGGTAGCCGACCGTGGCAGTCGGGGGAGTGCGCATGACCGTGCCGCCGTCGGCCTGTTCCAAGCCGGCGAGGATCTTGAGCAGGGTCGACTTGCCGGTGCCGTTCGGCGCGACCACTCCGATGCGGTGCTGGGGCCCGACCGTGCACGACACGCGGTCGAGCACGACGCGCGGACCGAACGATTTGGTGATGTCACGAGCGAGAAGCGAAGAGGAAGAAGACGACACGGCGGCACCTGCAATCGACCCAGTGGCAAGGACGGGGGCTCGGAGGCGGCCGGATCACGACATCGCCGGTCAGGGTACCAGCCGTTTGTGCGACTCCCGACGACATATATCGTCGCCGGATGTCGCAAGAACCGTCCCGCCTGGTGCTCGACGACGGCGAAGCGAAGGGGATGCGCGTCGAGGGTGCCCGCCACGCCGGCGACGCGTTCGAGCGGGCGAGATTCGTCGACGTCGACCTCGTGCGGTGTGATCTCTCGGGTTGCGACTTCTCCGAGGCGGTCTGGCACCGCGTGACGCTCACCGATTGCCGCTGCAGCAGCATCGAGCTGGGGCAGGCGACGCTGCGCGACGTGACGTTCGCGGACTGCAAGCTGGACGACGCGAACCTTCGACTCGCCAAGCTGCAGCGCGTGCGTTTCACAACGTGCGTGCTTGCCGGCGCCGAGCTGATCGGCGCGCAGCTCGAACACGTTGCGTTCCCGGCGAGCGACCTCGCGGGCGCGGACCTGTCGAAGGCGAGGTGCGTCGACGTCGACCTCCGCAGCGCGCGGCTCGCCGGTCTGCGAGGAGTGGCATCGCTGGCGGGCACGACAATCGGTACCGATCAGCTCATCGGATTTGCCGCTGCGCTCGCGCAGGCGCTCGGGATCGCCGTGCGGGACGATTGATCGCGCGCCCTACGGGTTCACACGCTCGAGACGACCTGGAACGAGCTGTCAGGAGGGGCGCACGCATCGCGCGGTGTCGCTTTCCCAGCGCGGTCGGGTTGCCGTACGCTGCGGCGTGCTGTTCGTCAGTCTGCGCGACCTGGAGTGGCGCAGGCGTCGGTTCCTGATCGGAGTAGTCGCCACCGGGCTGGTGTTCGCGCTCGCGGTCGTGCTCACCGGCATCAGCCAGAGCTTCCTCAACGAGGTCTCGCGCACGACCAAGGCGTTCGAGGCCGACCAGTGGATCGTCTCCCAGAAGGCGCTCGGACCCTTCACCGCCACGACGATGTTGCCGGCACAACTCGCGGACGAGGTGCGCAAGGACCCAGGTGTGTCCGCGGCCTCGCCGGTGTTGATCACGCGGTTCCCGGTGCAGGGGAACACCCTGCGCGACTCCGGCGTGATCGGTGTGGTGCCGCACGGGCTCGGCGTGCCCGAGGTCGTCGACGGTCGCACGATCGAGCGGAGCGGCGAGGCCCTGGCCGACCGGTCGATGAATCGTGGCGTCGGCAAGACGTTCAGCATCGGTGGCGTGCAGTTCCTGATCGTCGGTCGCACGAAAGGCGTCAGCTATTTCGCAGGTCAGCCGACCGTGTTCCTGGCGCTCGACGACGCGCAGAAGCTCACCGTCGCCGGCCAGCCGCTCGCCAGCGCAATCGTCGTGCACGGACGCGTCACCCGGCCGCCGCCCGGTACGCACGCGTTGTCGAACGCCGACGTGATCAAGGACTTGAAGCGTCCCTTGAAGGCCGCGTCCGGCACCATCGACATCCTGCGCGTCCTGCTCTGGATCGTCGCGGCCGGGATCATCGGTTCGATCCTCTATGTGCAAGCCATCGAACGCACCCGCGACTTCGCGGTGTTCAAGGCCACGGGCGTCGGCGGTCGCGCGCTCGCCGGGGGCCTCGCGTTCCAGGCAATCATCCTGGCGCTCCTCGCGGCGATCGTGGCGATCGGGTTGTCGTTCCTGCTCGCGCCGGTGGTGCCGATGCCGGTCGAGACGCCCGCGTCGGGATTCATCTTGTTGCTGGTCGTCTCCGTGGTGATCGGTGTACTTGCCTCGCTGTTCGGGTTGCGGCGCGCGATCTCGGTCGATCCCGCCCTCGCGTTCGGGGGTGCATGATGCCGACCGCGGTGCTCGACGCCAACCTGAAGGTGCGGGATCTCGTCATCGAGTACTCGTCGGGTGGCTACCCGGTCCGACCGATCGACGGCCTCTCGCTGGACGCCTCGGCGGGCGAGCTCGTGTTGCTGCTCGGCGCGAGCGGCTGCGGCAAGACGACGTTGTTGTCGGTGCTGGCGGCAATCCTCACGCCGACGTCCGGGTCGGTGACCGTCGCGGGTGTGGAGGTCGTCGGCCTGCGGGGAAAAGCACTCACCGAGTACCGCCGCTCCACGGTCGGTGTGGTGTTCCAAGCGTTCAACCTGGTGCCGTCGTTGAACGCGCTCGAGAACGTCATGGTGCCGCTGCGCGGTGCGGGTGTCGCGCGCAAGACCGCGAAGGATCGCGCTCACGCACTGCTCGAGCGGGTCGATCTCTCAGACCGTTTGACGCATCGCCCGGGCGACATGTCCGGCGGACAGCAGCAGCGGGTCGCGATCGCACGAGCGCTGGCGCACAACCCGCCGGTCGTGCTGGCCGACGAGCCGACCGCGCACCTCGACTACATCCAGGTCGAAGGTGTGCTCAAGCTGATCCGTGAGCTCGCCGACGACGGCCGGCTGATCGTGGTCGCCACCCACGACGAACGATTGATCCCGCTCGCCAACCGCGTCGTGAGCCTGACACCACGGGCCGAGCCGACCGCACGCGAGCCGGTGCGGCTGGAGCTCGAGACGGGCGATGTTGTGTTCCGCCAGGGCGATCCCGGTGATCTCGTGTTCGTCGTCGAAGAGGGCGAGATCGAGATCTTCCGCACGCGCGACGATCGCAGCGAGGAAGTGGTCGCGTTGGTGGAGGCCGGAAACTACTTCGGTGAGCTGGCACCGATGTTCGGCTTGCAACGTTCGGCGTCAGCGCGCGCCACGAAGCGCTCGCTGTTGACCGGGTACGGCCTGCGTGACTTCCGCGACCGCTTCGACATCTCCGGGCCGAAGGTGTTGAGCGACGCCGCGGACTAGAGCGTGCCCGATCACCATTTCGAGTGATGACATCGGGCTCGGTTGCCGCAGAGGTGTCGCGGCCGTGGTGGCGTGTGGTTTCTCGCCGGCCGGCGCGGCCCGGCACGTACCGCTCCGCTCTCGGGCACACTGAGTTCCGCCGGCTGATCGCCGCGTACGCAGTGACGGCGATCGGCCAGACGTTCGGCTCGGTCGCGATGGCGGTCGCGATGTACGACCTCACGCGGTCTGCGACGTGGGTTGCGGCGATCTCCGCGGCCCGGTTGCTTCCCTACCTCGTTGTCCCCGGTCTTGCGGGCGTGATCGCGGCGCGTGTTCCGCGGCGAGGATTGCTCGTCGCGTCGTCGGCCGCGCGTGCGGTGCTCGTGCTGGTGCTTGCGTTCGCGGTTGCAGCCGGCGCTCCGCCGCTGGTCCTCGTCCTCCTGGCACTGCTGTTCACCGCGTGCGGCACGCCCGGCTATCCCGCGATGGCGGCCGCGGTTCCCGACACCTTGTCGTTGGAAGATCTCGCGCCGGGGAACGGAATGTTGACGAGTGTGGAGACGCTCGCGTTCGTGCTCGGCCCCGCGCTCGGCGGAGCAGTGCTCGTGCACGAGAGCCCGGCCGTCGCGCTCGCCGTCAACGCGCTCGTGTTCGCGCTCGGCGTCGGACTCGCGGCTCGCGTCGCCCCGGCGCCGCCGGCGGCGCGCGCGCAGGAGTCGGTGACGGCCGAACTGGCGGCGGGTGCACGGTTGTTGCGGCACGCGCCCGCGGTGGCCGCTCCGGTCGTGCTGCTCCTCGTGGTCAACCTCACGGATGGCACCGCGCTGGTGGCCCTCGTCGTCTACGCGAGGGAGGTCTTGCACGGCGGTGACGCGGCCTTCGGCGTCCTCACGGTCGGGCTCGGCGTGGGTGCGCTCGTGGGCGTGCTGGCGACGAACCGGCTGGCGTCGGCGCGGCGGCAACTCGCCGTGCTCGGCGCGGTCACGTTGCTGGCCGGCGTTCCGTACGCTCTCCTCGGCGGCCTCTCGTCGCTCCCGGTTGCCGCGGCGCTGATGGTCGTCGCCGGCGCGGCTGGTGTCGCCACCGAGGTGCTCGCGATCACACTGGTGCAGCGTGTGCTGAGCCGCGAACGAGTTGCCCTGGTCTTCGGGCTGCTCGATTCGTTGATCTTCATGGCGCTCTTCGTCGGCTCCGCGCTCGCACCGCTGCTGATCCGGCTCGTCGGCGTGCGCGCCGCGCTCGCGGTCTTCGGTGCGGTCATCCCGGTCGCGGCACTGGTGTGCGCGGCGCGCCTCGGTCGCAATGCGCAACCGCTGGACGAAAAGATCGTGGCGCGGGTTTCGTTGCTCCGCGGACTTCCGTGGCTGCGGGACGGGTTGGTGCCGACGTTGCAAGCCCTCGCGGCCGACGCGCACGAGGAATCGGTCGAAGCCGGGGCACACCTCATCGAGCAGGGCGCCGATCCCGACGACTTCTTCGTGGTCGTGTCGGGCTCGCTGGAGGTCCGCAAGCGCTCGGGCCACACCGAACACGCCGTCGCGGTGCTCGGTCCGGGCGCCGGGTGCGGCGAGATCGGCCTGTTGCAGGGCGTGGCGCGTACCGCGAGCGTTGTCGCGCTCGAACCGAGCGTCGTGTTGCGTGTCCGCGGCGACCGGTTCGTCGCGACCGTCAGCGCCGTTGCTCCGGCGGCGGGCGGCACGGCGGCGGGAGGCCTGCTCGCGCGAATGGGCGGGGGCGTGGGAAACGCCTGATCACGTCGACGCTCGCGCCGCCCGGGTGCCCGGACAACTACGGTTCGTCGCCAGGAGTCCGCGGCTACACTGCGCGCTCACGCCGACGGGCCAGTGTTGTCCCGGCGGCCAGTTCCGAAACCGGTGCTGACCGCCCAGAGATCAGGACGACTGCCAATGGCCGAACGCGAGCTGCCGCCGCTGTACGACCCCCGATTCGAGCACGACGCGTGCGGCGTGGGCTTCGTCGTGGACATGAAGGGTCGCAAGAGCCACACGATCGTCGATCAGGCACTCACCGCCGTGTGCTGCCTGAGCCACCGCGGCGCGGCCGGCGCCGAGCCCGACACGGGTGACGGCGCGGGCATCCTCATCCAGACGCCCGATCGCTTCTACCGCGAGACGCTGGGCTTCGAGCTCCCGGCATCCGGTGCGTACGCGACCGGCATCGCGTTCCTGCCGCCCGACAACGCGCAGCGCACGAAGGACGACGTCGCCAAGGTGCTCGCCGACGAGGGGTTCGACGTGCTCGGTTGGCGGGAGGTGCCCGTCGACGCGACGCAGCCGGGGTCGTCCGCACGCGAGCAGATGCCCGCTTTCGCGCAGGTGTTCGTCGCCAAGAACGGCCTTGCCGGCGACGAGCTGGAGCGCCACGTCTACCTCACTCGCAAGCGCATCGAGCACGAGACCGACGCGTACTTTGCCTCGCTGAGCGCGCGTGTCGTCGTCTACAAGGGCATGCTCACGCCCGAGCAGCTGCGCAAGTTCTATCCCGAGCTGGAAGACGAGCGGCTCGAGAGCGCGCTTGCGTTGGTGCACTCCCGCTTCAGCACCAACACGTTCCCGAGCTGGCCGCTCGCTCACCCGTATCGCATGCTCGCCCACAACGGTGAGATCAACACCGTGCAGGGCAACGAGAACTGGATGCGCGCCCGAGAAGGCGTGATGCGCTCCGACGTGTTGTCCGGCGACCTCGAGCGCGCCTTCCCGATCTGTACACCGGGTGCCAGCGACACCGCACGCTTCGACGAGTGCCTCGAGCTGCTCAACATGGCCGGGCGACCGTTGCACCACGCGATCCTGATGATGATTCCCGAAGCGTGGGAGAACCACGAGAGCATGGATGCGCCGCGCAAGGCGTTCTACCGCTATCACGCGTCGCTGATGGAGCCATGGGACGGCCCGGCATCGATCGCGTTCACCGACGGCACGGTGATCGGCGCGGTGCTCGACCGCAACGGGCTCCGTCCCAGCCGCTATTGGGTCACCGACGACGACCGCGTGATCATGGCGAGCGAGGTCGGTGTCCTGGACGTGGATCCCGCGCACATCGTCAAGAAGGGTCGTCTCGAGCCGGGGAAGATCTTCCTCGTCGACACGACCCAGGGACGCATCATCCCCGACGACGAGATCAAGGCCGATCTCGCCGCCCAGCAGCCGTACGCCGAGTGGCTGCAGGCCGGGACCGTGTACCTCGACGATCTGCCGCCGCAATTCCCGCTCGTGCCGCAGCACAGCAGCGCGGTGCAACAGCAGCGCATGTTCGGCTACACCCAGGAAGACCTGCGCCTCATCATCGCACCGATGGCGCGCAACGCGGTCGAGTCACTCGGTTCGATGGGCACCGACACGCCGGTCCCGGTGATCTCCGACCGGCCCCGGATGCTGTACGAGTACTTCAAGCAGCTGTTCGCGCAGGTCACGAACCCGCCGCTCGACGCGAACTTCGAGGCCCTCGTCACGTCGCTGAACTCGACACTCGGCCCCGAGGGCAACGTGCTCGAGCCGAGCGCAGAGTCGTGCCGGCAGATCGTGTGCCCGACCCCCATCCTCACCAACGAGGAGCTCGCCAAGCTGCGTTACATCGATGACGGCGAGACCGCGGTCGCGGGGTTCACGCCGTTCACCGTGTACTGCCACTACCCGGTGGCCGAAGGCGGCGACGGGATGCGCATGGCCATCGACAACGTGCGTACGCAGGTGAGCGAGGCCATCGCCGGTGGTGCGAACCTGATCATCCTCTCGGATCGGTACGCGGACGCGGAGAACGCGCCGATCCCGGCGCTGCTGATGACCGCCGCGGTGCACCATCATCTCGTCCGGGAGAAGACGCGCACACGCGTCGGTCTGATCGTCGAGACCGGTGAGGCGCGCGAAGTCCACCACTTCTGCCTCCTACTCGGCTACGGCGCCGGTGCGATCAACCCGTACCTCGCGTTCGACACGATCCGTGACCTCGTGCGCGAGCAGGTGATCACCGGCGTCACCGAACGCAAGGCGGCCAAGAGCTACGTGAAGGCCGCCGGCAAAGGCATCTTGAAGGTCATGTCGAAGATGGGGATCTCGACGGTCGCGTCCTACACGGGCGCGCAGATCTTCGAAGCCGTCGGTCTGCAGAAGTCGCTCGTCGAGGAGTACTTCACCGGCACCGCGTCGCGCATCGAGGGCATCGACCTCGACGTCATCGCCGCCGAAGTGGCCGCGCGTCACAACATCGCGTATCCCGAGCGCCCCGAAGAGCTCGCGCACCGCGAGCTGCCCGTCGGCGGTGAGTACCAGTGGCGTCGTGAGGGCGAGTTCCACCTCTTCAATCCCGACACGGTCTACAAGCTGCAGCACTCGACCCGCGCCGGTCGCTACGACGTCTTCAAGCAGTACACGCAGCTCGTCGACAACCAGGCGCGCCAACTCGCGACGTTGCGCGGGCTGTTCGAGTTGAAGACCGGCGAGCGGGCGGCGATTCCGATCCACGACGTCGAGCCCGTGACCGAGATCGTGAAGCGGTTCTCCACCGGCGCGATGAGCTACGGCTCGATCAGCAAGGAAGCGCACGAGAACCTCGCGATCGCGATGAACCGTCTCGGTGCGCGCTCGAACACCGGCGAGGGTGGCGAGGACCCCGACCGTTTCCTCGCCGACGCCAACGGCGACTCGCGGCGCAGCGCAATCAAACAAGTGGCGTCGGGACGGTTCGGCGTCACGAGCGAGTACCTCGTCAACGCCGACGACCTCCAGATCAAGATGGCGCAGGGCGCGAAGCCCGGCGAGGGCGGTGAGCTGCCCGGTCACAAGGTGTACCCGTGGATCGCGAAGACCCGGCACTCGACGCCGGGCGTCGGGCTGATCTCGCCGCCGCCCCACCACGACATCTATTCGATCGAGGACCTCAAGCAGCTCATCCACGACCTGAAGAACGCGAACAACCGCGCGCGCATCCACGTCAAGCTCGTCGCCGAGGTCGGGGTCGGCACCGTTGCGGCCGGGGTGTCGAAGGCGCACGCGGATGTCGTGTTGATCAGCGGCCACGACGGCGGTACCGGCGCCGCCCGCCTGACATCGATCAAGCACGCCGGAGCGCCCTGGGAGCTGGGGCTCGCGGAGACACAACAGACCTTGTTGCTCAACGGCTTGCGCGACCGCATCGTCGTGCAGGTCGACGGCCAGCTGAAGACGGGCCGCGATGTGATGATCGCGGCGCTGCTCGGCGCCGAGGAGTTCGGCTTCGCGACCGCTCCGCTGGTCGTGAGCGGCTGCATCATGATGCGCGTCTGCCACCTCGACACGTGCCCCGTCGGTGTCGCGACGCAGAATCCGGAGCTGCGCAAGAAGTTCTCGGGCAAGCCGGAGTTCGTCGTCAACTTCTTCGAGTACATCGCCGAGGAGGTGCGCGAGTACCTCGCGGCGCTGGGCTTCCGCACGCTGGCGGAGGCCATCGGCCACGTCGACATGCTCGATACGCACGCCGCGCTGGACCACTGGAAGGCGCGTGGCCTCGACCTCTCGCCGATCCTCGCGCCGCCGGTCAACAAGTACGGCCAGACGTTCTACAACTCGCGCCCGCAGGACCACGGGCTCGACAAGGCGCTCGACAACGCGTTGATCGCGGGCGCGCGCCCTGCATTGGAGGACGGCAGCGCGGTGAAGCTGTCGTTCCCGATCCGGAACACGAACCGCACGGTCGGCACGATGCTCGGCGCCGAGCTCACCCGCCGGTGGGGGGGCGCGGGCCTGCCCGACGGCACGATCGACATCACCCTCGAGGGTTCGGCCGGGCAGAGCTTCGGCGCGTTCGTGCCGCGCGGCATCATGCTGCGCCTCGAGGGTGACGCCAACGACTACTTCGGCAAGGGGCTCTCGGGCGGCACCTTGGTCTTGCGGCCGCCGCGCACGGCGAGCTTCGTCGCCGAGGAGAACATCATCGCCGGCAATGTCATCCTCTACGGGGCGACTGCGGGGAACGTGTTCATCCGCGGCATCGTCGGCGAGCGGTTCTGCGTGCGCAACTCCGGCGCGACCGCGGTGGTCGAGGGCGTCGGCGACCACGCCTGCGAGTACATGACCGGCGGGCGCACGGTCATCCTCGGGGCGACCGGTCGCAATTTCGCGGCCGGCATGAGCGGCGGCTATGCGTACGTGTGGGACGCCGATCGTTCGCTGTACCGCCGCATGAACCACGAGATGGTCGACATCGACACGCTCGACGACGAGGACATCGAGTGGCTGCGGGGGGTCGTGACGATGCACATGGAGCTGACCGGCTCACCCGTCGCGGAGCGCCTCCTGTCGAGCTGGTGGACCAACGTCGAACAGTTCACGAAGATCTTCCCCAAGGACTACAAGCGCGTGCTCGAAGCACAGCGCGACGCGATCGAGCGCGGCGTCGACGTCGACGAAGCGGTCATGGCCGCCGCACGAGGATGAGGACGAACCCGACGATGAGATCGCCCGATGCGGTGAGCGCAGCGACGGAGGAGCGGAGCGAGCTCGCCCGAGTCCGGAACGGCCCGAAGGACGGCGCCGGGTATCCCGGCGCCGAGTGAAGGCGACAAAGGCACATGGGCGAAACAACAGGCTTCATGAAGTACGACCGGGAGCTGCCGAAGCGCAGACCGATCCCGTTGCGCGTGCAGGACTGGAAAGAGGTCTACGAGGACTTCCCGCCCGACAAGGTGCGCACGCAGGGCGCGCGTTGCATGGACTGCGGCATCCCCTTCTGCCACACCGGCTGCCCGCTCGGGAACCTGATCCCGGAATGGAACGATCTCGTGTTCCGCGACCGCTGGGAAGCAGCCAGCGAACGGCTGCACGCGACGAACAACTTCCCCGAGTTCACGGGAAGGCTGTGCCCCGCGCCGTGCGAAGCCGCGTGTGTGTTGGGCATCAACGAGCCCGCGGTCACGATCAAGCAGATCGAGGTCGAGATCTCCGACCGGGCGTGGGAAGACGGGTTCGTCACGCCGGTCATGGCCGAGGTGAAGACCGGCAAGCGGGTCGCGGTCGTCGGCTCCGGTCCGGCCGGGCTCGCGACCGCGCAACAGCTGACGCGTGCCGGGCACGACACCACGGTGTTCGAGCGCGCCGACCGCATCGGCGGGCTGCTGCGCTACGGCATCCCCGAATTCAAGATGGAGAAACGGCACCTCGACCGCCGGATCCTGCAGATGGAGGCCGAGGGCACGACGTTCCGCACGAACGCCAATGTCGGCGAGAACGTCCCGGTCCAGGATCTTCAGCAGTTCGACGCAGTGGTGCTGTCCGGGGGCGCGACGGCGTGGCGCGACCTGCCGGTTCCGGGCCGCGAGCTCGAAGGCGTCTATCAGGCGATGGAGTACCTGCCGTGGGGCAACCGCGTGCAACAGGGCGACCTCGACGAGCCGCCGATCACCGCGAAAGACAAGCGCGTCGTGATCATCGGCGGCGGCGATACGGGTGCCGACTGTCTCGGCACGTCCATTCGTCAGGGTGCCGCCAGCGTGCACCAGTTCGAGATCCTGCCCCGCCCGCCCGACGCGCGCACCGATGCGATGCCGTGGCCGACGTACCCGCTGATCTTCCGCGTGTCGTCCGCGCACGAAGAGGGGTGCGAGCGCGTGTACGCGGTGAATACCGAGTGCTTCCTCGCCGGGGAAGACGGCAAGGTCGGCGCGTTGCGCGCGCACGAGGTCGCGCAGACATTCGTCGACGGTCGTATGACGTTCGAGAAGGTCGACGGCACCGACTTCGAGCTTCCCTGCGAGCTGGTCCTGCTGGCGATGGGTTTCGTCGGTCCGCAGCGTGCGGGCCTGCTCGAGCAGCTCGGCGTCGACGTGAACGAGCGCGGCAACGTCGCGCGCAACGAGGAGTTCCGCACGAACCTCGACAACGTGTTCGTCTGCGGGGACATGGGCCGCGGCCAGAGCCTGATCGTGTGGGCGATCGCCGAGGGGCGGTCGTGCGCGGCGGCGGTCGACCGGTTCCTGATGGGCGACACGCTGCTGCCGGCACCGATCACCGCGGACACCGTCCCGATGCGCTGACCCGGGCCGGTGCTCATCCGCCGCCGGACGCGACTCGGGCCGTCCGCAAAGGGGGATCGTTGCGGACGGCCCGAGAAGACCGCCCACATCGTCGCGTCGCCAGGTTTCCGGCTCGCGGCACGTATTTGAACCGACGATGAACGCTCTCAACCGCGCGGTGCGATACCTGCGCGCGCCGCGTGCCAGAGGAGCTCCTCGGCGAGCTCGTCGATCACGGCCCGGGCCAGGTCGCCGAACACCCCGGGACGGCTCTGCCACCAGCGGGGCAATGTCCGCGGCTGCAGCGTGAGCACCGCATCGACTGCGGCCGGCTCGAGCAGCAGCGTGACGCCGGCGAGCGCGACGCCGGTCGGGTCCCAGAGCCGCCCGGTCGTGTGCCAGTGCGCCCCGAGGGACGTGAAGCTCGCGTCGATCTCGGCGGATCCGCGGCCACCGAGGTTCCAGCACAAGACGGTGCCGGCTGTGTCGCGGCGGAGGCGCAGCAGCACGTCACCGAGCAGCGCATCATCGATTGGCAGCGTTCGTTGCATGCTGAGGTTTCCGGGTTCCATCCCGCCTCCCCCCGAAACATTCCGTCGTCTCGTCGCAGATGATCGGCCTTCGCGAGGTCGTCCTGAACCCCCACTCGGGTCGCCGGCAGCCCCCGGAGAGCCCGTCCGGGGACTTCCCGTACCATTCGGGCATGTTCGAATGGCCCGAAGACCTCCGGATGATGCGCGATGCCGTGCGTCAGTTCGTCGACAACGAGATCCGTCCCCACCGCGAGGAGCTGGAGTTCGGCGATCTGCCGCCGTACGACCTCCTGCGGAAGTTCTACAAGACGTTCGGCATCGACCAGATGTCCGCCGACAGCTTCGACGCGCGGATCGCCGCGGAAGAGGCGGGCGAGGAGCGTCCGCGCGGGGAGGGTGGCGGCGGGGGAGCATCGCTGTTGCCGATCATCGAGCTGTGCCGTTGCTCGCCGGGCCTCGTGACCGCGCTCGGGGTGTCGGTCAGTCTCACGTCGGCGGCGATCATGTCGAAGGGCACGATCGCGCAGAAGAAGCGGTGGGCCAGGGACATCCTCACGATGGACAAGATCGGCGCGTGGGCGATCACCGAACCGAACTCCGGTTCGGATGCCTTCGGACAGATGCAGTCCACGGCGCGCCGCGACGGCGACGAGTACCTGTTGAACGGCTCGAAGACGTTCATCACCAACGGGCCGTACGCCGACACGATCGTCTTCATCTGCAAGCTCGACGAAGGCAACCCGCCCGCCGAGCGCACCGTGTTGCAGTTCGTGCTCGATGCCGGCATGCCCGGCCTCGAGCAATCGAAGCCGTTGCGCAAGATGGGTCTGCACTCCTCGCCGACCGGAATGCTGTTCCTCGACGATGTGCGCGTGGGACGCGACCGGCTGCTCGGTGAGAGCGAGGACGCATTCCGGGGCAGTGGCGGTCGTGAAGCCAGCAAGGCGACCTTCGTGATCGAGCGGTCGGGGGTGGCGGCGATGGCGCTCGGCATCATCGAGCGGTGCCTCGAGCTGTCGGTGAAGTACGCGAAGGAGCGCGTGCAGTTCGGCCGTCCGATCGGCGAGTTCCAGCTCATCCAACTCAAGCTCGCCCAGATGGAAGTCGCCCGGCTGAACGTCGAGAACCTCGTGTTCCGCGTGCTCGAGTCGTCGCAGGCCGGCAAGACGATGAGCCTCGCCGAAGCCTCCGCGATGAAGTTGTACGCGGCGGGTGCCGCCACGGACGTCGCGCTCGAAGCGGTGCAGTTGTTCGGCGGCAACGGGTACATGGCCGAGTACGAGGTCGAGCAGCTGGCACGCGATTCCAAGGTGCTGCAGATCTATGCCGGTACCGACGAGATCCAGGTCGGTCAGATCGCGCGGGAGCTGTTGAAGTAGCGATCGCCGGCCATGACGGTGATCACGAGCACGGCGGCGACCGCGGCGTAGAAGCCGAAGCCGGCGGCGAGACCGTAAGTGTCGGCGAGGGCGCCCGCGAGGATCGGGAGCATGAAGCCGACGAACTCGGTCGTCGTCACGACCGCGCTCACGCTGCCGACCCGGCTCGGGTGCAGCTCCACGACGCGGGTCTTCAACGCGAGCATGAAGCGGGTGAGCGCGAAGCCGTTGAGGAACACACCCACGACGATTACGGGGATGGAAGGGATCGTCGTCGCGCCCAACGTCGCGGCGAGCAGCAGCAGTGCATTCATACGCATCGCGCGGCCGCGCGGCCGGGTCCCGCGACGGCTCGATGTACCCGCGGCGATCACCGAGCCGGCGACCCAGGTGATCGGCACGGCGGTCGCGAGCGCGGCCGGTGCGCCACGGACCCGTTCCAGATACGCGATCAGAAACGCGGTGAACGGATGTTGCAACGGTCCCAGGAGCAACGCGAGCAACCCGCAGTACCAGACGCGCGCGTCCCGAAGGATCGGTCGCAGCGCATGCAACGGGCGGCTCGGCTCCGGCTGCGACGGCGGCGGTAGCGGCAACCGGCTGAGCCACGCGCCGTAGGCCGCCATCGCCGGCGCGCACGCGAGGAACGCGGCCCGCCAACCGAATCCCGTTGCCGCAGCCAGGATGAGCAGCGCCGGCCCCAGCACGCCGCCGACGGCGCCGAACACCATCCCGCGCGCGAAGTAGGCGGTGACGTCGTCACCCGCGACGTCGACCAGCGCGAGCTCGGTGCCGTGCACGAGCGCGGTGGCCGACATGCCGAGCGCAAACGATGCGATGACGAGCACCGCGAACGACTGGCCCATGCCGAACGCGAGCAGCGCCGCGGCGTATCCGAACGCGCCGCCCGCCGCGATCACACGGCGGCTGCGGTGGTCGCCGAGGACCGTGAACACGTTGCCGGCGATCGCGCCCGGCGCGGCGATCACCAGCACGAAGCTCGCACTCGAGTACGAAAGGCCGAGGTCGCGGTGAAACGACTCGAACGCCCCGGGCGTGAGGAATCCTGCACACTCGTCCGCCGTGCGTGCGCCGAGCAACGCGAGGATCAGTGCGCTCGGCAAACGGGCGGCGAGCCCGACTCAATAGTGCGAGAGGCGCGCCATCGCGTGAAAGCCTAGTGGCGTGCCGCTCGAGCCATCGCCGACGCCGTGGGCCTTCCCCGATGCGCGCTTGGCCGGTCCCGACGAGATCGTGGCCGTCGGCGGGGACCTCGAGCCCGGCACGTTGCTCGCCGCGTATCGGCAGGGGCTGTTCCCGATGCGCGTGCGGCGGTCGCTCGCGTGGTGGTCGCCCGACCCGCGCGGGATCATCCCGCTCGACGGCTTCCACGTGAGCCGCTCGTTGCGGAACAAGCGCCCGCGTTTCGAGATCCGCGTCGACACGGCGTTCGAGGTCGTGATGCGCGCCTGCGCCGCGCCCGGCCGGCCGCACGGCTGGATCGACGAATCGTTCATCGCCGCGTACACCCGGCTGCACGACCTCGACTGGGCGCACTCCGTCGAGACCTGGCTCGACGGCGTGCTCGCCGGCGGCGTCTACGGCATACGCATCGGCCGCTTCTTCGCCGGTGAGTCGATGTTCCATCGCGTCACCGATGCGTCGAAGGTCGCGCTGTGGGCAACCGTCGACCTGTTGCGGCTCGACGCCGCAACCCTGTTCGACGTGCAGTGGACCACGCCGCATTTGGCGTCCCTCGGAGCGATCGACATCTCCCGCGAGGAGTACCTCTCGTTGCTAGCGTCGGCAACCATGTCGGGGTGCGGACGCAGCGGAGCCTGGGATGGCGAAGCGAGGGAGCCATCGTGACGAATGTGCAGATCTTCCACAATCCGTCCTGTTCGAAGTCGCGTGGTGCGTTGCAGATCCTCGAAGCGCGAGGTGTCGACGCCCACATCGTGCGGTATCTCGACGCGCCCCCCGACCGCCCGACGCTCGAGCGCATCCTCGATTCCATCCCCGACGAGCCGAGCGCGCTCGTACGGACCGGCGACGACAAGTTCAAGGCGACGGGGCTCACCAAGGCCGATGTGCAGACCCGCGAACAGGTCATCGACGTCCTCTTGAAGCATCCCGAAGTCATGGAGCGGCCCGTCGTCTTCGTCGGCGACCGCGCGGTGATCGCGCGTCCATCCGAGAAGGTGCTGGACCTCCTCGACTGATCGACTCGGGTCAGCGCTCGGTCCCGGGCTTCGCTGCGTCCGCGCGCCGGAGCGAGGGTACGCTCCCGCGCATGCCGATGCCGATGCCGACTGTTGAAGACGTTCGCACAGAGGTCAAGACGTGGCTGGAGGAGAACTGGGATCCCGACCTCAAGGTGGCGGAGTGGTGGGATGTCCTCGCCCGATCCGGGTACGCCGCGCCCACGTTCCCGGAGGACTGTTGGGGGAAGGGCTGGCCGCGCGATCTCGCGATGGCGGTGAGTGACGCGATCAAGGAGCACGGCGCGATCGGGCCGCCCGCGGGTCTCGGCTACCTGCTCGCGGCCCCGACGATCGTCGCGCACGGCAACGAGCGTCAGAAGCGTGAGGAGCTCCTCGGCATTCTCAACGGTCAAGACGCGTGGTGTCAGTTGTTCTCCGAACCCGGTGCCGGCTCCGATCTGGCAAGCCTCTCCACGAAGGCCGTGAAGGACGGCGACGAGTGGATCATCACCGGCCAGAAGGTGTGGACGTCCACCGCGCAGCTGACGAACCTCGGCATGTTGCTCGCGCGCACGGATCCCGAGCTGCCCAAGCACAAGGGCATCACGTACTTCAAATTCGACATGCGTCAACCCGGGGTCGAGATCCGGCCTTTGCGCGAGATGACGGGACGCGCGTTGTTCAACGAAGTGTTCATCGACGGCGCACGTGTCCACGAGGACGACGTCATCGGCGGTCTCAACAACGGATGGGCAGCAGCCAACACGACGCTGATGGCGGAGCGCGCCGGGCTCGGAACCGGCGGTTCGGGCGCGGCCGGCAACGCGTTTCCGGGCCCGCTCGCGGGTCAGCTGCAAGACCGGGTCGGCGACTACGTCGGCCAGATCCGTACGGGCGGCACGGGCGGCGGCGGTCTGTTCGCGGCACCGCGCCTGATCAAGCTCGCGCAAGAGGTCGGCAAGAACGACGACCCGAATGTGCGCCAGAAGTTGGCCCGGCTCTACACCGTGCAGCAGCTCGGCCGGTACTCCGCGCTGCGGGCGAAGTCGGCGAGCCAGCGCACGGGCGCCGAGCCGAACATCGCGAAGCTGATGATGAGCGACCTCCTGCGGTTGCAGCGCGAGGTCGGCAACGAGATCATCGGCGCCAACGGCATGATCCTCGGCAAGGACACGCCGGGCGCCGGGCTCGTACAAGAGGTCACGTTGTTCTCGCCCGGGCCGTCGATCTACGGCGGCACCGACCAGGTGCAGCGCAACATCATCGGTGAGCGCGTGCTCGGGCTCCCGAAGGAGCCGGGACCCGCCAAGGAGACCCCGTATCGCGAGTTGCTCGTCAATCGATGATCCCGGAGGGTCTTCGGGCCGCGCGATCCGGGTCGCTCTAGTGTCGCCGTGTGCGGCTGGGCGTCGTCATTCTTCCCGAGCACCGTTGGCAGCACGCGGTGTCGCTGTGGCGCCGGGCCGAGGAGCTGGGCTTCGATCACGCGTGGACGTATGACCATCTCGCCTGGCGGTCATTGCGCGATGCGCCGTGGTTCGGGGCAGTCCCCACGCTGACGGCGGCGGCCTGCGCGACCACGCGTCTCCGGCTCGGTCCGCTGGTCGCGACGCCGAACTTCCGGCATCCGGTGTCGTTCGCGAAGGAGCTGCTGACACTCGACGACGTGTCGGGCGGTCGCGTGACGCTCGGTGTCGGCGCGGGGAGCGACGGCTGGGATGCCACGATGCTCGGGCATCCGGCGTGGTCGCCCCGGGAGCGCGCCGACCGCTTCGTCGAGTTCGTCGAGTGCACCGATCAGCTGTTACGGGAGCCCGCGAGCTCGTACCGCGGTCGCTTTTACTCGGCCGACGAGGCGCGCACCTATCCCGGATGTGTGCAACGGCCGCGGGTGCCGTTCGCGATCGCGGCGACCGGGCCGCGTGGGATGCGACTGGCCGCGGCGATGGGCGGGACATGGGTGACGACGGGAGACCGCGCGCGCGAAGGGCCGCTGCCGGCCGCCGACGGCGCGAGAATTGTGCGCGATCAGATGCGCCGCGTCGATGACGCGTGCGCCGCCGTCGGCAGGGAGCCGTCGTCGTTGCAGCGGCTCGTGGTCTCCGGCCCGCAGCTTGATTCCGGCTTGGCATCGGCGGAGGTGTTCGGCGACACGCTCGGCCGCTACGAAGAGGTCGGCGTCACGGACTTCGTGGTGCACTGGCCGCGGTCCGAGGGTCCGTTCGTCGCGGACCTCACGATCTTCGAGGCGGCGGTCGCGACGCGTCGGTGACGGGCGTAACGTACGAGCTCTGTCGACGGACCAGGTCATGACGCATCTTCCGATTGCCGAGTACGCCCTCTTGTCCGACTGTCATTCGGCGGCGCTGCTCAGTAGCGGCGGTTCGATCGACTGGCTGTGTTTCCCGCGATTCGACAGTCCATCGACGTTTGCACGCATCCTCGACCTGGATGCCGGCCACTGGTCGATCCGGCCGGTCGCCGACGCCGAGATCACGCGTCGATACCAGCCCGAGACGCTGGTGATGGAGACGACCTTCCGTACCGCGACCGGCACCGCGCGCGTGATCGACGCGCTGGCGGTCGGTCGCAACGAGCGGGGTCACGCGCTCGGCGCGGAGGCCACGTCGACCCTCGTGCGCGTCGTCGAGGGTGTGTACGGTGAGGTCGAGTTCGACCTCGACTACGCGCCCCGACCCGAATACGGACTGATCTGGCCGCTGTTGCAGCCGGTCGACGGTGGCCTGCGCACGATCGGCGGTGCCGACCGGTTGGCGCTGTCGAGCCCGGTTCCGATGGACATGGAAGGTGCGAGTGCTCGTGCGCGCTTCACGGTCGGAGCGCGCGCACGGGTCGCGTTCGCGTTGCAGCACCGGACGAGCTCGCAGCTTGCTCCGGAGCTGTGGTCACCGGCGGAGATCGAGACCCGTCTCGCGGATACTGCGGAGGCGTGGCGCACGTGGTCGGCGATGCATCAGTCATACGACGGACCGTGGCAAGAACTCGTGCATCACAGCGGCCGCGTGCTGTACGCGTTGACGTATTACCCGACCGGGGCGATGTGCGCGGCGCCCACCACGTCGCTCCCCGAGTCCGAAGGCGGCTCCCGCAACTGGGACTACCGGTTCGCGTGGGTGCGGGACGCGTCGTTCACGCTCCAGGCCCTGTGGGTGGCTGCGTGCCCCGACGAGGCGGAAAAGTTCTTCGACTATCTCTCGTCGGCGGCCGCGTCGCAGGTGCACCGCGGGCGCGACCTGCAAATCATGTTCGGCATCGGTGGCGAACATGATCTCACCGAGCGCGTGCTTCCCCAGCTGCGCGGCTGGCGCAACAGCGCGCCGGTGCGTGTCGGCAACGGCGCGTGGAACCAGCGTCAGCTCGACGTCTACGGGGAGTTGTTGGACGCCGCGGCGCGCCTGCCCGACCAGGTCGCGCGGCTGAACGAGGCGAACCTCGCGTTCCTCGCCGACCTGGCCGACGCAGCTGCGGCGCGCTGGGAGGACAAGGACCAAGGTATCTGGGAGGTTCGCGGTGAGCCGCGTGACTTCCTCTACTCGAAGCTGATGTGTTGGGTCGCGCTCGACCGGGCGATCACGCTGGCTGACGTGTTGGATGCCAACGATCGTGTCGACGGGTGGAAGCACACGCGCGAGAAGATCGCACAGGCCATCCTTACTCGGGGATGGAACGAGAAGGTCGGGGCGTTCACGCAGTCGTTCGGCTCCGAGGACCTCGACGCTTCCAGCCTGATGATGCCGATCGTCGGGTTCATCGGGGCGGACGACCCACGCATGACGTCGACGATCGACGCGATCGCCGATCGCCTCACCGACGATCACGGGCTCGTCTACCGCTACCGCGCGAACGACGGGCTCGAAGGCGACGAAGGCTCGTTCGTGCTGTGCACGTTCTGGCTCGCGCAGGCGATCGCGCTGGCCGGTGACGAGGCGCGGGCCCGAGAGGTCTTCGAGCGTGCGATCGCGTTCGTGAACGACGTCGGATTGCTGGCCGAAGAGGTCGATGGTCGTACCGGCGAGCTTCTCGGGAACTTTCCGCAGGCGTTCAGCCACATCGGGCTCGTGAACGCGGCGTGGGCGATCTCACAAATGCACGCGTGATGGGATCCCTGCCCGCGTGTTGCCATAGCGTGCGGGCGTGACGGAGCTGCTCTACCTGCGGGATGCATACCTGCGTGCGTTCGAGGCGCCGGTGACCGAGGTCGATGCCGGTTCGTCGCGCGTCGCGCTCGACCGGACCGCGTTCTATCCGACGGGTGGTGGACAACCGCACGACACCGGGATGCTGGGCGGCGCACGCGTCATCGACGTGCGTAAGGAAGACGACACCGTGTGGCACACCGTCGAAGGCGAGTTGCCGGTGACCGGTACGTCGGTGCACGGCACGATCGACTGGGATCGCCGCCATCGGCTGATGCGCACGCACTCCGCGATGCACGTGTTGTGCGGCGTGATCTGGAACGAGTGGGGCAACGCCGTGACCGGTGGCAACATGGAACCGCTCGAAGCGCGCATGGACTTCGCGTTCGACCCGCTTCCCGAGGGTTTTGCCGCGCGTGTGCAGGACCTGGTGAACGCGGAGATCGCGCAGGACCGTCAAATCGCGATCACGTTCTTGCCGCGGGACACGGCGGTGGAGGATGAAGACCTCATCCGCACCAAGGTCAGCCTCATTCCCGCAACGGTGCGCGAGATCCGCGTGGTCGACATCGTGGGCCTCGACAAGCAAGCCGACGGCGGCACGCACGTGCGCTCGACCGCCGAGATCGGCCGGTTCGAAGTCGTGAAAACAGAAAGCAAGGGTCGGGGGAACAAGCGGATACGAGTTCGGATACTGGACTAGCGGGGCGAAAGCGAACTGACGGTCGGTTGCGCGCACTCCTCGACGCGATTGCTGCAAAGGTCGCCGAACCGTGACAAGTGCGCGTGTTCCTCCCGTGTTCGATCACCAGCGGGTGAATTCTGGGAGGACGCGGCGGCTTGGGCGCGGTTCCTGCGCGTTAGATTGCTTGATGCCGCGACGACGTCGGTAAGACCGTTGTCGGCACCGTCTCATCGGTTCCCGGTACTGATCGTCCGATTGCGGGTCGGGCGGGTCAGTGGGTGCCACCCGAGTCACAGCGACCAAGGGATGAAGACATGCGTCACAGCCCGGGTTCCCGTTCAACGACGCGTGTGCATGCCGTCGTTCGCATGGTGATCACCTGTGCCGTTGTCCTCGCTCTCGCATCGTGCGTACCGCGGCGACCTGTGCGGCAGCAGGCTTCGCGCGTGCACTGCGACAGGTATGTCTCGCCGTCCCAGAGCCTCACGAGAGCAATTGCCACCACGAAGGCGGGCGACGTCACCTGTGTGCACAAGGGCATCTATCGAGAGAAGGTGACGATGACGCGGTCGGGTGTCATCGTGAGAAACGTGCCCGGCGAGGTTCCGGTCATCGACGGCTCGCGTCTGGCGATCGGGCAGCACGACGGGCTGTGGAACATCTCCGGTGGAGTGGCGAATGTCACCGTGCAGGGCTTCACCATTCGGAACTCATCGGGTCGCGGCCTCGTCAATGACGGTTCGCACAACCGGATCATTGCCAACACGATCACGAACACTCGCTACTCCGGGCTGATGACGACGAACTGGGCCGGGCAAGCGATCGACAACGAATATCTCGCGAACGAGATCGCGTTCACGGTCCGGGCGAACGACTGCCACACGGTGCGGGATCCGTGCCGAGCCACCGGAGGCTGGGAGTCGGCGATCAATCACTACAGCGGGGGTGCGGCGGCCGTCGGTCACAACCTGTATGCCGGCAACCGCGTGCACGACAACGGCGGTGAAGGCGCGACGGTAATCGACTACGAACGGTTCGTCGGCAATGTCATGCACGACAACTACGGCGCAGAGATCTATCTCGACGGCACCCGCCATGCGACCATCGAAGGCAACTTCCTCTACGAGACCGAACGGCAATACCTGCCGATCGGTCGGAACGAGTCATACCGCCTTCTGGCACGCGGCATCGGCCTCGCCGACGAGGTCAGTCCTCGCAGCTCCTCCAACATCGTGCGGAAGAACATCATCGTCAACACCCGAGACGGGATCCAGTACTGGCATGCGACCAGCCGCTCGGGCCTGAAGAGCGACAGGATCGAGAGCAACACGATCGTGAACACCTGGGACTACGGCATCGCGATCGACGCCGGCTCACACTCCTCGACAGTTGTCCGCGGGAACCTCGTCGTGCCGAGACGGGGCCACACCACCCGAGGCATGCCCACTCGCGGCATCACCCAGTCGGCGAATGTGTTCACCACTCGCGGCGCCCGCAATGACCCACATCTACGCGGCGAAGGCACATTCAGCTTCCACCGCGCCGACTACGCGACGCGTCAGGTCAAGTGACCCGCGAGCGCGTCGACGCGAGCTCGGCCGACGCGCGCGAGCGCTTCTCGTTGCGGCGCATCCAGGAAAAGACGCCGGCGAGGACAACGATTGCTGCGATCGCGGTGGCGAGCAGCCAGCCGTTGGAGACACCGAGCAGGCCGAGTGACGAGATCGTGAGCACGGCGACGAGCACCGGGCGGATGTAACGGTCGGCCGACGTCGACGAGAAGTGTGCGCCGACCATCACTGCCGGAATGGCGCCGATCAGGACACTCGTGATGATCGAGATGTCGAGCTCCCCGAACAGATAGTGGCCGATCGCCGCCGCACCGACGAGCGGGACGGCTTGCACGAGGTCCGTGCCGACCATCTCTTTCGACGACAGCTTCGGATACAGCAGCATCAGCGCGACGATGATCAGGGATCCCGAGCCCACCGACGTCATGCCGACGATGAGGCCGCCGAACGCCCCGATGATCAGCGTCGGGATCGGTCGCACGAGCCGCGCGTCCATCATCTCGGTCACCGGCGCTTGCTTCTTTCGCGCCACGAGGAAGAGTTTGGCGAGGATCGCGCTCGCCGCTACCAGCAACACCCAACCCAGAATCCGTTTCACCGTGTCCTGGTTGTCGGTCCCGACGACCTCGTCGAGCAGATATGCACCCAGAAAAGCGCTCGGCACGGACCCCACCATCAGCCACTGCACGAGCCGCCAATTCACGGTCCGGCGCATCACGTGGACGCCACCGCCGAAGGGCTTCAAGACCAGCGACGTCACAACGTCCGCGGAGACCGCGGTACCGGGATTGACGCCGAACACGAGCACCAGCACCGGCGTCATCAGCGCGCCGCCACCCATGCCCGTGAGCCCGATCACGAACCCGACGATCAAGCCGGCGAGGGCCTTGTAGAGATCGAGATGCAAGGCGGCGTCCTCGGACCGACGACAATTCCTCGAAAGTGGCGCCCAGTAAGGCTTCGGGGCCACGCCGTTGTCAAGCGCGACGGACACCGGGCGCGATTGTCGACGGCGGCCGGTGATGCGGGCGGGAACGTCTCTCGATGAGGTCATCGCGCGGGTAAGACGCGCCGAATATCGGTAGAACGTCGCGTCGACGGCTGTCCCGAGGATGTACAGCCGTCGCATCGCGTTACGGACGACGTGGCGGTCGAGGGGGCTCCGCGAGGGTTCCCCTCGTCGCGTCGTGCCTGTATGTCGCGTATCGTCGGGTTCGATGCTCGACCAGTTGCTCGCATCGGAGGGAGTTGCCGAGCACCTCGTGACGCGTTCGCGCTTCGGGTTCTGCGCCCTGCACGGTGGGCTCGAGCAGGGGACGGCGGAGATCGCCGGGGCGGCGGCCTCGACGTCCGGCGCTTCGCTCTACACCGTCGTCCAGCCCGACAACCTCCGCTGGCACGTGCCGTCGCACCGGTACGACCCGACCTGCTCCGATGCGCTCCGCGCGTTCGTCGCGCACGTCGACGTCGTGGTCTCCGTGCACGGGTTCGGCGGCATCCGGGACGCCGACGATCGGTGGACCACTGCGCTCCTGGGCGGTTGCAACCGGTCGCTCGCGAGGGAGCTCGGCCATACGCTCACCGCGGCCCTGCCCGCCTATCGATGGGTCACCGACCTCGCGGTCATGCCGGCACACCTGCGGGGCATGCACCCGCAGAACCCCGTGAACCGCGTCGCGCACGCGGGTGTCCAGCTCGAGTTGCCACCGCGCGTACGGCGGCCCGGCGAAGACTTCGACGCGCTCGTCGGTGCGCTCGCGTCGATCGCGCGCTGACGACTCAGGACGTCAGCAAAGGGAGCAGGTGCGCGACGTCGTTGTAGCGCCGCAGCACGACGCGTTCCGGACTCGCGACCACTTCGCTGATCGACGCGTTGTCGGCACCGGAGAACGCGAATCGGCGGGAATGCGTGACGCGGTGCAACAGCTGGCCGATCACCCCGCCGTGTGACACGACCATGACGCGCCGGTCGGCGTGCGCGGCGACGATGCGCTGGAAGCCGCGCCACACGCGTTCGTCGAACGCGTCGTGCGATTCGGAGCCCGGGATGACGTCCCACCGCTCCTCGGTGAAGATCTGCTGGAACAGCGGGTCGGCGGCCACGGCCCGGGCGCGGAACTCGCCACCTTCCCATTCGCCCAGGAACACCTCCCGCAGGTCCGGCTCGACGACCGGTGTCAGGCCCGTGCGTTCGGCGAGCGGCGCCGCGGTTTCGTGCGTCCGTCCGAGGGTGGTGACGTAGATCGCCGCGAGATCTTCGTGCTGCAGCCGATCGGCGAGCAGCTCCGCCTGCTTCACGCCGACGGGATCGAGGGCGGGGTCGCCGTGGCCGTCGACCAGCGGGAACGGCCGGTCGGGGTGGGCGGGTACGGACTCGCCGTGCCGCACGAGCAACACGGTGGTCGCGCCCGGCGGGGGAGTGAAGCGGTGTTGGCGGAAGCCTTCCGGCGGCGTGGTGCTCGTCACGGGCACCGAACCTAGTCACTAGCTTGTCGCTTCGATGAACGATCGGGCCGTCACGATCACCCGTCATGTGGCGCTCGGAGACGTGCGGCCCGACGCGACGATGCGGCTCGACGCGATCGCGCGACTGGTCCAGGACGTCGCCGACGCTGACGCCGCGGACGCGCCTGTGGAGGGAATGGGCATCTGGATCCTGCGGCGGCTCGACCTCACGATCGCGCACACGCCGCGCTTTCGTGCCGACCTCACCGCGCGCACGTGGTGCAGCGGGCTCGGTGCCCGATGGGCGGAGCGGCGAACTGACGTCTGCGCCGGAGCGCTGCGGTGCATCGAAGCGACCGGACTGTGGGTGCACGTCGATGCCGAACGCGGCGTGCCCGCGCCGCTCCCTGCGGGGTTTCAAGCGATCTGGGGCAAAGATGCAGGCGACCACCGTGTCTCGGCCCGCTTGCGCCACGACCCACCGCCGGCCGGCGTCACGGCTCACCGGTGGCCGCTCCGCGCGACGGATCTCGATGTCGTCGGTCACGTGAACAACGCCGCGTACTGGGCGCCGGTCGAACAAGAGCTGGCGCGCCGCGGCCGGCCGCGGGTGTGCCGGGCCGAGATCGAGTTCCGGGCCGGCCTCGACGAGGGCGCCGACGTCGATTTCGCCGTCGTGGAGAGGCCCGACGGCTTCGCCTGCTGGCTGTGCGTCGGCGGTGACGTGCGCGCGTCAATGCTCCTAGCATCAACACCATGAAACTTGGATTGATGCTCGGCTATTGGGGTGCGCAGCCGCCGCGCGACGTGCCCGAGGCACTCGCGGAAGCGGAACGTCTCGACTTCGATTCGGTCTGGACCGCGGAGGCGTACGGCTCGGACGCGCTCACGCCGCTCGCGTGGTGGGGTGCGGCGACCTCGCGCATCAAGCTCGGCACGGCGATCTGTCAGCTGTCCGCGCGCACGCCGACCGCGATGGCGATGGCGGCGCTCACGCTCGATCATCTGTCGGGCGGTCGCTTCGTGCTCGGGCTCGGTGCGTCGGGACCGCAGGTCGCCGAGGGCTGGTACGGCGATGACTACCGCAAGCCCCTCGCGCGCACACGCGAGTACGTCGAGATCGTTCGCCAGGTCCTCGCACGCCAAGCGCCCGTCGAGTTCCACGGCGAGCGGTACCAACTCCCGCGCCCGGGAGGCAGTGGGTTCGGCAAGCCGCTCAAGTCGATCACGCATCCGTTGCGGGCCGACCTCCCGATATACCTCGCCGCCGAGGGCCCCAAGAACGTCGCGCTCGCCGCCGAGATCGGCGACGGCTGGCTCCCGATGTTCTACGCGCCCCGTACCGACGGCTTCTACCGAGACGCCCTGGCGGAAGGTTTCCGCCGCGCCGGCGCGCGTCGCACCCCGGAGAGTTTCGAGGTCGCGTGCCTGGTCCCCGTGGTCATGGCCGACGATGTCGAGGCCGCCGCCGACATGTACCGGCCCGTGCTCGCGCTCTACATCGGCGGCATGGGTGCACGCGAGGTCAACTTCCACAACAACGTCTTCGCGCGGATGGGTTACGAGGGCGAGGCGAAACTCATTCAGGACCTGTATCTCGAGGGCAACAAGAACGACGCCGCGGCGGCCGTGCCGACGCAACTTGTCGAGGACGTCGCGCTCATCGGTCCACGCGAGAAGATCCGTGACGACCTCGCGATGTGGCGTGAATCCGCCGTGACGACGATGATCGTGTCCGGCGCGACCGCGCAATTGCGCGAGATCGCGGAGCTCGTGCATGGATGAAGCGGCGTCGAATGACGTGGAGCTGACGACCGAGGAGGCACGCGTCCTCGGCTGTCTCATGGAGAAGTCCGCCACGACGCCCGACAATTACCCGCTCTCGGTGAATGCGCTGATGAACGCGTGCAACCAGACGACGAATCGCGATCCCGTCATCGCCTACGACGAAGCGACGGTCGAGCGAGCGCTCGAGTCGTTGCGCACGAAGGGTCTGGGCCGGCGCGTCATGGCGACGGGCCAACGCGTCGTGAAGCACCGGCACGTCGTGGAGGAAGCACTGCAGCTTCACGTGCCGGAGTTCGCGATCCTCGGCGTGTTGCTCCTGCGCGGGCCGCAGACTCCCGGAGAGCTGAAGCAGCGGACCGAGCGCTGGCACACGTTCCGTTCGCTCGACGATCTGGAGGCGACGCTGCAACGACTTGCCGATCGCGGGTACGCACGCCAGCTCGAACGACGACCCGGCCAGAAAGAGGCGCGCTGGCTCACGTTGCTCGTCTCGACCGACGAGAACGCCACGCCGGCGGTCCCCGTCGACGCACCGGTCGAGGCGACGAGCGAAGCGGCACCCGCACCCGTGACCGAACCCGCACCCCGCGAGGAGCGGTCGCTGCCGGTGCGCAACCCGGCGACGGGTGCGATGCTGCGCGATGTCGCGGTCACCGAAGAACGCGAGATCGCACAGAAGACCGATCGCGCCCGGCGCGCGCAGCGCGCGTGGGCGGCGCGGCCGTACGAGGCGCGCGCCGAGCTGTTGCGGCGTTTCGCCACGATGCTCGGTGCCGAAGCGGAGGAATGCGCGCGTCTGACGACGAGCGAGGTCGGCAAGCCCATCCGCCAGTCACGCAGCGAGATCGAAGCGACCCGCGAGCGGATCCTGTGGAACGTGGCAAATGCCGGTGACGTGATCGCGCCGCGGGTCGTGACGCCGCCCGGAGACGACGGCACGGTCGGCGAGCGGATCTCGTACGAACCGCTCGGCGTCGTCGCGCACATCAGCGCATGGAACTATCCGTACTTCGTGGCGTTGAACTCGATCGTGCCGGCCCTGCTCGCCGGCAACGCCGTGCTGTACAAGCCGTCGGAGCACGCGACTCTCACGGGGCTCCGGCTGGTTGACCTCTTTCACCGGGCGGGCGTGCCGGTGGACGTCGTGCAAGCGGTCGTTGGCGGCGGTGCGGCAGGGTCCGCGCTCGTCGAGGCCGACATCGACATGGTCTGCTTCACCGGTTCCTACGCGACCGGTCGCAAGGTCGCCGCGACGGCGGCCGACCGGCTGCTGCGCGTGCAGCTCGAGCTCGGCGGGAAGGATGCCGCGTACGTGTGTGACGACGTCGATGCCGAGAGCGCAGCGTTGGCGGTTGCCGAGGGTGCCTGTTACAACGGCGGTCAGTCGTGCTGCGCACTCGAGCGTGTGTACGCGCACGACGCGATCTTCGACAGCTTCGTCGACGCGCTCGCGCAGGTCGTGGCGGCGTACCGTGTCGGCGATCCCGAGGACGACACGACGGACATCGGGCCGCTCGCGCGGACCGCGCAGATCGATGTCCTCGAGGCCCAGGTCGGTGACGCGATCGCGAAAGGCGCCCGTTTGCTTTGCGGTGGCGAGCAGATCGCGCGCGAAGGAAACTGGTTCCAGCCGACCGTGCTGGTCGATGTCGACGACCGCATGGCGATCATGCGCGAGGAGAGCTTCGGGCCGGTGGTCCCGGTCGCACGGGTGCGCAACGACGACGACGCAGTCGGGCGCATGGACGACACCGAGTTCGGCCTCGGTGCGGCCGTGTTCACGAACGATCGTTCACGCGCCGAGCAGATCCTGGCCCGCCTCGACGTCGGCAACGCCTACTGGAACACGTCGGACCGGTCGAGCGTGCGATTGCCGTGGGCCGGCCGCCGCCACTCGGGCAGCGGCGTGTCGATGTCGGATGCGGGGATCAGGACGTTCGTCCGCGAAAAGGCCTGGCACGAGAGAACGAGGCCGTGAGCGGCGCGGGCCCGCGTCGCTAGCCCGACTCGGGAACCGTGGAGATCGCGGTGCCGATGTCGGTGATCGGCGTCTCGCCCGGCAGGACGCCGACCGGCGTGTCGTCCGGTTCGATCTTCGGCGGCGTCGGGTGGAGGGTCGGCGGCTTCTCGGGGAGTGGATACCAGCCACCGGGCAAAGTGTTCGCGGCGGCCGGAGGCGCCGGTGTCGGTGCCGCCTGCCCGGCACGCGGGGCGCTCGAGTGCAGTGCGGGCCGCGGCGCCGACGTCGTGGGAGTCGTCGGGCTCGTCGCCGGCGGAGTCGTCGTAGTCCTCGCGCGCGGCACGGTCGTGGGCGGCGCCGCGGTGACCTGGGTCTGCGAGACCGGAGCCCGCGCGGGCCGATCGGTCGCGGCCTGCGCGGCCTGGACACCGGCGATCGCCACCACGCTCGCCGCGAGCCCAACGACGGGGAGCACGACCCTGCGATGTAGGAGCTCGCGATGCAGCGCACGCGCTTCCTCGGGCGAACATCCCAGCACGTCCACGATCCGGCGCTCGATGGTCTCGGGGTCGGCGTCGAGCGCAGACGCGAGCGCGCCGACATCGACGGCACGCAGCGGCAACGGCTCACCGGGCTTCGCACGTCGCAACCGTCGGACGAGCTGCACGAAATCGGTGAGGGTCTCGTCTTCGCCGGAGTCTGCAGAAAGGGCGCTGACGTCCAGCGGTTCCCGCTGCGGGATGTGCGCAAGCAGATCGTCGCCGTAGCACTCCGCGAGGCGCGTGCACACCTCGGCCGGAATCCGGCGCGTTCCCCGTTCGTAGGCGCGGAGCTTCTCTACCGTCGTGCCGGCGTACGCCGCCGCCTGCTTGCGCTTCCATCCGCGCCGCTTGCGGGCCGCGCGCAGCAGCCCACCCAGCCGCCCGGGCGGTATTGCGTCGTCGAGCAGCAGCGCCACGATGTTCCCCATTGCGTCCTCATCGGCAGGGTCGCGGGGCGCCTCAAGCAGATCAGGGGGTGGCGGCCTCGGCGGCGGCCCGATCCTCGCCGTCCGGGTCGTCGAGCACCTCGCAGGCCACGTCGAAGCGCATCGTGGCCCGGCGGTCGAGGTCGTACCGGGGCCATGCCGGCAGCCCCGCGTGGTTGGGATCCCCGGCGCGCGCGAACGCCGTCCATGCCAGGTGCATGGCGTCGGCGATCGCCTGACGCTCCGGGCCGGTGCCGGTGAACATCTCGGCGCCTTGGCGCCCGAGGTTGTCCCACATGAACGGGATCTCGAGCGCGTGCGTCGACCTCAAGACTCCGCCGAACACGGGCGTCTCCCATGTGAACAGGTACGACCACACGGGCGCATGGGGGAGCTGCGCTTCGAGCATGCGGATCGCGGGCACGCGGAACACCGCGTCGGTCGAGAGATCGAGCCAGAGCTCCTGGGGACTCGCATTCGGGCGGCGCGCCCGGTAGCTGTCGACGACCGCATCGCCGGCGTCGCCGAACCACACGCGCACACGAGCGCGCACACGGGCTTCGTCGAGCGTCGCCAGCGTCGGGTCGGCGAGGTGGAACAGCGTCATCTCGTGACGATTGGTGCCGGTCAGCACGTGCACGCCCGCCGAGTTGCCGCCGGCGATCGCGTCGAGCGGCGGTTGGGGGAGAACAACGCCGTCGACGACGGGCTGGAACGGCAGCGCGCTCACACCGTCCTCGACGAAAGCGGGCATCGCATCGATCACCGCGTCCATCGACGTGGCGAGGAGCGCGTCGAGGTCGCCGGGCTTCACACCCAATCGTTCGATGAGACGAGCCGCGACCGTGGTGGCGCGGTCAGACGTAGAAACCCACGACGCGGCGCCGCTCTGCGGAATCGCGCCCGTGAACAGTCCCCGTGCCGCCGGCGTGCCGAGCAATGTGCCGATGCTTCCTCCGCCGGCCGATTCGCCGAACACCGTGACGTGGTGAGGATCGCCACCGAAGGCGGCGATGCAATCGCGCACCCATTCGAGCGCCGCGATCTGATCTGCGATTCCCAGGTTTCCCGAGCCGGCGACGGCATCGCCGAAGAGCTCCGCGAGGTGCAGGAAGCCGAACGCGCCGAGCCGGTAGTTGATCGTGACGACCACCACGTCACCGTGCGACGCGAAATTGGTGCCGTCGTACCACGGCGTGTCGCCCGAGCCCCAGACGAACGCGCCGCCGTGGATCCAGACCATCACCGGGCGCCGCGCGTCGTCACAGGCCGGGGTGTACACGTTGAGATACAGGCTGTCCTCGCGGACCACCGTCTCTTGGCCACCGAAGAGCTGCGTCATCGCAAACGGGCTCTGCGCCGACTGCGCGGAGAACTCCGTGGCGTCGCGCACGCCTTCCCACGACTCCTCCGGCTGCGGCAGGTGCCATCGCCGCGCGCCTACCGGCGGCACCGCGTACGGAATGCCCCGGAACACGTGCACACCGTCACGCTCGAAGCCCTCGATCTTGCCGCTGCGGGTATCGACGATCGTCATCCCCGGAGAATACTTCTTACAAGCCGCTGAAGTCCGGGTCGCGTTTCTCCAAGAACGCGCTGATCGCCTCCATGTTGGCGGGCTGACCGATCATCTTCGTGAACACGGCGTCTTCTCGGGCGCGCGCGGCTCGCACCGCGTCGATGCGCCCCTCGACGACGAGCTGCTTCGTGGCGCGCAGCGATGCCACGGGCATGGCCGCGATTCGCCGGGCCAGCGTCATGGTGGTCTCCATCAGCGCATCGGGTTCGACCGCGCGGAATGCGAGTCCGCACTCGACGGCCTCGTCCGCAGTGATCCAGTCGCCGGTGTAGAGCTTCACGGCCGCGCGCTGGTTGCCCATCACCAGGGGCATCAACAGGCTGCCCGCGGCTTCGGGCACGACGCCGAGTGGCACGAACGGTGCGCGGAGTCGCGCGGTGGTGGCAATGAACGCGACGTCGACGTGCAACAGCATCGTCATGCCGATGCCCACGCCGATGCCGTTGACCGCGGCAATGACCGGCTTCGGCAACGCCGCGAGCGTGTCGAGGAAATGTGGGAAGCCGGGCCCCTCCGTACCGAAGCTCGAACGATCGGCCTTTGCGTTGACGCGACCCATCTCGCCGAGATCCTGGCCCGCCGAGAACGCGCGTCCGGTGCCGGTGATCACGACGCATGCGATGTCGTCGCGCGCGGCAGCGTCCTCGAGCGCGCGTCCGGCCGTGTGGTACAGCTCTTCGTTGAACGCATTCAACGCGTCCGGACGCTGCAATGTGAGCACGCGTACCCGCGCGTCGTCGACGATGTCGAGCATCACGTGCCGTCCCAGACGATCTTCTGATCGCTCTTCCCGCCGAGCAGCTCGTCCGGCGAGTGCTTGTTGATGTGTCCGATCAAGAAGTTGTAGATGCCGTAGCCGACGAGCTCGCGCAGGCGCGGCTCGAACGTCGCGACCTTCTCTCGCGGCACGCCCAGCTGCTGGTTCTCCTGCTGGCGCACGTATCCGGCGCAGTAGTTCATCGCGATGCCGATGCGGCGCTCGCCGGTGGCGTTGGCGCCGCCGCCGTGCCAGAGGCTGCCGTGCCAGATGAGCACGGACCCCTTCGGCATCTCGGCTGCGATCGAGTCGTACGGCGTGCCGTAGTCCGGGCTGTGGTCGCGCAGGTGCGAACCGGGGATCAGGCGCGTCGCGCCGTTGGCCTCGGTGAAGTCGGTGAGTGCCCACATCGAATTGCACACCGTCGGCGGGTGTGGCTTCGGAATCGGGATCAGTTGATCGTCGGCGTGTATTGGCTGCGCCGCTTCGCCGGGCAGGATGTCGATCGACGAAAGCGAGGAGATCAGGCATCCGGGGTCGAGCACGCCGTCGACGACCGGGAGTACGCGCTCGTGCACCGGCACGCGTTGCCAGACGTCGTCGAAGGCAAGCAGGTTGTAGACCCGCAACGTCTTGTGGCCCTCGAACGAGTTGGGCGACGGCTGCACGTCGAGAAATCGCTCGAGTCGGCCGAGAGTATCGTTGAGCGCATCGACGAGCTCGGGTTCGATCGCATCCTTCACGATCGTGTAGCCCTGCTCGGCGACCTCCTTCACGTGCAGGTCGACGTCCATACCCGCCAGACTACGCGGCATGGCTCTTTACGCTCTCGGCGACATTGCCCCGCAGATCGACCCCGACGCGTTCGTGCACCCCGATTGCACGATCATCGGCAACGTGGTGATCGGCGCCGGGGCCACGATCTGGCCGCAGACCGTCTTGCGCGGAGACCAGAGCCGGATCGTCATCGGCGCACGCACCTCGGTGCAGGACGGTGCGGTGATCCATTGCACGCGCGAGCTCGAGACCATTGTCGGCGCCGATTGCGTGATCGGTCACCTCGCCCACCTCGAGGGCTGCACCGTGGAAGACGGTGCGCTCGTCGGGACCGGTTCGATCGTGCTGCACCGCGCGGTCGTCCGCAGCGGCGCGCTCGTCGGCGCCGCCGCGCTCGTGCCGAACGGCATGGAGGTACCGAGCGGCGCGATGGCCGTTGGTGTGCCCGCCAAACTGCGCGAGGGTGCGGTGAAGCCGGACCAGATCACGTACCCGGCGCAGGAATACGTGCGCAACTGGGAGCGCTACCGGAAGGAGCTCCGTCGTGTCGACTGAAGCAAGCAAGTGGTATGCAACGCCGGGGCCAATGACGACCTTGCCCGCGGATCTCCCGCCGGTCGACGACATCCGCGCGTTCGTGCAGGGCTGCCTGGTGCACACGTATTGGGCTCCCGCGTACGGGATCGACAAGGTCCACGACGAGCGCCAGACGCGTACCGTGGTCGAGACGCTGGATGCGGTTCGCGCCATCGACGCGCGTCCGCTGCTCGAGCCGCGGGAGCCGCAGCAACGCGCGGGCGTGGTGTGCCGACACTTCTCGACGCTCGCGGCCGCGCTGCTCCGACGCGACGGCGTGCCGGCGCGAGCCCGCGCCGGATTCGCCACGTATTTCGAGAAGGGCAAATATGTCGACCACTGGATCGTCGAACAGCACGACGGCACGCGCTGGGTGCAGCGCGACTTCCAGCTCGACGACCTCCAGCGGAAGGTGATCGGTGATCCCTTCGACCCCGACGACCTTCCCCGCGGCGCGTTTCTCAGCGGGGGTGAGGCCTGGCAGACCATCCAGGCCGGACACGCCGACCCGGAGACGTTCGGCGTCTTCGAGTTCTGGGGCTCGTGGTTCGTGCGTCACAACGTCGTGCGCGACCTCGCGGCGCTGAACAAGGTCGAGATGCTGCCGTGGGACGCGTGGGGTGTGATGATCGAAGGCGAAGAGGACGCGCTGGTCGATGAGCTCGCGACCATCGCCGTCGATGCCGACCTCGACGAAGTGCAGCGCGCGTACGACGACGATCGTGTACGCATGGCCGGGCGCGTCACGAGCTTCACCGACCGCGGGCCGCGGGAGGAATCAGTCGAGGCCGGGACATCGTGAGATGTCGGGCACGTTCCGGCGACACAGGACGGGGTTGAGCGCGGCGAACACGCCCCACAGGTTCGCGTCGCCCGGCACGACCCACGCGTGGAGCATCCACATGTCGCTCCCGTTGAGCCACCGGCCGGCGCAGTCGGCGCGGGCCGCGACGTTCTCGCGTTGGAGCAGACCTCGGGTGTCGAAGCAGAGACCGAAATGGCGGTGCCAATGGTCCGCGTCGCCCGCGAATCCGTTCGGACCTCCCGCTTGGAGCGTGCGCACCCAGTAGGAGAAGGCGACGAGCCGGGTCTCACCGAGGCGCGGCCCGTACAGCAGCATCGACGGGCGCGTCGGGTCGAACGGCGCGTCGACGAGCCGCCAGTTCGTCCAGTGCGTGCCGACACCCTCGGTGAAATTCGCGGAGACGGTATAGCCGGCCCGCCGCGCGTCCTCCGTCGTGCGCAGGCGGCACGCGACGTCCGCGGCCGCGCGCAGCTCACGGGCAAGCACGGGGCGGTCGGCGCCCGTGACGTCGAGCGCCGGCTCCGGTCCCGCGCGTCCGTGTCCCGCGTGCACGATGCGCCCGGTGATCGGCGCGCGCTCCTTGGCGGCGAGCGGTGCCAGCGCGTCGAGGCTCGATGCGACGGCGGCGGTCGTCTGTGGCGGCGGACACTTCAGCGCGTCGATGTCGGGCAACGCCGGCACGCTCGGCGACCCGCCGCACGCGGCGGCCACGAGCACGGTCGCGCCGAGCAGGGCGCGCGTTCGCCTCACACGGTCGCGCCGACGAGCCGTCCGATGCCATAGGTGACGAGCATGGCAAGCGACGACCAGGCGACGACGCGCGCCGCGGCCCGCTGCCACGGCGCACCGCCGGCGCGGGCCCCGAGCACGCCGAGCAACACCAATGCCAGCAGTGAAACGGCCGCGCACACCGCGATGCGGCTGCTCGCAGGCGCCAGGCTGATGGCGAGAAGCGGGAAGATCGCGCCGGTCGCGAAGGCGAGCAAGGAGGTCCACGCGGCCTGCAGCGGGCGCGCCTTGGCGACTTCGGTGATGCCGAGCTCGTCGCGCATGTGCGCGCCGAGCTCGTCGTGGGCCATCAGCTGTCCTGCAACGAGGCGCGCCAGACCGGGCTCGACGCCGCGATCCTCGTAGATCCTTGCGAGCTCGTGCAGCTCGGCGCGCGGGTTCTCGCGCAATGACTCGGCTTCGATGACCAGGTCGGCCTGCTCGGCGTCGCGCTGGGAGCTCACCGAGATGTACTCGCCCGCGGCCATGGACATCGCGCCTGCGATCAAGCCCGCGATGCCCGCCGTGACGACCGCGGTCCGCGAGCTGTTGGCCGCGGCCACGCCGATGACGAGGCTCGCGGTCGACACGATGCCGTCGTTGGCACCGAGCACCGCCGCCCGGAGCCACGGGATGCGGTGGCTCTTGTGCTGCTCGAGCACGTGCGCCGATGCGGACACGCGTGGAAGCGTAGTGCCGGCGCCTACGGCACCGGACGTACTTCCTGACGCGTCGCCGCGTGCACGAGCGCCACGCTCTTAGCGATCTCTGGAAAGTGGAATGTCCGACTCGATTGCATGTCCCGCGCTCCCCTGGCAGCACGCGCGGAGAGTAGGTATCGTCCAGCCGCACGTGTAGGGGCGGTCGGAGGAACGGAACCGATGCGGGTGCTCTCGCCAGTCAGGCTCGCGGGGATCGGGCACGACCTTCCCGACACCGTGATCACGTCGTCCGACATCGAAGAACGCGTGCGATCGGCCGCGTCCGGAGTGCGCCTGCCGGCGGCGGTGCTCGAAGCGTTGTCGGGTGTGCGCACACGACGCTACGCCAAGGACGGGCAGGTTTCCTCTGATCTCGCGGCCGCGGCGGCGCAGCGCGCGTTGGCGATGGCGGGTCGTGAGGTGGCCGACGTCGACACCGTGATCTTCGCGTCGGCGTCACAGGACATTGCGCAACCGGCGACCGCGAACGTGCTGCAGGAAAAGCTCGGTTGCGATCGCGCGTCGGTCTTCGACGTCAAGAACGCGTGCAACAGTTTTCTGAACGGCTTGGACGTCGCCCAGGCGCTGATCCAGACCGACCGCGCGGACTGCGTCGTCGTGGCCGCCGGTGAGATCTTGAGCGGCACGGTGAAATGGCACATCGAGAATGCTGCCGCGCTGCAGCGCCGCGGGGCCGCGTTCACGCTCGGCGACGGCGGTGGCGCGGCGGTCATCGAACGCGCGCGCGACGATGGCGCGAGCGGAATCTTCGGCGCGGCCGAGTTCGAATCGTCGGGCCGCTTCTGGCGGCTGTCCACCGTGCTCGGCGGAGGCACCCTGCTCTGGGACGCCCCCGACGGTCGGTACTTCGAGTGCGAGAGTCGCGCGCTCGAAGAAGTCGGTGTCGATGTGGTACCGCAAGTGATCGGGCGCGTGCTGAAGCGAATGGAGTGGCAACCCGAAGACGTCGATCGCGTCGTGCCTCATCAGGTCTCGGTCCGCGCGATCCGCCGGATGGCGGAGCTGACCGGCATTCCCTTCGAGCGTTGCGAGCTCACGCTCCCGTTCATCGGCAACACGGCGGCCGCGGGCATCCCGATTGCGTTCAGCCTCGCCGTGCAGGAGGGACGGATCCGTCGTTCGGATCGGGTGCTGCTCGTAGGAGGCGCCGCAGATTTCAGCGCCGCCGCGATGCCGTTGATCTGGTGAGCGCGTCGGTCGCCTGAGGTAGCTTGACCCTCTGCTCGCCCGACCCGGAGGGGAACATGCCCGAAGCCGTCATCGTCGCCACCGCCCGCACACCGATCGGGCGTGCGAACAAGGGGTCGCTCGTCGAATGCCGGCCCGACGATCTCTCCTCGCTGATCATCGACGCGGTGCTCGCCAAGGTGCCGCAGCTCGATCCCGCCCAGGTCGAAGACGTCATCTGGGGCTGCGGGCAACCGGCGGGCGAGGCAGGTACGAACGTGGCGCGCGTGTCTGCGCTGCTCGCGGGCGTGGACGTGCCGGGCGTGACCGTGAACCGCTACTGCTCGTCGTCCCTCCAGACGATCCGAATGGCCGCCCACGCGATCATGGCGGGCGAGGGTGACGTGTTCTTGTCCGGCGGCGTCGAGACCGTCAGCCGTTTCATGAACGGCATGGCCGACGGCGGTCCGGCGAACGAGAAGTTCCGCGACGCGCGCGAGCGCACCAAGCAGCGCACCGAGGGCGGCCAGCCCAAGTGGACGCCGGGGACCGGGCTGGCGGACGTCTACATCGCGATGGGACAAACCGCGGAGAACGTCGTCGAGGCCGAAGGGGTGACGCGCGAGGAGATGGACGAGTTCGCGGCGCGTTCGCAGCAGCTCGCGGTCGAGCACCAGGAGAACGGCTTCTTCGAGCGGGAGATCACGCCGGTCACGATCCCCGACGGCACGGTCGTGACGAAGGACGACGGTCCGCGCGCCGGGACCACCGTCGAGAAGCTCGCGACGCTGAAACCCGTGTTCCGGCCCGACGGCTCGGTCACGGCCGGGAACGCGTGTCCGCTGAACGACGGCGCGGCCGCGGTCATCGTGATGAGCGAGACGAAGGCGAGCCAGCTCGGCCTCAAGCCGCTCGCACGCATCGTCGCCTCCGGCGTGAGCGCGCTGAATCCCGAGATCATGGGCCTCGGGCCCATAGAGGCGTCGCGCCAGGCGTTGAAGCGCGCCAACATGACGATCGACGACATCGACCTGGTGGAGATCAACGAGGCGTTTGCCGCGCAGGTGATCCCGTCGGCGAAGCACCTCGGCATCCCGACGGAGAAGCTCAACGTGCACGGCGGCGCGATTGCGCTCGGGCACCCGTTCGGAATGACCGGCGCCCGCATCATGACGACGCTGATCAACGGCCTCGAGACCGAGAACAAGCGCTACGGGCTCGAGACCATGTGCGTCGGCGGCGGCCAGGGCATGGCGATGATCATCGAGCGTCTCTCGTAACCGGTCGCGCGCGCGTCAGAGGGGGCGCAGGTGCGTCTCGGTGACGAGACTCGACTGCTGGCGATGGAGACGGGACGCGCGTGACGGCATGATCCCGTGCTCGGCGCGCAGGCGCGCCATGCCCGCGTTGTGCCCGGTGTAGCTCGGGGGCTGTTCGAGCATCCATACGATGCCTTCGGCGGCAACCTCCGACGGTTCCCAGTCGGAATGGTCCGCGTCGGGCATGTTGAACACGAAACCCTCCGACGCGACGGGCACGTCGATGCGGAACGTGTTGACGGCGATGTCGAACGGCCGGAGTTGGTGCGCCGCCGACACGGTCAGGTGCTCGAGCGCGGCCTTCGCCATGCCGTACGCCATCAAGCCGGGGATGAAGTTGAGGCCCGCGACCGACGAGACGTTGACGATCGCGCCACCGCCCCGCTCCTTCATCGACGCCTCGGCAGCCTTGATCGCCAGCAGCGGCGCGCGCAGGTCGACCTGCATCACGAGATCGAAGCGCTTCATCTCCATGTCCAGGTCGCCCGGAAAGGTGATCGCGGCGTTGTTGACGAGCACGTCGACGCCGCCGAAGTGCTCGACCGTCGACGCGACCATACGCGTCACCTCGTCGTCGCGCGCGAGGTTGGTCGGTACCGCGATCGCGTTGCCGCCGGCCTCCTCGATGCGCCGGACGGTGTCGTCGATCGTGCCGGGAATCGGAAGCGGCGATTCCGCGGTGGCACGCGCCGCGCATGCGACGCGGCACCCCCGCTGCGCGAGCAGTTCGGCGGTCGCGGCGCCGACGCCGCGTGACGCACCCGTGACGATCGCAACCTTGCCGCCGAGGTTCACAGTTCGGGAAGCTCCTGATGCAGTGTCACGGAGTCGGCGTACAGGTCGCCGAGCTCTTCGACGCGCGCGAGCACATCGGGCGCTTCGAACACGAGCGCGTCGGGATCGTCGGCGTCGGCGATCTCGTCCCACGAGAGCGGCGTCGACACGGTCGGTCGCTCCTGCAGTCTCAGCGAGTACGCGCACACCGTGGTCTTGTGCCGGTCGTTCTGGCTCCAGTCGATGAACACCTTGCCCGGACGTTTCGCCCGCGTCATGTCGACGAGCACACGCTTGGGATCGCGTGACTCGAGCAGCTGGCCGAGCGCGAGCGCGAAGGTCTTCGTCTGGTCGTCGGTCGCGCCCGATCCCAGCACCGGCACCGACAGGTGCAGGCCCTTGCCACCCGAGGTCTTCACCACCGCGTGCAACCCGAGCTTCTGCAAGGTGTCGCGCAGCGCGAGCGCCACGCGGCAACAGTCGATGATCGTCGCCGGCTCGCCCGGATCGAGGTCGATCACCATCGCCGTGGGGTGCTCGGGGTCCTCCACCGTCCACTGGTGTGTGTGCAACTCGAGCGCGGCGAGGTTGGCGAGCCAGACCAGCGATGGCACGTCCTCGATCAGGCACCCTTTGGTCCCGCCGGTCGCCTCGTGACCCGTGAAGACCGGCAGCCATGCCGGACGGTGCGAGGGGCAGTTCTTCTCGAAGAAGCGTGGTCCGCCCGGGCCGTCCGGCGCGCGCACCAGGGTCGGCGGCCGTCCCGCAAGGTGGGAGAGCTGCCACGGTGCGATACGACGGAAATAGTCGATGACCTCGGCCTTGCGGAAACCGGCTGCCGGATACAGGACCTTGTCGAGGTTCGAGACCGTGAGCTCACGACCCTCGATCGCGATGACCTGGCCCTTCGTCGCCATATCTGGGAGTCGATGCTACGGGGACACCGCGAGCAACCCGGGGTCAGAGGCCCGTCTTGCGGAACCACCAACCGAGACCGCGGCGGCGGAGCACTCGACGAACGCGTCGCTTCGCGTACCGCTCTGCTCCGTCCTTGCCCGTGAGCACCTCGAGGTCACGTGTCGTACGCGACGCCTTGTACAGCCACGAAGAAAGAGACGAACGCCGCGCCACGTCGTCATTCTCGCATGCGAGGATGCGGCGCCGCGCGAGGAGCGCGAGGAGGCGACTGGAGACACCTTCCAAGGCCGCCACCTGCGGTTCTTCGATTGGTAGCCTGCCCGCATGCCCAGTGCCATTTGGACCGGCTCGATCAGTTTCGGCCTCGTACAGGTGCCCGTCCGCCTCGTCGGTGCGACCAAGAGCAAGGACGTGAGCTTCAACCAGCTCGAAGAGGGCACCGGCTCGCGCATCCGCTACAAGAAGGTGTCGGAGCAGACCGGCGAAGAGGTCACCCAGGACCGCATCAAGCGCGGCTATGAGATCTCCAAGGGCCGGTACGTGATGATCGAGCCGGACGAGCTCGATGCCCTGCGGCCGCGGGCCAGTCACGCGATCGACATCGAGGAGTTCGTCGACCTCGACGAGATCGATCCCGTCTACTTCGAGCAGCCCTACTACCTGATTCCCGACGCTCGCGGCGTCAAGCCGTACAAGCTGCTGGCCGACGCGATGACCGAGCTCAACAAGGTCGCGCTGGGCCGAATCATCGTGCGCAGCAAGGAACGGCTGGTCGCGATCCGTCCGCTGGACGGGATGCTGGTCATCGAGACGATGCGCTACGCCGACGAGGTGCTACCGCGCGACGAGCTCCTGGCCGGCGACGACGTCGAGCTCACCGACCGCGAGCGCGCGATGGCGCGCCAACTCGTCGAGTCGCTCGCAGTCGAGGAATTCCAGCCGGAGAAGTTCCACGACGAGTACCGCCTGCAAGTGCTCGATCTGATCGAGCGGAAAGCCGCAGGTGAAGAGATCGTCGCCGAGCCCGTCGTCGAGGCGCCGGCCAAGGTGCTCGACCTCGTTGCCGCGCTCGAGGCGTCGCTCGAGAAGGCCCAGACCGCCAAGGATCGCCACCCGAGCACCTCGGGACCCGCACCGGACGCGGCGCAGAAGGCACCGGCGAAGAAAGCGGTCAAGCGGCCCGCGAAGAAGAGCGTGAAGGCGACGAAGCCCGCGGCGAAGAAACGATCGGCGTAGCGGCGGGCACGGCGGCGACATGCTCGTCGCCCAGCCATCCGCAATGCTCACACACCGGCGAGCTGTCGCCCCCGAAGCCGGCGCACGGCTCGTACGACGTGCTGACCAGGTCGTTCGTGTCGATCATGTCCATGCCCGCCATGGTGACAGTCGGGTGCGACAGTTACCCTCGACGCCCGTCAGACCTGGACGGAGTGGCCGTCGCGCCACGCCCGTAGCACGAGGTAGTGGCCCTTCAGGGCTGCATGGTCCCACGCGCCGAAGCCCATGAGCGTGCCCGCGTGGCCGCTGGAGGCCGGGAGCTGCTTCACGCGGCGCAGGCCGTCCGCGATGCCGGCGCGCGTCAGGTGTTCCGACGCGGCGATGCCCTCGCCGAGCAAGCGACCGATGTCGTACGCGGCACAGCCGATCGGGCCGCCCGCCGCGTGCGCGAAGCGTTCGCCCAACGACGCGCGCACCGGGTTGTCGTCGGCGACGGTGTCGATGTACTCCCAGCCCGCGTAACCGTCGCGCCAGTCGGGTCGCGCGTAGCCGAACATCAACGCCGAGTTCGCGAGCACCGGGACGTCCCATCCGAGCGCGAGGCGGGCGACCGCGACCGCGCGAGACGCCAGACCGAGCCCGAAGTACACGAGCACGTCGGGTTGTGCCTGGCGCAGCCGGTCGAGCAACGCGTCCGCATCGGCGGCGAGTGGCGAGATGCTCGCGGAGCCGGTGACCTCGAGGCCGAGCCGGGAGCGCGCGGCCTCGAAGCATTCCGCATAACGCCGGCCGACCGGTGACTGGTCGAACACGACGGCCGCTCGCCGCATCCCGCGCTCGACCATCCGTGCCGCGAGCACGGGCGGCTCCTCCTCGAGCGAACCGACCTGGTAGTGGAACATCCATTGTGAGCGGGTGCGCTCTCCGCCCGAGTAGTTGATCGCGGGGACGTGCGCGCGATCACACAACGGAGCCGCGATCAACGCGTTATCCGAGATCGACGGTCCCGCGATCGCGACGACGTCCTCGGCGCAGAGCTCCCGGAACGCGCGCACGACGTCGGCCTCCGATCCCGACGGCAGGCCCCGCGCCTGGCGCTCCACGAGCTCCACGTCGCGGTCGAGACGGCCGGTCGCGGCGACGTCGTCGACACCGAGCTGCAACGCCTTGGCGAAGATATCGCTGCCTTGCGGGAAGTCGTAGAGCAATCCGATGCGAACGGGGAGGGCACTCGTCGACGCCATGCCCGTATCCTGACACGATGCTCCGCGACGAGGTCGGGAGAGTCGCGGGGAACGCGATCCACGCGACATGGGAAGCCGTGGTGCGTTTCGGCGCGCTCGGTCCCCGCCATCGCCGCGCGCGCAACTTCTCGCGGTTCGGCAACGGAAGCCTGATCGCGTTCCCGCCGACGGTCATCTTCGGCGAAGGACGCATCGCCGTCGGCGAAGGAACCATCATCGGTCCGCTCGCGAGCCTCAGCGCCGGGATGCCGACGCAGGCGAACCTCCGGGGCGATCCCGTCATCACGATCGGCGACCGGTGCATGCTCGGAAAGGGCATCGGCATCGTCGGCCACGAGCGCATCGAGATCGGCGACGACATCTGGACCGGCCACTACGTGTACGTCACCGACCAGAACCACGGGTACGAGGACATCTCGCAAGCGGTCGGCACGCAGATGTGGAAGAACGTGCCGGTGTCGATCGGCGACGGCTGCTGGCTGGGTCACGGCGCGGTGGTGTTGCCGGGCACGCGCCTCGGGCGCAACGTCGTCGTGGCGGCCGGTGCCGTCGTCGCCGGGCTCGACGTGCCGGACTTCTCGGTGGTCGCGGGTGTGCCCGCGCGCGTCGTGCGCAAGCACGTCCCGGGGGAAGGTTGGGTCACCGTCCCCCGGGACGCGTAGCGCAGTTACTTCTTGGCCGCCGGTGCGTCCGGTGGCACGGGCACCGGCGCGGGCAACAACTCCGGCGGGACGTTTGCATCGGTGTACACGAAGACCGTGTCCGCCGGGTCGAAGAGCTTCAACGGCTCGGTAGGCCAGTGCCCGATCGTGTAGCGCAGGCCTCCGTTCATCCCGCGATACACGCCGGGCTTGACGGTGCCCGTCTCGTCGGGCCCGGACGTGTTCGGGTCCCACCACAAGATGCCCGCGTTGTCGAGACCCGCCAAATCGTCGGTGTCCCCCGGCCAGAGTCCGTGGTCACCCCACGAGTTGAGCGTCCGACGCGATGGCACATCGGCTGGAATCGACAGCGGCGCCGCGTCCATGCCGAGCTTGAACTGTTCCGGCGTGAGCTTCGGTCCCGCGAGCTGCAACCCGAGCATCAAGTACTCGACGGCACCCTTTTCGATCGCGAAGTTGTTGTCGGTCGGCGGCGGCGTGCCGTACCACCACTGGTGCAGCGTGAACGAGTCCTGCTTGTCTTTGGGCAGCTTGGCCGGGGTGAGCTGCAAGCCGAAGGCGTGTACCCACTGCTGCTGATCGAAGCTCCTCGCGAACACGTTGGTGTCGGCGAGGACCGTGCCCGACATCACCCACTCGGGGAAGTAGCCCTGGGTGGTCATCTCCTTGGTGAGACTCGCGGGGAACACGGGATCGCCGGTGAAGACGATGCTCGTTGCGTTCGCCTTCTTCAGCTTGGCCGCAATTGTGCGTGCGTCCGCCGCGAGCGTGTTGAAGTTCAAGTAGTAATCGACATGGGCGACGATGTTGGCGCCCGCGTCCTTGAGGCGCTTCGCGAGGTCGTCCCAGGCCGGCTTGAACTGCGCGTCGGGTGTGTCGTAGGTGAGCAGCGTGAACGTGCGGTCCTTGCCCTTCTGATCGGGACCAGCCCACTCGGCCGGCTTGCCGAGGAGCTGCTTCTTGATGAGCTCGGTCACCATCGCCGAGGTCTGGTCAGGGGAAGGTCCGGGCGGCCAGAGGTACGGGGCGTTGTCGCCGATGAACTTCTCGGGCTGAGCGAGGATGCACGTTGCGATGCACAGGACGTGCTTCGCCGCGAGCTCCTCGGCGAATTGCCGGGCTTGCGGAGGTCCACCGACCACCGCAAAGACGCCCTGCGCGGCGGCGCGGTCGGCGTCGGCGCGCGCCGCGACCGCGTCATTGAACGAGCCGGTGCCGTTGATGCGAACCATCTGCACCCTGCGCCCGTAGAGCTCGTAGATGCTCGCGTACAGCTTCGCGTAGCTCTCCCATGCCTTGGCCGTGTCATCCGGAGGGTCGTACGCGCCGGTCTGCTTCAACGCCACGTCGAAGATGGGGTCGGGTTTGGCGATGTAGTACCCGATCTTGATCGTGTCGGCGGTGACGCCCTTCGACGTCGCGCCGCCGTTGTCGCCGGTGAACTTCTCGACGCAGGGTGGCGGGTTCAGGATCGGGATCGCGACGCGGCCGGTCGCGGCGTCGCAGTGGTCCTGCCACGTGTGTTTGTCGGCCTCTCCTTTTGCTTTGGCGTCGTTGTAGAACAGCGGGACGCCGTTCGCGCCTGACTTCGAATCCTTGATGCTCACAGCGGCGGGCTTCTTCTTGTCGTCGCCGCCGCTTACGGCAACGAGGATCACGGCTACGACTGCGATGACCACGACGATCGCGATGAAGGGTGCGTAACGCACCCACGGCGATCGTTGCGGGCGCGGTGCCTGTTGCATGCCCATCCCGTGTCCCCCTCAGGTCAGTGATGGCTCATTGTTGGCGTCAGTTGATATTCGCTAGCTCTCGTGGCTCCCGCTTCGTGCGATCGCCGCTTCGGACGTGCCGAGATAGGAGTGCACGACGGTGGGATCGTTCACGACGTCGGCGGGTGCGCCCGAGGCGACGATCTCGCCGAGGTCGAGCGCAACGATGCGGTCGGCGATCCCCATGAGCAAAGGTACGTCGTGCTCGATCACCAGCAACGTCGCCCCGGTCTGCTCGCGGACGCGGAGCAATACCGGGCCGAGGGCTTCGGCCTCTCGTTGCGCGATGCCCGAAGACGGCTCGTCGAGCAGCAACACGCTCGGCCCGTGTGCGAGCACGCAGGCAAGGTCGACGATCCGCCGACTTCCGGTCGACAGCTCGCGGATGAGCTTGTCGCGAAAATCGGTAATGCCCAAGAGCTGGAGGAGCCGCTCCACGTTGAACTCGACGTCGCGCTCGGTGTCAGCGACCCAGGGAAGGCGCAACGCCGTGGCGACGGGATCGCGCGTCTCGAGGTGCCGTTCGAACGCGACACCCACGGTCTCGGCGACCGTGAGACTCGGGAACAGGCGGCCGTCCTGAAACGATCGGCCCAGACCGAGCTTCGAGCGGCGGGCAGCAGAGGCGCGCGAGATGTCGACGGCATCGCCGCCCTCTCCCAGCACGATCGTGCCCTGATCGGGCACCAAGAACCCCGACACGACGTCGAAGAGCGTTGTCTTGCCGGCGCCGTTGGGACCGATGAACCCGACGATCTCGCCGGCCGCGGCCTCGAGCGAGACGTCGCTGAGCGCGGACAAACCCCCGAACCGTTTCGAGACGTGTGAGAGCGACAAGCGCACGGGCGACTGGTTGCTTCCGTTCCCCTGCGGAGCCTCCACGTGCACGGCTGTCGCGCCGACGGTTCCCAAAGGTTCTCCGGCGATGCCCTTGGCCGCGCCTTCGAGGAAGACCGACCGCAGGACGTCCGGACGTTGCAGCAGCTCCTCGGTCGGCCCGTGAAAGCGAATCTCGCCCTTCTCCATGAAGTACGCGGTCTGAGCGATCGTGAGGGCGAGATTCACTGACTGTTCCACGAGAATGATCGTGGTGCCTTGCGCGGCGATGTCGCGCACGATCGGCAACAGCTGCTCGACGATCGCCGGTGCGAGCCCGAGTGACAGCTCGTCGATCATCAACAAGCGCGGCCGTTCGATGAACGCCATGCCGAGCGCGAGCATCTGTTGTTGACCTCCCGAGAGGTTCCCGGCCGGCTCCTCGAGGCGCTCGCGCAGGATCGGGAACAGCTCGAGGACCCGGTTGGTCGCTTCCTTCACGTGCTCTTTCTCGTGCCGGTGGAGCCAGCTCGCCAAGCGAAGGTGCTCGGCGACCGTCAAGGACGGGAACACGCCTTGACCGCCGGGGAACAGCACCACGCCGCGGCCCGCGACCTCGTTGGGTGGCGCGTACGTCATGTCGCGACCGTCGAACACGATCGCGCCGTTGGTCGCCTCGACGAGACCAGCGATGGACTTGAGCAACGTCGATTTGCCCGCGCCATTGGTGCCCAAGAGCGCGACGATCTCGCCTTCGTCGACCTCGAAGTCGATGCCGAACAGCACCTGGACGTTGTCGTAGTGAACGTCGACCTGCCGGACGAGCAGCAGCTTCACTTCACCGTTGGCACGCTTGAGCATCACCTCGGCCTGGGCCGCGGCCGACGTCCACACGCGGTTGATGTCACCGCGCACGTACATCGAGCCCGATGCGAGGAGCCACGCGCCGGTCAGGAAGATCGGCACCATCACGAGGAGCCCGGCCCGGATGCCGTACGTGTTCGCGATCGCGCCGACGACATACAAGGAGATCAATCCCGGCAGGATGAACAGCGACGCCATCGAGTAGCCCATTGACCGCACCTTGGGTGGGATCGCGAGCGACAGGGCGGCAAAGATGCCGGGCACGAGCAGCGCGGTCATGCCCGTGATCAGGACGTGCATCGCGATGGCGAGCCACAGCCACGGAGAGAGCGCGAAGATCGTCCACGCGACCCCCATCACCGTGCCGACGACCGCGAGCATGCGGAGCCCGAGCCCGGGATCGCGCAGCATCAGGCGCGCCGCGAGCGGAATGCCGAGCAGGATCGCGACAACCTGCGCCGGTTCGGCGAATCCCGCGACGAGCCCGCGCTGGTAGTCCGAGAGGCCGAAGACGTCGTCGTAGTACAGCGACGTCAGCGTGACGAGACCGATGAACGCGGCGGCCAGGAACGGGAGCGCGTACCAGATGCGCCGCAGCGTGCCGATCTGCCAGAGGATCCGTATCGTCTCGGCAAACGAGGGCGGTGTCTCGTCGGTGTGGATGACCGCGGCGTCGGCGCCCATCGCGGCGCGTTCCCAGTGGCCGCGGCCCGGTTCTCGCATCCGCAAGCCCAGCAGCACGAAGAAGATGCTCGGGATCACGAACACGATGAACGGCACCCGCCACCCGAACCAGTGCCCGACGAACCCGCCGACCACCGGGCCGACGAACGCGCCAATGGCGAGACCGATCGCATGCAGGCCGAACACTTCGGCGCGCACTTGGGGTGGGTAATAGTCCGAGAGCAGCGAGTTGTGCGTCGGTGTGATCACCGCCCGACCGATGCCCGCACCTTCTCGCGCGATAACCAGCATCAGCACCGAAGTCGCGAAGGCAGTGGCGAGTCCGAACACGGCCCAAGCGGCGGCGCCGATCAACGCCATCGCGACGCGCGAGCGCCGGTCGGCGTAGTAGGCGAAGGGCACGGTGAGCAAGAGCCCGCCCGCGGCCGAGATGCCGACCATGGCGAGGAACCCACCATTCGAGAGACGGAAGTGGTCGCGAATCTCGGGCCCGAGGATGCCGAACGCGGTCTGGTCGAGCTGTTCGACGGCACGTAAACCGACAAGGACGATCAGCGGATAGAGCGCTTGCCCGCCGCTGATCTCGCGGAAGAACCGGCGCGGTCTGCGGGGCACATGGGCGTCGACACCCCAGAGGCGGAACAGCACCCGGCGCGGGGGCGGCGGGGCGGCCGTGGTATCGGTATCAGTGATCGTCATTCGCTCATCTCCGCGAGTACTTCAGCGCGCGCCGCCTCGGTGAGCGCCTCCGCCATGTCGACGTCGGGCACGGCTTGGTCGACCCGTGTGTCGGCCACCAGGCTCGGCACCCGGATGCCCTTGCGTCGGGCGTACCAGCGCAACACGCCATCGCGCGCGTCTCCGACCGCCGCGCCCAGACCGCCGGGCATGAGCAGCAGGATCAACAGGAGTCCCGCACCCGTCGAAAGAAAGGCCCATTCGGGTTGGGTCAGGAAGTACTGCGTGCCCTTCACGTACACCGCGCCGAGGATCGCACCACCGATCGAACCGAGTCCACCGACGACGACCATGGAGAAGACGCGCAGGCCCTCGCCGGGATCGAAGTTCCCGGAGTCGAGCGCGCGTTGCTGGAGCACGAACAACGCGCCGGCGACGCCGGCGAGGAAGCCCGACGTGGCGAAGGCGACCACGAGTGTCGCCCGAGAGCCGATCGAGAACGCTTGCGCGGCACGCTCGTTCTCGCGCACGCCGATCAGCACGCGGCCGATGCGGCTGCCGCGAAGACTGCGCACCATCAACAGCGAGATCCCCAGCACGACGAGCACCAACCAGTAGAAGCGGACTTCGGTGTCGACGCTGAGCAGACCGAGCACATGTGTGCGAGGAATCGGCCCGTTCGGCACCCAGCCCTTGATCGGGGAGTAGCCGGTATTGAGCAGGTAGAAGGTCGCGGCGAGCGAGAACGCGAGCGTCGCGATCGCGAACGCGAGACCGCGAGCCCGCAATGTCGGAATGCCGACGACCACGGTGGCGAGCGCGCCCGCGGCACCCGCCGCGAGAAGGATGAGCCCAATGTCCCAGTGCCACCGGATCGCGAGTGTGCCCGCGACCGCGCCCGCGATCCCAACGAAGCCCATCTGCCCCAGGCTCACTTGGCCGGCCCAGCCCGTGAGCACGACGAGCGAGAGGCCGATGATCGCGTAGATCCCGATCGTGCCCGAGAGCTTGATCTTGTCCTCCGGCAGGATTGCGGGCATCACGAACGTCACAAAACCTACGACGACGACACCGAGGGCGATCATCGTCCGCCGAATGGCCGGCACGCGACGAAGTTCGGCGGGGATGCGTTTGATCTCCCGCGTCGCCTGCCACGTCGAAGTCGCCGAGCTTGCGAGGCGGGTGACGGGATCGGCGCGTTGCAAGAGGAGCGCGATGCCGATGATGCCGGCACGCACGGCGATGCTCATGATGTCGACGTTGTTGTAGTGGAACACCGCGGATTGGTCGACGATGCCGAGACCGACGGCGGCGAGCACGACTGTCGGCATGCGTTCCATCCGACCGATGACGGCCGCGCCGAGCGCGGTCAAGAGCACCGCGGGATCGAGCACCTTGCCGAGGCTCTGGCCGACGATACCGATGCGGAGGAACAGGGCCACGTAGGCGAGCGCGCCGGCGAGACCCCAGACGACGCTCTGGAGACGTCGCACAGGAATGCCGAGCGTCGATGCGCGATCCGCGTTCTCCGCACTTGCACGAAGCGCAACGCCGATTGCGCTGAAGCGCAAGAAGCAGGCGAGGGCGATCAGCACGATCGGGACCGCGATCATCACGAGCACGTCGTTGCCGTTGAACGGGATGAGGTTGCCGATCGAGAAGTCGACGTGGAAGAACGGCGGGTAGCCGGGGCCCGCGCTGCTGCCGGTGTTGCCTTCTCCGAGCCATACCGGGAGCAGGATGCCGACGCCGACGAGGATCTCGGTGACCCCGATCGTCGCGACCGTGAGGATCAGCCGGGGCGCCTTGAAGAAGCGCCGCAGGAACACGAACTCGACGATGACCCCGAGCAGAATCGCGCCCAAGAAACCAATCGTCGCGGAGAGGTAGATGTTCCATCCCAGCGAAGCGAACAACAAGAACGCGAGTGATGCCGGCACGCCGCCCAGGTCCGCGGCCGCGAAGTTCACGATGCGGTTGGCGCGATAGACGATCACGAATCCGAGCGAGATGAGCGCGATCAGCAGTCCCTGGATCGCGCCGTTCAGGTAGATCTCGGCCGGCACGGTCGACCAGAACAGCTTGACGCCGAGCAGCATCAACAACAACGGCAACACGGCGTAACCGGCTGAGCGCAGCGTCGCCGAGGTGTCGCGCGTCATACGCCGGTCCCTAGTAAGGCCATGACCGCGGCGATCATCGTGCGTTCGGCTTCGCTCGCCGACATCCCGTGGTGCTCGCGCAGGAGGTCCCAGGTCGCGCCGGTCGTGAGCGCATCTATCGCGGCGAGTGCCCGGCGGCGGTCGACCGCGGGCAGTGGCTCGAGCTCGCACGCAAAGACACGGGCGAGCTCCTTGCGGCCTTGCGCGTGTGCGTTGTTGACGAGACGTTGGAGGGTCGGCGAGAAGGGCGCCTGCAGCTCGGTCGCCCGCCGGATCGGGCCGAAGTCCTCGAAGAGCTGCGCCCGGCGCCGCACGACGGTCTCGGCCCGGGCCCGCAGCGGACCCTCGTGGTCGGCCGGCACGCGCGCGGGCGCGACGCGGTCGAATTGGCGCCGGGCCGCGACGCAGAACAGATCCTCGAGGTCGTCGAAGTGCACGTACACCGATCGCAGGGAGATCCCGGCGCGCGCGGCGATCTCTTTGGCCGTCGGCCGCAGCATGCCGTCGGTGATCAGATCGAGCAGCGCGTCTGCGATGGCGTCGCGGGTGGTGGCTTTCCGGGCCGAACGGCCGTCGGCCACGGGAGCGACGCTCATCGAGCCGCCTCCACACCCTGCGCTCGTGTCACGAGCGCGCAATGTACGTATCGCTGCACTCCCTGTGCAATATCGCCGAGCGGGAGCCGAAATTCCCCGCTCGGCGAGATCTCGGTCGCGTACCCTTTGGGCAATGCCCCACCCGGAACTCGCGTCGGAACGCGCGCGCCTCCGGTTCGCGCAAGATTGCCTCGAGTTGATGCGGCGCCGCACGGCCGCCAAGGTCGCCGACGAGGACATCCTGGGCGCCAACAAGGCGGACGCCGACGCAGTGAAGTGGCAGCTGCAGCGGCGCTTGGCATCGCTCGACGACGACGCCGCGGTCCTCTGCTTCGGGCGCATCGACGAGGAGTCCGGCGACCGCTGGTACATCGGCCGCCGCCATGTCGAGGACGAAGGCGGCGCCCCCGTGGTGGTCGACTGGCGCGCCGGCGTGGCGACGCCCTTCTACCGGGCGACGCTCGCGGACCCGTTCGGGCTCAAGCGCCGGAGGCGCTTCGTGTTCACGGCGCGGGAGCTGCAGGATGTCTTCGAGGAGGACTTCGACGACCCCGACACGCTCGTGGGCTCGGGCGGTGTGCCCGACCCGCTGCTCGCCGAGCTCGGCCGGGCGCGTACGGGCGCGATGCGCGACATCGTCGCCACGATTCAATCCGAGCAGGACGCGATCATCCGGGCGCCGCTCGAGACGTGCCTCGTCGTGCAGGGCGGCCCCGGCACGGGCAAGACCGCGGTCGGCCTCCACCGCGCCGCCTTCTTGTTGTACGAGCACCGCGCGCTCCTCGGTCGCGAGGGTGTGCTCGTGGTCGGTCCGAACCCGGTGTTCTTGCGGTACATCTCCCAGGTGCTGCCCTCGCTCGGCGAGACGTCGGCGACACAGACGACCGTCGACGGCCTTCTCGGGTTGCGCTTCCGCGTGGTCGCCGACGACGCGACGAACGTCGCGGCGATCAAGGGCGATGCGCGCATGGCGACCGTGCTCGAACGCGCATGCGCGGGCGCGATCCGGATACCCGACGACGGGCTGTCGCTGCGCTATCGCACGCGCCGGCTCACGTTCTCCACCGAGGAGATCCACGAGCTCGTTGCCGATGCGCGCCGGCGGCACGCCCCGGCGAGCACCCAGCGCGAACGATTCCGCAGAACGTTGCTCCTGCGCGCGTACAACCGCTACACCGGCGGCATGGCGATCGAGCTCGACGAACGCGACTTCACCTCGGAGGTCCTCGCTGATGCGTCCTCGCGCAAGGCGGTCGACGGCGTCTGGAAGAGCGTCAATGCCGTGGGTCTCGTGCGCTCGTTGCTGACGCAGCGCGGCGCGCTCGCCCGCGCCGCCGACGGTGTGCTCGAGTCCGACGAGCAAGCCGCGTTGCTGCGCCCCCGCGCCGCGGGCGATGCCTGGACGCCCTACGACCTCCCGCTGCTCGACGAGGCGGAGGCGCTGGTGAAAGGCGCGCCGCGACGGTTCGGGCACGTCGTCGTCGACGAGGCGCAAGATCTCGCGCCGATGCAGCTGCGGATGCTCGCGCGCCGTAGCCGCCATCATTCGATGACCGTGCTCGGCGACCTCGCCCAGGCCACGGGTCCGGCAGCGACGCAGAGCTGGACGGAGACCCTCGCGCACCTGGGCCGGCCTGCGAACGCGCAGGAAGCGGAGCTGACGATGGGCTACCGGTTGCCGGGCGCGTTCCTCGAGCTCGCGAACCGGCTGTTACCGATCGCGGCGCCCGACGTCGCGCCGTCGCGTTCGGTCCGAGCGGATGGCGACCCGCCCGATGTGCATCCGTGCCTCCCCGAGGAGCTCGTCGAGCTCGTCGCCGGGCACGCCCTTGTGCTCGCGAAGGAGTTCGCGACGGTGGCGTTGATCGCGGCCGACGCGCGTGTCGACGAGCTCCGGCGTGCCGTCGAGGATCGCGGCATCGTGTGCGCCGAACCGGGCGAGGTCGCTCCCGACCGGCCCGTCGTGGTCGTCCCGGCGCGACTCGCCAAGGGCCTCGAGTTCGATGCGGTGATTGTCGTCGAGCCGGCGGAGATCGCGGCCGCGGAGGTGCACGGCGCCCGCCTGCTGTTCGTCGCGCTCACGCGTGCGGTGCAGCACCTGGCCCTCGCGCATGCCCAGGACCTTCCTCTCGCATTGCAGGCGTAGGCTTCGAATGCGTGACCGCGCGGACGCAGCGGAGCCAGGGATGGCGCAGCGAGGGAGCCATGTGGTGTTACTGAACGTGTCGACGCGGAGCGGCAACGTGCGGGTCGAGGCCGCGCCCGGGATCCAGCTCGACGTTGAGGGCGGCTCGGTCGTGCGCGAGCACGAGGGCGCGCTCGAGATCCGGCGATCCGACGGCGCGAAGACGATCGTGGTTCGCTGCCCAACGGGGAGCGATGTCACGATCGGGACGGTGTCGGGATCCATCGACACCGAGGGCCTGCTCGGCGGCGTGCGCATCGCGACCGTGAGCGGGAAGGTGCACGTGGCCGAAGCCGGGCGCGTCGACGTGCGTGCCAAATCCGGTTCGGTGGACATCGGAACATGCACGGGTGAATGCCGAATCGTCGTCACGAGCTCGAAGGTGCACATCGGCAAGGCACAGCGCGCCGCGATCGCCGGCGTGTCGGGGGTGGTGCTCGCCGAGGGTGTCGAAGGCGCCGAGATCAAGACCGTCAGCGGCAAGGTCCTGATCGGCACGACCGGCGGCGGCAAGATCTCGGTGCACACCGTCTCGGGCAAGGTCGAAATCCTTGTGCCGCGCGACGTGCAGCCCGCGACCCGACTGCGGTCGATCAGCGGACGGGTGCGCTGCGAGTGCCCGACCGGTGGCGACGGCGAGATCGCGGTGAAGAGCGTGAGCGGAGCAATACGAGTTTCGTGTCAGTGACGACGGCGACGACCGGCGCGATCGTCTTCACCGACATCGTCGGATTCACCCAGCTCACCGACGAGCGCGGTGACGACGTTGCACTGGCGCTCCTGGAGCGTCAAGAGCTGATGGTGCGGGCCGAGCTCCCCGATTGCTCGCGCGTGGTGAAGGAGTTGGGCGACGGGCTGCTGCTGTGGTTCGACTCCCCGCGCGAGGCGATCGACACCTGTCTGCGTCTGCAGGCCGCGTTCGACCGCGCCGGCGACGACGAGGTGCCGTTGTGGGTGCGGATCGGGATGCACTGGGGCTGCCCCCGCCGCCGGGGCGACGACATCGTGGGCCGCGACGTCAACCTCGCGGCGCGGATCGTCGAGCTCGCGGGTCCGGGCGACGTGCTCTGCTCCGAAGCCACCGTCAACGAGGCCGGCGACATGGGCGGCATCGTGTTCGAACCGCTCGGACCGGTGTTCGTGCGCGGGATCGCGGAGCCGATACCGATCGTGCGCGCCGTCCCCGCCACCGAGACGCTCCCGGCGTGATCTCGCGCCGGGTCGAAGCCGTCCGCACCATCGTGGTGCGCGCACCGGCGGAGGTGACGGTCGCGGTGGTGAACGACATCGCATCGATCCATCTCACCGAGCGCAAGGCCGACACGTGCGAGCTCCTCCCGGAGACCGAGACCACCGGCACCTACCGCGTTGCGGGTCACGTCGCGCGGATCGTTCCGTGGCACGCAACGTTCCGCTACCAACTCTCGCCGCACGGTTTCCACAGCGAGAGCACGGCGCCCGTCGGCCGCGGATGGGAGATCTCGGGCGGCTTCGCGGTCGAGCCACTCGACGCGCACACCAGCCGCATCGTGCACTACGAGCACTACGTGTTGCCGTCCGCGATGCGATGGATCAAGCCCGTGCTGTTCCTCTACATGCACGCGTCGATGCGTCCCGAGCTCCGCGACCTCGCGCGCCGGGCCGAGCGCGGAGACGCGGGATCCCGCTCCGTGAGCATGGGTCATCGGGCCGCGCGAACCGATGCTCCGGGCGTCGGCCGCGGGGACTGAAGCCGTTTCCGCGGCGCGTATTCTGGATTCGCAGGGGGCTGCGTCGTCGTGGATCGGTCCCCACCCAACCCCTGGCGGCGTAGCCCCCGCGTCAGCCCGCCTGGTGGGCGACGGCCTGCGCGGATGCGAGTGCCCGGTCCGGGTCGAGATAGCGGCCCTTCACACCGCCGGGCCCGGCAGCTCCGGTCGGGTGCAGGTCCTCGTCGAGCTCGTAGACGAGGGGCTCGCCGGTAGGCAGGTTGAGCTCGACGACCTGCTCGGGAGTCATGCCGTCGAGGTGCTTGACGAGCGCCCGCAACGAATTGCCGTGCGCGGCGACGAGCACGGTCCGCCCGGCGCGCATGTCCGGCACGATCGCGTCGTACCACCAGGGCAACATCCGTTCGAGCACGTCCTTCAAGCACTCGGATTCCGGAAGGAGGTCGCGCGGCAGCGCGGCATAACGATCGTCGTATCCCCAGCGTTCCTTGTCGCTCATGGGGTCGAGCGCAGGTGGACGGATGTCGTAGGAGCGACGCCAGAGCTTCAGTTGATCTCCACCGAACTGCGCGGCGGTCTGCTTCTTGTCCTTGCCCTGGAGGTCGCCGTAGTGCCGTTCGTTGAGCCGCCAGGACCGGCGCACCGGGATCCATGTGCGTCTGCATGCCTCGAGCGCGAGCTCCGCGGTGTGTATGGCGCGCACCTGCAACGAGGTGTGCACGATGTCCGGAAGAAGCTCCGCGCGCGCGAGGTCCTCGCCGCCGCGGCTCGCTTCTTCGCGGCCCAGATCCGTGAGGTCCACGTCGATCCAGCCGGTGAACAAGTTCTTCAGGTTCCATGCGCTCTGGCCGTGGCGCAGCAGGACAAGGGTGTACGGCACGAGTTTCATTCTGCCCGATGGATAGTGTCGGCCGCCGTGAGTGAGCTTCACGTCGTGACCCTGTGCACCGGAAATGCCGCGCGCTCGGTGATGGCCGGCGCGATCTTGCGTGAGCAGGTGCCGGGGTTGCGTGTCACGACGTCGGGGACGCACGTGATCGAGGGCATGCCCATGAGTTGGCGGACGCGCGACGCGATCACGTCGCTCGGGCTGCCGGTGCCCGACCACCGCAGCCGTCAGGCGACGACGCAGGAGCTCGACAACGCCGATCTCGTGATCGCGCTGGCACGCGAGCACGTGATGTGGATGCGGCGCGTGCATCCGACGGCCGCGCCGCGCACCGCGACGCTGAAACGGTTGGCGCGCGACCTGCCGCCGGCCGAGCGAGGCCCGTTGTTCGAGCGGCTGGCACGTATGCACGTGCACGAGGTGCAGCTCGAGTCGTGGGAAGACGTGGTCGATCCCGCGGGCGGTGATCTCGACGTGTTCGTCGAATGTGCGCGCGAGATCGCGGACCTCCTCCACGTGGTGACCCCACGGTTAGCCTGACTCCGATGGAACTCGCGGGGCTCGTTGCGCCGGCGCACACCGCGCTCGTGCTCCAGGAAGTGCAGAACGGCGTCGTCGGCTCGCCGTCGGTGCTTCCCGCGCTGGCCGACGCCGCCGCGTCGATCGACTTGATCGGGAACTGCGCGCGTCTGGCGCGTGCGGCCCGCGACGCGGGCGTTCCCGTGCTCCATTGCACGGCCGAGACGCGTGACGACGGCCGGGGCGCAAACCGCAACGCGCGCCTGTTCCTCGGGGTGAAGAAGTCGGCCGTGCGGCTGTCCCCGGGAAGCGTCGCGGTGCAACCTCCGGACGAGATCGGCGTCGACCCCGCGGACATCGTGTTGCCGCGGTACCACGGCCTCGGCCCGATGACCGGGACCCAGCTCGATGCGATCCTGCGCAACCTCGGCGCGACGACGATCGTCGGCGTGGGGGTATCGGTGAACATCGGGATGACGAACCTGGCACTGGACGCCGTGAACCGTGGTTACCAGATCGTCATGCCGCGCGACGCGATCGCGGGCGTGCCGGTGGACTACGCGGACGCGGTGATCGACAACACGCTCTCGCTCGTCGCCACGATCACCACGACCCGGGAGATCGTCTCGACGTGGCGGGCGTGATCAGCGGTTGACGTCGACGTTGGCGTGTTCTTCGATCGGAAGCTCGATCGGAAGCTCGACCTCGATCGGGAGCTTGGCATCGCGCAGCAGCGCGACTCCCGCGAAGATCGAACGCAGGGAGCACTGCTCGGCACCCCGGAAGGTGATGTGCGCGGTGTAGCCGCGCGGCACCACACCCGCGAACGGTTCGGAGCCGTTCGGGCCGCGCCACGCGAGCCCGAAGGTGCCTTCGGGAATTTGCACAGGCTCGGGCGGTGCGATGCGCGCGACGGCGTCCGCGATCGAGGTGTGCGCATCGCTCGCCGCGATGCCGATGAGGCCGATCAGGCAGGCGATCGAGTCGTGGAGGCGATCCTCGGCCGACCAGCTCGCGACATCGTTGCGCGCCGCGCACGGAAGGCCGAGAGTTCCGAGGAACACGAGCAGCGACCGCTGCTGGTCGACGGCAATGAGTCGCGTGTCGCCGCTCGTCTCGACGATGCGCAGCGCGATCGTGTCGACGACCGCGTGGATGTCCACCGTGCCGGCCGGGAACACGACGCGGTCCATCGCCGAGCGGCACGCGTCGCCGAGCGCGTCGTTGATCGCGTCGATGCCGTCTCGGTCGATCGCGCGGTCGAGCCGCTCGGTCGCGAGGATCACGTCGTGGGCGCCGAGCCGGCCCAGGTACCCGAGCACGTCCGTCCAGGCCTCGGAGGTCACGCGCTCCCTATCGGCAACGGCCGGCCGAACGAGAGCACCCGGGCCGGGGATCGGGCGACGGAAAGCGTGGGCCCAGCCTGGCGTAGCCTCACGCGCAGTGAGGGTGGGGAGCGCACTGCTCGAGAGGGCCGAACCGTCGACGCCGGTGCCGTAGCGGGAGACAGCCGGCCCGGGCGGCGGTCGAGCGCAGACTGAAACGTCGATGTACGTCGCCCGCCGCAACCCCCTTCCCGATGCCGTCGACGACTTCGCGGTCTCGCGACGATCGTGGCGGGGCCTGATCGTCGAGCGCAATGTGGCGCTGCTCGGTATGACCAGCCTCGTCACCGACATCTCGAGCGAGATGGTGGCGGTGGTCCTTCCGCTGTACCTGACCGGCCGTTTGGGGTTCACCGCGTTGCAGTTCGGCGCGGCCGACGGATTCTTGGGCGTCGCGACCGCGCTCACCGCGCTCGCGGGGGCCCTGGCGGCCCACCGTGCACGCCCGCCAGCAGGCCCAAGCCGCGTCGAGTCTCGTCCGCGCATCTGTCGGCCCGCAGGGGAGGACCCACGGTCCCGCTGAACGCGTCGCTCACCGTCCTGCTCGCGCGGCCGCACCTCCTTCTGCTCGACACGGCCGAAGGCCCCAACTTCGGCAACGTCGAGATCGCCGACGCCGCCGACCCGAGCGGTTCGCGCGCGCTCACCCCGCTGGTGTGCGACCGTATCGACGAGCGGGCCGGGCGGGGGATCTGCCTGACCGACGACCGCGCGAACGCGGTGCGGGGCATCTCCATCTTCGACGAGCACTTCAACGCGCTCTTCCGGCTGCCGTTGCCCGGGTTGGGCAGCCGGACCCGAGTTGCTCCCAACGGACAGATCGGCGCGGTCACCAGCTTCGTCGCCGGTGACGCGTACAACGTCGACGACTTCTCCACGCGCACGATGCTCATCGACCTCGCGCGCGGCAAGGTCATCGACGATCTGGAGAGCTTCGCCATCAGCAAAGGCGGTGACCGCTTCTATGCCATCGACGAGAACTTCTGGGGTGTCACGTTCGCCGCGGACTCCGACACGTTCTATGCCACGATGCGCACCGGCAGTCACGACTACCTGGTGCGCGGCAACGTGCGCACACGCCGGGCGGAGATCCTGCGCGACGGCGTCGAGTGCCCGGCCATCTCCCCCGACGGGACGCGCCTCGTCTACAAGCGTCGCATCGACCACGGCTTCGACCCCGCCACCTGGCGGCTCCACGTCCTCGACCTCGCCACCCTCACCGACCATTCCCTCGCCGAGACGCGCAACGTCGACGACCAAGCCGCGTGGCTGGACAACACCCACGTTGCCTACGGCGTCGCGCAAAGCGACGGGACGGTCGACACGTGGAGCGTGCGTGCCGACGGCACCGGCCAACCCGCGCTCGTGATCCCGACCGGGGAATCCATCATCCCGGTTGCCAGCCCGTAAGCGCGAGAAGTCAGGCAGCCGCGTACAGCCACGCGTCGTTTCATCGAGCGAGACGACGGCTTCGATGCGCGCATTGTCTCCTGGGGGCCGACGAATCGTCAGATGTAGCCTGCGTGGTCATGGCGCCCCAGATTCCCCGCATCATCTCGGTCGACGACCACGTCATCGAGCCGCCGAACGTGTGGCAGGACCGCCTGCCCGAGCGGCTCAAGGGTGTGGGGCCGCGGATCGAGCGACGCAAGATCAAGAACATGAAGTTCGTCGGCGGCGTGTTCTCGTTCGAGCCGGCGGGGGAGAAAGAGGACGGGACGTGGTGCGACTGGTGGCTCGTCGAGGACCTCCAGTACCCGCTCACGCGCTTGAGTGCGGCCGCCGGCTATCCGCGTGACGAGATCACGGTGAGCCCCATCACGATGGACGACATGCGCAAGGGCTGCTGGGACCAGAAGGCGCGGCTGGAGGACATGGACGTCAACCATGTCGACGCGTCGTTGGCGTTTCCGTCGTTCCCGCGTTTCTGCGGACAGACCTTCACCGAGCGCAAGGACCGCGAGCTCGGCGACCTGTGTGTGAAGGCGTACAACGACTGGATGGTCGAGGAGTGGTGCGCGGGTTCCGACGGCCGGTTGATCCCGTTGATCATCGTGCAATTGTGGGACCCCGTGCTGGCCGCGGCGGAAGTGCGCCGGAATGCGGCACGCGGGAACCACGCCGTCACGTTCTCCGAGATACCTGCGTTCCTCGGATTGCCGTCGATGCACGACAAGGACGGTTGGTGGGATCCGTTCCTCACGGCGTGCGAGGAGACCGACACCGCGGTGTGCATGCACATCGGCTCGTCGTCGAAGATGCCGTCGACCTCCGCGGATGCGCCGGCCGCGGTGGGGAGCACCCTGACCTACATGAACGCGGCGATGTCGCTCACCGACTGGTTGATGTCCGGCATCTTCGAGCGGTTTCCACGTCTGAAGATTGCGTACAGCGAGGGCCAGATCGGGTGGATCCCGTACGTGCTCGAGCGGGCCGACAAGGTGTGGGAGGACAACCGCGGCTGGGGCGGCGTCGCCGACCAGGTGCTGCGGCCGCCGAGCGAGTACTACTTCGACCACGTGTACGGCTGCTTCTTCGACGATCCGCACGGCTTGAAGAACATCGACGCCGTCGGCGAGAACAACGTGACGTTCGAGACCGACTATCCGCACAGCGACTCGACCTGGCCGCACACCAAGAAGGTTGCGGAAGAGATCATGAAGGATCTCACCCAGGAGCAGGTCAACAAGGTGTGTCGCACGAACGCGATCGAGCTGCTGCACCTCGACCTGCCTGCGTAGTCTCGACGGTTTCGACCTCGCCCTCGGTCCGCAGGACGAGGTCTCTCGGGAAGAATGAATTCTCACCGGTACGCATCGAGCGCTGCCATGAAACGCATCCGGGGTGTGTGAGGTCTGACCCCCAATGCCGTCCAGGGAGCCCCGAGTCACTGACCAAGCGAATCCCGGCAGGCTACGGGGCGTCGTCGTTGCGCTCATCGTTCTCGCCCTGGTGCCTGTCGTGCTGGTGGGTATCTTTGTCGCGTTCGCCTTCAGCAGCTTCTCGAACATTGGCGAACGCAAGCACCTGAAGCCGATTCCCGTCGCCGCCGGCGCGTGTCCCTTCGTCACGGCGATGCACGAGGAGGCGAACCAGCTCCAGGCGGCCCAGCCCTTCTTCGGGGTTGCGTTCGACGCGCACGGTGGCATGTTGAGCTGGCGGCAGACACGGGCGCGACTGGCTCGTGCAGCCGACAGGCTCGAGTTCTCGATTGCGGGCGGGCTGCCCCAGTTCCCATCCGAGGTGCAGCACTATCTCGTGAAGGTTCGTGACGACATCCACGCCGGACGCGCCCAGCTTCGTGCAGCCCATGACGGCTACGACTACCTCGCCAAAACGAGCGGCCTATGGGCGGATGGTCAAGCCGCGTTCGGCTTCGCGGGCGATCTGATCGGTCGTCAATGCGGAGTGCAGCTCGGCGCCGACGACGGGACGACCCTGACGACAACGCCGTAACTGCCGCGGCGCACACTCGTCGCGCCGGGACCCACGCGCGGTGGCACCTTGCTATTGCGTCGCTGTGTGCTACACTCGAACATATGTTCGCTTCCCTGTTGGGCAGCGACGAACTGACAGTCGGCGTCATCGCCGAACGGCGACGCGAGATCGATGCGGCCGAAGCGGCGTGGCTCGCGCTGGTTGCCGCATACGAACGCCCGGGTGAGTGGCGCGCGGACGGGTATGGCTCCGCCGCCGCGGCGTTGGCCTCGGAATGCCATATGACCGAAGGTGCGGTGCGCGCGCATGTCGAGCTCGCGCGCACGCTCGATGAGATGCCGGTCGTCGCGCAGGCATTCGCGGCCGGTGACGTGTCGCGACAGCATGCCGCGGTGATCGCCAAGGCGTGCACGCCCGAGCGGGCAGGTGCGCTCTTGGAGTTGGCGCCGACGCTCGTTGCGGCCGCGACGCGGATGCACCCTCGCGAGCTGAGCTCGGTCGTGCAGCATGCCGTCGATCGGCTCGATGGTGACGGTGGCGAGGCGTCCGATGAAGCGCTGCGCGCCCGACGCGGAGTGCGCGCATCCACGCGGATCGACCGCATGGTCACGAGCGACGTGCTCTTGGATCCCGAAGGCGGCGAGGTGTACCTGACCGCGTTGACGGCCGAGATGCAGCGCGACCGCCGCAAGGACGAGACGCGTACCGCGTTGCAGCGTCGGGGCGATGCGCTCGTGAACATATGCCGCCGCTCACTCGATGAGGGCAGCGTCGGCGGTACCCGAAAGGCGCGTCCGCACATCACCCTCGTCGTGGATCTCGAGAAGCATGCCGAGCGCGCGCTCCTGGGCTACGCCCGCGCCGAGGCGGCGCACACGGGCCACGTTTCGGAGAACACGTTGCGGCGGCTGACCTGCGACTGCAGCATCAGCCGGATCCTCACGGCGGGGAAGGGCGAGATCCTGGACGTCGGCCGCGTCACTCGCACGATTCCACCGGCGATCTCGGGGGCGCTGGTCGTGCGCGACCGACATTGCAGTGCGCCGGGATGCGACCGGCCATCGGGTCGCTGCGAGGCGCACCACGTGTGGCACTGGGAAGACGGCGGGCCGACGAGTCTCGAAAACCTCGAGCTTCTGTGTTGGCACCACCATCACGAAGCCCACAAGCACGACGCGCAGCGCCGCGGTCCCTGAGCAGTTACGCGCGGGGGCGGAGCACGGCCTGAGTCTGGGTGACCTTGCCGATGAGCCGATCCGTGTCGTCCCGCACCGAGGTTTCGATGACGATCGTGGTCGAACCGCGGTGCAGGACCGTCGCGGTGGCGGTGATGGAGCCGCGCGTCACCGCGCCGAGGAAGTTCGTCTTGGACTCGATCGTCGAGGTGCCGGTCGCGCCGTCGGGCAGGTTCGCGAACGCGCACGCGCCGCCCGCCGAGTCGGCGAGCGCCATGATCGCGCCGCCGTGGAGCAGTCCGTTGCTCGTGCACAACTCGGGCTTCCAGTCCAGTGACAGCACGACGGCGTCCGGAGTGGAGGACACGGCCCGCACACCGAGCGTTGCGCACAACGGCATCGCTTCGTGCAGGAACCTGGTCGCGGCGTCATCGGTCATGGAACGCTCAATACCCGGGTCGTGGGCGGAAGAGGTCGAAGCGCAGTCCCTGGTCGTCGACGCATTCTGCGTTGCCGCCGGAATCGTGGTTGGCGATCGAGAGCACCTGACCGCCGAGCTCGCGGACGCGTGCCGCTACCGCTTCGATGTCGTCGACGCGGAAGTAGATCTTCAGCTCCGGATCACCCGGACGGCCGTGGATGCCGGACGGCGGTGTGATCGACGAGACGTGGAACGAGCCCGGTTGGCCACTGGCGTTGAGCTGCCACCCGAACAGTTCGCGGTAGAAGCGCGCGGCGCGCTCGCCGTCGGGGACCTCGAGGGTCAGGTACCCGACGTCGCCGAAGCGGCGGCCGGGCGCGTCTTCCACGGGCACGTCTTCGACCTCGATGTTCGTCTGGATGAACCACCGGTGACCGAAGGGGTCGTGGACCGTCCCCCCGCGCGCGCCGTACTCCTCGGAGATCGGCCGGAGCGGAGTCGCGCCCAGGTCGACGGCCTTCGCATACGTCGCGTCGGAATCCGGCACGTGCAGCATCAGTCCGACGCTGCTGCCGCCGAGCGTCGTCGGGCTGAGATGGCGCTCTTCGGGGAACTCGCCGGCGAGCATGAACACGGTGTCGCCCACGCGCAGCTCGGCGTGACCGATCCGGCCGTCGGGCATGACGATCGGCTCGCCCATCAACGTGGCGTCGAACACCTCGACGTACCACTCGATCGCACGGGCCGGATCGGCGACTGCCAGGTACGGCGTCAGCGAGTGCAGCCGGGCGGGGGTGTACTCACGGATCTCGAGCGTCGGCATGGGTTGCTCCTGTTCGTTGGGCTCAGGCGACAGCTCCGCGGCGAGTTGCCGGCGCAGCTGTCGTGCGAATTCGGGTCGGGGTGCGAGCGGCACGAGCGGTTCCCGGAGCGCCTCGAAGGGATCAGTCATCACAGCTCCCCTCGGCGTAGCGCACACGGAAGGCGCGCCGCGCGCGCACCAGGAGCGCTTCGGTCGCGTGCAATGTGCGATCGAGGTGTTCGGCGACCTCGGCCACGGGCAGGCCGTCGAGGTAGCGCAACGTCAAGGCCGCGCGGTGGTGCGCGCCGAGCTCGGCGAGGACTTCCCGGGCGCGCATGTGCTCGAAGCGTTCGTCCTCAGCGGCGACGTCCTCGTCGGAGTCGCCCGCGAGCCGCAGCCCGCGCTCCTCACGCGCGGTGCGCCGCCAGTGGTCGACGAGCTTGTTGCGCGCCACCGTCACCAGCCAGCCGATCGTGAGGTCGGGCGGGGGCTGCTTTCGGACGGCCTGGACGGCGGCGAGGAACGTCTCGGCGGTGAGGTCCTCGGCGAGCGCATCGCCGGGCACGCGGGCGCGCAGGTATCCGTAGACCTGGGGGAGCGCGCGGTCGTACATGCCGAGCAGCCGGGCCCCCGGGTCGGCAAGTTCCGCGCTGCTCACGAACGATTCATCGCTCGGGGGACCCGCCCTCCGACGGGTGCGGCAAAGTTTATCTCACACCAGCGCCGGGGCGAGGCGTCGCCACGTCGGCAGCACGTCGTCGAGCGCCTGCACGCATACATGATCGGCGCCCGCGTCGAGGTGCGCGTCGACGCGGCGCTTGATCGCCGCCTCGTCGCCCCACACGACCATCGCGTCGAGGAATTCGTCGCTCGTGAACTCGGTGAAGCCGAGCCGCTTCCAGTTGTTCACATAGTTGGGCAGCGTGAGGTAGATCGCAAGCGCCTGGCGGGCGATCTCGCGCGCCTTGGTGGCGTCGGTGGTCAGCACGACCTTCTGCTCGACCGCGAGCAGCTTGCCGGGACCCAGGGTCTCGCGTGCCGTTTTCGTGTGCTCGGGAGTCACGTTGTAGGGGTGCGCGCCGTCCGTGTGCTCGGCGGCGAGCGCGAGCATGCGCGGCCCGAGCGCAGCGAGCACGCGTTGCGGCTGCGAAGGTTGCACGCCGAAGTACGGCGCACCGTGCATCTGGTCCAGATATGTCGTCATCGCTGCGAAGGGCGGGCCGTAGGTCGCGCCGTGCAAACCTTCCACCATCGGCCGGTGACTCACGCCCAACCCGAGGATGAAGCGATCGGGATACGCCTCGCTGATCGTCCGCCAGGCAGAGTTCATCGTGAACGCGTCGCGCCCGTAGATCGACACGATCCCCGTCGCGGCGACCAGACGTTCTGTGGCGCTCAAGGTCAGCGTGGACGCGACCAGGGCGTCACGCCCGACCGCTTCGGGGAACCACAACGCGCTGTAGCCGAGCGCCTCGACTTCTTGGACGATGTCCCGCCCGCGCGACCACGGCACCTGGTCGAGGTGAGCGGTCCACAGACCGACACGGCCGAGCATCGTCGGAGGCTACCGTCACGAAAATAGAACGCGTTACACTCCCGCGCATGAACCCCCAGGTCTTGATCGGCGGGGAGTGGGTCGACACCGACGCGGGCTACGACGTCGTCAACCCGGCAACCGAGGAAGTCGTCGGGATCGCGCCCGAGGCGTCGGTCGCGCAGGCCCGGGACGCGGCGCGCGCGGCCCAGGAGGCGTTTCCGGCGTGGTCGCAGACCTCGCCGGACCAGCGCGCCGAGCTGCTGCAACGCACTGCCGACGCGATGAAAGAACACTTCGACGACCTCCTCCCGCTGGTGATCGCCGAGACCGGCTGCACCGCGACGGTCGGCAAGCAGATGCAGGTGCCGCAAGCACGCGTGCGGTTCGAGACGTACGCGCGTCTCGCCCACGAGGCCGAGTCGACGGGTCTCGGCGTCATCCCGCTGCCGCCGATGGAGATGCCCCAGACCGCGCTCGCGCCGGGCGGTCTGATGGGTGCGGTCGCCCGCCGCCAACCGGTGGGCGCGGTCGCATGCATCACGCCGTACAACTTCCCGATCGTCAACATGGCCGGCAAGCTCGGTCCCGCCCTTGCGATGGGCAACACCGTGGTCGTACGGCCGGCGTCGCAGAACCCGCTCGCGGTGATCGAGCTCGTGCGGATCATGCACGACGTGGGTTTCCCGCCCGGCGTCGTCAACGTCGTCACCGGGTCGACCCCCGAAACCGGTGAGGCGCTGGTGGAGACCCGCGACATCAACATGGTGTCGTTCACGGGCTCGACCGGCGTCGGTATCCGTATCGGCGAGACCGGCGGCCGCACGATGAAGCGACTGCTGCTCGAGCTCGGGGGCAAGGGCGCCGCGCTCGTCTTCGACGACGCCAACCTCAAGAGCGCGATCCAGATGATCGGCTCGACGTGGACGTTCCACTCGGGGCAGATCTGCACGGCGCCGACGCGAGCGATCGTGCAGCGCGGCGTGTACGAGCAGGTGGTCGAGGGCCTCACCAAGATGGCGGGCCATCTCAAGGTCGGCGACCCGTACGCGCCCGACACGGTGATCGGACCGTTGATCACCGCCGCCCACCGCGACCGGGTCGAGGGCTACGTCGACGCAGGACGCGCCGAAGGCGGCGAGATCATGGCGGGTGGACAGCGGCCGGAGAACCCCGACCGGGGCTTCTACGCGGCGCCGACGTTGATCGCGGGCTGCCGGGCCGGCATGCGTGTGGTGCAGGAAGAGATTTTCGGACCGGTGATCGTCGTGTTGCCGTTCGACGACGAGGACGAAGGTGTCGCGCTCGCGAACGGCACGGACTTCGGGCTGTACGACTACGTGTTCAGCACGGACACCGCCCAGGCATTCCGAGTCAGCAAACGGCTGCGCGCCGGCAACATCGGCATCAACACGACGCAACGCAACCACAACACACCGTTCGGCGGCACGAAGTGGAGCGGCGTCGGACGCGACGGCGGAGTGTTCGGCCTCCACGCATACACCGAGCTGCAATCCGTCGTTTGGCCCGGGTGACGCCGACGTGACGAGCGAGACCGTTTCGAACGAGACCATTTCCATCGTCCCCGACGGCGTGCTCGGGTACGGGATGCAGCTGCCGGTGCAGGCGCTGTCAGTGCGGGTGACGATGCCGTGGGAACAGGACGGCACCGTCGACGACATGGTGCGCGCCGCCCAGGCGTGTGACGCCGCGGGCTTCCTGTACGTCGCCGTGTGCCACCACGTCGCCATCCCGCGGGAGCCCGCGGAGATGATGTCGACGCAATGGTTCGACCCCGTCGCCACGCTCGCGTACCTCGCCGCGAGCACGACACGGACGCGCCTTATGAGCAACGTTTTCGTGGCGGCGTACCAGCACCCGCTCGTCGCCGCCAAGGCCTTCGCGACGCTCGATCGACTCTCGAACGGGCGAACGATCGTCGGCATCGGCGCGGGGCACGTCGAGGGTGAGTTCGACGCGCTCGGCCTGTCGTTCAAGGGACGGGGCGAGATCACCGACCACGCGCTCGAGACGATCAAGGACGCGCTCACGAACGAGTGGACGGGCGAAGGTGTCGGCCAGCGTCCGCGTCCGGTGCAGCAGCCGCACCCGCCGATCTGGATCGGTGGATCGGGCAAGCCCGCGCTGCGACGCGTCGCGCACCTCGGTGACGGGTGGATCCCGCAGGCCACGCCACTCGACCGGCTCGGCGACGACATCGCCTGGATCCTGCGCGAGCGCGACCGGGTGCGCCCGGGCGCGGTCCCCGAGGTGGGTTATCACCTGCTCGCGCACGTCGGTGACGCGTCGTGGGACCTGCCGAAGGGTGTGCTCTCGGGACCGGTGGCTCGCATCGTCGACTTCGCGAACACGCGGCTGGGCGCCCTGGGCGTCTCGCATCTGCAAGTGCGGCTGATGGCGCGTTCCTGCGACGAGCTGTGCGACCAGATCGCGGCGTTCGGCGCCGAGGTTGGCCCGCACCTCACGAGACGAGCGTTGGGAGCGTAGGAGTGCCGATCCTCACGATGCGGCAGGACTTCCGCGCTCCGGCGTTCGGCCCGGCGTCGGCACGCGAGATCTACACCGCGGCGATGGACCAGTTCGCGTGGGCCGACCGCCACGGTTTCCACACACTCGTGCTCTCGGAGCACCACGGGCTCGACGACGGCTGGTGCCCGGCGCCGCTCACGATGGCTGCGGCGGTGCTGGCGCGCACGGAGCGCGCGCGGGTCATGGTGAGCGCCTCGATCCTGCCGTTGCACGATCCGATCCGCGTCGCCGAAGAGATCGCGGTGCTCGACAACGCGTTCCCGCGCCGGCTCTGGGTCGTGTTCGGTGCCGGCTATCGCGTCGAAGAGTTCGAGATGGCGGGTGTCGACCATCCCGCTCGCGGTCGCATCCTCGAGGAGCACATCGCAACCGTGCTCGAAGCCCTGCAAGGTGACGTCTTCGAGTGGCAGGGCCGCAAGGTGCGCGTGACGCCGAAGATGCAGAGCGACCCGCGCCGGATGCTGTTCGTCGGGGGTGGCGTCCCGGCCGCGGCGCGCCGGGCCGCGCGATTGCGCCTGCCGATGTTCCCGATGAACGCCGACCCGTCCGTGCGGGAGGCCTACTTCGACGAGGCGAAGCGCCTCGGCTTCGACGGGGGCACTGTCATCGAGCCGAGCGGTCCGACCTTTGTGCACGTCGCCGACGATCCGGAACGTGCGTGGGAGGACATCGGCCCGTACGTCCTCTACGAGGTGCAGACTTACACGTCGTTCCAGACCCCCGGTCAGCACTCGCTGCCGGGCGTCCACGCCGATGCGCTCGACGACCTGAAACGATCTCCGCAATACGTGGTCGGTACACCGGACCAGGTGCTGGCGCGCTTGCGGGCGCTGCCCCCGACCGCGGGCGTCGTCTGCAACCCGCTGGCGGGCGGCCTCCCACCGGCGCTCGCCTGGCCGAGCCTCGAGCTGCTCGCCGCCAAGGTGCTCCCCGGCCTCCTTTAGCGCGAACGCTCTCTCGAGCGAACGCTCCCTAGAGCGAACCCTGGTCAAGGCCGACATTTGGGCGTACCGTCGGGCTTCCCGTAATCGGAGGTCGACGATGGCCCGCTACCGCCGCTTCGACGTGATCGGCGCAGCCGGATCGACTGCGACGACACCGGCACCCGAGCTCGACGACGTACGTCTGCGCCGGGCCGGGCTCAAGGCGGCGTTGAGCGCGCTGGAGATCGCGTTGGCCGCGCCCAAGCCGCAACGGATGACATGGGTCAGCGGCGTACGCGACGGACTGCACGCGCTGCACGACGTGTGGACCCGCCACATCGTCGAGACCGAGGCGCCGGGCGCGTTCCTCGACGAGCTCGTCGCCGAAGCGCCCAGGCTGGCCACCCCCGCGTCGCGATTGCGCGGGAGCACAGCGACATCCTCGCGACGATCACGCGTACCGAGAAGCGTCTCCTGACCGCGCCCGCCGACGATCACGACTACGAACGCTGGGTCGACGAGATTCGCACCGATCTGACCGCGCTGCTCGTCGCGCTCGCGAAGCACCGCCAGCGTGGCGCCGACCTCGTCTACGAGGCCTACGCCGTGGACATCGGCGGCGGTTAGCGTTTACTCCTCGTAGAGCGCGTCGCCGCGCCGCAATCGGGAGGCGATCCGCACGACGGTAGGAAGCTCGCGGCGCGTCGGCGTATGGGCGGCAAGGAACCGGGCGACGCCGCTGAGCACCAGCGCGGTCTCCTCGGATCCCTCCGGCCATGCGCACGCCTCCCGCACGCCGGCCTCGACCGTCTGGAACCAGTGAAATTCTGCGTCCTCGACGAGGAGGGCGTGGCCGAGGGCGGCGATCAGCTCGGCGCGTGATCCACCACCGCGCAAGAACCCGTACGCCTCGTTGCCCGCGGCGTCGATCATCCCCTGCACGTCGAAGCAGGGTGCGAGCGCGTCCAGCGATCCGGCCGTTGCCGTCGGCGGCCGGGCCGCGGGCACATTGAGGAAGCGGTCGAGATAGATGCGCAGCGCAGCGTGCACGCAGGCGCGCCGCAGCTCGGGCGTGGGATTGCGGCTGAGGGCCTGGTGCAACGCGTTGGCGGCGGTGAACGAGTGGTGCACGGTGTCCCAGTCGCCGTGGTCGTTCTGCACGTGGAATCGCAGGATCCGCAGCGAGGCCGCGTATGCGAGCGCGCGTCCGAGCTGCTCGTCGTTCGCGCCCGCCTCGTGCGCACGTACCAACGCGTCGGCGACTTCGACGGGATCGTCGGCGAGCAACTCCCACGCGACGGCGCCGACGTCAATGCTGCCTCGTGTCGTCGGCGCGGTCTCGATGCGCCGGCACGTCTCTGCCGCGAGGCGCACGAGATCATGCGGATGACGCCACTCGGAGAACTCTTCGGAGCGCTGGGCGCCGGTCGTCTGGAGCACGAGCGTCGGGAGCACTCGCGACGCCGCGTCCTTGCCGAGATGGTCGAGCGCCTCGAACGCCTTGTTCGTGAAGTCGGTGGTGTGCCCGCCGTCGATGAACACGTGGTCAGTGACCGCCGCGAACATCATCGCCTCGACGTCTCGCAGCGCGGGCGCGGTCAACGCGGTTTCGAGCGTGCGTTCCGCGGAGTCCGACGATCGAGTGTCGACGAACCGGCGGTACCACGACGCAAGTCGCTCGATCGGCACGTCCCGCGTCGGGAGCGCGCTGACGGGAAAGCGCGGCGCGTGGTTCCTCGTGTCGCGAGAGACGAACGCGAGACCGTGCGTGAGTGCAAGCGCGCCGTCGTCGGTGCCGAGGTGGGGGAGAAGGTTCGCCATCGCGACGAGCACGGTGAGGCCGGCGCCCCAACCGGTGTTGCGGTACGCGGCGCCGAACTCGACGCCGGTGCGTACGATCTCGGCCGGGCTGACGCCGGCCTCGAGCAGCCCGAGCACCGACTTCGCGATCACCAGCGTGATGTCGTCCTCCAAGCCTTCGCGCAGGCGCGTTTGCAGGTGTCCCACCGGATCGGCGTCGGTGCGGGCGCGCACGAACACGTCGTCGTCCCGCACCTCGGTGTCGAACCCGCGGGCGTCGTCGGCCCACAGGTCGAGCGTGCATCCCGAGACCAGGTCGAAGCGGGCGTGGTGCCAGTGACAGGTGACGAGCCCGGCCTCCACCGTGCCCTGGTGGAGCGGGAACCCGAGGTGGGGACAGCGATCCTCGATCGCGTAGGCCCGATCCTCGTGCCAGAACACCACGACCGGCAGCGTGCCGACCTTGGCCAGCAACCGGCCGTCCGCACGGAGCTGGGTGGGGGGGCCGGCGCGGACCTCGGTGGCGGTGGCGACCATGTCTCGATCCTTTCCGAAAGAAACTCCTTGCGATAATGTACCGGTGGATGGAGGACGTCAAGACGAAAGCCGTGCGCGCCGCGAACCTCGGGGTGAGCAAGCGCCAGATCGTCGAGCGGTTGAAACGCGCCGACACCACGGTCGCAGATCTCGCCCGCGCGCTCGAGATGACCGAGGCCGGCGTCCGCCAGCACCTCGATGCGCTCGCCGACAACGGGCTCGTCGTGTCACGTACGCGGCCGAGCGTGGGCCGCGGCCGGCCGCCGACCGTGTGGACGCTCACCGACCTCGCGCAGGACCTGTTTCCCGATCGTCACGACGATCTCGCGGTGGATCTGATCTCCGCGGTACGTGCCGCGCTCGGCGATGAGGGGTTGCAACGCGTCATCGACGCGCGCGCCGAACAGCAGCGCACCGCGTACAACCGTGCCGTGCCGAAGCGCGGATCGTTGCGGACGCGTGTGGAAGCACTGGCCCGGGTGCGGACCGATGAGGGGTATCTGGCGGAGGTCGTCGACGATCCCGACGGCAAGGGCGTGCTGCTCGTCGAGCACCATTGCCCGATCTGCACGGCGGCGTCGGCATGCGCGGGTTTGTGCACCTCCGAGCTCGACCTCTTCCGTGACGTGATGGGCCCGAGCGTCCGCGTCGAGCGCACCCAGCACCTCCTGAGCGGCGACCGTCGCTGCGCCTACCGCATCACCCCGCGCTAGTTACTTTGCGTATCCCAGACGGGCGAACTGGTCGGCGGGGGCTTCGACGTCGCGCAACGCCGCGTGCAGCATGTCGGCGAGCTCGCGGCCGACCTTGTCGTCGGCCAGGTTCCGTTCCTCTGCGGGGTCCTCACCGAGATCGAACGCGAGCGTCCCGACGAAATCGGTGTACGCCCAGAACGGGAGGAAGTCGGCGGCCGTGAACGGCTGGCGGATCACGGGCACGGTCGAGCCCGGCATGCGATCGAGCACGGCCCGGTCGTCCGGGCGGGGGAGCTGCAGGTCGGGGTGCGAGTGCAGCGGCATCGTCGACCATCGGTTCGACCACATCGACAGCGGTTCGTTCGCGCCGTCGGGGGCGCGCACGTACTTGCGCATCCCCTGCGCGTGATCGGCGATGAGGTGCACCTCGCGACCCCACACCCCCGACAACGCCCACTCGCGCACCGACGTCGCGTCACCGCGCAGCAACGGCAGGAGGGATCGGCCATGCGTCCGGTGCGCGGGAGTGACGCCGAAAAGGTCGCAGAGCGTCGCGTGCAGGTCGACGTTCGTCGTCAGCGCGTCGCACGTCGTCCCGCCGGTGATGCCGGGGCAGGCGACCAGCAGCGGCGTGTGACCGAGCGGCTCGTAGATCGGGCACCCGGGCTTGCCGAAGATGTCCTTCTCGCCGAGGAAGTGGCCGTGATCGGTGCACACGATGACGGCCGTCTCGTCCAGCGCCGGTTCCAACGTGTCGAGGAGGCGTCCGAACCACGCGTCGATCATCGTGAGCTTGCCGCCGTACTGCGCGCGCACCTGGTGCGCTTCGCGTTCGGAGAGCACGCCCGTGCGGACCGCGCCGACTGTGTACGGCGGCCAGATCAAGTGTTGCGGTTCCCGCCACGACGCGTCGTACATCGACGCGTACGGCTCCGGTGTGTCGAACGGCTCGTGCGGATCGAACTCGTCGACGAACAACAAGAAGCGGTCGTGCGCGGGTGCCTCTTCGGTCAACCATCGCACGGCTTCGCGCATCACACGCGGCCCGGGAAAGTCGTCCTCGGCGCGGAACCAGCCGCGGGAGTTGTCGTACGGCGTCCGGCCCCGGCCGAACCCGGGCGCACCGATCCACGAGGGATCGGGCCGCGTGCGCCAGAGATCGCCCTCGTGGCCACGCTCGTAGTCCCAGGCGGTGAAGTCCACGTGGTAGTTCTCGCCACCCGTTTCGAAGAGATGGGGATGGTCGGTGACGAGCTTGGTCACGACCCCGGCGCGGCGCAACGCCACCGTGATCGCCTCCTCCCACAGCTCGATCGATCCCCACGGGCGCCAAAGGAAGTCGAGCGCACCGACGAGCAGATCGTGGCGCGCCGGCATGCACGGCAGCGCGCCGCTGTAGTGCTGGGTGAAGCGCACCGATCGGCGTGCAAAACGGTCGAGATTCGGCGTGTCGAACTCCGTGCCGCCGTAGGACCCGAGGTGATGACGGTTCAGTGAGTCGAGCAGCACGACCACCACGTTCACTCGGCGATGCTACCGGCGGTTGGGCGTGCGCTCGGTGGCACTACCCTTGCGAACGATGCGGCAGGTGACGATCCTCGACTTCCCGTTGAAGGTCGGAGTGCGTGCGCGCCAGAACAGGGAATCGCTCCTTCGAGAATTCGCGATCATCGCGATCGGTGGCGGCGACAAGGCCGACGTGCCGAAGCGGCTCCTCGAGATCGCGCAGCTGCACAAGGAGCGTTACTCGGGTCTGAACCCGGAAGCCGACGACGCGGTCGACGCGGCGATCGAGCGCGGCGAGGAGTTCATCGACTTCGTGGTCGCCGTCCCGGAACAGATCAAGCAGGACACCGTCGATCTTGCACCGGTGCTGATCGAGGTCGACGAGTACTGCCGGAGCGGTGCCCTGCTCACACTGTCGCCGCCGGACGACGTGCGAGCGTTCTGGATCTGGTTCCTGAGCGAGTTCGTGCGTCAGCTCAGTGGTGAGCCGCCGCGGGCATGGCGCGCGTTCTCGTTGCCCACCTAGCCAGCAGACGGCGCGCGAACGGCAACGCGCCGGTGAGGTACGCGAGCACGCCGAGGCACAGCAGGCCGTAGGAATCCTGGAGCAGGGTCGCGAGCACGCCCTTGCCGTGCAACTCGTCGTGGCCGACGTACGGCAGCCGCGCCACGAACAGCGCGGCAAGGACGAACGCCGACGCGACCCGTCGCTTGTCGTTGCCGCGCCCGACGATGACCGCAAGCGCGGGGATGATCCACACGAGATGATGGATCCACGAGATGGGAGACACGAGCACGCCGACGAGACCGGTGATCGCGACACCCCGTAGCTCGTCCCGGGCCAAGCTCGCGACGACGGCTCGCCACAGGCCGAACGCGAGGACGACCGCAACCGACGCGATCCACACGAGCCGCCACGGACCGCCGATTGCGCGTTCCAGAATGCCTTCCAGCGACTGGTTCGAGAAGAACGTCGGGCTCGTCGGCTCGAACATCTTGTCGGTCCAGAACCGCCACGAGTCTGCGGGTGCGACCGCAACACCGAGCAGCGACAGTCCGACGAACGTCGCGACCGCAACGGCGGCGGCGCGCCAGCGCCGTGTGAGAACGAGGTACGGGATGAAGATGCCGGGCACGAGCTTGAACGCGGTGGCAACACCGACGAGCAGACCGCGCGGCCAACGCGTCCGTGGGAGCATGCAGTCCACGACGCAGCACGCCATCAGCGGGATCCCGACCTGGCCGAACCGCAGGTGCTCCTCGACCGGCGAGAGTGCGACCATCGCGCCCAGTGCCAGGACGAGGGCGATCGGCGCCCGCCGGTCGAATCGATCGAGCAGCGGCGCAAAGCACACGCGCACGACGACGCACAGCAACACGATGGTGAGTGCCGTCCACAAGAGGCTCGCCGGCGTCTCGCCGAGGTACGTGAACGGGGCCGCGAGCAAGGCCGCGATCGGCGGATAGATGAACGGCAGCGGCACGCGGAGCTGATTCCCGACATATGAGCCGTACACCGAGTGTCCGTGCGTGATCGCCCGGCCGGCCGCGCGGTACACCGCGAGGTCTTCGAGATCCCAGCGGTGTCGTACCGGCGTCGGATGAAACATCCAGAACGCGCACGCGATGCCCGCCCCGATGAGGACGACCGCGCTCACCATGAGCAGTGCGGTGGCCGGTCGCGACGGGTTGTCGTCGTCAACGCGCGCGTCAGGCGTCTGCTCGTCGAGAACCCGGCCCACGACGTCGATGCTAGGTCGACCCGACTATCGTCCGGATTCATGGGTCGGACGGGCCGCATCACCGACGACGGCGTCGAACGTCTCCGGGCCCGCATCGGGATTCCGGAGCCGCACCCGATGCCGCCCTATTACACGGTGCCGACGGTGGACACCTTCCGCAATGTCGCGATCGCGTACGGCGACGACAACCCGTTGTGGTGCGACCCGGGATACGGGCCCAAGACCCGATGGGAGCATCCGATCGCGCCGCCGGCGCTCGTCGGCGGCGACACGCTGATCGGCGAGGACGAGGTCACCGCGGTCGCGCCGGAGCACGTCGAGCTGATGAAGGGCGACCCGCTGCGTGGTGTGCACGCGTTCTACGCCGCGAGCGCGCGCGAATGGTGGGCGCCGTTGGCGCCGATGCATCGCGTCTTCCGCCGCAACGCGCTCGTCGCGGCGCTCGACAAGCCCAGCGAGTTCGCCGGCCGTGCCATTCACGAGTGGACCGCGCAGGTGTTCCGTGACGACACCGGCACGCTGCTGTCCGGCCAGTACCGGTTGATGGTGCGCACCGAGCGGGAAAAGGCGCAGGAGAAGAAGAAGTACGACGCGGTCACCGTCGATCCGTACACGGACGACCAGATCGACGAGATCGAAGCCCAGTACGCGCGCGAGGGGCCCCGCGGCGCCGAACCGCGGTGGTTCGAGGACGTGCACGAGGGCGACGAGGTCGGGCCGATGGTGAAGGGGCCGTTGACCATCACCGACATGGTCTGCTGGCACGCGGGCATGGGCATGGGCCTGTACGGCGTGAAGCCGCTGCGGCTCGCGTACGAGAACCGTCGCCGGATTCCGCGTTTCTTCCATCGCGACGAGCTCAACGTGCCGGACGTGATGCAGCGCGTGCACTGGGATCCGGGGTTCGCCCGGCGCTCGGGCAACCCGACGACCTTCGACTACGGACGCATGCGGGAGACGTGGCTCATTCACCTTTGCACCGACTGGATGGGCGACGACGCGTGGTTGTGGAAGCTGGATTGCGAGTTCCGCCGCTTCAACTACGTCGGCGACACGCAATGGCTGCGGGGCCGCGTCACCCGCAAGTACCTCGCGGCCGGGAACCGTCCCGCCATCGACGTCGAGCTCGCGGCCGTGAACCAGCGGGACGAGGTCACGACACCGGGCTCGGCGACGATGCTGTTACCGAGCCGCGAGCACGGGCCGGTGCGGCTGCCGGATCCGCCCAGCGCGACGGGCGACCTCCAAGACGCGCTGCACGCGATCTCGACGGAGTTCTCGCGCCGATGACCGTGAACGTGACCCACGACGAGCGCGGCGTGTTGACGTTGCGGCTCGACCGGCCCGAGAAGCGCAATGCCGTCGACGACGAGATGATGCGGGCACTCGTCGACGCGTTCGACGCGGCGGCAACAGACGACCGCGTACGTGTCATCGTGCTCGAAGGCGCCGGCGACCACTTCTGCGGCGGCGCCGACATCGTGGCCCGCAACACGGGCGCGGCCGGCGGACGGCCGCGCGCCGGAAGCATCCAACGCCGGCTCCCGACCCAGGCACACCGCTTGATCCCGCAGGTCTGCTCGATCCAGGTGCCGGTGGTGGCCAAGGTGCGGGGGTGGGCAGCCGGCATCGGTTTCCAGCTCGCGCTCGCCGCCGACTTCACGATCGCGGCGGGCGACGCGCGCTTCTGGCAGCCGTTCGCCGAACGCGGCTTCACCCCCGACAGCGGCGCAACGTGGTTGTTACCGCGACGCGTCGGCGAGGTGCGGGCGCGGGAGCTGTTGCTGCTCGGGCGCGCGCTCACCGGCGAGGACGCCGAGGCGTGGGGCGTGATTCATCGCGCGGTCGCGCCCGACGCGCTCGACGACACCGTGGACGAGGTGGTGACGCAGCTGGCGAGCGGGCCCACCGTCGCGCTCGGGCTGACGAAGTGGCTGCTGCACGCAAGCGCTGGTCTCCCGCTCGAGGCGCACCTTCCGAACGAGGCGTTCGCGATGGAGCTCTCGGCGCGCACCGAGGACTTCCGCGAGGGGCTGGCTGCGTTCACCGAGAAGCGCGCACCCCGCTTCGAAGGGCGATGAAACTCACGCGCGACTCATCGGTCGACGCGGCGATTGACGCGGTGCGGGAATGGATCGACACGCACCTGCCGCGCTCGTGGATCGATGCCGGCCGGCGCGGGGGTGCGACGGCGGTGCGCGCAGTGCGGACGCGCGCTGAGTACGAAGACTGGTACCCGGTGTTCGCGGTGTCCGGGCTCGTCGTGCCGACGTGGCCGGTTGCGTACGGCGGCCTCGACATGAGCGCGGCGGTGGCGCGTGTGATAGAGGCCGAGCTGCGGCCGTACAACCTCGGCCGGTTGAACCCCTTGGGCCTGAACAACACCGCGCCCGCGCTGTTCGCGTACGGCACCGAGGAGCAACGGCTGCGGTTCCTGCCGCCGATGGTGCGCAACGAGGAGAAGTGGTGCCAGCTGTTCAGTGAACCCGGCGCAGGTTCCGACCTTGCCTCGCTCGCGTGCCGCGCCCACCTCGACGGCGAGACGTGGATCGTCACCGGCCAGAAGGTGTGGACGACCTGGGCGCACTTCTCCGACTTCGCGGTGCTGCTCGCGCGTACCGATCCCGACGTCCCCAAGCGCCAGGGCATCACGTACTTCCTCGTCGACCTCCACCAGCCGGGCGTCGAGGTGCGTCCGCTGCGCCACATCGGCGGCGAAGTCGACTTCAACGAGGTCTTCCTCGACGGCGCGCTCGTGCCCGACGCCATGCGCGTGGGCGGGATCGGCGACGGTTGGAAGGTCGCAGGAGCCACGTTGTCGGGCGAGCGGCAGATGGTGTCCGGCGCCGGTTCCGGTGGCGTCGATCGCATCGGCGGCCGTGGCGTCGAGCACGTGCTCGCGCTCGCACGAACGAGCGGTGCAACGCGCGACGCCGTCGTGCGCCAGGAGCTGATGCGCGTGTTCAGCGAGGAGCGCATCCGCGACTGGACGAACCAGCGTGTGCGCGCCCAGGTGAAGGCCGGGCGCGCACCCGGGCCGGAGAGCTCGGTCGGCAAGGTGCACCAGGCCGGGCTCAACCAGCGCGTCCAGCTGTGCGCGACCGCGTTGCTCGGCGCACGCGCGGCGGCGTGGGAAGGTGACACGCCTTCGGAGGTGCGAGGGATGCTGCGCAGTCGAGCCAACACGATCGAGGGCGGGACCACCGAGGTGAACAAGAACATCGTCGGCGAGCGGGTGCTCGGTCTGCCGCGCGAGCCCGATCCGTGGCAGGGTGCGCCCTGGCGCGACATCCCGCGTAGCTAGAACGACGGAGCCAGGTGTGGAGTATCCGGAACTCGAGACGTTGATCCTGGAACGACGCGGCGCGGTCGGCTGGCTGATCAACAACCGGCCGGAACAGCTGAACGCGATGAATGCGACGATGCGCGACGAGTTCGAGGTGGCATGGCAGACGCTCGCCGCCGATCCCGACGTGCGGGTGATCGTCCACACCGGTGAAGGGCGTGCGTTCCAGACCGGCGTCGATGTCGGCGAGATCGCGAGCGACGGCGTCGGCATGGAGCGCTACCGGGAGTCGGTCGAGAACTTCGACCTGCATTTCACGTCGTGGCACAACGAGGTGTGGAAGCCGGTGATCACGGCCGTGAACGGCATCTGCGCCGGCGGCGGCTTCCATTGGGTCGCCGACGCCGACATCGTGATCGCGGCGTCCGACGCCCAGTTCTTCGACCCGCACGTGTCGATCGGGCAAGTGGTCGCGCTCGAAGCGATCGGGCTGATGAAGAAGATGCCGGTCGAGGCGGTCATGCGGATGGCCTTGGTCGGCCGCTACGAGCGCATGCCCGCCGCGCGCGCGTACCAGCTCGGCATGGTGAGCGAAGTCGTCGATCCGCCGGAGCAGTTGCGGAACGCCGCGCAGGAGCTTGCCGAGAAGATCGCGCGGAACTCGCCGGCCGCAATGGCGGCGAGCAAGCGTGCGCTCTGGCGGGCACTCGAGCTGGGGCTCACCGATGCGTGCAAGGCGGGCGCCCAGGATCTCGTGTCGATGTGGGGGCACCCCGACCAGGAAGAGGGCCCGCGGGCGTTCGCCGAGAAACGGGACGCGCGTTGGGAGCCCCTGTGAAGTTGTCGATCGAGCTGCCGGTCACAGACCCGGACGGCATCGGCTCGTGTGCCCGCGCGATCGAGGCGGCCGGGTTCGACGCCTGCTTCGTCACCGATCATCCGGCACCTTCGCGCGCATGGCTCGAACACGGTGGACACGCGACCGTCGATCCGTTCGTCGCCCTGTCGGCCGCGGCCGCGGTCACGACCACCCTGCACCTCCACACGCATTGCCTCATCCCCGCCTACCGGCAGCCGCTGCTGACCGCGAAGGCAGTCGCCACGCTCGACGCGATCTCACGCGGACGCGTGATCCTCGGCGTCGCGGTCGGCTATCTCGAAGAGGAATTCACCGCGCTCGGCGTGCCGTTCGCCGACCGCGCACGCCTGCTCGACGACGCGCTACGCGCGATGAAGGCGGCGTGGACCGGCGACGTCGACGGCCACGTCGTGCTTCCGCAGCCGTACGCGCACCCGGCTCCACCGATCTGGGTCGGCGGGAACTCCACCGCGGCGATGCGACGCGCGATCGCACACGGCACGGGCTGGGCGCCGTTCCCGGCGTCGGCTCGCGTCGCGGCCGCGACCAGCACCGCCGACATCTCCGACATCGACGCTCTCGGTCGCGCCATCGAACGGTTCCGCAAGCTCGCCGTCGACGCGGGCCGGGCCGAACGGTTCGACATCTGCTTCACGCCCTTCAGTCATCCGGCCCACAAGGACGTGGTCGACCCCGACGCGCTGGTCGACGAGGCGGAGCAGCTCGCGCGCCTGGGTGTGACGTGGCTGGGGTTCCACGTACCGACGGCCCACGTGCGCGAATTCGGCGAGGCGGTCGTTCCGAGGTTGCGCCGGTGAACGGCAAGATCTACATCCACGAGTTCATCGACATCATCGGGCACCACCGTGCCCGTTACATGCACCACATGACGGCGAACTGGTGCCCCACCGCGCGTGCCGAGCGCAACATGCTGTGCTTCGGCGTGTGGGGGACCGTCGGGTCGACCGGACGGTGGCCCGAAGTCGTCAATCTGTGGGAGCTCGAAGGCTGGAACGGCCTGGTCGCGAACTTCTCTCATGAGCTCGCCTCACCGTCGCTGCAGGATCCCGCCCTCGCCGAGTGGTGGGCACTCGCCGCGCAGCTACGGCGCGGCGGGGTCGACCGCATCGCCGTGCCCGAGCCGTGGAGCCCGACCATCGAGGAGCTCACGGCGGCAAGCGTGAAGGGCGCGGTCTACGCCCACGAGCTCGTCACCGTCCCCGTCGGGACCGTGCGCGCGTTCCTCGACGCGCTCGCCGAGGCGGGCGTTCCCGCGGTCGAGGCACTCGGCGCGCGTTGTGTCGGCGCGTTCCGCGTCGCGATGACCAATGACACCGAGGCGATCGTGCTCTGGGCGTTCCCGTCGTGGGAGGCGTGGGCGCACTTCGAGCAGACGTGGGACGGTGCGGGTCTCGCGCCCTGGCGCGCCCGCCTGACGGCGATGGGCGCGGACGTCCGCCGCACGCTGATGGTCGACGCGCCGCTCAGCCCGTTGCGTACCGGGCGCCAGCCGCAGGTCGAAGACCGCCGCCCCCTGGACGACATCTGATCGAACATGCGTGGCAGACGGCCCTCATAGGGCTTTGTGTCACGCAAGTTGGGCGCGGGCGCGGGCGCGGAGCTCGTCCCTGACGACCTTCCCGGTCGCGTTCAGCGGGACCGCGTCGACGATCTCGACATGACGCGGCACCTTGTAGTTCGCCATCTTGTCGCGACACCACGCGATGAGCGCGTCCGGCGTGATGGTCGCGTTGTGGCGCAGAATGACGAACGCGTACCCGACCTCACCCATGCGGGCGTCCGGCACGCCCACGACCGCGACCTGTCCCACCGCCGGATGGTCATTGATCATGTTCTCGATCTCGGCCGGGTACGCGTTGAAGCCGCCGACGATGAACATGTCCTTCGTCCGGTCGGTGATGCGGACGTATCCGCGCTCGTCCATCACGCCGACATCCCCGGTGTGCAGCCAGCCGTCGGCGTCGATCGCTTCCGCGGTCCCCTCGGGATCGTGGATGTATCCGCGCATCACGTTGTAGCCGCGGATCACGATCTCGCCCGGTTCACCGCGCGGCACTTCGGCGCGTTTCTCGTCGACCACTTGTACCTCGACATCGGGGATTGCCCGTCCCGAGGTCGTCGAGATCGTCTCGGGGTCATCGTCGTGCCGGCACATCGTCGCGATGCCGGTGGCTTCGGTGAGGCCGTAGCCGGTCACGATCGTCTCGAAGCCCAACTCGGCGCGCATGCGGCGCACCAACTCGACCGGCACGGGGGCCGCGCCCGTCACCGCCAGCCGCAACGACGACATGTCGAACTCCGCAAGGCGGGGATGGTCGAGGATCGACTGGTACACGGTGGGCGGTCCCGGCAGCATCGACACGTGCTCCTCGGCTGCACGCGCCATCACCGCGTCGACGTCGAAGACGGGATGCGGAATGATCGTCGCCCCTTTGATGAGACACGCGATGATCCCCGCGTTGAGGCCGAACGAGTGGAAGAACGGATTGACGACGAGATAGCGGTCACCCGCCCGGAGCCCGATCACGGTGGACCACGCGTCGTACGCCCGCACGGTTGCGCCGTGCGTCAGCATCGCACCCTTGGGCCGTCCGGTGGTGCCCGACGTGAACAGGACGCTGCACAGATCGTCGCCAGTGAGCGCCGGCACTGCGTCTCCGATGGCGTCACCGCGCCCGAGGAATTCGTCGAATGCGGCGCCGCGCAGATCGATGACTTCGCGAAGCGATGGTATTTCCGGCTCCGCGCGGAGCAGCGCGGCGTAGTCGGTATCGAGGAAATCCGTGACCGTGAACAGCAATTGCGCGTCGGAGCGTTCGAGGCCATAGCGCGCTTCGGCGCCCTTGAACCGGGTGTTGATCGGCGTGAGCGCGCCGCCTGCGGCGAAGACCCCGAGGGCCGCGATCACCCATTCACGACAGTTCGGCGCCCAGATCGCGACGCGGTCGCCCCTGGTGATCCCGCTCGCCGTGAGGGCGCGGCCCGCGCGCGCGGCCTGCGCGGCAAGATCGGCGAACGACAGTCGCGCGTGCTCGTCGACCAACGCCTCACGCGCTCCGAACCGCTCGGCGGCGCGCGCGACGAGGCCCGGTATCGTCTCGGGAAGATGCTCGGCACTCATAGGTTCGGCAACCTTGCCACGTCCGAGGCGAGACGCGCATGACGAAGATGTACGAGACGTTGCGCGTCGAACGGGTCGGCCCCGTCGGGTGGCTGGTGTTCGACCGGCCCGAGGTCGGGAACGCGATGGACGCCGACATGATGCGCGAGCTCGAAGACGCGTGGCGTGAGCTCGACGCCGACCCGGACGTGGTCGTGATCGTGAACACCGGCGAAGGAGATGCCTTTCAGACCGGACTCGACGTCGCGCAGCTCGCTCGGGACCCGGAGGCGTTGCGCGAGCAGGCGCGCCGCACCAAGCGGTTCGAGCTGCGATTCACGGCATGGCACAACGAGGTGTGGAAGCCGGTCATCGCGGCGGTGAACGGCGCGTGTGCCGGCGGTGGCCTGCACTTCGTCGCCGATGCCGACGTCGTGATCGCCTCGTCGAACGCGACGTTCGTCGACCCGCACGTGTCGGTGGGCCAGGCGAGCGTCTACGAGACGATCGCACTCGCGAAAAAATCGCCGATGGAATCGGTGCTGCGGCTGGCCTTCGTCGGGCGCCACGAGCGGATGACCGCCGCGCGCGCGTACGAGCTCGGCATCGTGAGCCAGGTCGTCGACCCGCCCGAGCGGTTGCGTGCGGAGGCGCAGGCGCTCGGCGAGAAGATCGCGCGCAACGACCCCGCCCGGCTCGCGGCGACCAAGCGGGCGCTGTGGGGCGCGCTCGAGCACGTCGCGCGATGAGCGCGGTCGGTACCGCGATCGTGTCCTACATCGAGCCTTCCCCCGGTCACGCGCGCGACTTCAACCGGTGGTACGAGCGCGACCACTTCCCGTTGGCCGTGCTCGCGGGTCCCGGCGTCCTAGGCGGAGCGCGGTTCGTGGCGACGCATGCGTGCAAGGCATTGCGACCTCCCGACGGCACGTTGTTGGGCGACCCGACCCGGGGGTCGTACCTCGGCGTCGCGTTCGTCGCACCCGGCCGGCAACCCGAGTGGGACGCATGGGTGGTGCGCGAGATGGAGACCATCACCGCCGAAGGGCGGTTGTTCCCGCACCGCGAGCATGTGCACACGGCCGTCTACCGGTGCACGGCGGCGCACGGCGACATGCTCGACCCGGGCTTTGCCGGCGTGATTGCAATCGCAACCACAAACGGGCCGCCGGCCGTCGACGCACCAGCGGACGTCACGCTCGAGCTGGACCGCACGATCGTCTCGTCGGCCGACCCGCCGCCGCACCGGCTCGTGCTTGCATACTGCAACGACGATCCCCTCGCGACGTTCGCGAAGCTCGCCCTGCCCGCCGCGGTCGGCTTCGCCGGCCCATTCCTCGCGACGATCCCGGGCACCGACGCCTACACCGAGGAGCTGTAGCGTGCGCGCGCCGAAGCTGGGGATCGTGGGGCACGGGAGGCGGATTCATTGAAGACGACGGTGTTGTTGTGCGATCACGCGCAAGAGGTGGGCGGCAAGCTGTACGTGCTCGGCGGCGGGTGGAGCATCTACCGCGGCTCGCCGGTGACCATGGCGCTGGCCGTGAAGATCCTGGTGCCCTGGGACGCGGCCAACGTGCCCCACGACTTCTCGGCCCGGCTCCTCACCGAGGACGGCGGCGACCCCCTGCTCGCGACGGCCGAGGGCGCGGCCGTGCCGACCCCGATCGAGTTCCAGGGGCGGTTCGAAGCGGGACGCCCGCCCGGTCTGGCTCCGGGCAGTGAGCTCGACGCGCCGTTCGCCGTGAACATCGCCGGGCTGCCCTTGCCATCCGGGCGCTATGAGTGGCAGGTCGCCATCGACGCCGAGCTCGTCGACCGGGTGGCGTTCACGGTCATGATCTGATTGTCCGGGTTCCCTTTACCGCGCCCGGTCGCTGCCGATGACAACGCAGAACCGCTTCCAGCCTCCTCCCCCCAGGGGCGGGCAAGCGCAACGACGGCCCGCCGGTGAAGTCTCCCGGCGGGCCGTTTTTCGCCCGAACGCGTTAGCTTCCCAAGCGCCGGATAGCGCAGCGAGGGAGTGAGCCGTGCGGACGCAGCGGAGCCAGGGATGGCGCAGCGAGGGAGCGATTTCGTGAGACGGTTCGAGGGTCGGGTTGCGCTCGTGACGGGCGCGGGGTCGGGGTTGGGGCGGGCAACCGCCAAGCTGCTCGCCGAAGAGGGCGCGCCGGTCGCGTGCTACGACATCGCGGTCGAGGCCGCCGAGAAGACGGCGGGCGAGATCGCCGAGCACGGAGGCGTCGCCCGTGCGTACCGGGTCGACGTGTCGGATCCGGCCTCGGTGCACGACGCGGTCGGGGGTGCGTGGCGTGATCTCGGCCACCCGCGGATCGTCGTCAACTGCGCGGGCATCGGCCGTTTCGCCCACACCCACGAGCTCCCCTTCGAGGATTGGCAGCGCATCCTGGCCGTGAACCTCACCGGCACGTTCCTGATGTCCCAGGCGGCGCTGCCCCACCTCCTCGACGGGGGCGGGGTGATCGTCAACATCGCGTCGAACGCCGGGATCAAGGCCCAGCCGTACTCCGCGGCCTACTGCGCGTCCAAGGCGGGCGTCGTGCACCTCACCCGGTGCCTGGCCGACGAGTACCTGAAGCGCGGTGTGCGTGTGAACTGTGTGGCCCCTGGGGGGATGGAAACGCCGCTCCAGGAAGCGTTCATGGCGTTCCCCGAAGGCGTGGACTGGAAGGAATTCCGCAAGGTCATGACGCCGCTCGGCAACTCGACCCCGGAGGAGATCGCCAAGGTCGTCGCGTTCGTCGCGTCGGACGACTGCAGGTACATGACGGGCTCGATCGTGTCGATCGACGGGGGCCTCACGGTATGAGCCCCACCCCGATGCTCGACGACACCCGGAGCGTCTGGGACCTGATCGAGCAGCGCGTCGCGGCGACCCCCGACCGCGTCATGTTGTACGACGGTGACCGCGTGACGACGTTCGCGGAGTACAAGACGCTGGTCGAGCGTGCGGCCGCGGGCGTGCATGCGCTCGGCGTCGGCGCGGGCGATCACGTCTCCTGGCAGCTGCCGACGTGGACGGAGTCCGCGGCGCTTGTCGGCGCGCTGTGCCGTCTCGGCGCGATCCAGAACCCGATGCTGCCGATCTACCGGTACCGCGAGGTGTCGTTCATCGCGAAGCAGACAGGATGCAAGCTGCTGATCACGCCCTCGACGTGGAACAAGTTCGACTACGCCGCCCTCGCAGAACAGGTCGCCGGTGAGAACGACGGCATGCACACGTTGGTCGCGGACCACTGGAATCCCGACGGCGACCCCGAGACGTTGCCACCGCCGGCCGATAGGGAGACGACAGCGGAGCGACCGGAGGGGAGCGGAGCGCGGAGTCGACCCATGGATGTGGGCAGTCCGGTGCGGTGGATCTTCTACACGTCGGGCACGACCGCCGATCCGAAGGGCGCGCAGCACACTGATCGCTCGGCCCTCGCCGGCGCGATCGGCTACGCCGAGAAGACCCACGTGGAGGCCGACGACATCGCGTTGGTCGCTTTCCCATTCACGCACATCGGCGGGATCATCATCGGCGTGTTCACGCCGTTGCTCACCGGGTCGGCCGCGGTGCTGATGGAGGCGTGGACCGCGGCGGCATCGACCGAGCTCATTCGCAGGCACCGGATCACGCTCGGCAACGGCGCGCCGGCGATCCACGCGGCGTTGCTCGCCGAGGCGCGCGCCCACCCGGACGCGTACAAGACCATCCGTGCGTTCCCGTCAGGAGGCTCGACGAAGCCACCGCAGCTGCACGATGACCTGATGGACGCCGTGCCGGGCTGTGTCGGCATCACGTCGGGCTACGGCATGACCGAGGCGCCGATCGTCAGCCAGACCGATGTCGACGCACCGGATGCGTCGAAGCGCACCGGGGAAGGCACGCCGACGCGTGGCGTCACGATGAAGGTGCTCGAGAACGGCGAGCTCGCGGTGAAGGGTCCGCAGGTGATGCAGGGCTATGTCGACAGCTCGCTCGACAAGGACGCGTTCACCGGCGACGGCTGGCTGCACACCGGTGACATGGCACGCTTCGACGAGCACGGCGCGATAGAGATCACCGGCCGCATCAAGGACATCATCATCCGCAAGGGTGAGAACGTCTCGGCCAAGGAGGTCGAAGACGTGCTCTACACGCACCCGAAGGTCGGCGACGTCGCGGTCCTGGGCATCCCGGATCGAGAGCGCGGCGAGATGGTCGTGGCGTTCGTCGTCCCGAAGGATGCGAGCGACCCACCCGCGATGCTCGACGTCCGTGAGCACTGCAGGTCGGTCGGTCTCATGACCCAGAAGATCCCCGAGCGGATCGAGATCATCGCGGAGATGCCGCGCAACCCGAGCGGCAAGGTTCCCAAGCACCAGCTCCGGGCGCAGATCACCTAGTGCCGCGTCAGGCAACATTCGCGCGTTTCACAAGCTCGCGAAGTGCCTCGAGGTGACGTGAACGTCGGCGGCCGCCGACGCGTACTCGGATACCGCGACGCGTTCTCAGATTTTCGTGCCGAATTTCCGGCGACGATGTCGAGAAGTCGGGGCCCGCTCCGTCCCAGGGGTGCACGCGGCCGGCAGGGCCGACGTCACACAAGGAGAACACCATGGCCAAGTACTTGTTGCTCAAGCACTACCGAGGCGCGCCGGCGGCCGTCAACAATATCCCGATGGACCAGTGGAAGCCCGACGAGGTCGAGGCACACATCGGGTTCATGAACGACTTCGCAGGTCGTCTCGAGAGCAGCGGCGAGTTCGTCGACGGGCAGGCGCTGTCGCCCGACGGCGTGTGGGTCCGCTACGACGGCGAGGGGCGGCCGCCGGTGACCGACGGCCCGTTCGCGGAAACGAAGGACTTGATCGCAGGATGGATGGTGATCGACGTCGACAGCTACGAGCGAGCGATCGAGCTCGCCGGTGAATTGTCGGCAGCACCGGGTGCCGGCGGTGAACCGATCCACGAATGGCTGGAGGTCCGACCCTTCCTGGCCGCGCCGCCGACTTTCACGCACTGACCGTGGACGACGTCGAGCTGCGCGAGCTCGTCCCACGGGTATTGAGCGTCCTCGTCCGTCGCGGAGCGGATTTCGCGACGGCCGAGGACGCAGTACAAGAGGCGCTCATCCGGGCGCTCGCCGCGTGGGGCGACGAGGTGCCCGCCGACCCCACGGGATGGCTCATCACGGTCGCGTGGAGAGCCTTCCTCGACATGACGCGCTCAGCGGCCGCGCGCCGCGACCGAGAGGTCCGGTTCGACACCGAACCGGCGGCCGGCGCGATCCCGAGCGCCGACGACACGCTGCGCCTCTACTTCCTGTGCGCGCACCCGGATCTGTCGCCTTCGTCGGCGGTTGCTTTGACCCTCCGAGCCGTGGGCGGCCTCACCACCGGCCAGATCGCTCGGGCATACCTCGTGCCCGAGCCCACGATGGCGCAGCGGATCAGCCGCGCCAAGCGCGTGGTCGGTCGGGCCGGTGTCGATCGTCCCGGCGACGTGCGCACGGTGATGCGGGTGCTGTATCTCGTCTTCAACGAGGGCTACTCCGGCGACGTCGATCTCGCGGCCGAGGCGATCCGACTGACGTGCCAGCTGGCCGCCCTGGTGGACGACCCCGAGGTCCACGGGTTACTGGCCCTGATGCTCCTCCACCACGCCCGCCGCCACAGCCGCACCCGGCCGGACGGGACCATCGTGCCGCTCGCCGATCAGGACCGCAGCCAGTGGGACACCGGCCTCATCGCCGAGGGAATCGACATCGCACACGCTGCGCTCGCGCGCGATCAGCTCGGCGAGTACCAGGCGCAAGCGGCGATCGCCGCGCTCCATGCCGACGCGCCGCGTGTCGAGGAGACCGACTGGGTCCAGATCGTGGAGTGGTACGACGAGCTCCTCAGGTTCGCGGACACTCCGATCGTCCGGCTCAACCGTGCGGTCGCAGTCGGCGAGGCCGACGGCGCGCCCGCAGGACTGGCGGCACTGGCCGAGGTCGACGAACACGTCCCGCGGCGCGAAGCGGTCGCCGCGTACCTCCACGAGAAGAACGGCGATCTCGAGCTCGCGGCCCGCCTTTATGCCAACGCCGCTCGCAACGCCCCCAACCTCGCAGAACGCAACCATCAGACGCGCCAAGCCGCGCGACTCAACCAGCACCTGCAACACCACCGATGACCTTGGCGCGGGTGTGAAGATCACTCGCTCCCCGCGATTCCGGAGGGGAGCCGTCCGGGACGGTCAGCCGGCGCGGCGTACGAGCGCGTCGAAGAGTCGTTGCTGGGAAGGATCGTCCCCGGCGGTGTCCTCGGGATGCCACTGCACGGCGAGGACGAAGCAGCCGTCCAGCTCCATCGCCTCGATGATGCCGTCGGGCGCCCGGCCGACGACGCGCAAGCCGTCGCCCGGACGCGCGATCGCCTGGTGATGATGGCAGGAGGCCGTGACACGCGTCGCGTCCATGACGTCGGCGAGCATCGAGTCCGCGTCGAGTTGGACCTCGTGTAGACGCGCGCCGCCCGCTTCCCCCGGCCGGCCGTGCGGCGGGACACCGGGATCGTCGGCGAGGTGCTGGTGCAGCGACCCGCCGCGCGCCACGTTCAGCACCTGGAAGCCCCGGCAGATGGCGAGCATGGGCAGGCCGCGTGCCACCGCGACGTCCGCAAGTGCGGATTCGAAATCGTCGGCCCGGCGATCGACGCCGTATACGGCGGGGTGCGGCGCTTCGCCGTAGAGCGCAGGATCGACGTCGGGGCCGCCCGTGAGCACCAGCGCGTCGACGCGTGCGAGCAACGCTTTGGGGTCGCGCGCGTCGTCGACCAGTACCGGCTGCGCCCCTGCGCGCTCGACCGCGTCGAAGTAGGAGCGCGGCAATGCCGACGCGCCGGAGTACGGCCAGCGATCCGTGCGGCCGAGCCGGCGGCCGGTCAGGGCGACGATCACCATCTCGTGATCACCACTGATCGAAGTTGCGGCGTCGTTCCCAGTCGGTGACCGCACGGTTGAAGTGCGCCAGCTCCTGGCGGGCGGTGTTCAGCAGGTGATCGTGCACATCGGCGCCGAACGCGTCGGGTGCGACCTTCGACGTGGCGAACGCGTCCATCGCCTCGGCGAGACTCGTCGGCACGCGCGCCAGCTCCGGCGCGGTGTATGCGTTCCCGTCGAACCGGGGCCCCGGGTCGAGGCCCTGCTCGATGCCGTACAGGCCGGCCGCGATCGTGGCCGCGTACGCCAGGTACGGGTTCACGTCGGCGCCGGGAATGCGCGACTCCAACCGGAACGACGAGCCGTGTCCCACGATCCGGAACCCACATGTGCGGTTGTCGAGGCTCCATGCGAGCGCGGTCGGCGCCCACGACTCGGGCTGGTACCGCTTGTAGGAGTTCACGGTGGGCGCGTACATCCACGCCAGCTCCCGTCCGCACGCGAGCTGACCGCCGAGCCAGCCGCGGAAGGTCGACGAGAGGTGGTCGGGCGCGCCGTCGTCCCACATCATCGGCTGCTCGCCGTCCCGTGACCACACGCTGGAGTGCACGTGGCACGACGATCCGACTTCCTCGGCCGAGTACTTCGCCATGAACGTGAGCGCGCGCCCGTGCTGCGATGCGATCTCCTTCGCCCCGTTCTTGTAGATGACGTGCCGGTCGGCCATCTCCACCGGTGACGTGAACACCAGGTTGATCTCGTGTTGGCCCCGGCCCGCTTCGCCCTTCGAGAACTCGACCGGTACCCCGGCGCCGTCGATCCCGTTGCGGATCGCGCGGATGAGGTACTCGTCGCGTGTCGTCTGGAGGATGTGGTAGTCCTCGACGACGAGCGAGTGCGGTGTCAGATTCGTGTAGTCCTTGGCCGCGGCTTCTTCGAGCGACTCCCGGAAGAGGAAGAACTCGAGCTCGCTCGCGAACATCAAGGAGTAGCCGGCCGCGTTGGCGCGTTCGACCTGACGTTGCAGGATGCGTCGGGGCGACACCTCGACCGGCTCGCTTCGCTCCTCGTCGACCAGATCGCACAGCACGAGCGCCGTCTTCTCCAGCCACGGGATCCAACGAATCGTCGCGAGATCGGGCTGGGTCGCCATGTCCCCGTAGCCCTGGTCCCAGCTCGCGAACGTGTAGCCGGGCAAGACGTTCATCTCGCTGTCGACGGCCAGGAGGTAGTTGCACACGTGCAACGGCTCGGCGCCGCCCTGCATGTGGTCGACCCAGTAGGAGCCGGTGACGCGCTTGCCGACCAGCCGGCCCTGCAGGTCGGGAAACGCGACGAGCACGGTGTCGATCTCGTCCTTGCCGATCGCCTCTTCCAGCTTCGACGCGTGCAGCATCCCGCGGGCCATGAGCGAGAGCCTAAGCCGCCGTCCTGGTGGGGGTATCGACGCTATTGTCCACTTTCGGGCAAAGAGCGTAGACTGGTGGGCTCTGCGACGGCCGCGGGGGTCATCGGGGAGGGCACCGATGTTGGGGTGGGGCAAGCGGCGGGCCGAGCGCATCGCCGCCAAGTTCTCGGAGCTCGACCGGATCGCGGATCGCCTCGACGACGCGTGGGGGACGATGCTCGCCGATCGGCCGTCCGCACACGCAGCCGGCGTCGACCTGGGGCCGGTGACGGCGGCCGATCCTGCGTTCGACGGGCATGCCTTTCTCGCGATCGCGCGGGAGACCTACTTCAAGATGCGCGAAGCCTGGGAGCGGCGCACGGCGTCGATGGCGACCGGCCTGTGCACCGGCGAGGTCATGGCCGAGTTGCAGAAGACGATCGCGGTCGACGCGATGGCGCAGCGTCGTCATCTGCTGCCCGGGATCGAGATCGGCAGCGCGATCATCACGAACGCGGCCGTCAGCGAGCGCAACATGTCGCTGCTCGTACGGATGCACCTCGTCGGCAAGGAGTACTACGTCGACGAGGCATTCGACATCGTCGACGGCGACAACGAGTACCACAACTGGGACGAGGACTGGACGTTCGTGCGCGACATGTCCGTCGACGTGAGCGGCACGGATCGCACGCATGCGTTACTGCGCGAAGACCAAGGCGGCTGGGGCTACGCGCACCGCGGCTGGACCGTGGCATCGATCGAGCGGTCCCTTCCTCGGGTGTGACGCCGAGGCGTGGGCACCGTTCCCGACACATCTGTCGGAACTCGTGCCCACACTCTTCACTCCGGGGTGACGTACGCGGCGGTGATGCCGCCGTCGACGACCAGGGCGGCGCCGGTCATGAACGACGAGTCGTCGGACGCGAGGAAGAGCGCCGCCTTCGCGAGCTCCTCGGCGCGTCCCAGCCGCCCCATCGGGATGTGCACCATCCGCCGGGCGCGCCGCTGGGGGTCAGCGAGCAGCTCCTGGAGGAGCGGCGTCTCGATCGGACCCGGACACAAGGCGTTGGCGCGAATGCCCTGACGCGCGTATTCGACGGCAAGCTCGCGCGTCATCGCGAGCACGCCACCCTTGCTCGCGGTGTATGCGATCTGGGCGGTTGCCGCGCCCATCAGTGCGACGAACGACGCCACATTCACGATCGAGCCGCCGCCCGCGTCCCGCAATACGGGGATCGCAGCCTTGCACCCGAGCCACACGCCCTTCAGGTTCACGTCCATCACGCGTTCCCACGTCGACTCGGGGGTGTCGAGCACGCCGCCGTCGTCGGCGGGGAAGATGCCGGCATTGTTGTAGAGGACGTGCAGGCCGCCGTAGGTGTCGACTGCGCTGCGCACCATCGCGACGCAGTCGTTCCATTGTGAGACGTCGGCGCGGACGAACGTCGCCTCGCCGCCCGCGGCGTGTACGGCGTCGACCGTCGCGTTGCCGGCGTCGATCAGGAGGTCGCTCACGACCACGCGTGCGCCCTCCCGGGCGAACAGTTCGGCCGCGGCCCGGCCCATGCCGCTCCCGGCGCCGGTGATGAGCGCGACTTTTCCCGCGAGCCGGTCCGTCATCCGGTCACCGCCTTGTAGTCACGCTGCCCTTCGACCGTCTCGAGCGCGAGCGCGTCGACGAAGCACGCGTTCAGATTTGGGTGGTTCTCGCGCACGAAGTCGTCCATGTTCTTCGTGATCGGCTTGAGACCCTGCGTCGCGGGCAGGACGAACTGTGCCGTCTTCTTGGTCTCGAGATCGTTCGCGTATCGCTCGCGCGCGTCGATGGCCTTCGACCAGTCGTCGCTCCACCCCCGCACCGCGACGGCGGGCGTCGCCGCGCTTGGACGTACCTCTGAGAAGTGGCGAATCATCGTGCGCAGCACGTCGTTCTCGGCGCGAATGCGCGCGACACGGTCGGCGCCCGTGCGCGGGAAGGGGTTCGGGAGGCTCGCGAGTTGTGTCTGGGCGTCGTTGCACGCGGCGGACAGCTCCGAGGCAGCTGCCGGTTCGAGCCGCTCCGGCGAGCGGGAGCCCACCAGTGTCCAGGCGAGGATGATGCCGATGCCGAGCACCGCGACGAACGACAGCAGCACCTTGAATTCCCACGGCGCACGGGAGCGTCCCGGTTTCGCGGGGTCCGTCGTGTGCGCGACGGGGGCGGCGCCCGGCCGGTTCACCTCGGACATCAGACGAGGCCCAGCACCATCGTCAGCGTGTCGCCCTGCTTCGTGACGACCTCGAAGCCGTGTCGCGCGTAGAGGTGCTTGGCCGAGTTCTGGGTGTTGACGCTCAGGCTGATCGCCCGCTCGCCGTCACGGCTCGCTCTCGCCAGGAGCGCGCCGAGGAGCAAGCTGCCGACGCGCTGGCTGCGGAACTCGGGATAGATCGCGATCGCGAGCTCGGGAACGTCGTCCGCCACGTAGCCGTAACCCGGTTCCGCCGCGGAGAAGTGCCGGTACCACGCCGCCCCCACCGGCTCGTCGCGGCGGTCCAGCGCGCACAGCGCGACGTCGCCGGTGCGTCCCCACGCTGCGACATAGCGCGCGTTCTCGGGCCGCGCGAGCACGACGTCGAGCGGCGGACGCTCTTCTGCGCCGTCGTCGAACCAGTTGACGGCCTCGTACAGCATCTCGGCCAGAAACGCTGGGTCAGCGCGCGCGCTCAGGCGAAACACGCATGCACTCTAGGTTGACGACAGCGCAGCGACCGAAGGGGAGCGGAGCGTGGAGTCGGCCCGGCGCAAATAGGGTGACGGGATGCTGAGGGCGGTACGGGGCGCGGTGGCGGTGCTCTGCGCCGTCGTGCTGAGCGCCGGATGCAGTGCGACCGGCACGAAGTCGCTTCGTGTCGACCACACCGGTGCGATCACGTGGACGCCGTGCCGGAACGGTGCAGTGCAATGCGCCGCATTGGAGGTGCCGCTCGACGCCGCGCGTCCCGATGGTGAGCACATCTCGCTGGCGCTCGCGCGGCGACCGGCGTCGGGAAAGCGCATCGGTGTGTTGCTGACGAACCCCGGAGGTCCGGGCGTCTCCGGGGTCCAATTCCTCGAGAGCGCAGCCAGCGTGTTCGGGCCCGAGATCCTGCGCCGGTTCGACATCGTGTCGTGGGATCCCCGTGGTGTTGGGGCAAGCGCGCCGATTCGCTGCCTCGACAATCTCGATGCGTTCTACGCCGTCGACCGGACGCCGGAGGATTCGGCGGCCGTGGCACGGAACGTCGCGGTCGCGCGCGAGTTCGCCGCTTCCTGCGAGAAGCGCAGCGGTCGGGAGCTCGGAGACATCGCGACGTCGGCGAGCGTGCGCGACATGGATGCGATCCGGGCCGCGATCGGTGAGACCCGCATCAGCTACCTCGGCTTCTCCTACGGCACGTTCCTCGGTGCCCGGTACGCCGACGCGTATCCGCAGCACGTCCGCACCATGGTCCTCGACGGTGTGGTCGACCCGTCATTGAGCTACTCGGCCGCCACGATCACGCAGGCGAAGGGTTTCGAGGAGGTGCTCAACGCGTTCTTCGCGTGGTGCCGGATGGACAGCCGCTGCGGCTTCGCGCGGGGCGGGGATCCCGCTGACGCGTTCGGCCGGCTCGAGCGCGCCGTCGCCGCGGAACCGACGCCGGCCACCGTGAATGGCGAGGAGCGAACGCTCGGGCCGGGGGAGTTCGACATCGGCGTCGCGCAGGCCTTGTACGCCGGCCGGGCGGGCTTTCCGACCCTTGCCGGCGCGCTGGTCGATACGGCTCGCGGCTCGGGCGATCAGATGCTCGCGCTCGCCGACGAATACACGGAACGCCAGCCCGGCGGCAAGTACTCCAACCTGACCGCGGCGTTCTACGCGATCAGCTGTGTCGATGCACCATCGCCACCCACGGTCGCGGACGTGCAGCGCCTCGCCGACCAGGCGGCGCGGGTTGCGCCGCATTTCGGCGCCGCGAACGCATGGCTCGGCTTGCCGTGCACGTTCTGGCCGGTGCCGGCACGTGACAAGCCGGCCGCGGTGCATGACGCCGGCGCGCCGCCGTTGCTCGTCGTCGGCACGATCCATGATCCGGCGACGCCGTATGCGTCGGCCCAGTCGGTCGCGAGCCAGCTCAACGCGCGCCTGCTCACGTTCGAGGGCGACGGGCACACCGCGTACGGACGCGGCAGCTCGTGCATAGACGACGCGGTCGAAAAATATCTGCTCACTGCGAAGGTTCCGGCCGCCGGCACCCGCTGCCCGGCACCGTGACGCATCGTCAGGACAACTCGAGCGACAACATCTTGATCGCGTTGCCGCGCACGATCTTGTACACGACGTCGTCCGGCAGGTGACCCATCATCTCGATCGCCACCTTCTTCGTGTCCGGCCAGGTCGAGTCGGTGTGCGGGTAGTCGGTCTCGAAGGTGATGTTGTCGACGCCGACCCGCTCCAGCGACTCCAGGCCGTGCCGGTCGCGGAAGAAGCAGCCGTACACGTGGTCGAAGTAGTACGTCGACGGAGGCTCCGGCACGATGTCCTTCACGCCGCCCCATGCGCGGTGCTCGCGCCAGACGTCGTCGGCGCGCTCGAGCACGTATGGCAGCCACCCGATCTGGCCCTCGGAGTACGCGAGCTTCAGGTGCTCGAATCGTACGAGCACGCCCGAGAACAAGAAGTCGGAGAGTGACGCCATCGCGTTGTTGAAGCTCAAGGTCGCGGCGACCGCGACGGGTGCGTCGGCCGAGGTCGCGGGCATCTGTGACGACGAGCCGATGTGCATGCAAACGACCGTGTTGGTCTCCTGGCACGCGGCGAAGAGCGGATCCCACTCGCCGGAATGGATCGACGGCAGGCCGAGCTTGGGCGGGATCTCGCTGAAGCACACCGCGTGGGCGCCGCGGGCCGCGTTCCGTCGCACCTCGGCGGCTGCGAGCCGCGCGTCCCAGAGCGGCACGATCGGCAGCGGGATGAGGCGGCCGTTGCTGTCGCCACACCACTCCTCGACCATCCAATCGTTGTACGCGAGGACGCACGCGTACGCGAGCTCACGGTCCTTGGCCTCGAGGAAGGTCTGTCCGCAAAATCGCGGGAAGGTGGGGAACGAGAGTGACGCCTCCACCCAGTTCAGCTCCATGTCGTCGACCCGGGCCTTGGGCTCGTAGCAGCCGGGACGCATCTCGTCGTAGGTGATCGGCGACATCGTCATGTCGTCGCGGTCGAACCCCACCGCCGCGACATGTCGCTTGTTGATGTAGACGAGGTCCTCGTAGACCCAGCAGTCCGCAAGCGGGCCGTCGGGATCGAACGTCTGCTCGTAGGCGCCGCCCCCGACGTGGCGCATCGTGCCGATGCCGCGCCGCTCGACGTGCGGACCACGTGCTTTGAACTTGGCTGGCAGCCAGGTCTCCCAGACGTGCGGCGGCTCGACGACGTGGTCGTCCACGCTGATGATCTTGGGCAGGTCGGCCTGCATGGGGCTCCCGGCGACTGAGCGGTTCGACGCACTGTACGCGAGCGTCCGATCAACGGTCCGACTGCGAGGTTGCTTCCGGCATTCAACGGTTGCAAGGGTGTCGGACTCATGGAACTCACGCCGCCGCCCTTGCGCGTCCTGCTCGCGCTCGGACTGGTGAGCGCGTGTGTGCTCGCCTTGCAGGTCGTGTTCACGCGGCTGTTGTCGGTCGTGCTCGGCCGGCAACCCGTAAGCTTCGGCCCTCGTGGAACTGCGTTACTCGGAAACCGATGAAACGTTTCGCGCCGGCCTGCGCTCGTGGCTGGATACGACGCTGCCGGCGCTTGCGCCCCAGCCGCCGCGGGACGCGTGGGACGAGCGACGGACGTGGGACACCGACTGGCAGCGCCGCCTGTTCGACGCCGGCTACGCGGGGCTCCACTGGCCCAAGGAATACGGCGGGCGGGAGGCGTCGCCGTCGGAGCAGCTGATCTTCTACGAAGAGACCGCGCGGGCGCAGGCGCCGTACGTCGGGGTGAATTTCGTGGGGACCCTGCACGCAGGCCCCACGCTGATCGAAGAAGGCACCGACGCCCAGAAGGCCGAGCACCTGCCGAAGATCTTGCAGGGCGACGAGGTGTGGTGCCAGGGCTTCTCGGAGCCGAACGCGGGCTCCGATCTCGCGTCGTTGCGCACGCACGCCGCGCGCGACGGCGACGACTACGTGCTCAACGGCCAGAAGATCTGGTGCTCGTTCGGCAACGTCGCCGACATCGGGGAGTTCCTCGTGCGCACCGACCCGGACGCGCCCAAGCACAAGGGCATCTCGTGGCTGATGTTGCCGATGGACCTCCCCGGTATCGAAGTTCGTCCGATCAAGACCGTGCTCGGAAGCTCGGAGTTCTGCGAGGTCTTTCTGAACGACGTGCGCGTCCCGGTGACCAACCGGGTCGGCGCGGAGAACGACGGCTGGCGCATCACGAACGTCACGTTGAAGTACGAGCGCGGGACGGCCTTCGTGAGTGAGCTCGTGGACTCGATGCGGCTCTGCGAGGGTCTCGCGCGCACCAATGGCGCGCGCGACGAGCGCGAGCTCGGCCGCTGCATCGCCGAATTCGACGCGCTTTGGTCGCTCACCAAACGCAACGTGTCGCAGGCCGCACGCGGGACAACCGGACCAGGGGCGATTGTGATGAAGCTCGCGTACTCCGAGACGCGACAACGGTTCGGTGAGCTGTGTATGCGCGTCCTCGGCCGCGACGCGCTGCACATCGACGGCAACGAGCTCGTCGAAGAGCGATTGCGGGTGCTCGCGCTGACGATCGCAGCGGGCGCGTCGCAGATTCAGCGCAACATCATCGGTGAGCGGGTGTTGGGTCTGCCGCGGGAGCCGAGGTAGCCATGGATCTGGAGCTCTCCGACGATCAGATCGCGTTGCGGGACGGGATCGCGTCGCTCCTCGCGGCCCGCATCCCGATGGAACGCGTGCGTGCCGGTTTCGATCGCGCCATGTTCGACGAGCTCGCCCGGGGCGGGGTCTTCACGCTTCGCAAGGACGGATTCTCCTGGGCCGACTGTGTCGTCGTGATGGAACAGCTCGGGAGATCCTGCATCCCGGGGCCCCTCGTACCGTCGGTGTTGCTCGGCGACGGCCGGATCGCGGGTGTGGCGTCGAATGACGGGCCGCGGATCTGGATCGAGCACCTCGACGTGCTCGACGTGCTGATCGTCGACGATCATCCGCCGAGGATCGCGGATGCCAGGGACGTACGCGCCGAGCCGTCGCCGTGGCCGCTCGACCCGCTCACGCCGGTGTCGTGTACAGACGTGCTCCCGCCGCTCGAAGCGCTCGACCTCGACGGGGCGGTGTGGCGCCTCGCGGGCGCGACGCTCACGGCCGCGCTCCAGCTCGGGCTGGCCGACCGTCTCGTGGAGATGGCGGTCGCCTACGCCAAGGAGCGCGTGCAGTTCGACCGGCCGATCGGATCGTTCCAAGCCGTGAAGCACATCTGCGCGGACATGTTGACGCGGACCGAGGTTGCGCGGGCCGCGGTGTACGCGGCCGGCGCGAAGCTCGACGAAGGATCCGACCGACCCGGCTTCGACCGGCTGGTATCGGGGGCCAAGGTCGTCGCGGGCGAGGCGGCGATCGCGAACGGCAAGGCCGCGACGCAGGTCTTCGGTGGCATGGGGTTCACGTGGGAGGTCGATGTGCATCTGTTCCTGAAGCGGGCGTGGGTTCTCGACACGCATTTCGACAGCGCCGAACGGCATGCCGAGGTGCTTGCCGCGGTGGTCGGGTCGTGACCCGGCCGCAGACCACGGTGCTCGACGCGCTCGCGCACCGCCTCGGGCACGAGCCCGACTCGCTGTACCTGGATTTCGAAGGCGAGCAGTACGCGGCGCGGCGGATGGACGAGGAGTCGACGCGTCTCGCACACACGCTCACGGGATTGGGCCTCGGGCACGGTGACCGTGTCGCCACGCTGCTCGGCAACCGCGCCGAGCAGGTCGTCAGCTTCTTCGCGGCGCTGAAGCTCGGCGCCGTGCAGGTCCCGATCAACACCGCCTACAAGGGTGAGTTCCTCCGCCATCAGCTTGCCGATTCCGGTGCGCGCGTGTTCATCGTGCAGGGCGACTTTGCGTCGCGCGCCGTCGAGGTCGTCAGCGACGCGACGACTCCCGAGCTCAGGCACGTCGTCGTCGTCGATCCGCCCGACGCCGTCATCGACGCCGTGCCGGTCGTGTCGTGGGACCACGCGTTGGATGCCGGAAGCGATCGCGCCATCGACGCGGCGAAGGTGCGCCCGGGGCACCTCGCGTGCTTCATCTACACCGCGGGCACGACCGGTCCGTCGAAGGGTTGCATGCTCTCGCACAACTACATCGTGAGCCTCGCCGACCAGATCGCCCGCACCTGGGACCGCAAACCTGACGATGTCATCCTCACGCCGCTCCCGCTCTTCCACTTCAACGCGATCACGGTATGCGTGGTCGGTTCGTTGCTGACCGGCGGGAGCGCCGCGATCGAGCGACGATTCTCGGTGAGCAACTTCTGGCCCGAGGTGAAGCGCACCGGCGCAACGATGGTGAGCATGCTCGGCTCGCTCGCGATCCTGATCGGCAACGCAGACGACCATCCGGATCAGCACGGCCACCGGCTGCGGCTCTGTGCCGCCGCGCCGATGCCACCCGACACCGACCGAGCCTGGCAGGAGCGGTTCGGCTGCAAGACCTTCAGCGGCGGCTACGGCCTCACCGAGGCATCACTCCTTTCGATGCTCGACGCGGGCGAGCAGAACAAGCCCGGCGCGTCGGGCAAGCCGAACCGGCACGAGTTCGAGGTCGAGCTCGTCGACGACGACGACGTCGAAGTGCCGACGGGTGAGGTCGGCGAGATCGTGTGCCGGCCAACGGGACCGAATCTGATGTTCGCCGGCTACTGGAACCGTCCTGACGCGACCGTCGAGGCGACGCGCAACCTCTGGTTCCACACCGGTGACCTCGGCCGACTCGACGAGGACGGCTACCTGTACTTCGTCGACCGCAAGAAGGACGCGCTGCGGCGGCGCGGAGAGAACATCTCCAGCTTCGAGATGGAAAAGGTGCTGTACGGGCACGAGGCGATCCGCGACGCGGCGGTGCACGCGGTGCCGAGCCCGCTCGGGGAGGACGACGTCAAGGTCACGGTCGTGCTGCAAGAGGGCATCCCGGTCACCGAGGAGGAGCTCTGCCGCTGGGTCGCGGAGCGGGTGCCGTTCTTTGCCATCCCGCGCTACGTCGAGTTTCGTGACGACCTGCCCCGCAACCCCGTCGGCCGGGTGCTCAAGTACCAGCTCCGGGAGGAGGGCGTGACCTCGGCGACGTGGGATCGGGAGGCCGCGGGCGTGGTCTTCGAGCGCCGATAGAACAGTTTGGGCCATAATGTCCGGGTGGGGGCGGGCGAAGAGCGCACGGATCGGGTCAGTCGCGCGCGGCAGCGGCGCAGGCGCACCCGGTTCAAGGTCGTGCTCGCGCTCATCATTGTCGCGGTCGTGGGCGTCGGCGGGGTCCTCGGCTACGGCGTGCTTCGCGGCATCTTCGGCAACGACCCGCCGTCCGCGCTCGACGGCTACCTGGACGGTGGCGGTATCACGTACTCCTTCCCGGGCGAGCAGACCTCGGTGCGCCTGCCCGACGAGCCGAGGTTCCAGACCTCGACCGCATCGGTCAGCGGCATCACCGTCGTGATCTCGTGGGCTGCCGTCGCGCAGAAGACCTACGAGATGGATTTCTACAAATACGAGGCGGAGCTGCTGCGCCGGGGTGACCCTGCGATCATCCGTCGGGCGTTGGAAGGCGGGAGCAACAGCGCCGCGACCGCGGTCGGCCTCACCATCCAGCGCAGCGACGACACTCCCCTCGACGGACTGCCGGCGCGTTCGGTGCACGGGAAGGTGAAGGGCGACCAGGCGGATCTCGTGATGGTCTATGCCAAGGGCAACATCTACGCGTTGTTCGTGCACACGAAAAAGGGCAGCGCGGAGGTGTTGAAGAAGTTCGAGGAGTCCTTCCAACCCTGAGCGATCCGTGCGTCAGCGCCGGCGCGCTTTCCAGATCCATTCGGCAGGCCAGCGACGCGCCCACGCGACGGGTGCGAAGTCCTCGTACGTGGTGCTCGCGCCCGCAGGCGCGCACAGCTCGAAGAGATCCTCGATCTGGAAGCCGTGCTCGCGCAGGAGCCGTATCCACACGCTTGCCGGCAACGACCAGTCGATCGTGCCTTCACCGAACTCCATGCGACCGAGGTCGTCGAACGCCATGCAGAGCTTCCGGGACTGACGCTGTTTCTTCTCGTTCCAGGTGAGAGAGAGCAACGGGTGGGTCGCGGAGAACGCGAGCGTGCCGCCGGCGCGAAGAACGCGCGCGCACTCGGGCACGATCACGGCCGGCTCGCAGAAGCTCAGCGCGCCGTGGTCGCAGAACACGACGTCGAAGCCGGCGTCCGCGAACGGCAGCTGCTCGCCGTTCGCGAGGACGAGCGGCAACGTTGGGGCGGCGTCGCGCGCGTAGGCGAGCTGCGCGCCCGACAGGTCGAGGCCGACGGCCCGTACGCCGAGCGCGGCGAGCGCGACCGACCACTGGGCGGCGCCACAGCCCAGCTCGAGGACATCGAGGCCGTGCAGGTCGCCGAGCACCCGGAGCTCGGATTCGGGTGCTCGGTACACCCCCCAGGCGAGCGGCGCGCGTGCCAGCCCGTCGCCGTGTGCGTCCTGATACGCGTCGGCATCCGCGTCCCAGAAACCCCGGTTGTGGGCGACGTGATCAGGGGTCACGCCGTGGCGGTGAACCCGGCCAGCGTCATCGGGTGGTCGTGCTCGACGCGCCGGCCCTTGGCGACGATGGAGACGTCGTGGCCGGCGGCCTCGGCGCGCAACGCGCCGACCGTGCAGCTCTCGCGCGGGCGGATCGCGAAGGGATCGAACTGGAAGAACCGCATCGCGTTGAGATGCGTGATCTCATCGAGCTCGTGGTCGGTGAGGTCGGTCGCCGCGAAACCCTGCATCAGCCGCTCCGGCGCGTCGGGCCAGATCGCGTCGCTGTGCGGGTAGTCGGTCTCGATACAAATGCGACTCGTGCCGATCTCACGGGCATGGCGGACGCCGAAGTCGTCCTCGATGTAGCAGAGGATGACGCGCTCGAGGAACACCTCGCTCGGCAGCCGGTCGCCGAAGTCGCTGTACGTCCACGCCCGGTGTGTCAGATACGTGTGGTCGAGCCGTTCGAGGAAGTAGGGAATCCAGCCGATCCCGCCCTCGGAGAGCGCGATCGTCACGTTCGGGAACTTGCGGATCACCGGCGAGAAGATCACGTCGGCGGCGGCCTGCACGATGTTCATCGGCTGCAGGGTGATCATCACGTCGACGGGCGCGTCCATCGCGGTGATCGCCAGCTTGGAAGAGGAACCGATGTGCATGCAGACGATGGTCCGCTCGTCGTCGCACGCCTGCCAGAACGGATCCCACGAGTCGGAATGCAAGCTCGGCAGCCCGAGCGGCACGGGATTCTCGGGAAACGTGATCGCGTGACAGCCCTTCTTCGCGACCCGTCGCACCTCGTCGGCGATCGCTTGGGGATCCCAGATCGGCGGGATCGCGAGCGGGATGAACCGGTCGGGCGCCGCTCCGCACCAGTCTTCGATGTGCCAGTCGTTGTAGGCGCGGCAGAGCGCGAGCGCGGCGTCCTTGTCGTCGAGCGCGGCGAACAGGCGACCTGCGAAACCGGGGAGCGACGGGAAGTTCAGCGAGCCGAGCAGACCGTTCGCGGACATGTCGAGGACTCGCAGCTCCACGTCGTAGGTGCCCGGGCGCAGCTCGTCGAAGCTCGTCGGGTCCATCCCGAATTCCTCGGGCGGCCGCCCGGAGACCGCGTTCAGCCCGACGTTGGGGATGTCGAGGTCGAGGAACTTCCACCGGTCGGTGCCGTCGGGCTGGCGCTCGACTCTCGGCGCGATGTCCTTGTACTTCGCGGGCACGTGGTGCTCGAACACGTCGGGCGGTTCGACGACGTGGTCGTCGACGCTGACCAGGATCATGTCCTCGAGGCGCATGTGCGCGAGCTTAGGACGACGAGCGCAGCACGACGCCAGGCCGGGCACCGGTGTCGACGCCGTCGCGCAGCAGGACCTCGCCGTTCACGATGACCGCGCGGTAGCCCGTGGCGTCGACGACGTACCGGCCGCTGCCGGCCGGGAAGTCCTGGACGTACCGAGGCGTCTCGGAAGCGCCGAGCTGCGAGGGGTCGATGCACAGCACGTCGGCGGCGGCTCCCGGCACGAGCGTGCCCCGGCCGTCGAGTCCGTAGGCACGAGCGGGGATCGACGTGAGACGGGCGACGGCCTGCTCGATCGTCAGGACCTCGGGCACCCATTCCGCGAGCAGGCGCGTGCTGTAGTCGGCGCCGCAGAACGACAGCAGGTGCGCGCCGCCGTCCGAGCTGCCCGGCATGGTGAGCGGTGAGCGAATGCACGCCTCGGTGACCGCGCGTTGGCGGCGATTCGGCGGCGCGGCGAGCACGAACTGCATGCGCAGGTCTTCGGCGATCGAGAGATCGAGGAACACGTCGAGGGGATCCTTGCCCTGCTCCTCGGCGATGTCCCAGACGCTGCGCCCGACGAGCGGGTCGTGCTCGGCGTGCTCGACCGTCTCGATGCTCACCACCTGCCAGACGAACACGAACGCGCGACCGCTCGGGTCGGCGATCTCCTTGCGCATCCGATCGCGCAACCCGCGATCGCGCAGACGTTCGGATCGCTGCGGCTCGGGCAAGGTCAGCGTGTCGCGAAACGACGGCATCTCGTCGAAGAGGAAGGTGGAGCCGAGTGCGAAGTGCGCGCCCTGCCGGTTGGTCGCGAACATCGGGTGGATCTCGAGACCAGCGTCGTTCGCGGCCTGCGCGAACTCGAGGCTTCGTGACCATCCCTCCGGTGCGTGGGGTAGCAGCGTGAGCGTGTTGAGGTGGACCGGACGCCCCGAGACATCCGCCATCCTGCGTACTAGGTCGCGATCGGCGTCGTCGTAGCCGTTCAGGAACGTACGAGGGATGAATTCGATGCACCCCTTGCCGACCTCGGCGAGCACGGAGGCCAGCGCGACCAGCTCCTCGGGTGCGGCGTGGTTGCTCGGCACGCCCCGGCCATCGTGCGCGACATGGATGTCGAGCTGGCTCGAGGTGAAGCCGATCGCGCCGTCGTCGAAGGCGGCGCGTACGAGCACGCGCATGCGCGCGATCTCGTCGTCGGTTGCCGCGCGCTCGGACGCCTCGTCGCCCATCACCATGCGGCGCACCGCGCAGTGCCCGACATTCGCTCCCATGTTCACGCCGAGCCGGCCGTCGAATCCCGCGAGGAAATCGGCGAGTGAACCGCCGCGGAAGGTCACGCCTTCCGCGAGCGCGTCGGCACTCATGCCTTCGACACGCGAGAGCATCAGCAACAGCCATTCGAGATCGTCGGGCGTGCTGGGTGCGAGCGTGAAGCCGCAGTTGCCGGTCATCAACGTCGTCACGCCGTGCCACGACGCCGGCGACGCGGTGGGATCCCAGTGCAGCTGCGCGTCGTAGTGCGTGTGGATGTCGACGAAGCCCGGTGTCACCAGCAGCCCGTCGGCATCGATCGTCTCGTGCGCGTCGCCCGGGTCGAGCCGGCCGACATCGACGATCCGTCCCGCGTCGATCGCGACGTCGGCAGTGCGCGCGGGCGCGCCCGTCCCGTCGACCACCGTCCCGCCGCGGATCAACAGCCCGGTCATGCTGCCGCGCCGTTCATGCTTCCCGCTCTGAGGGGCCGCTCGGGCCCCGGCTCGCTGCTCGCCGGGATACCCGGCGCGCGGTCGCTCGCCTCACAGGGAGTACATCGCTTGCGCGTTCAACCCGAAGAGTCTCGCCCGCGCATCGGCGTCCATGCCCTCGGTGCATTCGCGCAGCTCGTCGACGACGCCGGGATACTTCGCGTCGCTGTGCGGGAAGTCCGACGCCCACACGAGACGGTCCTTGCCCACGAGCGGCCACAACAGCGGCGCGGTCGTCTCGCCGGGGTCGAAGCTGATCCAGCATTGCCGCTGGAAGTACTCCTTCGGCGTCAACGAGAGCGGGGGAGTGGCCCATCCGTAGCTCTCGAGGAATTCGCCGAGCCGATCGAACCAGTGCGCGATCCAGCCGCCCCCGCACTCGAGCACGATGACCTTGAGCTCGGGGAACCGTTCGAGCACACCGCCGTACACGAGGTTGGAGAGCGTCATCTGCTGGTCGAACAGCAGGATCAGCGCGTGGTGCGTCCCGGGTGCCATCAGTCCGCCGAGCGCGCGTGACGCGCCGGGCATGTCGGCGAGCCCGGCGGGGTGGAACGCGATCGGCAAGCCGGTCTCGGCGAGCGCTTCCCACACGGGCGTGTACGAACGGTGGTGCAGCGGCCGGTCGTTGTACGCGTTCGGGCGCGCGAAGCCGGCCTTCAATCCCAGCGGCGCGATGCGCCGCACCTCGTCCGCGGCGCGGGCGGGATCCTGCATCGGCAGCGCGCCGACACCGATGATGCGCTCGGGCGCCTGCGCGCACCACTGCGCGATCCAGTCGTTGTAGACCTTGCACGACTCGACCGCGAGGTCGCGGTCCTGCACGGCACCCAGCTTCAACCCGAGCCCGGGATACATCACCGACATGTCGATGCCCTCGGCGTCGAGCACCTTGACCCGCTCGCGCGCGTCGAAGCCCGCGGGATTGAGGTCCTCGTAGTGACGGCCCCGGCCGAACTCGTCGAAGGACTCTCCGGCGTTCCCGAGACCCACGAGCCCCCGGTCGGTCGCCATACGGTCCTCGACCCAGCACTCGTCGTAGCCGGTCGACTCGTTCCATCGCAGGCGGATGCCCCGATCACGCATCCCTTTCGGCAGGTTGTGCTCCCACAGGTCAGGCGGTTCGCACAGGTGACCGTCGGCGTCCACGACCAGCAACTCGTCACTCATGCCGGAAGCGTTCAACCGCGGCGGCGCAGCGTCAAGTTAGAGGCGGCGCGGCGATCCGGCCTCGTACATTGCCCGCAGGCGGATGGCGTAATCCGGGCGCGCCAGCACATCGGTGCTGTCGACGAACTGGTCGACCGACCCGACGAGCGGCACTGTGCGCAACCAGCTGTCGCCGATTGCTGCGAGGCATGCCTCGACGAACCGGTCCGACGCCAGCACGAGGTACGGACGTCCGTAGAACGGCCGTACCGTGGGGTCGTCGACGACCTGCAATCCACTGTCGTTGTGCAACCTTGCCACCGTCTCGTACACGCGTGTGAGCGCGCTCTCGCGGGCCGGAAAGTCGGTGGCCGCGACCGAGGCATCGAGGTGGGGGAGGAGCTCGGCCGCGCCGGGAAGTTGTGTGTACGCGGTGCCGAACCATTTCGCGTACGGCCAGTACCGGCGCGCATAGAGGAAGTGCAGGCGCATGACGTCGCGCACGAGACGCGCCGCGAGCAGGCGTGACCCCAGCTCGTCGTCGACCTCCGCGGTACGGCCCGTGAACGGCTCGTCCTGCCAGACGCGTTGCCACTGGCACGCGAGCACCCACGCCCACACGTCGTCGGGGAAGTACGCGAGCCGCGCGCGCAACCGCTCCAGCGCGCCGAGCCCGTCGTGGAAGACCGCACCGCGCACGACTTCGAGGATGCGCTGCTGCGGCGTCGACAGCCAGTCGAGCGTCGACATTCCCTCGCACGGATCGATGGCGAGGCGCGTGCGGAGCCATGCGGTGAGCGGCGTGACCTCGACGTGGTGTTGCACCGGCCAGTCGTCCCACCCGTATTGCACGGGCTGGCCCGCGAACGATTCCGGGAGCCTGGTATCCACGGCCGTCCGCGCCGCCTCGACATCGTGTGGCTCGACGAACACCGTGAGGCGCGGTCCCCAGGCGTGATCGGTCGAGCGTTCGGTGTCGAAGCCGAGCACGTCGGAGCCGTCACCGAGCAGCCCCGCACTGTGCACCCACGGCGCCAAGATCGGGCCGACGACCTCCGTGTAGAACCGTCGGTTCAACTCGATCCCCGGCACGAAAGCATCCATTGGCAGACAGTCCTTCGTTCTTGCGACGTGCGGCGACAGAAAGCGTCGTCAAGTGTCGCAAGAAACCGGTGCGCTAGCTTCCCCGGCCATGCAGCGCCGGGTGTGTGTCGTGGGAGTGGGCCTGTCGGACGGTCCGAAGACGCCCGAGATGAGCGCAACGATGCTCGAAGCGCAGTCGTTCCGGCGGGCGCTCGACGACGCCGGATGCGAGAAACGCGACATCGACGGGCTCGCCAGCGCCGGGTACGGCGGCATGCACGAGGTGATGCTCGCCGAGTACCTGGGACTCACGCCGCGATGGATGGAGTCGACGAGTGTCGGCGGTTCGAGCTTCGAGTTCCACACGATGCACGCGTACCGCGCCATCCAGAACGGCGACGTCGACACGGTCGCGATCGTGTACGGCAACAACCAGCTGTCGGCATCGGGCCGCACGCTCGGCACGGGAGGAGGAGGCGGGGGAGGCCGGGGGGGCATGGCGATGCCCCTGCCGATGGCCTACGAGTTCCCGACGGGGCTCACGCTCGTCGGCGCGTACGCGATGGCGGCCCAGCGCCACATGCACGAGTACGGCACCACACCCGAGCAGCTCGCCTCGATCGCGGTGCAGACACGCGAGCACGCAGCCCGCAATCCCCGCGCGATGTACCGAGATCCGATCACCGTCGACGACGTGCTCTCGTCCAAGCTCGTCGCCGATCCGCTGCACAAGCTCGACTGCTGCGTGATCTCCGACGGCGGCTGCTGCCTCATTCTCACCACCGAGGAGCGGGCGCGCGACATGGCGCGCCCACCGGTGTACGTGCGCGGCGCCGCCGGTGGGAGCACGCACCACTCGATCACCGCCATGGCCGACATGACGCGCACCGCGGCCGCGACCAGCGGCCCGAAGGCGTTCGCCGAAGCAGGCATCACGCCCGCCGACGTCGACATGTTCGCGATGTACGACTCGTTCACGTACACGGTCCTCGTGGTCCTCGAAGACCTCGGGTTCGCGCCGAAAGGCGAAGGCGGCGCATTCGTCACCGACAATGGCGGCAACCTCCGTCTCGGCGGGGCGCTACCGACGAACACCGACGGCGGCGGACTGTCCTGCACGCATCCGGGAATGCGCGGGCTGTTCCTGTTGTGCGAGGCCACCCGCCAACTTCGCGGCGAGGCGGGCGACAGCCAGGTTGCGGGGGCCGAGATCGCAGTCGCGCACGGCAGCGGCGGCTGGCTGTCGACCCAGGGAACCGTGGTGCTCGGCACCGAGGCGGCGTGATGGCGAGCGGGCCTGAGGCGAGCGGGCGCAAACCGGGTACCCCGGTAAGCAGCGAGCCGGGGCCCGAGCGGCCCCGCAGAGCGGAAGAAGAGACCCCGGACTGGAGCGAGACGCCGAAGTGGTTGGTGCCGCGACCCACGCCCGAGGACGCTGAGTACTGGAAGGGCGCGCGCCGCGGGGAGCTGCGCATCCAGCACTGCACCACCTGCGGCCTGCACCAGCACTACGCCCGCATGTTGTGCAGCCACTGCGGTGCGCAGACGCTCGAGTGGGTGACGGCGTCGGGCGCCGGCACCGTGTACTCGTTCACCGTCGTGCGCCAGAACGGCGTCCCGCCGTTCAACGAACGACTGCCGTTCGTCGTCGCCTGTGTCGATCTCGACGAGGCCGGCGCGCGCATGATCGCGGCGATGCCGGATTGCGCGCCCGACGACGCGCGCATCGGCATGCGCGTGCGCGCCGCGTTCCGGCCGGCGACCGACGAGTACGGCTTCGTCGACTTCGCGCCCACCGGCTAGGGCCGTCGGGGAGTCAGGCTCGTCGAGTCCCTCAGGACGTGGCGGCCGCGGCGACCGCGCCCGGCGTCACGATCGACACCGCGAGCTTGGCGAGCACCGCCTCGACCTGGTCGGGCGTCCGGGGCGCTCGCCGCAGCCGCTCGTAGGTCGAATATGACGTGAGTGCCGCGAGCGCGTCGACGGCCTCGTCGGTCGACCAGTGCGACCGGAGCTGGCCGGCGGACGAGAGCGCCTCGACGAGACGGCGCAGCTGTTTCTCGTCGACGCCGTCGCTCGCGTGGTCGGTGCCCGTGAGGGCATTCAAGGTGCGCAAACCGCGCATCCGCTCGTCGTGCTCCGACCAATGCCGGCACACGTCGCCGAGCATGTCCCGCAATGCGAGCAGCGGATCGGCCATGCCCGTGCGCTGCTCGTCGAGCACGATCGTGCGAGAGATCGACGAGGCCAGCTCGTCGAGCACCGCGCGTTTGGACCGGAAATGCTCATAGACCGTGGCGCGGGCGACACCCGCTTCCTTCGCCAGCACGTCCATGCTGAAGCCGTTCGGTCCGCGCTCTCGAGTGAGACGCCCCGCCGCCTCGACGATGCGCGCCCGGGTAGCTCGGACCAGCTCCCGACGCGTCGGACTCATATGGCGATCTCCCAACCCAGTGGCCGTCCGGTCTCAGGACGTGTTCGATCCGCTTGTGAACGGGGCGAAATATGCAGAATTTGGTTACTCATTGTTGCACGGCCAATGGCTCAAAGGTCGGACGTGGTTCGGAGCGCGGTCGCGACGACCTCGAGCTCCCGTTCGTACACCTTTTCGAACAGTTCGCGGCGTCTGCGAGCCCCCCACGACTCCAGCTCCGCGTCATCAAGCGCAGTGACACGCAGCATCACGAGGTCCGTACCCAAATCGACACGGACGTCCTCGACAACTCCGCGCCGGCTCCGGTCGAGGCCGTCGGCGACGCGCAGAATCGCCGCCAGCTTCCGCAGACGGTCGCGGTCGGTGGCATCGAGGGCGGCGAAGCGTGACTCCGAGGTCTTGGGGTCGCCGCGCCGATGGTGCCGTACCAGCGCCGCGAGGAAGGCAACTTCGGCCGGGTCGAAACCGCGTAGCTCGCCGTTCTCGACGAGGTACGCGGCGTGCCGGTGGTGGCCCTTGCGCGAGACGTGCTGGCCCACGTCGTGCAGCAGCGCCGCGAACTCGAGCATCTCGCGATCTCTGTCGCCGAGCCCGTGCAAGGGGCCGAGCTGGTCGAAGAGGCGCAGCGCCAGCCGCGCCACCTGGGCGGTGTGGGCGTCATCGGAGCTGCACCGGCGGGCGAGGCCGGCAACCGCGGCCCGGCGCAGCGCCCGCGGGTCGTCGCCGAAGTCGGCCGGATCGTGTGTCCGCACCGCATCGAGCACGATGCCCTCGCGCAATGCCCAGTCGCTGACCGTCAACGCGTCGAGGCCGAAGAGGTCGAGCGCGGTGACCAGCAACGTGGACCCGGCGGGCAGCAGCTCGGCCCGGCGTTGCTCTTCGAGCCCCGCCATCCGCCGTCGCTCCGCGCTCTTCGTCCGCATGATGCGGTCGTGCAGCGCCTCGAGCTCGGCGCGGTCGGCGCGCAACGCGTTCGTGCTCGACGGCAGCTCGTCGTCGCCGGTCTCGAGGGCGACGGCCATCCGTACGAGATCGTTCAACGTGCCGCTCGTGCCGACCGCCATGCGCGGGCCGCGGGCCCGCACCTCGCCGACCAACGGTTCGAGTCCGGCGCGGATTCGTTCCTCCAGGCGTTTGCGGTCCCCCTTGGACGGCGGGTCGTCCCGCACACAGTCCGCGGTGAGGCGCCCGACGCCGAGCGGGAGGCTGGTCGCCCATCGCAGGCCCGAGGCGTCACCGATCATCACCTCGACGCTGCCGCCACCGACGTCGATGCCGAGCGCCGGCGCGGGCTCGATGACGACGCTGGCGCGCACCGCGGCGAAGATCAGCCGGGCCTCTTCGAGCCCACTGATGACCTCGACGTCGACGCCCGTCTCGGCTTCGATGCGATCGACCATCTCGCTGCCGTTGGCCGCCGTCCGGATCGCGCTCGTCGCCTTGGCGATCACCTCGCGCGCACCGAGCGCGTCGGCGAGGCGGACCAGGCGGCGGACCGCCCCGATCGCGCGTTCCACCGTTGCCGGCGGGATGCTGCCGTGACGCGCGACGTCGTCGCCGAGGCGCAGCATCTCCTTCTCACGCGCCACTGCGGTGAACGTGCCGTCGGCGTGCACGTCGGCGACGAGCAGATGGAAGGAGTTCGAGCCGAGATCGAGCGCAGCCATCCTCATGGTTGAGGCCGACAATAACGAGACGACCGCGAAGCATCGCGGAGCGTGGAGCCGACCCGAGGCAACGGCGTAGCCTGCCGCCACCGGCCCAACAAGGAGATCGCAATGTCGCTGGAGTTCGAACCTCGCATGCTGATCGACGGCGAGCTCGTCGAGGCGGAGGGCGGCAAGACCTACGACAACATCAATCCCGCGACCGAGGACGTCATCGGTCCCGTCGCCGACGGCTCGCCCGCGGACATGGAGCGGGCCGTCACCGCGGCCCGGCGCGCCTTCGACGAGACCACCTGGGCCACCGACCGGGCGTTCCGCAAGTCGTGCCTGCAGCAACTGCGAGAAGCGCTGGACAAGCACAAAGAAGAGCTGCGACCGCAGATCGTCGCCGAGGTGGGCACGCCGATCGGCCTCACGTTCGCGATCCAACAGGACAGCTGCATCGACGACATGCAGTGGGACATCGACCTGATCGACCGGTACGAGTGGGAACGCGAGCTCGGCGTGCACGAGTTCTTCGGGATGCAGTCGAACCGGCTGGTCGTCCGGGAGCCGATCGGCGTCACGGGTCTGATCACGCCGTGGAACTTCCCGTTCATGCTGAACCTGTCGAAGCTGACGCCCGCGCTCGCCGCGGGCTGTACCGCTGTGCTGAAGCCGGCGCCCGACACGCCGTACGCGGCGACGTGGATCGGCAAGCTCGTCGCCGAGGAGACCGACATCCCCGCCGGGGTGTTCAACGTGGTGACGTCGGCCGATCCGGCCGCGGTGGGGGAGGCGCTCACCGGGAGCGCGGCGGTCGACATGATCTCGTTCACGGGCTCGACCGGGGTCGGGAAGCGGATCGCAGCGAGAGGCGCGGACACACTGAAGCGCGTGTTCCTCGAGCTCGGTGGCAAGTCGGCCAACATCGTGCTCGATGACGCCGATCTCGCGGCGGTGTTGCCGTCGAGCGGCATGGTGTGCATGCACTCCGGCCAGGGCTGTGCGATCACGACCCGGTTGCTGCTGCCGCGCTCGCGCTACGACGAGGGCGTGGAGATCGTGCGGGCTGCGTTCGAGAGCTTCCCGTACGGCGACCCGATGGACTTCAACAACATGGCGGGGCCGTTGATCAACGCCCGACAGCGCGAGCGGGTGCTCGGGTACATCGAGAAGGGCAAGGCCGAGGGCGCACGCTGTCTCGTCGGTGGTGGTGCCGCGACCCAGTTCGACAAGGGATACTTCGTACAGCCGACACTGTTCGTCGACGTCGACCCGGGCTCGACGATCGCGCAGGAAGAGATCTTCGGTCCGGTCCTGTCGGTCATCCCGTACGAGGACGACGACGATGCCGTGCGCATCGCGAACGACTCGCGTTACGGCCTCTCGGGTGCGGTGAACGGCGGCTCGTTCGAGCGCGCGCTCGCGGTCGCGCGTCGCATCCGCACGGGCACGGTCGCGGTGAACGGCGGCCAGTGGTTCGGGCCCGACTCGCCGTTCGGCGGTTACAAGGAGAGCGGTCTCGGACGCGAGCACGGCGTTGCAGGCTTCGAGGAGTACCTGGAGACCAAGACCATCGGACTCCCCGCACGCTGAAGGACGCGCGCATCACAACGGCACGACAACTTCTTGGGCGTCTCCCGACGCGCAGCAGCCCGGGCGAGCGAAAGGCGACGCCCGGGCCGTGCGACCGCCAAAAGGGGAAGGCGGTATTCGAGTCATAGACGTCCGCGCCGTCGGTTTGGTTGCCACCCGGCCGATTTTTTTCTTCAGGTTGCCTGTGAACGCGCGAACGCGATCGTGCCTTCGATGAACGTCCCGACGTCGCGGTACTTGCCGGCGAACACCTCGCCGAACCACTCGGGGACCGCAACTTCGAGTCGGTCCTGCTCGATGGTCGTGAGCACGGGCTCGACCATGGCGTCCACCGGCAGCATCTCGACGCCCGTCACGCCGAGCGGGTCGTTGTCCGGAAGGTGGAACAACTCGGTGTCGATGACGCCGGGATACACGACGTGGACCTTGACGTCCGTGTCCCGCAGATCGACCTGGAGGCACTCGGCCCACGCCGAGATCGCGGCCTTGCTGGCGGCGTACGCAGACTCCGCGGGTGGCGACAGTCGCGCCGCGACCGACGAGACGTAGACCAGGCGACCCGCGCGCGCGACGAGGTCGTCGAGCAACGCCAGCGTGAGCCGCACCGGCGAGGAGTAGTTGATGTGCATCACAGACTCGACGATGTCGGGTGTGAGGGCGAAGACCGTCTTGCGCTTCGGGATGCCGGCATTGTTGACGAGCACGTCGATACCGCCCAGCTCCGACGAGGCACGCTGCGCGAACGGCGCGATGCCGTCGAGATCTGCGAGATCGACGGTCCACGCCCGCGATTCGGGGGCGTGCACACGGCATTTCTCGAGCACCGCCTCCAACCGGTCCGCGCGTCGCGCGCAGATCCCCACGGTCGCGCCACGCTTGGCGAAGCCCTCCGCGAGCGCGGCGCCGATGCCCGCCGACGCGCCGGTCACCAACACGTGCTTCCCACTCAGGTCGTACGCCATGGAGCGAAGCTAGCCTTTCTTTTTCTGCTCGCGCTCGGTGCGGGCGGGGTACCCGGCCCGTGCGACTAGCGTCCGCGGCCGCATGTCACTCACGCCCGACAACGTGTTGCTCACCGACCGGTTGGTCGTGGTGACCGGGGCCGCCGTGGGGATCGGTGCCGCGGTCGCGACCGCCTGTGCCCGGTTCGGTGCAGACGTCGCGGTATGCGATCGCGATGCCGAGCTGCTCGGGCGCACAGTTGTCGACATCGAGGCCGCGGGCCGGCGCGCGTATTCGACCGAGCTCGACGTGCGCGACGGCGACGCGGTCCGGGAGTGGATCTCGTCACTGCCGGCGATCGACGCCCTGGTCAACAACGCGGGCGGCGGCTTCCGCGCACCCTTCCTCGATGTCAACGACAAGGGGCAGGAGACGCTCATCCGTGAGAACTTCGTCAGCGCGACGCACCTGGTGCGCGCGTGCGTCCCGAAGATGCCGGCCGACGGCCGGGCGTCGATCGTCAACGTGACCTCGATCGAGGCGCACCGGGGCGCGCCCGGCTTCGCGATCTACAGCGCAATGAAGGCTGCGCTGGTGAACCTGTCGATGACGCTCGCGCTGGAGCTCGGCGATCGGCACATTCGCGTCAACTGCATCGCACCCGACGTGATCCCGACACCCGGGATCGGCGGCGAGGTCCCGGTCAAGACGCCCCTGCCCGTCGCCGGACGCGTCGACGACATCGCGGGCGCGGTCATCTATCTCGTGTCCGACCTCGGCCGCTTCGTCACGGGGACGACGATCCACGTCGACGGCGGCAATCTCGCGGCCGGCGGGTGGGGTCGGGCACCCGACGGCAGCTGGGTGACCGCGGGCGAGGCGGCCGGACCGTGAAGTTCGGTGTCGCGTTGGGCGCGCTCAATCCGCACTTCCATCTCGACGCCACGACCGAGGCCGACCGCCTCGGCTACGAGTCGGTCTGGCTGCCCGAGCACCTGGTGTTCACGCGGACGATGTCACGGTCGCCGCACCCCGGTCAGGATCACCCACCGGTCCCGCCGACCGCACCGATCTATGACGCGTTCGCGTACCTCGCCTATCTCGCGGCGCAGACCGAGCACGTGCGGCTCGGCACGCACGTGTTCAACATCGGACTGCGGCATCCGTTCACGAGCGCGCGCGGCGTGCAGACGGTCGACCTGTTGTCGAACGGCCGTTTCGACTTCGGTATCGGTGCATCGTGGCTCGAGGAGGAGTGGGACGCGACGCAGCTCGACTTCTCGACGCGCGCGCGGCGCGTCGATGAGGCGGTCGCGGTCTGCAAGCGGTTGTGGACCGAGGAGACCGTGAGTCATCGCGGCGAGTTCTTCGCGTTCGACGAGGTGGTGTTCGAGCCCAAGCCGGTCCAGAAGCCATGGCCTCCGATCCTCGTCGGCGGCGAATCGCGCGCGGCGCTGCGCCGGGCCGCAGGCCTCGGCGACGGCTGGATCGGCATGGCGCACACGCCGGATTCGGCCGCGGGCCAGATCGAAGCGCTGCGGTCGCTCCTCGTCGAGCAGGGACGGGACCCGTCGAGCTTCGAGGTCGTGCTCGGCGGCCCGGTCGGCTCCCGGGACGACGTCCGCCGCTGGGAGGAGCTCGGGGTCACCCGCATGATCGTGTCGCCCTGGCGGCGGTCGCCGGACGCGGTGGACGGTCTCCGCCGGTTCGCGGACACGGTACTTTGACGCCGCGGCACGCCGCGGGGGTGTCGCAGCCGCGTCACCAGTAGGCCCTGCCAGCAACTATTGTCGCTTTCGAGCATTTTCGGGGGCGGACGAGGGAGCATTGTGAATTCGGGTCGATCGATCGTCGTCGCCAGCTTGTGTGCCCTCGTCAGTGGTCTGACGTCTGCGGCCGCCGCAGCCGCGCCCGCGACCAGCACTGGGTCGCCGGCGCTCGCCCGCGTCGCGCGCGCCGTGAATGCGCAGGCGCAGCGGAACTGGACGTCCGCAGGGGTCGCTCCCTCCGGCGGTGTGCAGACCTTCGCGTCTCCGTCGGTCTCGCTGACCGACCCCACCGGTGACGTCGTGGACAGGAACGGAAACAGCGTGACCGAGCCGCACGGGGACATCGTGGCGGCGCAATCGGGCGCGGACTCGCACAGCTCGATCTTCACGCTCACGGTGGACACGCCGATCAATCCCGCCAGCGATCCCAACTGGGACAACGACACCGGCCCTCTCTGGCTCATCGACACGAACTACAACAAGACCGTCGACTACATCGCCGCGGTGTACCGCGACTCGAACGCGCAACACGCCGTGATGTTCGACGAGAACCTCAAGCCGATCTGTACCGGCACCACGCTCTACGACGGGGTGAGGTACCGCGCAAGCTTTACGAGCAGCACTTGCCCGCATCTCCGGAGCTACCAATGGAGCTCCGAGATGGACTACGACCACACGGCGAACATGGCGAACGACGAGCATGTCGATCTCGCGCCCGAGGGCAACCCCTCGGCACCCACGCCGGCGTCTCGCACCGGCTACTGGATGCTCGGCGCCGACGGCAAGCTCTACCAGTTCGGCAACGCGTCACACTTCAAGTACGCCTTGCCGTTCGCGGCAGCGGTGACCGCGCGCCGCAACGGCACCGGCGTGTGGGTCGTCGACTTCTTCGGCAATGTCCACGCGTACGGACATGCGACGTACCAAGGCGGTCATCCCGCATTGCGGTCCGGAGAGTTCGTCACCACGATCTCGGCAACGCCGTCGGCGCGGGGCTATTGGCTCTTCACCAACCTCGGCCGCGTGTTCAAGTTCGGCGACGCGAAATCGCATGGCGACCTGAGCAACGTGGCGCTGACCGGTCCGATCATCGCGTCGGTGGCGACACGGGACGGCAAGGGCTACTACATGGTCGGCTCCGACGGCGGCATCTTCGCCTTCGGCAGTGCGAAGTTCCACGGCTCTATGGGCGGCCAGCGGCTCGACGGCCGCATCGTCGGCATCGCGCCGACACCGAAGGGCCATGGGTACTGGCTCGTCGGCGAGGACGGCGGCGTCTTCGCGTTCGGCGACGCCAACTTCCGCGGGTCGATGGGCGGTAAGCCCTTGGCGAAACCGATGAACGGCCTCGTCGCGTTCGGCAACGGCTACCTGATGGTCGCGTCCGACGGTGGGGTGTTCGACTTCTCGACCAAGCCCTTCCTCGGCAGCCTCGGCGGACAATCGTTGTCCGCGTCCATCATCGGCATCGCAGCCTTCACGACGTAACTCTGGGTCGCGACTCACCTCCGGGAGGCGGCTACGCCGCGAGCGGGAGGATTCGCTGCTCCCTGCCAGTTCGCGGCGCGCCTCCGGCCGCTTCGCTCACGGCCTCGTGCTCGCCGCGCTCTGGGCCTCGTGCTCGCCGCGCTACGGCCGCTTGCTGGCGAGGCGTTCGGGGTGGGCGGCGAAGTCGCGGATCGACCCGACATTGCGGAACGCGACCTCCGCGACGCCCGGTTGCATCGTGTGGCACACGCCGGCCATGTTTCCCGGGAGTTGGTCGGCGATTGGTACGGCGTCGAGGTCCATTCCGCGGCCCATGCCGATGTCGCAGCCCCGTCGCAAGGTGATCGCCCGTTCGGCCTCGTCGACGTCGAGCGTGCTGTCGGCCCAGCGCATGAATCCGCCCTTCCAGGGCGCGGTCGCCAGCCGTGCGTCCGGCGCGACGAGACCCTGCCAGTCGATGTCCCAGACGAGATCCAGGCTGCCGTCGACCCACAGGCGGACACGCGTCGCGCCCGTCTCGAGGTCGCGCGCCGGCACCTCGATGTCGTAGACCCGCCGGTCGCGGCCTGCCGCCGCGTGCGTGATCGCGTAGCACGCGGCGTCGAACTGGTGCGTGCAGTTCTGTTTGGGATCGGTCCAGCGGCCCGCGGCGGTGAAGCGCGGCTCGAGCGGCATGTTCGCCAGCTTGCGCAGCGGCTCGGCGGCGGCCGGGCACGTCGACCACGGCCATCGTTCCGACTCGGCGTGGACCGATTCCACATGCCGGCCGTCGTGACGCAGCGTGATCACGAAATGATGGAAGTCGTCCTCGAGGTCACTGACGACGACGCCCGGCTCGACGGTCGTGATCACGATCCGGCGGCGGTAGACGTCGCCGTCGAGATCGAACACCGGCGCGGAGGATGACACGCGCGTCAGGTTACGGCAACAATGTGGTCGTGACGGTACCCGTGATCGACTCCGACCAGCACTTGTACGAGACGCCCACGACGTGGCTCGATCACATCGATCCTGCGCATCGCGACGACGCGCTTCGGATCACCGACGACGAGCTCGGGTATCCGTGGCTGACGTGGGGCGAGCGTCGGCTCGGGCCGGTTGACGTGCAACTTCCGGGCAAGACGTCCGAGCTCGGCGAGCGGCGCGAACGCATCCGCGCCGGTTTGCGCGCCGAGACACGTTACGACGACGAGCTTCCCCGCGAGTACTGGGACGCGTCCGCGCGCGCGGCCCGGCTCGCGGAGATGGGGGTCGACGAATGCGTCGTCTTCCCGAACTTCGGCTTGTTGTGGGAACGGAGACTCGACGCCGACCTTCCGTCGCTGACCGCGAACATGACGGCGTGGAATCGATGGTGCGCGTCGGTCGCACGCGATGGACGAGGTCAGGTACATCCGGTCGCGCACTGCACCTTGCGTGACCGTGCGTGGCTCCTCGCGGAGTTGGCTCGTCTCGAGCACCACGGCATCAAGCTCGCGATGATCGCGCCCGCGCTCGTCGACGGCCGGCCGCTTTCGCATCCGGACCACGACGAGCTGTGGCGCGCGTTCGTCGCGCACGGTGTCACACCCTTGTTCCACGTTGCCGACCAGCGCCGCCCGTTCGACGACGCCTGGTACACCGCGCCCGACGAGTCGTCGTTGCCGCCGCTCGAATCCGTCTTCCTCTGGACGTCGGCCGCGCTGGCGTGCACGGACATGATTCTCAACGGGGCGCTCGACCGTCATCCCGATCTCCGCATCGGCATCGTCGAGCTCAGCGCGATCTGGGTGCCGATGTTCTTGATGATGCTGGACGGCGGTTCCCAGTTCACCGCCAAGCTGAACGGCCGTCCCGTCGTCGAGCTCTCGATGAAGCCCAGCGAGTTCTTCCGGCGCCAGGTTCGCGTGTCGTCGTTCTCCTACGAGCTGCCCGCCAAGCTGATCCGGCAGACGGGCGACCTCTACATGTGCTGCTCCGACTTCCCGCACTCGGAGGGAACCGCGACACCGATGTCGGACTACCGCGGCTCGGCGCTCCCGCTCGGTCCCGACGACGCACCGGGTTTGTTCCGCGACAACGTCTCGCTGCTGCTCGCGTGAGCTTCACGGGGCCGCCTCGGCACGACGTGCCTGCGGGCGGGCACAGCGCGTTCACACTGGTCGACGATCGCCAGGTGCACTACCTGTGGTGGGGACGGGTCGGCGCTGCGCCAGTGGTGTGCCTGCACGGCGGCGGCCAGACGGCGTACATGTACGAGGAGCAGGGCAACGCGTTGCGCGACCGGTGGTTCGTCTGCGCGCCCGATCTCCCCGGCCACGGCGACTCCGATCTCGATCTCTCGATGGCCGCGCCCGGCGGCGGCCTCGACCGCTACGCGCTCGCATCGGACGTCGAGGCCTTCCTCGATCACATCGGCGTCGAGCGCACCATGTTCGTCGGCGCGTCGCTCGGAGGCATCACATCGCTCACGATCGCGGCGGTTTCGCCCGCGCGCGTCGCGGGGATCGCGTTGATCGACATCGGCCACCGTCTCGAAGACGAAGGTGTGCGGCGCATCGTTGCGTTCATGACCAAGCACGAGAGCTTCGCGTCCCTGGAGGAGGCCGCCGGCGCGATTGCCGAGTACCTCCCCGGCCGGCGGCCGCAATCGCCGGCGCGGCTGACGCGGAATCTTCGACAACGACCCGACGGCCGCTGGGAGTGGAAGCACGCGCTCGGCCGCAACCTGCGTACCGCCGCGACCGAGCGTCCCGACGACGCACCGGGCAACTGGCGCGCCCTGACCGCCGGGATGGACGAACAGCTCGTGCACATCGATTGCCCGGTGCTCGTGTTGCGCGGCCAGCGCAGCGACGTGTTGTCGGACGAGGGCGCGCAAGAGATCGCCGACCTCCTGCCGAACGCGCGCGTCGTGACGATCGACGCCGCCGGCCACCTCGCGGCGGGCGACAACCCGGCATCGACCACCTCGCTGGTCCGCGGCTTCCTCGAGAGCGCCGGCTGGTAACCGGAACTGTTCCAACAGATTGGACGCTCAGCCCGCCAGAGGCGGGCTGATGCGCCAATCAGATTGGACGTTGAGCCCGCCAGGGGCGGGCTGACGCGCCAATCACACTGGACGTTCAGCGCTGGATGAGCAGCTCGGGGGGCAGTGAGCCCTGGAACCAGAGGGTCGTCTCGACGCGGCGGGCGATCCGCCAGCCGGCGTCGGTGCGCACGAAGTCGTCGTCGTAGCGCGCGCCGACGAAGAAGAAGTGCAGCGGGCCCTCCCGGGTCGCGGCGCCCTGCGGATTGGCGACCATCGTGCGCACCCGTGCCGAGTCGCCATCGAGCGTCACGTCGACGTTCGACATCAGGTGCTGGGTGACCGGGAACGCCGACATCACCTTTTCGAGCCAGCCCCGCACCTCGCGGTAAGGACCGACCTTGCCGCCCGGATTCGACGAGTAGTCGACATGCGCATCCTCGGTGAAGCAGGTGTCGAGGAGCGCCCAGTCCTTGGTGTCGATCGCCCAGCCGTACCGCACGATCACGTCGTGGATCTCGGCGCGATCGGAGAGCTCCTCGGGTGTCACGGCGAGAGCGGCTTCGCCTCGTCGGCGCCGGGCTTGCAGTTGATCGCGAGGGTGAACTTGGTGGTGACGACGGGTTCGTCCGTCTGTTCGTTCTTCCACGTCGTCTCGGTCACGTAGAACTCGAGCTTCCCGCCATCGGACTTCTGCTTCTCGTACACGTCCGAGATCGAACCCTCGCCGACGAGGACGTCGCCGACGTGTGGCCAGGCGCCGCCGTGGTACACGAACTCCTGCTCGCCGTGCAGGATGGCTCGCCCCTTGCCGCGGAGGTTCTCGATGGGGAGGCCGGCGGCGCCGCCGACGCCCATCGAGCCCCAGTACGTCATCGAGAACGGGAACGTGGGAGGCACGGGTGCGTTGTCCGACGAGTACGCCTCGTCGTCATCCATCAACGCCTGGGCGAACACGCGTACCGGTCCGCGCTCGATGACGACCTTCTGCGTGCCGAGCGACCGGCCGGAGAGTTCGGTGAGAGCCATGGCGCCGGAGGCTAGCGAGGCGGCTGACGCACCGCATTACAGCGGCCGCGGAAGAGCGACGCTGAAGTCGAGCCTCAACATCGGCGTTGGAGAAGAAACGAGGGCCGGTCCCGCGGGGTGGGACCGGCCCTTCTCGCTCTTGGTAGGGATCGTCGGTGCCGCTCAGCAGGCGGCGGGTTGTATAGCCAGCGAACAGCACTCCGACCACACGCGACCCAGAGCGAGACTCCGTTTCGCTTCCCGTGCTCCAGCATGCGGACGGCCGGGCAGACACAACATTGGTCAGGTGACCGGTTCGCAAGATGCGTGCGACCTCCCACGCTGCGTAATGGGGTGGGGCCGCCAGACGAACGCCCACGACAACCCCGACCCAGAAGCCGGGTCGTTCGTGCCGGTGAGTCGTGTACGCGTGACGACACCCGCCGACGATGTCCGTTTCGCGGATTGTCACGAACGGGTGGTGTCCGGTGTGAAGTGTCCTGGTGCAGCCGTTTGTCGGGACGTCGCGCTTCGCGCGGCGCAAGGGGGGATCCGTGCCGGACTCCGACGCGGAGTTGGTGCGCGGCCTCTACACGTCCTTGCGCAGGTTTGCGGCAGTCGTCGGCTTCCCCGCCGTCGAACCTGACGACCTCGTCCAGCAGGCCCTCGAGCGCGTCTTGCGGCGCGGTCGGCTGTGCGACCTGGACGATCCAATGTCATATCTCCGCCGGACGATGCTGAACCTCGCGGCCAACGCGCGCCGTTCAAACGGCCGACATCGGCGCGCACTCACCCGATTGACACGCGCTGCCGAGCCTGCGCCGACCAGCTACCCGTCCGATCTCGCCGAGCTGCAGGCGATCTCGCCCGACGCGCGGGCCGTGTTGTACCTCGCAGTGATCGAGCAATGGACGTACGCGGAAATCGGCGACTTGCTGGGATGCACCGAGGATGCCGCGCGAACCCGGGCGGTGCGCGCCCGCCGTCAACTCCGATCGAGGGTCGAGGGCGAAGATGGATGACCTTCGCGGGGCGTTGGAGCGCCTCTCCGAATCCGGTACACCGGTCGGCGCCGACGCCGTCTACGAGCGGGCGCGGCGCCGCGCGCGCTTCACGACGGGCTCCCACGCGCCCCGAACCTCGAAACGCGCGGCACTGCTGTCGTTCGTCGCGGCCGCATGCGTCGTCGCGGTGGTCGGAGCGTTGATGGTCTCGGCATCGAGGGATGACGACCGACGGGTTGCGGTCACCAACGAGCGACCGCGCGAGGGTGGCTCGATCACGTTCGGCATCGATGCCGCGAACGAGGGCGGATGGTGCCTTTACGAGTCCCAGCTGGATGACGCGGGCATCCAGGTCGCGAGCGCGATCTACGAGACATTGACCGTCCCGGGAGCCGACGGCGCCATCCATCCCTACCTGGCGACCGCGGTGACGCCGAACCGCGACGCGACGGTGTGGACGATCGAGCTCAGGCGCAACATCACGTTCAGCGACGGAAGCCCGCTGGACGCCCTGGTGGTCAAGAAGAACCTCGACGCATACAAGGATCAGTCACCGTTCTTCGGACTTGAGTTCGCCGATGTCGAATCGGTGCACGTCGTCGATGCCCTCACGCTACGCGTCTCCCTGGCGCGACCGTGGTCAGCGTTCCCGTGGTATCTCTGGTCGAACGGACGACTCGGCATGATGGGCGCACATCAGCTCGACGATGCTGCGACGTGCAGCACCAATCTGATCGGTACCGGCCCGTTCGTGAGGCAATCGTGGACGCGCGGCGGACCGTTCGTGGCGGTGAGAAATCGAGACTACTGGCGGACCGATACGCAGGGACAACGGTTGCCGTATCTCGATCGGATCACGTTCGTACCGCAGCCCGACGACAACAAGCGACTGGACACACTCGAACACGGCCAAATCGACATCATGCAAACCGCGAACGCACCAGTGATTGCGAAGATCCGTGGCGCACAGGCGTCCACATTGGACGCGTACACACCGGATCAGGTCGACAACGTGAGTCTCACACTGCTCAATGCCGCGAAGCCGCCTTTCGATCATCTCTCTGCCCGACGCGCGTTTGCATACGCGATCGATCGCGACGCGCTCGACCGCGCGTTGGACAATGGCACCGTCACCAATGCGTCCGGCCCGTTCCCGCCCGGCACGCCGGGCTATTCGGCCAAGACCGTCGGACCTCGTTACGACCTCGCGGCCGCGCGGCAAGCCGCGGCGCGGTACCGAGAGGAGACCGGTCGGGACCTGACATTCACGATCTCGTACGCCTCGGGCACCGACGCGGCCAAGACCGCCGAACTCCTCCAGCAAATGCTCGCGAATGCCGGAATCAGCATGCGGCTCGCGGCGATCGCCGACCCCTCCGGACTGATCAATATCGCGATCGCGCGCACGGCCGACGCCATCCTCTGGCAAACCGACGTCGACGGCGACCCGGACCTCCAGTATTCGATGTGGCACTGCAACAACGCGCCGCCCGCGCCGTGCGACAACCCCCTCAACTTCGCGGGCTTCAACGACCCGGAGATCAACCGCGCGCTCGACAAGGGCCGCGCCGACCGGAACCCGGCCGCGCGCCGCGAGGACTACGAGCGGGTCAATAAGCAGTTCGCGTCCCAGGTGTGGGCGATCTGGCAGCAGTGGATTCCTCGGGCCACTGCCTTTGCACCGGACGTTCACGGCATCCCGGGACCGGATCTTCCCGACGACGCTGCACCATCGCCGGGCCTGGGCAGTGGCGTTGCCGTCTTGGGCATATGGACCACGCGTCACTGACGAAAGGTTGCTCGATGCGTACATCTCATCGTCTTCATCGTCACTTGGTCGCCCTCGTCGTGGCCGCGTCGCTGTGCACGCTCGCGTCGCCCACGCCAGGTGGTGCATCATCGTTTCCGCCTGAACACAGGCCGCGCATCGTGCTGTCGTCGCACCGGATCGTGGTCGACGAGCCCGTCGGGCTAAGTGTCGCCGGCCTGCAGCCGGGCACATCGGTGCAGTTGCATCTCACGCTCGTCGCCGGTCCCTATACGTGGACGTCACAAGCGACGTTCTCGGCCAACCGCGCCGGGAAGGTCGATCCGGCGCGACAAGCGCCGACCGCCGGCAGCTACACGGGTCGCCATCCGATGGGCCTCTTCTGGTCCGCCCAACTCGTGTCGACGGCGGCGATGCCCGACGCGCCGCATCTGCGATGGACCGACCGCGTGCATCTCCGTGCGGTCGTCGACAACCACGAGGTCGCGACCGCGGATCTCCTGCGCTACTACCTGCCCCCGCGTGGGCGTTGGAAGTCCGTACGCGAGCGCGGGCTCGTCGGCACGTTCTTCGAGGCTCCGGGCCGGCATCGGCGCCCCGCGGTGATCGTGTTCGGCGGTTCGGAGGGTGGCATGGTCTTCTCGGAGTTGCAGGCCGCGCTGCTTGCATCGCACGGCTTCGACGCGCTCGCGCTGGCCTACTTCGACCCGACCGGCGCGCTCCCGGGCATCCCGACAACGCTGTCGTCGGTTCCCTTGGAGTACTTCGGCACCGCGATCGACTGGCTCGGACAGCAACGATCGGTTGACCGCCACCGCCTTGGCGTCGTCGGCGCGTCACGCGGCGGCGAGCTGGCGTTGCTGTTGGGCACCCGCTACCCGCAACTGAAAGCCGTCGTCGCGCGCGCACCGAGCAGCGTCGTATGGAGCGGGCTCCCGGATTTCACCAAGGCGGCGTGGACTGCGCACGGCCAACCGGTGCCGTTCCTCGTCCCCAAGGTCGGTGGCGGGTCCACCGGCTTCGAGTGGTACCTCAATGCACTCGAGGACCCGGAGGCCGACCCGCGCGCCACGATCCCGGTGGAGCGCATCAACGGACCGGTGCTCCTGATCGACGGCGCGGACGACCAACTCTGGCCGTCACCAGAAATGGCGACGAGGGTGATGGCTCGACTTCGCAGCCACGGCCACCCGTTCGCCGACCGACAGCTGTCGTACGCGGACACCGGTCACGTGATCCCGATTCCGTTCGAACCCACCACGACGTTTGTCGCCGGGCCGGGCATCGGCGGCACACCCGAGGGTGCCGCGCGCGCGAGCCGCGAGCACTGGCCGAAGCTCCTCCACTTCCTCGACACCAGCCTCGGCCGCCACCGACGGCCGGCGTGTCGTGAGCCTGCAAAGAAGCAGAGTCCCGGTATCGTCAGACCCCGATGACGGCGCTTCAATCGAGGGAGAACCGAATGCCGCCTGACGCCCCGGGTACGCACAGCGACGACGCAGACAAGCCCACGCTCCGCCAGAAGCTCCACGCCGCGACCGGAGACCGGGACGCGGAGGCGCAAGCACTCGCGGAGCGGGCAGACGAAGACCTCGGCGAAGACGAGGCCGAGGTCGCAGTGCGGCGCGCCCATGGAGACATTCCGAGCCCGAAGCCTTCGCCGCCAAGCGAGCTGGCCAGCCCACAAGACGCGGACGCCGTACGCGACGAGGAGTCGCAGTAGCTCGGCCGCGGATCGGGCCGTCTCACGGTGGCACTGCGCCAGATCAACCTGCCGTTGACGCCCACTTGGGGTCGCGGCCCGTGAGTCCGAGCAAACGATCCAGCGCGGGCGCGTCGTCGGCAACACGGACGACCGGACCGAACAAGTTGCCGTCACGCGGCGCATCGAATGCCGTGACGAACGACATTGCGGCCTCGACGTCCTCGACGGGCGGCGCGTACGGCCGGCCTATCGCCACGGCGATGTCCCAGCCGTGCACCACCAGTTCGTCGAGCGCAACGAGCCCGGCAACGTCACCCGGCAATGCGACGCCGGCCGCCGAGGTCATGCCTTCCCACGCCGCGGGATCACTCCACGCCTCGGCCAGCGTCGCAAGATCGCGCGCGACTCGGTCCCGCCACCCCGCTTCGAGGTTGGCGGCGTCTGGTTTCACCGGCGCCTCGCTACCGTCGACGTCCTTCCGGGCAACGGCGATGAAACCCTTCGTGAGGGCGCCGACATGGTCGACGAGGTCGCCGACGCTCGCGTCAGGGCATGGAGTGGGAAGGTCGAACTGATCCTCGGACACGACCGCGAGGAGGCTCGTCATCCGGTCTGTTGCGGGTCTGATGTCGATCATCATTGGTTGAGACGCTGCCGGGGCCGAGAACTCATCGGCGGCCTCGACGCGTAATACCTGGTGAGCGCCTATTTTTCAGGGGCTTGCTCGCGCAGCTTGTGCTTCATACGTCCGACGCCAACCGGATGCATGAGGCCGTTCTCCCTGGTCGCATCCATCCGGAATGCACGGACTTACCTTGCGAGTCCGAACCTCAGAGAGGACGTTCCAGCGACCATGACCCACGATACGACCGTCATCAACCCACTACAGGAAGCACTACTTGCCATCGTGCCCGCCGAGCTGCGCGCGGAGGAGCGCGCGATCGAGGCCGAGTGGGACACCCTCACTGAGAGGATCGTCTCGCTCTGCGAACGCACTCTTGAGATGCAGCAACGGCTCGCCGAATGCATGCGCCCAGCGGAGGACGCATTGTGCAGCGTCATCGAGTTCGATCGGCATGTCCGTTCCGAGATCGCCGACGCCGCATGGAAGATCACCGACGGACTCTCTGGAAAGACGATTCTCACAAGGCAGATGATGGCGGCCCGGAACGTGCTCGACATCGCGGCCGACACCGTGACCGCCGACGACTTCCGCAAGCAACTCGCCGACGACGACGGAAGCTAGGTCCGCTTCATCTGTCGTCTCTGCCGGTACGACGTCCCGGCCCAGACGCCGAATGTCCCGTCACGATCGAGCAGCGCGGCACGTAAGCACTCGACTGTGACGGGACATTGCGCGCAGATCGCCTTCGCCGGGTCCAGGGACTGTCCCCGTTCCGGGAACCACGCGTCCCAACCCTGACCGCGGCAAGCGGCCTGGGCGTGCCATTCGGGCGGTCGGAGTAGCTGGTCGAGCTCCTCGACCCAGCCGTACGCATCGGGCGCATTGCATCAGGCCATGCCGTGCCCGATAGTCCCGCACAATCGAAGGTACTGAGATAGCTCAACCGGCGCAGGCAACCTCGCGGGAATGCCCGCGAGGTCGCGCCCGCCGTCCTTGTCGCGCTCGCGAACGTGCCTTCCATTCCAGCCGGTTCTGGCTTTCATGGAGCGGTTGTGGCATTAGCTGGCGGGAGGCCACAATCCTGGCCACGGGCGCGCCTCATGTGCCCTTGACCCAGCGGAGGCAAAATGCTCAAGGCGATGCGGGCGCGGCGTCACGCTGTACGTACGGGCGCAGGTGCCGACGCCACTTCGGCGGGCGAGCACAGCGACGGCAGGCGGGAGGTAGGTCGCCGCGGGATGCTGCGGCTCGGTGGGATGGCGGCGGCCGGCGCGGCGGCGGCGACCGTCGCCTCGGTCGCGAGTGCCAGTCCGGCCGCGGCCGGCGTCGACGGCGACGTGGTGCTCGGCAGCGTGTCGAACTCGACGCCCAACGCGACGGCGATCGACGTCACCGGTGGGTCGGCACCGTACGGCTTCGGCGTCACCGACAACGGCTTTTCGTTCACCTCTATTAGCCCGGCGATCGTCGCGCACGCGAGACAGGGAAACTTCAACGCCGGCGTCCTTGCGTACGCTGAGAACTCAGCGACGGCAGTCCGCGCCATTGCCAACGACGCATCGGCGCTGTTCGCTAGCAACGTGTCGCAGTACCCGACCCTCGAAGTGAACAACCTCGGGAGTGGTCCTGGTGCCCACGTCACTGCCACCGGCGAAGGCGTAAAGGTCGAGTCCGGCGGGAACGCGCTTACGGCGACCGCGTCAGCCGGCGGCGCGGGACTCGCCGCGACCGCGACGGGAACCGGTCCTGCCGTGCAAGCCATCATCGCGAACGGCAACAGTTTGAGCGCGGCCGTTCGCGCGATCGCTACCGGCAAGAGCGGCGCCGTAGACGCGTCCGCCGCCGCGGCCGCGACCAAGCCGACGGTGCAATCGACTTCGGCGAGCGTGCAGCCCGCGGTGAAGGCGATCGGCAAGGCAGTGCCGGTGAGTGGCGCGGTGCCGGTCGCGGGGAACGCGGCCGCGCTGTCTGTGCAGGGCGTTGCGTCGTTTACCCGCAGTGGTGTTGCGTCGCTGACTGCCGCAGGGACCTCGATCGTGGTATCGGTCCCCGGAGGGTTGACGGCCGCGAGTCATGTGCTCGCGACCATGCAGACCAACACCGGCACCGTTGCTGTGAAGGCGGCGGTACCGAATACGGCAAATGGCAAGGTGACGATCTACCTCACCGCATCCGCGCCCATCGGCACGAAGATCGCATGGTTCGTGTTCGGCTAAGAACCGCCCCCGGCCGAAAGAAACGGTGAAAGGTTCGGTTTCGAACGCGTCGCGCTCGCGTGGTGAGTGGTGCCCGGTTCGCAGCTCCTCGGTACCAGGAACTGTCCCGGTTGGCCTGATCGTTCACGCCGACGGGACGGTCGCCGGCTGCCCGCTCGACGAAGACGAAGACGGATGCCGCGGACGCGCGCTACGCCACGAAGGCGACCCGGGTTCAGTGCATCGTGTGGTGGCGGAACGGCCCGCAACTACTGCGGCGTGCACTGACGATCCGCGCTTCATCTCAAAAATTGGGCATTCTTGCGCTCGTGTTGGATCAGGATTGATGCGCTATCTGCTGGCTGTGAGACTGCGCCGATTCGTGGGGAAACGCAGTACCCGCGGGGAGAAGGTGTCGACCATGTTGCGTCGTAACAACCCCGATATGCACGATCCGAGTGACGAGCGGGACCATCGGCCGAAGCGTCGGCGCGATGGGCGAGGGCTCGGACCGTTCTCCAGCGGTCATCTCACGGTCATCATCGTCACGTTGCTGGATCCTGGTCGCGTTCCCGTTCGCCGCGTTCGCGGTGACGGGCAACAACGTGTTCGTGACGGACGCGTCGAGCGGGAATCGGGCGACGGTGGCGGGCGGGAAACTCAAAGTCGATACCGGTGCCGCCAACTTCTTCGGCATCACGCCCGTCGCACCCGTCGCGCCGCAGATCTACCCGACCAGCGACATCATCCACACCGACAATGGCAGTGACTTCGTCGAACCGGGCAATTGCTCGGGCGGTTCGTGCGCGACGTTGCTGAAGCCGCCCGCCGGCAAGGCCGCCGTCGTCACCTCAATCCACATCAACACGTACAGGGCCACCGTCACCGGAGCCTCTCAATACCTCGCGATCCTTCGGAGTACTGATGGCAGTTGCAATCTTGGGACCTTTGACCGCATCGTTGAGTACTTCAATCCCAGTGGCATCGGTGAGACGCAGTTGCAATACGACCTGCCCGGCGGGCTCTCGATCCCCGCAGGCAAAGGCCTCTGCGTGCAAAACAGCGATACCTCCAACCTCGGCTTCGAGGTCTCGGCACACGGCTACGCGGTGGCTTCGAGCGCCGTGCCGGCAAGCGCAGCCCCCGCCGGTGCACCCAAGGGTGCCGCGCTCCTCAAGCCCCAGCAGTAACCACAACCAACTCCGAGGACGACGCGCGCCTTCGCTTCGGCGAGGGCGTCGTCGCGTCTACCGTCGTGCCATGGCGACGTGTCCCGGCGGACTGGTCGAGCACGCGGACGGCACGGTCGCGGGTTGCACGGAGGACGATGAACGCGACGGGTGCCGGGTCCGGGAGTTCCGCCACGACGGAGACCCCGTCCGGTGCATCGTGTGGACGCCCGCCGGGTGCAACTGGTGCGGAGTCCACTGAACTGCGACCCGTCCGAGCGTCCTAAAGCCGTCTTACGCGGGTCCGGCCCGAGGCGACATGGACGAGGCCTTCGGACCGGACGCCGCGTTGACAACGCTCCCGTTTCCTGATCGGTCGGTGGCGGGCATCAGTGAAGTCAGGCAACGTCGGATGTAGGGCCGATGCCCTCCTCAACAGGTCCCGCGCCGATTCCGCTTTCGAGCACCTCAAAGATGGTCCATTCGTGGCCCGGCGCCACGCCGCCAATCGCCGCGCGTGCCGCGGCTTGCGTGGTGAACCCTCCGAGCGTCTTATGTCCGGCAGTGTGGTCGACGAGGAGGTAGACGGGGCTGAGGGGCATTGAGACTCACCAGGCGATGGGGCTGGTGCCTTTGACGTGAGCGGTCGTGGTGCCGGCGCTGTAGCGGACCACGGTCGCGTCGGCGGTTTGGCCGGAGGGGAGGCGAACGCTGACCTTCTGCTGGTGGATGAGCACGCCGTACCAATCGACGTCGCGCGACTTGATCCAAACCCTTCCCAGGACGGCGTCGCGGCACTGCCTGCGACGAGTTGGGCGTCGCCGGCGGTGAAGTCGGCCTCACCGGCGCGAATCTCGCACGGTCCCGCATAGGCGCTCATGTTCCTGGACCTGAGTTCAGCCATTGGCGGCCCGCTTCCATTGATTTGCTAGCCACCCGACACCTCACCTTCGGTCGGAGTGGCGCGGGGCTTTAGTGGCGCTCGGAAAGCTCCTCAAGGCGCGTCGTGGGGGAGGCCGATGAAGGGTGTCGCCACGGATGGCTGGAGGCGCTAAGTCCGCTGCGAGGCGACTCCGCAAACGGGGGAAGACCGTGCGGCCGTCGACCTGCGGGTCGGCGGTCGTTGCGCGTCCCGACGATATAGCGGTGCGGACGGGGCATACCGTGGCCGTGGGTCGAGCCGTTTCGGGGCACCTGCTGTTGCTCCCCGCCCCGACAGGCGCTTCGGGGCGGCCCGGCCTGCAGCGTGCCTGACCTTTGTCGCGTTGGAGTAACCAGCACGCGCCGCAGCGCCGTCCGCGCCAGGGGACTGGCGACCTGTCGTGAAGGCGGGCAGGCTTCGGGCTTGTGACCGAGCCGCCGATTCCAGAGGGCATGAGCCCGGCAACAATGTTCTCGATGTACTCGGCAGCGGCCGCGTCACCGCGTCACGTTGCGCTCGAGCTCGATGACGAGCAACGTCGTGCGTTGACTAGCGCGCTCTTTGATGCGCAGCTCGCGGTCTTGAGGGCGATTACAGCAGAGGCCGGACGGGAGCCGACTAAGGAGACGCGCCGCAACGTCGTCTCGTATACCTCGACATTCGCGCACCTCCGAATGGCCAGCGGCCAGTTGCTTCCTGGACCGGGATGGTTCATGCCACCCTTCATGGGCAACCCGTTCGCGCAGGACGACGACTCCGAGCCAGAGCACATCTAGCGGCACTTCCCGCTGTGCCGAGTTGCCCAGGCGGAATGATTGTTCATGCCGACGGCACCATCGCCGGCTGCACAGAGGACGAGGAGCCCGATGGGTGCCGCGGGCTCGAACTGCGCCACGAAGGCGACCCGGTGGCGTGCATCGTGTGGTGGCCGTCGGGCTGCAACTACTGCGGCGTCCACTGAACCCTGCCCCGGCGCGCAACCTTTAGCTTGCGGCGAGCTCGCTTGCGTCCTTGAAGTAACGCCCATGTGTGCGCTTGATCTGCTCGAGGTCGGTACCGCCGAGCACTACGACCTCCCACTCGGGGAGCCCCTTGAAATCATTTTCTAGGGCAAATCGACGCGACAGCGCTTCATGCCGCCGCGTCTCGTCGAACTCCGTGACGTGGACGTCGCCGGTCAAGCGGTTGTACAAGATGAGGAAATAGGTCATGGGTCCGGCTCCCCTGGCACAGCGAGCGCCTGTCGGACGTCGCTGAGGATCGACTCCAGTGTCGCATACCCATCGGCACTCTGACGCTTCGCCTGTTCGAAATCCTCCAGGAGCTGCAACGGCACCCTCGAGTCCGTGGTCGAGGAGCCGGCCTCGGCGATCACTCTGTCGGTGCGCTCGATGTTCTGCGCGACGATCTCGTACCTGTCGATAGCGTTGGAGACGTCATTCGTCATCAGGTGAACGAACTGGCCCCGAGTCACGGTCGCCAGCGGCTGATCCGGCTCGCTCGGAGGTTGTCCGTAGCGGATCTGACGTCCCCACATGTCAGCCAAACGCTCGACGACCTCGGCCCACATGTGTTGCAGGGTCGTGCGAATCTGCACCTCGATCCATCGATCCTGACATCGAACGACGACGTGCACCGCGCGATATCCGTAGGAAGGGAGGAGTCTCCGATCGATTGGCTCCTTCGTGGTCGGAAAGGCTGCGAGGATCGCATCTCGAACCTGGTCCTGGTCGTCGCGCGTTCCAGCAAGGACTATACGGGCCCCGCCGAGATCATGTATCTGCGATAGCCCCTCGCGCTCGCGACGCAGTTTCTCGATCGTTGTCGAACGAGTCTTGAGTCGCGGCGTCGGCACTAGAGGAGAACCGCCAGGGGCCCGCAAGGACTTGAGTCTTTCAACAACCTCAGCCAAGGCGTCATCGATCCGGACGAGAAACTCCTGGAAGAGGGTCTCTTCGTCGGCGGATAACGAGTCACCAGCCTTAAGGCGATGCCCGATGCGGTCGATCTGCCGGTTGCTGACGCGGCCAAGACTACCGCGGGTGCCTCTATGCCGCGTCGGCGCGCATCTTGAGTCGCTGCCGATAGGCCGTACCCGCCCAGATGCCGTGCGTGTCTCGGTCGCGTAGTGCTTCGTCTAGGCATTCGCGCGCGACGGGACAGGTCGCGCAGATGGCCCGCGCGAGCTCGAGGCTCTCGCCGCGGTCAGGGAAGAAGACCTTGGCTCCGACACCGCGGCACGCGGCGTGCTTGTGCCATGCCGGTGGGGTGAGTAGTCGCTCGAGGTCGTCGCACCAGTCGGACCGGTCGGGCGCGCACATGAGCGCACGGAAGAGATCGGTTGTGATGTCACGTTCCATCGTTCCTCCCGGACGTAGGCTCCTCTGTCGGCGAACCGAGAAGCCGTTGGTGCGGGGTGTCGGCGAGGCGCCCCGCACCCTCGTCTAGGCAGCGAACTTGTTGATCCGGAAGTAACGGATCGTGATCGTCGACGATGCGTTCCCCGTCCCGAACAGTGCTTGTAGGTCGAACGCGCCGGGACTGGTGAAGTCGACGGTGACAGTGGCGGTGTTCGCGCCGATCGACCAGTGACCGGATGCGCCGCCGCCGAGTGACATTGCGACGTGCGCGCCGGATGTCGCGGCCGTGACCGCGAACTCGGTGGACAGTCGGACGTTGCCGGATGCGCCGGCGTTGCCGACCGAGAACTTGACGCGCATCTTCCATTTCCGGGCCGTTGCCGAGTTGGTGAGCGACTCAGTGACCGCGTCCATCAGGGAGACCGCGCCGAGCAGCAGCTTCATCTCAAGTGTCGAGCTGGCATTGATCGTCGTCTGTCCGGCCGCTTCGATTTCGAAGACGTCGCCTACCGCGACGGAACTGTTCGTAAGCGTGAACGTCGATGCGAGCAGCGACGTCAGCGACGTCGGGTTCGTCAGTGCGGTCTGAGTGGTGTCGGTACCGGTCGCGGTGTACGGGTTCGTCACCCAGACCGGGTCGTTCGCGCCGATCTGCAAGAACTGGCCGGACGTGCCTTTCGCGAGGCGAACGTTATTCGTCGCGTCGCGGGTGAGAATGTCGCCGCGAGTCGTCAACGGTGAGAGGTTGTTGAACGCGTTGATCGCGACGGCCGCGCCGGTCCCGCCCTTCGTGATCGGCTGTGTCGTCTCGATAATCGTCGTCCAGTTCGAGACGTTGTCCGACTCAAACTGGAGAACACCTCGCGCGACACCGATCGTCACCGACGACGTGGCGCCGTTGATCGTGTCCGTTCCGGCTCGGGTGACGTTCAGGACGTTCGCGCCCGCGATGGTCCCGGACTCGTCAACGATCGTCAGCCTCGACCCTGCCGGCAACGTGTTCGCGGCCGGGAGCGTCACGGTACGGAGCGCGCTCATCGTCCCGATCTGCGCGAGTGTCCGTGTCGTTGATGCGACGGTCGCGTCTGCGTTGGAAAACGTGACACGCGGGTTCCCCGCCTCCGGACCCGTCGCGCCTGTCGGACCTGTGGCACCGGTCACCCCGGTCGGTCCTGTTGCGCCTGTGACGCCAGTCGGCCCGGTCGCGCCCGTGACCCCTGTAGGGCCTGTTGGTCCCGTGACACCGGTCGCGCCGGTGACACCCGTCGCGCCGACGTCCCCCGTCCGAGTGAACTCCAAAACGATCGGGTCAGTATCAGCGAACGGAGACGCGGCCGAACTCGACACGTTCGCGACAGTGATATTCCGATAGCCGGTCGACGAGTCAACCGCGGAAACAGTGAACAGCAACCACTTCGTGAAATCGGTTGCTTTGACGAGCCGCAAATATCCCTTGACAGTATTCGTGGAGTCGTCGAGCGCATCGAGCGTGGCAGTCCACGTCGCGCCGACATTGTCGAGGAGGTCGGCGCGGATTTTTGTTGCGGTGTTCTGTGTGGCGTTGTCGAGTCGGAGGAGTCCGTTGCCGGGGTCCGCATCGGTGGTTGTGGTGGAGAACGTGTAGTTGATCGCGATACCGCCGCCAGGCATCCCCGTCGGGCCAGTTGAACCAGTCGGACCGGTCACGCCCGTCGGACCAGTCGCACCGACTCCACCGGTAGAACCGGTCACTCCGGTTGGTCCCGTAGCGCCGGTGACACCAGTTGGACCTGTTGCGCCTACCGCGCCGGCCGAACCGGTAACACCCGTGGGGCCTGTTGGCCCGGTCGCACCCACACCACCGGTGGAACCCGTGACACCAGTTGGGCCAGTAGCGCCAGTCGCACCCGTGGCACCAACGCCACCGGTGGAACCAGTAACACCCGTCGGGCCAGTAGCGCCAGTTGCGCCGACACCACCGGTGGAACCCGTCACTCCGGTCGGACCTGTTGGGCCGGTAGCTCCGACTGCTCCTGCGCTCCCTGCACTTCCAGTCACGCCCGTAGGTCCGGTCGCACCGGTAGCACCTACTGCGCCTGCGCTGCCTGTGACGCCTGTGACGCCTGTCGGACCGGTAGCCCCTACCGCTCCCGCACTACCCGTCACACCCGTCGGACCCGTCGCGCCTGTCGCACCCACACCAGTCGGACCGGTCACGCCAGTCGCACCCGTAACCCCTGTCGGCCCGGTCGCGCCGACGGGACCAGTAGAACCTGCCGGGCCAGTCGGACCGATCACACCGTCGTCGCCTATCGGACCTGTCGCGCCGGCGGGACCGGGCGGCCCCTGCTCGAGCCGCGAGACCAGGACGACTTTCGACGGTCCTTCTTGCGTGACGATGAGCTGGAACGGCGGCGGTTCCGGTGTCACAACCAACGTGAAGTCGCTCACGGCACCGGCCTCGTCAGTTCCAGTCGAGAGATGTCGCCGCCGACGGTCGCAGTGCCCGCGAAGAGTGTGGCGGCGTCCGGCGATGTGCGGCGGCAGTCCCAGACGACGTCGCTGCCGCGCAGCGCGGCCCGGTCCTCGTCGTCGAGCCACAACAGGACCTCGCCCTGCTCGGCGCTGGTGTAGTCGACGGTCGGCTCGGCGAGAACGTCCGGCGCGTTCGGATACAACCGCACTTGCGCGGAGATGTCCCAGCCGCTCATGTCGTGCGTGCCGACCGGTACCCCGTTCGCGTCGACCGCCTGCGCGAACGTGAGCTGCACCGGTTTCATGTCGTCGCCGAAGCAGACGTTCAGTAGTTGTGGGGACGATGCGAGGAAGTCACTCATTGCGTGTCAACTGATGCCGTAGTGGCTTCGTTGTAGATGCGATGCACTTCTGCGCCGTCGAGTGTGCCTTGTTCGTACAAGTGTGCGCTGATCGCGCGCCGCGCGCGCTGCACCGGGGGATGTTCGAGCATGTTGGCAGTCAGGATCGCCGCGTCGTTCCAACGGTCGGCGTCGATGTCGAGCAGATAGATGAGGACTGCGGCGACGGCCTCGTCGCTGCCGTCGCCGAGATCGAGTGGCCGCCATCGCAATGGTTCGCCGTCCACGGTCGGGCCGGCCATGAGTGCGAGCAGATGCGCGAGCGACGGTTCGGTGCGCTCGAGATGCACGACACTACCGCCGAGTCGTGCTGGTTCGTCGATCGTCGCGCTCGCCACTGTCAGGCCGGCGAAGATCGCGACCGCCGCGTGCGCACTTTCATGCATCGCGAGTGCGACCGCGGCTTCCAAGTACCCGCGTTTCACCATCTGACGTAGCGTCACAAGTCTCTCGTCAGGAATCGGACCGCGTCACCGTGTGCGCAGGTCGCGTTCAACGTCTGGCCACAGGAGCAGCCCCAGCCGCCGAGACCACTACGGCTGACAACGAACTTGTCGGCGCCGTCGATGACTTCGGCGAGCGCCGACTCGCGTTCATGCATCTGGATCGTGCACGCGCCCGCGGCGGCAAGCGCCACTCCGTCCCGTCCCTTCCGGGCCGTCACCTCGCACGGATAGACACACAGTTGGACGGCGCGGGCATGTTTGCAGTCGAACGCGCCGCACTCGCACGTCCAGTGCTGCGCGACGGGATCATGCGAGACGGAATACGTGCGGCCGTCAGACTTTACCGCCGCGAGGACGTGGCGACCTTTTTCGTTTCTTGCGACCTGTCGGATAGAGAGTGCGCCGGCGCCGACCATCGCACCCGCGTCGGCACGTTTGCGGGCCTTCGCAGCCGTGTTATCACGGTCCTCGCGCAGACTTCGGACTTCCGCGCGTGCTTCGGCGAGTTCGGCACGCAACGACTTCACCGCGGCCTCCGATGCTTCGTAAACACTCGACAGCGCGAGCGCAGTCGACTTGGCGATCATCTGCCAGCCGGCGTCTTCGTCGACGCGTTCATCCAAGACGGCTTGCACGTCGTCTCGCGCGTACTGCATGTGCGAGTGGGCCGCGCCCGCGAGCAACTTGACGTGCCGACGGCGCGCCTCCTTCGTCGCTGGCTGCGCCGTCGTCGTGGTTCGCCGAGCAGCTCGGCCGGTCGAGCGCGACAACTTCGCCCGCAACTGTTTCTCGAGATTCTCGCTCGCGCTCATGCGATCCGCCGTTCCTCGGCCCACGCCTCGGCAGTCGTCCGGTCGAAGAGCCACACGCCGGCGATACGCCGACCCGGGAGACGTCCTTGTGTCGCCGCCTTCGTCACGGCTCTGGTCGTCAGAGCGGCCTGTTCGGCGACCTGTGCTGCGGTCATCACCGGCGATGATGCGTCAACATCACTTGATGAGGCGATTTTGGTTCCTAGGATGGAACTCAACGCACGCTGACGTTCTCGTATCGCAACCTCACGCCATCGCCACAGAGTGCTGTCGAGCTCTTCGCTACGGCCACGCAGCTCGACACGAAGACGTTCAACTCCCAAGGCATCGAACAGCAGTGCCGCCATGCGCGACGAGATCCTCAGATCGTCGCCGTTCATGGCTGGTCGTCGCCCTCGGCGACCGGTGGCGGCCCGTAGAGCAACAGATCGAAACGCTTCGGATCGTCGCCGGCTCGGAACGCCGCGTCGCGGCGCCACAACAGCTCGGCCTCGAACTGTTCGAGCTCCACGGCGATCTCAGCCGCATCTCTCGGCCGGGCATTCCGGAACGCGGCGACCGCTTCGAGATCAGCATCGCAGCACTCGACGCCGGCCGCACCGCCCCGGTGTGCGCGCCATCCCTGCGCGGTGAAGCCGTCGAATCTCATCGCGCCGACTGGCGGATGATCGAGCGGGCCGCGAACGAAACCCTTCGCGCGAGTCGCCGCCAGATCGTCGGCCCATCGACGCCAACATTCGGCCCGCAATCGTTCCCACGCCGGCGCCTCACCCCGGGTCACCTCTTGATCGAAGACGTCGTCGACGAGCCGGTCGATCAGATCGGTATCCGTCGCCGACGCGACCGGCGCCCGTCGCTTCGGCCGAATCGTCACGCCGACCTCAAGCCGTACGGACCGCGCGGCCCCCGACGCTGCCGGCGCGGCGTCGGATCGGTCGCACTGTCACCCGCACCCAACGGCATCCGCAACTGCGCGAGCAGCCTTCCGAGCAGGATGCGTTGCTGGCGGAGTTCGATCACTGCCGGCCGCACCTTTCCCGATTCATCGACCGGGCCCGCGGGGACGCTCGCCGCGAGCGCGGCGCAGACGTCCGCGACCTGGCACGCCTCCTCGACCAGCACCGCGTCGTGCGCGTCGACCGAGTAGTCGTCATTGATCGCGTGCCACAACCGCTTCCCGGCCGCACCCAGATGCCTAGGTGCCCGTTTCTCTTCCATAACGGCCTCTATTTCGCCTTCTACTGGCCTGAATAACATGACGGTACTTCTAGGCCCACGGCGGCCTGTAGGGCGGCACAGACGTAGCTCATTCGTTTCAGCTCGGACACCGTGCGCCTGTCACTGCCGAGCGGTCGTCGGGGGTATGGCTGGCTGTGTCTGAATAGCCCCCTTATGGCGTGTTTTTCCCTTTGGTACGTCATGGGTTCTCCGATGCGATCACGAGCCACGTCGCGAGCTGGTGGGCACAGCCCGGCCGGCGCGCCTCGCACGAGCAATGCCACTCGCCGTTCGTGAACATGACGTTGTGGACGCGGCCGGAGTCGCCGCGCACTTCGACGTGGACACGGTGTCGATGGACGAGCCGTACTCGAAGTCGGCCTTCGATCAGGAGCCGGATCGCCTTGAGACGTGCGCTCTCACGGGATGGCATCGGGATGACGAGGGTCGGTGTGCGGTGGGCGGTCATTCGTGCCCACCTGGAGGGGTGTTGCAACTGTTGCTTTGTGGCAACGGGAGTACGTCGGCACCTTCGTTCGCGACACTTGCAACGCTTGCGATAGGGGGTCTAGCGGGTGCGTAGACCCCGCGGCGGAGCCGACGTATCCGGCCTTTGTCGGCGAGACGGCCGAGGTAGGTGCGGGCGTCGGAGAGGTCGAGGGCGTCGTCGACGTCCTTCGCGGTGACGCCCTTGGGGTGTTCGCGGACGTACGCCAACAGTTCGAGCGAACGGTCACCGAGCCCCGACGAGGTACGCAAGTCGGTCGCCCTACCGGCCGCGGCTTCGAGCGTGCCGCCGACCAACTGCCACGAGATCCCGTCGACGATGCGTAGCGCGTACTCGCCCTCGGGGATGTCGCGGCCGGTGACCTGGATCATGCCTTCGGCTTCGTGGCGGTCACGGGAGAGCACGATCACGGTGTCGGCCGCGCCGGCCAACCCGTTCGTCCCGCTCACGTTGTCGACGAAATCCGCGCTCTCAGCCTTGCGGTCGTGGTGGCAGATGACGAGCGACATGCCGGGGTGATCGTCGGCCAGTCGCTTCAACGCCGAGCCGATCCGATAGTCGCGTTGGTAGGCGCTTTCGCCCATGAACGCGGGCGGCATCACCTTCCCCAATGTGTCGAGGATCACTAGCGGCTCCTCGTCGCCGTACACAACGAGCCACTCGCCGATCGTTTCGAGCACCGTGCCCGGCCGTTCCAACCGCGTCAGGTAGTCGAGCCGTTCGGGGATCGGCGAGACACCTTCGAGCAGCTTCCGGAACTTGTCTTGCAGACGGCGGTCGCCATCCTCGAGAAACAAGCCAAGCACCGGCCTGGGTTTGTCGAGCTCGATCGCACCCAACGCGATGCCGCCCGACGCGACCGCGAGCGCGATGCCCTGCATCATGTTGGTCTTGCCGATCTTCGGTCCGCCGATCAACATGCTTTGACCTTCGGGGATGATCGGGCGCACCGCGTACCGCAACGGCGGGAATTCCTGAGCATCCAGCCACGCGCCATTCCGCAACTTGGCAAGTAGCGACCGTTCTCCGTTCGCCCCGACGCTGTTCGCGCGCGGTTCGCCAAGCAGTCCAGGGGGAGGAATGTCGAGGCCGTGCGTGGCGTCGTAATCGGCTTCGTCGACATATCGGCGCGTCACGTCAGCACCTCGCGTTCGACGAGCTTGCGCAGCCATTCGCGTTCCTCCGCTTCGGCGGCGAGCAACACGTCAAGCTCGTCCTCGTCGACGTACGTTCGGATCGCGCTGTCGACGATGTCGACGAGCATCCTGGGCGGCAACGCCTCCGCCTCAACTGCAAGCGGGAAGCCATAGGGCCGTTTCGGTTTCGTGCCCGGCAGGTCAAGCGCTTCGACCTGTTCCCATGTGACGCCGAGCCGTCGCCACTCGACCGCTTCGATCGTGTCCTCGGTGAACCGGCTAAGTGCGAGACCGAGCTTCACTTCGATATCTAGGCCGTGCGGATCGTGGTCGCCGACATACAGCACGACCGGCTGGCGCTCCGGCGTTTCGCGCCACGTCTCCGCCGCGTTGTAAGCGAACGTCTCGGACGAGAACCCGCGCGTCACCATCAACGGAACACCCCAGCGGTACGTCGTATCCGCGATCGTCGACGCGATGCTGTCGGACTCGCACCACACCTCCACTCGCCACGACGACGACCGCCACAGGTCGCGGCGGTAGAGCCGGGCCGTATCAGCGAGCGCCTCGTGCACCGACCCCCACATGTCCGGGAGGCGCATCCACCGAGTGCTGTCGACGATCAGGCTGTACGGGACACGGCCGGCGCGGCGGAGTTCCAGCACCAGCGGTTGCACCTTGTTGTAGCCCGAGTCGTCTTTCGTGATGCCCGGCACCTTCGCGACGGTCGCTTGGTAGAACAGGTGACGGACGGAGCATGGTCCGTGCTCGTGCGCGAGAGCGACGAGCATCGACCGTCGGGTTTCCATCTCGGCTTTCGTCGCCCGCCGACGTTTATCAGGCTCGCCCCGTAAATCGGCGCTTGGCTTGGTGCGTGGGTTCAGGAACGGTGCGAGGAGGTCGTCCGAGTCGTTGATCCACGCATCGCGCATCGCCGCGCGTGTCTCGGCAACCATGCCGGCCACCGTCTCGCCCGAACGCTCTGCGGTCTGCATGATCGACCGCGCGAGGTCGACATCGTTCGTCGCCGCCATTACGCCGCCCTCCTTCGGTGGAGTCGGCGGGCGATAGCGATGTCGTTATCGTCACCCAGGCCAAAGCACGCGCAGCATGTGCAACGCGTCATCGGTGCCTGACAGGCTGCCGGGTACTGCTTCGTCCACCAATGTGCCGAGCGATGTTCGTCATGCCAGCGGCGTGCGTCCCGCAGTCGCAGGCGCGGGGTAACCTCGCCTTGCCGGTCACTTTGGTCGGTGGTTGAGGTAGCGGTTTCGGGAGCCGGGTCGTCGGGGCCCGGCTCTCTTCGCGCCGTCACGACGCGCGCCGTTCACGCCGAGCTCGAGCCGCGCGGAACGACAGCTTGAGCATGTGCGCCTGCAGTGCGTTTTGCGCTCGGATGGCGCGTTCACGCTGCGGAAGTCGCCCATCGGGATCTACCTCGTCGGAGAACCGCTTGAGCAGGACAGACCGCTGCCGGTCAGATGCTTCGGTGCGATCCTCGCGGGACCAGCGGGCATTCGCAGCAATACGAGCCCGGAGAGTGCGTTCGCTCGGAGTGAGCGGCATGGCGGGACCCCTTTCGGGTCCATGCGCCCATGCCAACAGGAACGCTTTGGCGCTTCACCGCGCCCAGGCTCGATTGTGTTCGACCGAATGCTAACAGACACTTACCGTGTCGAAGAACATCTGAACAGGTACACGCGCGCGTTCGTCCCACTCGGCGGCAGCCCGTTCGAGATCCGCACGTCCAATGGTGCCGCGGCCGTGTTCGGGGCAGTTCGGTCGAGCCGGGTCTTGGTCTCTCATTCGGCCGACGAGCTCGCCAAACGCGAGCAGCTTCTTCCTCGGGAGTGCTTTGGCCTTGCCGGCCTTCGTTCGGTATCCCATCACCGCGAAGCGGAGGTACGGGCCGGCCGGATGGTTGAGGACGAGTGCCGCACGGTGCTTGCACGTCCGGCAGCGAATCTCGACCATAACCGCGCAACTCACAATCACAGTCGGTCTCCGGGACTCATGCGTTTGTGCGCGTCGCGAGCACGTTCTGCAGCGGCGGACGCGCCGTATCTGCGCATGACGACGTTCGATTCCCAGCCCCCGATCGCGCGGAGGTCGCCCTCATTGCCGCCATCGCGCAGCCAAGTGTGAGCAAACCAATGTCGGGTCTGATGCGGATGCAACCTGAGCCCGACGGCCTTAGCTCGCTCGGTGATGATCCGATAGCCCGCGTTGTACGTCAGAGGTCCGCGCTGACCGATGAACAGGTCCTCGAGGTCGGCAAGACGTTGCTTCCGTCGCTCGCGCTGGTAGGCGAGGATCGCCGCCGCGGTCTTCGCACCGAACGGTGCGACGCGGGCCTTTCGGCCCTTGCCGTAGACGAGTGCGACGCCCGCGCGAGTGTCGACGTCCGCGGTGCGCAGGCTGACGGCTTCGCCGATGCGACAGCCAGTGTCGAACATGAATCGCAACAGCGCGAGGTCGCGACGGTCGGTGAAGTCCTTGCCGTTCAACGACTTGAGCAGCCGGCGGACGTCGGCGTCGTTCGGGACATCGGGCGGACTCTGCGCGCCCTTGGGTTCCTTCATCTTCGCCATCGGCGACCGTTCGAGTTCCTCCGCGTCGCTGACGATCCAGTTGAACAACACGCGCAGCGACCGGAACCGCGTCAGTACCGTGCCGGGCGAGAGCCGCTCGGACTGCGCGATGAGGAACTTCTCGATGGCGCGCTGGTCGATGTCCGCGATATCGGTGATCCCCATGCCGACGAGGAAGTCGTCGAGCAGCGCAGCGGCTTCGAGGTAGGACTCGACGGTCGCGGGGGAGAGGTTCTTGGCGCGGAGGTGGTACTCCCACTCTTCGACGAGCAGCGCCAGCTCCGACGACACGCCGCGACATTACCTTGCCTTGGACCGAGATGCTCGCGACCTCGAACGCAAAAGGGCTGGTGGGAGCCTATTTTTCCGAGGCTTGCTCACGCAGCTTATGCTTCATCACCTTGCCGGTGGCGTTGCGTGGGAGCTCTTCGACGAACCAGAGCGCGCGGGGTCGCTTGTAGTCGGCGAGGCGTTCCGCACAGAACGCCAGCAGCTCGTCCTCACCGATCGTCGCGTCCGGCTTGCGCACGACAAAGGCACCGACGTCCTCGCCGAGCACATCGTGCGGCACACCGACGACCGCCGCTTCCCGAACGCCGGCATGCTCGAGGATCACGGCCTCGACGTCGGTCGCGTAGATGTTGTTGCCGCCACGGATGATCATGTCCTTGAGCCGGCCCGAGATGTAGACGAAGCCGTCTTCGTCGACGTACGCGAGGTCGCCGGTTCGCAACCAGCCGTCGTCGGTCCACGTCGCCGCGCTCGCGGCATCGTCCTTGTAGTACTCGCGCCGCTTGCCGGGCAGTCGGACGTGCAGCTCGCCGACTTCATCGGGCGCGCGTTCGGCCTCGGTGTCGGGATCGACGATTCGTATCTCCATCGGGTGCATCGGCTTGCCCACCGACCCGACCCGCTTGTCGGCTTCCTCGCCGGGCATCGTGATGTACGCGGGACCGGCTTCGGTGAGCCCGTAGGAGTTGATAACCGATGCCTGCGGCATCGCGTCCTGCAACTTCTTCAACGTCGCCGGCGCGAGGGGCGCGCTGCCGACCGAAACCGAGAGCGGGCCGGACAGGTCGGCCGACGCGAAGCGCGGGCTCGCAGTGAGCAGCTCGGCCATCGCCGGAACGAGGAAGATCATCATCGGGTGCTCGCGCTCGACGATGTCGAACCAGTGGTCGACGTCGAACTTCGGCATGTACAGCCCCGCGAGGCCGAGCTTCATCGGGTTGTACACGAAGCTCATGCCGGCGAACGTGAAAAGTGGCGCGCCGTGCAACCATCCGAGGCCCGTCCACTGCGGCACGCCGTTGGGAATCATCGCCACGTTGCGATGGCGGACGAGCACGCCCTTCGGCAATCCGGTCGTGCCCGAGGTGTACATGATGTCGGCCATGTCGTCGGCGTCGACCGGCACCTGCACCCCGCTGGTGTCGTAGCCGTCGATCGCCGACCACTCACTCGTCGACAGCGTGGTCGCGAGGGGGAGCACCTCCTCGACGGCGCGTGCGTGCTCGCGCAGTCGCTCATTCGTGACGACGACCCGTGGCTCGGAGTGCCGGAGGATCGTGCGCACCTCGTCGACGGACAGCCGCGTGTTCACGGGCACCATCACCGCGCCCGCCTTGTGCACCGCCGCGTACGTCGTGATCCATTGCAGGCAGTGGTCGCTGTCCATGTAGAGCGCGACACGGTCCTGTTTCTCGACACCGTGGTCGATGAGCCACCGGGCAAGTTGGTTCGATCGCTCGTCCCACTCGCGGAACGTCAGCGTGCTACCGGCGTCGAGGTCGCGGTACGCGGGCTCGCCGGGGAAGTTGCGCGCCATGAACCGCAACTGGTCGACGAGCATCGGCCCGTCGGGTGCGTCCGGCCCGTCGTCGTCGCTCATCTACTCGCCGAACCCCATCGGCGGGACCTTGCTGCGGCGACCGGCAAAGAGGTCGTCCTTGCGGGTGATGAGCTCCTCGGGCGTCCAGCGACCGTCACTGCGATCCAGCGTGTGCACCTTCGACCATCCCTGCATGAGGTGGATCTTCGTGCCCCACACGACGAACACCTGGCCGGAGACGTCATCGGCGGCGTCACTCGCGAGGAAGCAGACGATCGGCGCGATGTTGTCCGGTGACCACTCGGGCCCCTGCATGTAGTCCGCCGCTCCCGGCATCGACTCGGTCATCTGGGTCAAGGCCCGCGGGCAGACGACGTTGGCAGTGATGCCGTACTTCTTCAGCTCGCGCGCGAGCACCATCGTCATCGCGATGATTCCCGCCTTCGCGGTCGAGTAGTTCACCTGCCCGGTCTGTCCGAACAGCCCCGACTCGCTCGCGGTGTTGACGATTCGGCCGCGCACTTCCTCGCCCGCCTTGCTGCGCTCGCGCCAATGCCTCGCCGCGGCATGGCACGTCGACATGTGCCCCTTGAGGTGCACGTCGAGCACGGCGTCCCACAGCTCCTCGGAGATGTTGAAGCTCATCGCGTCGCGCAGGATGCCCGCGTTGTTCACGAGGATGTCGAGACGTCCGAACGAATCGATTGCCTGCTGGACGGCGGAGCCGCCGCCTTCCCACGTCGCGACGTTGTCGGTGTTCGCGACGGCTTCACCACCGTCGGTCGTGATCTCGGCGGCGACACCCTCGGCACCCGCACGCTCGACGTCGTTGACGACGACGCGGGCTCCCTCCGCCGCGAGGAGTCGGGCGTGGCCGCGTCCGATACCGCGGGCCGCGCCGGTGACGATCGCGACCTTGCCGTCGAGGATGCCCACGAAGGTTGAGTTTCTCCGGCTCAGACGGGCTGCGGCAAGGCGACGAGCTCGCCCGGGAAGATCAGGTTGGGGTTGCCCGAGCGGAGCGTGGCGCGGTTCGCGGCGATCACCGCCTGCCAGTAGCGCGCGATCGTCGAATCGTCGGGCGCCGCGTTCCCGCGCTCGATGAGCGCGGCGCGCGAGATGCGCCAGAGGTTGTCGTCGGCCCGGACCGCATACGTGCGCGCCGGCGCGGGTGGAGACGCCACCGGCGCAGGTGCGACGGGCGCAGGCGTCACGGTGGGCCCGGTTCGGTGCCCGTCGACGCTCGGCGCGGGGGAGCGCACCACCGGCTCGTCCCGCGCTGGAGGCGTCCGCGCGCGGTCGCCGGACGCTCCGGCCGGGATGACCGATCCGGCGACGACCGAGCCGACGATCGCCACCTCGACGAGCCGACGCACGAACCCAGGAGCGAGTCGCGTCCCCACGCGGGCGACAGAACGCGTCCGGTGGCGCAATCCCAGCTCGCACACGGCGGACACGACGACCAGCCAGGCGCAGGACAGCACGGCCAGCGCCCACGCGGTCGTCACCGCGAGTTCATCGCCGGTCCACGAGGCGATCGCACCGCTCGGGCGCGGGCGCGCGGCGAGCAGGGCCGCAAGGGTCGTCGCGGCCACCAAGACGACCATCTGTAGCCGTCGACGGGCGTGCACGTGGGTCACGATCGGTGACGCTAGAAGTGATGGGAGATTGCGTCAAGTATTGCAAGAATGTCTGAGAGGGCTTAGGTTGGCCGCCCGTGGACACCCGCGAAGGAGCCTCGCACCCTTCCCTGGCCCGGCTCGATGCCTCGGCAGGACGGCGCGGCGCGCACCCATCCGGTGCGCAGGCACCGGAAGAAACCTCGCAGCGCGACCCGGAAGGTCGCGGTGCCCGGCCGACGCGCGCGAAGCCGCTCGTGGCGGGCTTGCTCGTCGCGGCGCTGGCCGCCGGGTGGCTGCTCGTGCAGCGCACGTCGACGAATGGGGGAGGAGGGCTCGCCGTCGCACGCCCGACGCCTCCGAGCGCTGCTGATGCCGTCCCTCCGAGACCGGCCGACACCACCGCGCTGCGCGCGTTGCTCGCCGACGCCGGAGCGTGCGCGGACCTCGTCGAGCCGGTACCTGCCGTGCAGTGTGACATCGACGGCGTGCACCTCGACGCCCGCCTCCTCGCCGTTGCCGACGCGTCCCGCACCTACGCCTCGTCTTCGGGGGCTCGGATCACACCTCGCCGAGGCCCACCGGCATGTGCGCAGGGGCGGCCGGACGAACGCGCATGGTCGCGAGCCGAAACCCCGCTCGTCGTGGCCGGCCGTTACCGCTGTCGCATCGAGGACGGCGCCGCCGCGATGTGGTGGACCGACGAGCACGGGGTCGTGGCCCACGCGGTCGCCGGCGATCACGACCTTGCCCGACTCTTCGTCTGGTGGCGCGGGCGTCGCAACGGGTGACAGCGTGGTTGCTCATGCCCGGCGACGAAACGCTCGATCATCCCTACGGCGGCTTCTCGCCGGACATCATCGAGAAGCTGCGGCACGCGCACTCGTCGACACCGTTGCACCAGGTGCTCGGCCTGCAATTCGTGCCCAGTACTGATCCCGCGGTCGTCACGGTCGAGATGCCGGTGGCGCCCGGCGCGTTCAACGGCTCGGGCAACCTGCACGGCGGCGCGATCGCGACCCTGATCGACGTCGCGTCGGGCTCGGCCGCGGCGCGCGCCGGCACGTTCCGCCCGGGCGAGAACACGCTGGTCACCGCCGACCTGCATGTTCGTTATCTCGGGCGGCCCAAGGGCACGGTGGTGCGCGCCGAGGCGCGGGTCATGCGCGCCGGGCGTCAGCTCATCGTCGTCGAGTGCCGGGTGGCCGACGACCTGGACAACCTGATCGCGTTCGCCGACTTCGCGGGGATGATCGTGCCGTTGCGGCACCCGATACGTCCGGGCGGCGACGGCGCGGACGCCCACGTGCCGGACCTGTAGGGAGACGACAGCGCAGCGACCGGAGGGGAGCGGAGCGTGGAGTCGACCCGGCAACATCTTCGGATAGCTGACGAATTGCCCGAAAGCCTGGTACGTTCCCGCCGCCAGTGCAGACGACGGGAGCGTCCTGATGCAGATCTTCCATTCTTACGGCCTCTTCGGCATTTTCCGCTGGGCCCACGTGCTCGCGGCCGTGATGTGGATGGGCTTGCTCTGGTTCTTCAACTTCATACAAACGCCCGCGTACGCGGAATTGGATCCCGCGGCGCGCAACCAGGCGTTCGACAAGCTCACGTGGCGCGCGCTCTGGTGGTTCCGCTGGGCGGCCGCCGCAACCGTGGCCTTCGGTGTGTTGCTGCTGATGGTCGGCTCGATGGCGAAGGACACGCTCGGCTTCTACCGCAAGGACTACTGGCTGCACAGCGCCGCCGGGCCAACGCTCGGGATCGGCATCCTGATGGGCATCGTGATGTTCCTCAACGTGTGGCTCGTGATCTGGCCGAATCAGCAGATCGTGATCGCCAACGCCCGCAACCTGATCGCGGGCGGTGAGGCCAACCCGAATGCGGCCGCGGCGGCGCGCGCCGGGGCGATGGCGTCGCGCCAGAACACGATCTTCTCGATCCCCGTGCTGTTCTTCATGGTGGGCGCCGGCCACTTCTTCCTCCTCCCACCGAACTTCAACTCGTACATCGGCACCGGCAAGACCCTCACGTACTTCCTCATCGGGCTCGTCGTGCTCGCGGTGCTCGAGATCAACGCGCTGGGAAACATCAGCGGACGCGGGAACACCGGGCTGAACGTGATCTACGAGACCCACAAGAACGCGATGTACGCCGGCTTCGGCATCACCATCGTGATGTACATCCTCGCCGAGATCATCCTGCGGAAGTAGTTGTTCAGACGCCGAGTTGTTCGGCGATGTGGGCGCGGTGGGCGTTGCTCGTGCCGAACAGCGGTTCGCCGGACTTCATGCGCTTCACGTAGAGGTGCATGTCGTGTTCCCACGTGTAGCCGATGCCACCGTGGATCTGGATGCCCTCCTTGGCGAGCAGCCGCTGGCAGTCACCGGCCGCGGCCTTGGCGACCGACGTTGCAGTCGCGCGCCGCGGATCGTCCTCCGCGATCGTGAGTGCCGCGAAGTAGCCGGTCGACCGCGCCCGCTCCAGGGAGATCATCATGTCGGCGAACTTGTGCTTGATCGCCTGGAACGATCCGATCGGCACACCGAACTGCTCGCGCTGTTTCACGTACTCGAGTGTGATGTCGAAGATCGTTTGGGCGGTGCCGACGATCTCGAGTGCAAGCGCCACCGTCGAGGCTTCGATGGCCCGGCGGAGCCCGGACGCGACCGACGCGGTGCCGGGCTCGCCCAGCACGCGGTCACGATCGACGCGCACGCCGTCGAGGCGCACGTGCGCAAGGCGGCGGCTCCCGTCGAAGGCATGGACCGCCGTGGTGTGTGTCGCGGCGACCGGGACGACGACCGCGCACACCCCGTCGTCTCCCTGCGTTCCCTCGGCGCGCGCGACGACGACCAGCTCGTCGACGGCGTCGCCTTCCATCACGAAGCGCTTCTCACCGTGGAGCACGGCTCCGTCCGGCCCGAACGAGACCGTCGTTGTCGCCGAGGCCGGGTCGTACGAGCCGCGGTGCTCCGCGACCGCCAGCGCGCCTTGGATCTCGCCGGCGGCAACGCGGCCGAGGAACTGTGCACGCTGTTCGGGCGTCCCCGTCTCCCGTACCGCCGGCACGAACTGGGTCACGGTCGGCAACAGTGTGCCCGGGGCGATGACGCGCCCGAGCTCTTCGGCGAGGATGCCGGCTTCGATCATTCCGAGCCCGATGCCGCCGTCCTCCTCGGGCACGGTGAGTGCAGGCCAACCCAACTCGACCATCGTCTTCCAGAGCTCGGTCGGGCGTTCGTCGGATTCGACGACCTTGCGCGCGAGCGCTACGGGGCTCTCGCGCGTGAGCACCGCGCGGATCGAGTCGCGCAGCTCCTCCTGATCGGTCGTGAAGTCGAGCTCCATCCGTCGTCGAGGCTAGCGGGGAGGCTGCTCGGCGACCGTCTCGGCGAGCGCGCGCCGGTCGATCTTCTCGCCCGCGGTCAGCGGCAACGCATCGACGACCTGCACGCCTTCCGGGAGCTTGTACGCGGCGATGTGCGGTGCCGCGTAGTCGCGCAGGACCGCGAGCGCAGGTGGCCGGCGCGGGTCCCGCGCGACGACGACGGCGACACCGATCTCGCCCATGACGTCGTCGGGTCGTGGCACGATCGCGACCGCCGCGACGTCAGGGTGCGACGAGAGCACATGCTCGACTTCGACGGGGTACACGTTGTAGCCGCCGCGTACGTACATCTCCTTGCTGCGACCTACGAGGCGCAGGCGCCCGCGATCGTCGACCTGGCCGAGGTCGCCGGTCCGCACGAAGCCGTCGGCAGTGAACGCGGCTTGTGTCTGCTCGGGGTCGCGCCAGTAGCCCGACATCACCGCGGGCGAACGCAGGCAAACTTCGCCGATCTCGTCCGGCGGGACATCGCGCCCCTCGGCATCTCGGACTGCGAGGTCGACCCTGGGGTGCGGCCGGCCGACGCTGACGATCGCGTCTTCATCGGGATCGTCGAAGGCCGTGCCGAGACCGATGCCGGCCTCCGTGCACGAGTAGCGCGTCGAGAGCGCGGCACCGAAGCGGCGGCGCGCTTCTTCGGCGAGACCAGGCGTGACCGGTCCGCCGCCGGCGACGATGTACTGCACCGAGGACAGGTCGAAGCGATCGAATTCGGGATCACGCAGCATCAATGCGAGTTGGGTGGGAACGCCGGCGACCGTCGTCATACGTTCCCGCGCCAGCAGCTCGAGCGCGGCGCGTGCGCGCCACCGCTCCATGATGAAGCTCGTCCCACCGCGTCGGAGCGCTCCCGGAAGCTTCGTCATGAAGCCCAGATGGGCGAAAGAGGTACCGCTGACGGAACGCCCACCGCCGTCCCACCGGTCGCCGACATCGGTCTGGGTGATGAACTCGAGTTGGCGGTTGCAGTACAGCGCGCCCTTCGGGAGACCGGTCGTACCGGAAGTGAAGATGATCGCGACGGGACGGTCCGGATCCTCGACGAGCACGGGCGGCGATTCTCCGCGCGCCCGCAGGTCGTGCATGGCCTTCTCGGCGTCATCCGCCGCGGGGTACTCGCCGGCGTCGAGCACGAGGCGCGGATCGGCGACATCAAGGACTGCGAGCCGCTCACCCGCCGAGAACCGATCGTTGACGCCCGCCGTGATCGCGCCGAGCTTGGCGGTCGCGCAATACGCGAGCAGGTACTCGGGGCCGGGGGGCAAGATCAACGCAACGACATCGCCCGCGCGCACGCCTCGTCGCGCGAGCCCGACGGCAACTTCGTCGGAGATGCGGTCGACGTCCGCGTACGTCAGCGTCCAGCCGGCCGGCGCGACGTACGCAGTACGCTCCCCGAATCGCCGGGCCGCTTCGGCAATCGTGAGGGGCAGCGTGGGCATATGAGCGAACCTTACAAGTCGTCGCGACGACCCGGTCTCCGCCGCAATACCCCGGACGCGCCCGGCACGCCGGCGCAGTCGCGAGAGCTGCGCGCCCAGGGTCGCAAGACGATGCGACGGTTACTCGACGCCGGCATGCGCGTGTTCGGAGAACGCGGGTTCCATGCCGCCCGTGTCGATGACATCGTGCGCGCGGCTCGGACGTCGCACGGCACCTTCTACCTGTATTTCGCCAACAAGGAGGACCTGTTGCGCGCGCTCGCAGTCGAATGCGCGCATGAGATGGACGCGCTCGCCGGCGACATCGGGCCGATCACGCCCGACCGGATCGGCGCGGAAGAGCTGCGCCGATTTCTGGCGGAGTTCTTCACGACCTACCGTCGCTACGGACCGGTGATCCGCGCGTGGATGGAGGGCCACGTGGCGGATCGAGAGGTGACTCAGCTCGGCGTGCACGCGTTCACCGACATTGCGACCGTGCTCGGCCGCAGAATGCGCGAGGCGGGAGTGCCGGGTGATCCCGCGAGCATCCCGGCACTGATGGCGCTCCTCGAGCGCAGCGCGTACTTCCTCGTCTCTCGCCGGCTCGACTTCGACGGTGACACGCTGCTTGACAGCGTCACCAACGTCATTCACAGGGGCTTTTTCGGCGCGGGCGTAGACATACGGCCGTGATCGGAGCGACCAGAAATTACGCTCGCAGCTCGCTGTCTTCGTGGCGCGCGGAGAGGTAGATCGCCTTGGCGGCGCCGAGCAACGGGATCGCGAACAGTCCGCCGATCAAGCCGCCGGCCGAGACGCCGACCAGCGCCGCGACCATCGTGGCCGGGGGTGAGAGGTTCACGGCGCGGCCGACAATGAGCGGCTGGATCACGTGGTTCTCGAGGTTCTGGTAGAAGAGGAAGATCGCCAGGCACGCGAGTCCGGTGAACGCGCCCTGCGAGACGCCGAGCAGCACGAACACGGCGCCGCCGAGAAATCCGCCGACCTGTGGAATGGGATTGGTGATCGCCACCCATACCGCGATCAACGGCGCGAGCGGAACGCCGAGCGCGAGCGAACCGGTGAGCATCACCGTGCCCGCAAGCGCGGCAACGAGCAGGGATCCCGCGATGTACCGACCGATGATGTCGTAGACGAGGCGGCCGAGATGATCGGCCGCGGCTCGTCGGCGCTCGGGCACGAGCCGGCGTACGCCGTTGACGACGTGCTCGCCGTCGAGCACCAACGTGATCGCGAGCAAGATGGCGAACAGGGCAGCGGCGACACCGTCGGCAACCGCGCCGGCCGCGTTCTCGATGGGTGTGGCATCGACGCTGAGCCTGTCCGGCACGGCGTCGAGCCAATCCTGCACCTTGCTCGACGCGTTGGCTTCGCGAAGCCGGTGGCCGACGATGGGCAACGTCCCGAGGTCCTTCACGGTGCGCGGAATCTGCTTGTTGAAGTCGCGCACCTCGCGAATGGTCGGCACGGTGATGAGGGCGAGGACCGTGACGGCGAAGACGCCGACCGCCACCAGCACCGCGGAGGCGGCTGTCCGGCGATGCCAGCCCGTCCGGCGCTTGAGCCGGTCGACGAGCGGATTCAGCGCGAGCGCAAAGAGTGTCGCGATCGCGAGCGACGACAGCGTCCTCGGGATGGAACGCACGAACCACACCGAGATCGCGAGAATCGCGAACGCGATCGCGAGCGGTATCGCCGACCGCGGGTCGAAATCGATCCCGGCCGCGGCACCCTCGTCGGGCGGTGAGGGTCCGGGTTCGTTCGGTGACACGTCGGTATCGTACGAGCCGATGGCAGACGGCGCGCGCACGCTCAAGGTGCGGCTGTCGGTGCGCTCCGCGCTGGCGCTGGTCTTCGGCCTCGCGGCGACGGTGCTCCTGTTGCGCATACTGCACAGCTCGGAGCGTGTCATCGCGTGGGTCCTGTGCGCGATGGCGGTCGCCGCGCTCCTGTATCCGGCGGTGGAATGGCTCGCGGGCTTTCGATACGTGCCGCGCGGCCTCGCCGTGCTCATCACCGTCGTCCTCGGGCTCGCCAGTGTGGGCTTCCTGGGTTACCGCATCGTCAACGACGTGGCGGACGCGATGAGCTCGCTGCAGGACGCGGCGCCGAAGCGGGCGGCCCAACTGGAACACGACTCCGACTTCTTCCGGGAGATCAAGCTCGAGCAACGCGTGACAAAGCTCGTCGACGAGATTCCCTCGCGCCTGGCCGGCGGTGAGCCGACCGAGGCACTGCGGACGAACGCGACCCGCGGCGTCGCGTTCGTCGCCGGGCTCATCCTCACGATCTTCTTCGTGCTCTACGGCTCGCGCCTCATCCAGGGCGGGCTCGGGCTCATCGAGGACGAATCGACGCGCCGGCGAACCGAGGAGGTGTTGCTGCGCGGTTCGCACCGCGCGCTGTTCTTCGCGCGGGTGAAGCTCTGGGAGGCAATCGTCGAAGGCCTCTTCGCGTACTCGATCGCCCGGATGGCGAACGTCCCCGGGCCGGCCGCGCTGGGGGTGTGGGTCGCCCTGTGGAGCTTGTTGCCGGTCGCAGGTGTGCTCATCGGCGCGCTCCCCATCGTCGTCTTCGCGGCCGCGATCTCGTCGACCCGGGCGGTCACCGTCGGCGCCGCATTCGTTGCGATCGGCGTCGGTGACTGGCTCGTCAACCGCTGGCTCGCGCGACGGACCGTCGACGTCGGCAGCTTCGTGATCGTCCTCGCCGCGTTCGGCGGCCTGGAGCTCCACGGTCTTTCCGGCGCGTTGCTGTTCGTGCTCGGCGCCGTGTTCGTCGTGGCGATCATCAGTGAGATCGGCCCCGAGGAGGTCGCGGAGGTGCTCGCAGCGCAGCCCGCGCCGCACCGCACCCGCCGGCATCGCATCAGACGCCGAGGATGACCGTGCTCGCGGTCGAGAACCACCCGCCGGTGCCGTTCACGCACGCGAGCTTCGCGTGCTCGACCTGCCGTCCGTGCGCCTCGCCGCGCAGCTGACGGGCCGCCTCGACGAGCAGGAACATCCCTCGCATTCCTGGGTGGCAATGCGACAGGCCGCCGCCGTCGGTGTTCGTCGGCAGCGCGCCGCCGATGCGCATCTTGCCGTCTTCGACGAACGGGCCGCCTTCGCCGCGCTTGCAGAAGCCGAGCGCCTCGTAGGTCTCGAGCACCATCGACGTGAACGCGTCGTAGATCTGGCAGACGTCGATGTCCTCGGGACGCACGCCCGCGCGTTCGAACGCGAGCTTGCCGCTGCGCGACGCGGGCGACTCGGTGAAATCTTCCCATTCGCTCATCGTCGTGTGGCTCGTCGTCTCACCGGTGCCGAGCACCCACACCGGTTGCTTGGCACAGTCGCGCGCGCGTTCTTCGGTCGTGAGCACCACCGCGCCGCCGCCGTCACTGCGGATGCAGCAATGAAGCTTGGTCAGCGGGTCGGCGATCATGCGTGAATTCAGGACGTCGTCGATCGTGATCGGCTCTTGGTAGAAGGCCTCGGGGTTGTGCGACGCGTTGAATCGGGTGCTCACCGCGATCTCGGCGAGCTGTTCGACCGTGGTGCCGAACTCGTGCATGTGGCGGCGCGTGGCCATCGCGTACTTCGCGATCAGCGAATGGCCGAACGGTGCATCGAACTGCACGGGACCGCGGCCGCCGAAGCTCAGGTTCGCGCCGCGGCGACGAGCCTTGAGGTCGGCGCGGGTCGTCGACCCGTACACGATCACGACAACCTCGACATGGCCTGCGAGGATTGCCGCGGTCGCGTGCTCGACCATGAACTCCCACGTCGACCCACCGACACCGGTTCCGTCGGCCCACGTCGGCCGCAGGCCGAGATACTCCGCGATCTCCACGGGTGCGAGCAGTCCCATGCCGCTCGACGCGAAGCCGTCGATGTCGTCCTTGGTGAGTCCGGCGTCGGCGATCGCCCGCGACGCGGCCTGGTAGTGCAGCTCGTACGGCGTCTTCGTGTCAACGCGCCCGATGTCGGAGAGGGCAGCGCCGACTAACGCAACCTTCTTGGTCGCGCTCGCTGCAGGCCGGGATACCCGGCCCGCGGACGCTCGCTGCTCCGGCGAGTTCGCTCCGGCTCCGCCTCCGCTCACCGCGTCGTGCGACTGGGCCGGCATTAGGCCCGGCGTTGTGCGTCGATCCCCGGATTCTCACTCTGGAAGACGTACCGGTTGACGATCCGGCCGATGTCCGCCGGGTCCCACTGCTTCGGCTTGCCTTCCTTGTCGGTGGCGAGGAACTGCTCGCCCATCTCCCACGGCTTGTACAGCGCGAGGTTGTTTCCGACGAGCCGGAACACCTGACCGGTCACGTGCAGCGCTTCGTCCGAGGCGAGCCACACGACACCGGGCGCGGAGTTGCCGGGGTTCATCGCCTCGAACTCGGTGTAGTCCTCGGGGTTCTTCACCTCGATCTTCATCGCCTGGGCCACCATGCGGGTCGCGCCGCCGGGACCGATGCAATTCGCTCGGACGCCGTATCGCTTCAGCTCGAGACTTGCGATGATCGTCATCGCCGCGACCCCGGCCTTGGCGGCGCCGTAGTTGATTTGGCTGGCCTGGCCCTGGAGGCCGGCGCTCGAGACCGTGTTGATGATCGCCGCGCGAGGCTGGCGGCCCTCCTTGGACTCGTTCCGCCAGTACGCCGACGCGTGGTGCATCGTGTTGAAGCTGCCGTACATGTGCACCTTGACGACGGTGTCGAAGTCCTCGGGACTCATCGAGAACATCATCTTGTCGCGCAGCACGCCCGCGTTGTTCACGAGGATGTCGAGCCTCCCGAAGGTGTCGAGCGCGGTGCCGACGATGTTCCGTGCACCCTCGAAGTCGGCGACGCTGTCGTAGTTCGCGGCCGCGTCGCCGCCACGCTTCTTGATGACGTCGACGACTTCGTCGGCGGCGCGCTTGTCGGCGCCCTCCCCGGTGACCGATCCGCCCAGGTCGTTGACCACGACCTTGGCGCCGTGGTCGGCAAGCATGATCGCCTCGCCGCGGCCGACACCGTTGCCGGCACCCGTGACAATCGCGACCTTGCCGTCGAGCATGCCCATTTGCGCGCTCCCCCTGGCCATAAGAAAACTGACGTGGGCGTCACCGTAGCGCGCGCCGAAAACCGATCGCCAAGGCGGAGGATGACGTGGGACGGCTGCAGGACAAGGTTGCGATCATCAGCGGCGCGGGCCAGGGCATCGGTCTGGCGTACGCGCACCGCTTCCTCGACGAGGGTGCCAAGGTGGTCGTGGCCGAGATCAACGAGGACCGCGCCCGGGCGGGCATGGAGAGCCTCGCGGGCAAGGGTGACGCCACGTTCGTGCAGACCGACATCTCGGATCCCGACTCCGCGCAGCGGTGCGTCGACGAAACCGTGAAGCAGCACGGCACCGTGCACATCCTCGTGAACAACGCGGCCCTGTACTACGACATCGACAACTTCGATCCCAGCTACGAGTACCTCCAGAAGGTCTTTTCGGTGAATCAGTTCGGCGCGTGGCTGATGACACGCGCCGCCGCACCGGTGATGGCGAAGCAGCACTGGGGCCGGGTGATCAACCAGTCGTCGGGGGCCGCGTACGCGTACATGTTCCCGCCCGGCGGCGACGAGTTCCCCGGCCTGGGAAACTTCTCGTACAGCATTACGAAGTGGGGGATCGTGGGGCTGACGAAGTTCATGGCGGCCCAGCTCGGTGCGTACAACATCACGGTCAACTGCATCGCGCCCGGCGTCACGATGACCGAGGCCACGAAGAAGATCGTCCCCGACATGTACATCCAGGGCATGACGGCGATGACCGCGATGAAGAGCACGCTCGAGCCCGAGGATCTCGCCGGTGCGTGCGTGTTCTTCGCCAGCGACGATGCCCGCTTCTGCACCGGCCAGACCCTCGTCATCGACGGCGGGCTTGCAATGCCCGCGTAGGGGATCAGGCCCGGCAGCGCACCTCGCCGTGCGGCACGACGAACCATCCGTCGGGGTGGCCCGCCCACCGCCGCCAGCCGTCGACCATCGCGTCGAGCTCCTCGCGGGTCGCAAAGCCGTCGTTCGCGGCCTGGCGGGCGATCGCGGAGTCCGCCATGCGGTCGGCCCAGAGGCTTCCCCACCACGCGCGATCGTCGGGTGTCGCGAAGCACCAGACCGACGCGCCCGGTTGCACGTCCTCGAATCCGGCCGCATGCGCCCAGGCGAGCAGGTACCGCCCGGCGTCGGGCTCGCCCTGGTTGGCGCGCGCGATCTGCCGGTACAGCGCGAGCCACGCGTCGAGTGCGGGTTCTTCGGGATACCAGGTGAACGCCTCGTAGTCACCGTCACGCGCCGCGACCACACCGCCGGGCTTGCACACGCGCTTCATCTCCCGGAGCGCCTTCACCGGATCGGCGAGGTGCTGCAGCACCTGGTGGGCGTGCACGACGTCGAAGGCGGCGTCGGGCACGTCCAGCGCGTACACGTCGCCGGTCCGGAACTCGACGTTGTCGACGCCCGCGACCTGGCTGCGCGCGTCCTCGATCACCGCGGCCGACGCGTCGAGGCCCACCACCCGGCCGGGGGCAACCCGCCGCGCGATGTCGACGGTGATCGTTCCCGGGCCGCATCCGACATCGAGCACGTGCGCACCGGCGGTCAGGGACGGCACGAGGTACGCAGCCGAGTTGTCGACCGTCCGCCATTTGTGCGACCGCAGCACACTCTCGTGATGACCATGGGTGTACGTCATGCCCGCATGATCGCGCGAGCACCGCCGTGCGCCCGGGGTCGATCACTCACGGCAGCGCGATGATCTGTTCTACCCCCCCGCGATCGTCGATCGTGCGATTCGGGGCGCCTTCGGCATCCACGACGGCAATGCCGGTCGCGGTGAGCACCAGGAGCTCGCCGTTCGACGCCCAGGTGAACGGTGCCACGGTCGCGCTCGCGTTCGGGCGCGAGAGCATCGTCGAGTGGCCCGTCGTCGTGTCGAAGAGCGTCACAGAGGAAGTCAGCGCCGACGCGATTGCGAGGCGGCTGCCGTCCGGAGAGAGCGCTCCCTGGTCGGCAGCGTCGGCGCGGAGCCGCACGGTTGTCCCGTGCTTCAGATCGTCGACGTCGATCGTGCACCGAGACCCCGGACATCCGTTGCTGAGAGCGATCACTCGTGGCGTCGCGTCGAGGAACGCGCCGCGGAACGGAAGCGGTCGCACGTCCCACTGCTTCCACAGCGAATATGCATCTCCGACGGAAGCGAGAATGCCGCCGTCGACCGACGCGACGAGCCGTGCTCCCGCGGGAATGCGTTGCGCCGGACCATCGCCGTCTCTCTGGATGATGCTGGTGTCCTCGGGGCGCTGGATCCACCAATGGTCGGGTTCGAGCGTGGCGATCGGTGACATGTCGCCCGTCAACTGCTCGACCGAGACCGGGTCGGTGTCGATCGTGTAGAGCGTCCGGTTCTTGCGGATCACGAGCGAGCTGCCGCTCTGCGCCTCGATCCAGAGGGGTCCGACGCGAAGATCGATGCGCACGTCAGCCATTGGCGTCGACGACATGGATCTCGCTGTTGACGACGACCGCGAAGTGGCCCGAGCCCACACCGCGCAGCCCGGCGAGCAGCCGCGGCGGAAGGCGAGTGGACGGCACCTTCGGCGCGGCGGTGGCGCGGGTGGTGGATGACGGCGCCGAGGTCTTGCCGTCATCGCTGCGCGTCACGACCGCGACCGCGATCCAGGCCGCGACGACGGCGGCGATCACGGGGATCCACGACCGCCGGAGGTGAATCGGTGGGCTCGGAGGGCGAGGGCCGTCTTCGACCGGCTCGAGCTCGACCGGCTCGAGCTCCACCGGCTCGAGATCGTCGTCGACCACGCGCGTAGCGTACGGACCGTGACGATCGACGGCTATGTCGCGAGAGAGTTCGAGCCGGTCCTCGACGCGTTCGCCGAGAACTTCGAAGATCGCGGGGAGGTCGGCGCGGCGGTGTCCATCTTTGTCGACGGCCACGCGGTCGTCGACCTGTGGGGTGGCATCGCCGACGCGAACACGAATACGCCGTGGCGTGAGGACACCATCGTTCTCGTGTTCTCCTCGACGAAGGGCGTCACGTCGGTGTGCGCGAACCTCATGATCGAGCGCGGTCTCCTCGATCCCGATGCCACCGTCGCGAGCGTCTGGCCCGAGTTCGCGCAGAACACCAAGGAAACGATCACCATCGGACACGTGCTCAGCCATCAGGCGGGCCTTCCCTACATCGACAGAGACCTGACGCTCGAGGACGCCCTGGCGTGGCACCCCGCCGCAGATGCGCTCGCCGCGCAGGCGCCGATCTGGGAGCCCGGGACGACGCACGGCTACCACATGCGCACTTTCGGCTGGCTCGTGGGTGAGCTGGCACGTCGCGCCGATCCGGCGCACCGGACGCTCGGCCGGTGGTTTCGCGACGAGATCGGCGAGCCGCTCGGCCTGGACTTCTGGATCGGCCTTCCTGAAGCGCTCGAACCCCGAGTTGCCCGGCTCGTCCCGCCGACGACCGATCTCCGCGAGGTGTTGAAGGCGTTCGGCGACGACCTCTTGCTCGCACGCGTGTTCTCGAATCCGGGTGGGCACTTCAACTACGACGACATGTGGAACACGCGCGTGTTGCACGCCGCCGAGATGCCGTCGTCGAACGGGATCGGCGACGCACGCGCACTCGCGCGCCTCTACGCCGCGGTCATCGGCGAGGTCGACGGCGCCGATGGGCGGCTCCTGCGCGACGACACGTTGCAGCAGGCGACCGCCGAACGTGCATGCGGCAAGGACGAGGTGCTGATGATCGACACGTGTTTCGGTCTCGGCTTCATGCTCGGGCGGTCGTTCGGCAACGCGAACCCGCCGAACGCCGTCGGCCACGCGGGAGCCGGCGGTTCCCTTGCGTTCGCCGATCCCGATCGGAAGCTTGCCTTCGGCTACGTGATGAACGACTTGCGCTTCGACCCCAAGGGCGACCCGCGGAGCGAGGCGCTCGTCCGCGCCGCGTACAAGGCGCTCGGCGAGTGAGCTATCGGCCCTGAAGCTGGTCGAACGGCTGGTCGCGATCGACCCGCGGCTCAGCGGGGAGACCGAGCACGCGCTCGCCGACGATGTTGCGCTGGATCTCGTCGGTCCCGCCCCGGATCGACAACGACGGCGCGGTGAGGAACAACGTCTGGAGCTCGCCGTGCGGATCGCAGGTGGCGTCGGCGCCGAGGATGCGCAACGCGAGCTCGGTGTAGTCGCGGAACATCTTGCTGCCGCGCAGCTTCATGCCCGAACCCTCGGGGCCGGGTCGACCCGCCCGCGCCGAATCGCGCGCCCGCCGCGCGGTGTACGACATCACGCGCACGTCGATGATCAGCCGCGACAGCGCGTCGCGCACCACGGGTGCATCGGCGATACCGCGCTCCCGCGCCAGTGCGACCAAACGCTCCACGTCAAGCAGTCCGCCGGTGCCGCCGGCCGTGGACGCGCCCCGCTCGTAGGACAGGCACGTCAGTGCGACGCGCCATCCCTCACCGACCGCGCCGATGCGGTCTGCGTCGGCGACGAACGCGTCGTCGAAAAAGACCTCGCTGAAATGCGCATCACCGTTCATCTGTCGGAGCGGTCGTACGTCGACGCCCTGTGTGTGCATGTCGATCCCGAACGCCGTGATGCCTTCGTGCTTGCGCACCGTCGGGTCGTGCCGGGCCAGCAGCAGACCCCATTGGGAGTACGCGCCGCGGCTGGTCCAGACCTTCTGACCCCGGGCGTGCCACGCGTCGCCCTGCGGGACCACGCGCGCGGCGAGCCCGGCGAGGTCCGATCCCGCCCCCGGCTCGGAGAAGAGCTGGCACCAGATCTCCTCGCCGGTGGCGATCTTCGGCAGCCACCGCGCGCACTGCTCGGGTGTGCCGTGCGCGAGCAGCGTCGGGCCGACGAGCTCGACACCGACGAGATAGGGGTAGAGGTCGGGGACGTCGAAGCCCGCCAGCTCCGCACGCACGATGCCGAGCTGCTCGGGGGTCGCGCCCAACCCGCCGTACTCGCGCGGCCACGTCGGGACGGCCAGCCCCGACCCTCCGAGGGCGCCGAGGTAGCGCCGGCCCGCCTCGAGATCGTCGCTGCCGGCGCCGAGCACAGACGTGCGTGCACCGTCACGACGGGGCGCGAGTCGCGCCGCGAGCTCACTGCGAACCCACGACCGGAAGTCATCCATGCCGGAGCTGCTCCCGTAAGGGTGACTTCTGCACCTTGCCGCTCGCCGTTCGGGGCAGGGCGTCGCGCAGCTCCAAGCGTTCCGGCAGCTTGAAGCGCGCGAGGCCTTGCGCCAGCAGGTGCGTGCGCACCTCGTCGAGGGTGGGTGTCGTGCCGTCGCGCGCGACGACGTACGCGCACACCTTCTCGCCCATGACGGGGTCGGGCATCGCGACGCACGCGGCATCGGCAACGTCGGCATGCGTGAGCAGCAGCGACTCGACCTCGAGCGCCGAGACGTTCTCGCCACCGCGGATGATGACGTCCTTCAGGCGGTCGACGATCGTGAGGTACTCGCCGTCGTACACGGCCAGGTCGCCGGTACGGAACCAGCCGCCCGCCACGAACGTGTCGCGGTCGAGCGAGCCGTCGAGGTACCCGGTGAACATCTCCGGTCCGCGGGCGAGCACCTCGCCGGGAGCCCCCGGGCGCACGTCCAGAAGGGTCTGCGGGTCGACGATGCGCAGCTCGGCGTCGCCGATGAGCGGGCCGTCGGTCGTGGCGTGGTGTTCGAGGTCGTCGCCGCGGCGGCCGGTCGTCAGCGTCGGGTACTCGGTGGAGCCGTAGGTACGTTTGCACCAGCAGCCGTCGCCGTCGGTCCCGAACGCGCACGCTCCTTCTCGCACCATCGCGGGCGCGACTCCCGCGCCGCCGAGCGAGAAGAGGCGCATGCCCGACCGGTCGGTGTCGGCGAACGACGGGTGGTCGATCATCGTGCGCATGAACACCGGCGTCGAGATCATCACGGCGACGCGCTCGCGCTGGAGCAGCTCGAGCGCGTGTCCCGGCTCCCACGTATCCATCAACACGGCGGTGATCGCGCTCGTCACCGGCAGCAGCGGACCGTAGGTGAGCCCGGCGACGTGCGTGACCGGCATCGGGAGCAACAACGACTCGCGGGGTCGCATGTCATGGGCGGCTGCGATCGTGTCCGCTTCGACGCGCAGCGACTGGTGCGTGTGCACCACGCCTTTCGGGTCCGCCGTGGTACCCGACGTCCACAAGATGACGGCCGCGTCGTCGACGTGCGCGTCGACACGGGGCGGCTCGGCCGCCGAGGCCGGCAGGGGCTCGTCGCCGCGAACCACGAGGATCGCCCCTGCGTACCCGGCCTCTTCCAAAAGTGCGACATGGTCGGTGCCGCGGAACGCCGATGGAACGACGACCAGCCGCGCCCCGGTCGCGCCGAGGATGAACCCGAGCTCGCGGGCGCGCAGCGTCGGCGTGATCGGGCTGCCGATCGCGCCGCACCGCCATATCGCCCAACACAAGACGACCGCTTCCCACCAGTTCGGCAACTGCCAGCACACGATGTCTCCCGGTCGCACGCCGCGCTCGTGCAACGCGGCTGCCGCTCGTGCCGAGCGCTCACGCACGTCCGCGATCGTCAAGCGCTCGTCGCCGTCCACGATCGCGAGGTGCGAGCCGTCGGCGAACGCGAGGCGATCGAGCAGCGTCTCGTCGGTCCAGGTGCCGCGGGCCCGCCACCGTTCCTGCACGTCGAGGGGTGCGGGATGGCGCGGGCGCACCGCTATTGCGCGCCGTACACCGGCGCAGGCGTCGGCGCCTGCGCGAGAAGCTTGCGAACCGCGCTTCCGATCTCCGACGGCTCCCAGCGGGCGTTCTTGTCGAGCTCGGGCCCGTGCTGCCAGCCGTCGGCGATCGAGAGCAGACCGCCCTCGATCTCGAACACGCGGCCGGTGACGTCACGCGACTCGCTGCTGCCGAGCCACACGACGAGCGGAGAGATGTTCGCGGGGTCGTTGACGTCGAAGCCGGACGCCGGCGCGTGCATCCGATCTGCGAAGACTTCCTCGGTCATGCGAGTGCGAGCCGCAGGAGCGATGGCGTTCGCGGTCACGCCGTACCGTCCCATCTCCGCCGCCTCGACGAGTGTCAACGCGGCGATGCCGCCTTTGGCCGCGGAGTACGCGCCCTGCCCGACGCTGCCCATGAGCCCCGCGCCGGACGAGGTGTTGACGATGCGCGCGTCGACGGGCTCGCCGGCCTTGGAGCTGCCGCGCCAGTGCTCGGCGGCGTGACGGGTCACCGCGAAGTGGCCCTTCAGGTGCACACGGATGACCGCGTCCCATTCTTCTTCGCTCGTCGTGAACAACATGCGGTCGCGCACGAAGCCCGCATTGTTCACGAGCACGTCCAGGCCGCCAAAGGTGTCGATCGCGGTCCGCACCAGCGCGTGCGCGCCATTCCAGTCGGCGATGTCGCTCGTGTTCGCGACAGCGGCACCACCCGAGGCGACGATCTCGTCGACGACTTCTTGCGCCGGTCCCGCATCGCCGCCGGATCCGTCGCGCGCGACTCCCAGGTCGTTGACGACGACGCGCGCGCCTTCGCGCGCAAACGCCAGCGCGTGCTCGCGGCCGATGCCGCGACCCGCGCCGGTCACGATCACGATGCGGCCTTCGCAAATGCCCGGCACGGCTGCGTACCCTACCGACAGCTCTCGGGCACCCACCCCGGCGCGTGGCCGCTCATCTCGGCCCCCGCGGTACCGTCGGCCAGATGATCTCCACGACGTCGTCCGCGGGCGCCTTGTCCAACAGTGCGCACCCTTGCGCCGATCGCGAGCACAGGTCAAGCATCCGGCGTCCCGGCGCTTGAACCATTGACGAATATCAGCCGTAGAAACGTCCATGCGAAAACTGGTTCTTGCCTTCATCGTCGCCGCGCTCGCGTTCGTCGCGTGGGTACCAGGTGCTGGTGCTGCCCAGACGTCGGTCACGATCTCGGGAAGTGGATGTGCAGGCGGCGCGCTCTTCTGCTATAGCCCCGCGAACGTCACGATTCACGACGGCGACACCGTCGTGTGGACGAACCAGACAGTGGCACCCCATACCGTGACGCGTTGCACGACCGCGACGTGCGCAGGCACGGATCCCGGAACCGGCACCGATGCGACGTTCACGGATGGCAGCACCGGCGGGAACGGCACGACGTTCTCGCACACGTTCCACGGGGCGGGCACGTATGCGTACTTCTGCACGATTCACGGGTTCGCAGTGATGCACGGGACCGTGACCGTGCTGGCGGCCGCCACCGGCACGACCACGCCGGCGACGATCGCGCCGGCAGCCGGCGCGGCGTCCGGCGCAGTTCCGGCCGCACAGGCGCCCGCTGCCGCGAGCCCCGGCTCGAGCCAGCCGGCGACCGCGAACCCGTCGGCGCAGGCGTCGAACCGCGCGCTCGCGCGCACCGGCGTGGACACTTCGCTCTGGACGATCGCAGGGGGCGCAGTGCTTGGCGCGGGTGTCCTGCTCGCGCTCGTGATTCGCCGGGCGCGCCGCACGGTACCGCCGGTGCACTGAGCCGCTGCCACACGAGAAGACCTCTGTTCCCGATGGATCGCCGCGAGGACGTCACCCGCGCGTAACGTCTCCCCCCGACGACGATTCGGGGTGCGCAGCGTTGAAGTTCGGGGTCACCATGTTTGACTTTTCACACCTGGTCTTCACCCGCACCAACGGAGCTGCGCGAAGTCTGAAGGCGTTGCAGGCGGTTACGACAGCCTGAAGCCTGCGGGGCGACGCGCTACTGACGTCCGAGACTCGCGATGTCGTGAGCCGCGCGCCGCGGTCGGTTCCGCCTTCTCACCCCTTCAGGATGACTCCGGTCACCGGCCAGTATTCGCGGCCGGGTGATCGCTACCGAAATCACTCCCGAAATCACTCCCGAGATGGCATCCGTCCCGGTTCCGTCTTTGCTATTCCGTCGTTGCGGCACAACACGAGTAGCGGTTGCTCTTCGCGACCAGGTACCGGCGCATCGCCTTCTCCCGGCCTATGGAGGCACGATCGTTGCAACCGACTCAAGTAGAAGCGTCGGTAGAACGCCCGTGTGGTGGCAGGAGGGCGTGTGTGATCAGGTCGACAGCCCAGGGCAGCTCGCGAACTCCGTACGCGGAGACTGCCAACGCAAGCCGATGGCGCCGCGCGAACACACGTCAGCCGTCGGGAATGATCCAGACGAGCTCGTACGGCCCGGAGTTTCCGATCGGGTGGAACAAGGAGATGCCGCCGATGGCATTGAGCCGCCAACCGAGCGCGACTGCGAATCCGATTGGGGTGGCCATGAACACGTCGACGGCTTCGACGCCGGGCAGCGACTTGAGATCGCGAATCGCAGCGGCTGCTTGCTCGGCCCAGCCGTTTACGTTCTCGGGGCTCACTGAACCTTGATCTGGACCGCCCGCGGGCTCGAGCCGGATTCTTCGGCGGTACGGCGCCGTGCTGGCTGCGTATTCGTCGAGCAATGGTCCGACATCGCGGTTCAAGCTGATCTCGACGGCGGTGCGCTCTCCGTCGACTGGGCCGTTGGTTATGTGCTCAACCAGTTGCTCGGCTTCGGTGAGTGCCGGCACTGCATCGATGTTCCACCAGACTCCTTCGACGTCCACTCGGGGTTTGAGACTCGTGACTCGTCGAAGTTCATACCCGAGAGCGACGCCGAGATGCAGATGACACTTGACGTGCAGGTCGACCGTGCCGGGGCCGAACGCGGCGATGAGGTGTTGGGACGACACGTGTAGCGCGTTTCGCAGATCTTCGACTGTGGTCGCGTCCGGCAGTGTTCCCGCTGCCGGGTACTCGTGGATCCAGTCGAAGTTCAAGTCGGCGTCGTCTCGGCCGCTAGCCGCATCGGACCGAGTGACGCATCTGATGATCGGCCGACCACCATTCGCAGCTTTCGCGCGTTCGTGAAGCGTTGCTTTCACCTCGCGGCTGGCGACTTCGAGCAAGTCGGTAGCGAAAGAATCTGGGGGCCCAAACCGATGGCCATTGTGTGTTCCAATCTCCCGACCAGTGGCCACGCGGATCTGGTCGATTCCCGTCGCGACATCGACATCAACGAAGAGCGGGACGATGCGGAGCCCTCGGGCCGTGTTGTTGTCGAAGATCAATGGCAGTTCGATCTTGCAGACGAACCCGGAGTCGAGCGTGCTGCCGCCGAGCCACACCATCGCGGTTGCGCAAGATGCGAGTTGAGCTTGGATGGCCACTTCGGTTGCGTCGCCCTGTTCGAGTGAGTCCTGATCCCGCCACGTTCGCAGTCCGTGGCGACGAAGCGTTTGCACGAGCGAACTGACCCGGTCGATGTCGCTCGAGTAGCTGACAAACACAGTCACGGTTGGTCCTCTGTTGCGATGGGTCCGACGTCTACGAGCGGCAACTGCACGAGCTTCCGATTGATGCACATGTAGGCGTCGATAGTGAACTGGTCGAGAGCGGTCGGCCGAAGCACACAGAGAACGGGGTCTCCCGTGTCAGGGTTCGCCGCCAGGTCGGCCATGGTCGATCGGTCGGTGCGGCTCGCGGGTTGATCGGTGGGATGGCTGTGCCATTCGCCGATATAAGCGAGACGTTCGTCACGCTGTCGGGCAGCGTCGACGGCAGCGGTGGTGAGGCCGGCCGGGACGCTGTATCGCCGTTGGGAAGGTTCGTCGGGTCGGAACTCGACCACCTGGGTGATGCACGGAGCGCCGGTGTCGTCGATGAGTCCGATAAGGATTCCGCCCGTTTCGCACGGGTGAACGTCGGCTGCCGCCGAGGCCATCGCAGCTCGCGCGGCGTCGGTGAGCATGACCAGCGCGGGCTTGGGTGCGTGGCGCCCGAGTTCATGGAAAGGTGCCTCGATGGGTTCGAGCACGTCGATGACTTCGTCGGGGTAGTTCACGCGTTCGGTCAGGAAGTCCGCGGCGACGAGCGCGGCTAAGGCCGCTGCGGCCGCCACGGCCGCGGGTGGGGCATTGTGGATCGGCGCGGCACACCCAGTCTCGGCACCGACGAAATCGGCCGACCGGTGTTCTGCGGCGGGGATTGTTGGGTAAGGCCACCTGCCGGCGCGGTGAACAATCGGGCAATCGTCGGCGGCTTGACGGCGGACTCGGATGACTCGCCCTCCCCGGAAGAGAGCGACTGTCATCATCGGCACGTCTTGCTGTGCGGCGATACGCGACAGGAGTTCGGCGAAGGGCGTAAGTCCGGTCGCGTCGATGCACAGGTCGGCGCCATCGATGATCGCCCGGAGGGAATCCGGGTCCCATGTGGAGTGCGGAACCGCGTCGACATTGGTCCACTCGAACGGAGCGAGGAGCCGCTGCATTTCCTCTGCCTTGCCGACGCCGACTTCCGGTCCGGCATGGCGTACAAGGCCTGCGGGGAGCTTCGAGTCGCCATCGACGACGACAAGCTGGCCGAGCCCGGATCGCGACAGATTGGAACCGACGTTGGATCCGATGGCGCCCGCCCCGAACAACACGACCCGCTTCGCCAACAGAACTGAAGCATCGGGTCCGGCACGCCGAAGCCGGTCTCGCTGAGCGCACGGTGTGGGAGGTAGCGCGAACGCGTCGCGGGTTCCGTCGTCGTTCGCGGTCACGACAAGTATCAGGCACGCGGTGCCATGGACCGTCGGCCACGCGAGCGCAAAGACTCCCTTTCCCAACTTCGTCACGACCTCGTCGAGCTTTGCCCGCTGCTTGGTCGTCAGTGCTTTCCCGAACGACGCGAGGTTCTTCGGAGGTGCGGCGACGTCGCCTCGGTAGAACCAATGACCCCACACCTTGTTCCCTGATCCGATACCGGGCCTGATGAAGCTCAGCTCGCTGGTTGCGGGATCCAGATGCATGAGACCGTGCTGACCGTCCTGCGCCTGCCCGCCGATGAGTCCATCGATATCGAGTGCAGTCCACAGCGGCGCGCGGTGCTCGAAGTAGAGGTGTGGGTCGAGCGCCACGCCATCGATCGTCGTAAAGCCGCCCTTGGCGTGGTCTACCCATTCGTCGATTCGCGCCAACAGGCCGCCGAGGGTTACCCAGCGCTTCGTGTTGTCGTCGACTTGCCAGAGGCAAGGCATCTCGTGGGCCGCGTGCCACCAGTCGATACCTCGCACAACCACCTGAGGCTGGCGGTACGGCCACGGGTCCGTGATCACAATCGTCATCTCGGTGGCGTCGGTGAACTCGGCCAGGCGTTCGGGGATCGGCCCGCGGAATCGCCGTCCAACCGTGTCGACGGCGACAAACCCCCCAACGAGCAGCTCGGCGACGAAAGCGGCGAGACGTTCTGGGTCGAGCGTGACGGGAGGTGTTTCAGTCACGACCGAAGCCGCGGGCCTCGTCAGTACCCCGTATTGGGTTCACTGCGGTGCTTGCGAACACGGGCATGACCGTTCCGTCGGATCGACAGCCCGTGGGAAGCTCGAACACCGGGCCGTTTACTTTGCTGTTCGGGCCGAAGATGATTCGCCATGTTGCGGCCGCGGGGCATTGGTCGGCGGTGAGTGCTCGTTCGGCGTCGGACGCGAGTCCGGCGAATACCTCTGCGGCGTGCGTGATCGAACCGGGTTCTGGTGTGGGTCTGTATGGCTGGTCGAGTACAGGATCGCAGAGCGGGGGCGCGTTGACCGTCAAGAGGCGGTCGGCGATGTAACGCAGCGTCGAGGCGGTGATCTCGGCCCACGAGTCGCCTTTGATTTCACCGTTGGTGAATCCCTCGTGGACGATGAGCTCGAAGTACAGGCCTCCCGGTTTCGCGTCGCCAAGGTGCGTTCGACGGATCTGGCGCACCGTCTTGACCGTGGGCACGTAGGCACCCTGCGCGCCGATCTTCAGCTTGCCGTTGAGTTGTCGTGTGAGATCGGTGAGCTTCTCGGGGTTGGTCCGAATCCAACGCTCGGCGGCTGCAGCGCGGGTCCACATTTCGTGGTTTCGATTCGGGATGCCCCACACGTTCCCGAAGCGAACAGCCGGGACGACGTCGACCGAGAACTCGAACGCGTCGTTGGCGCCGAGGACATCGCTGGCCTCGAGGAATCGTGCCGCTTCGCGGATGTACTGGGTGGCCGGCAACCTGTCTGGCTCGTACGCGACTTTGACCGATCTGTCCTGCGGGGTGATTCGCCCCGGGAACGCGTGGTCCAGCACTTTCAAGAAGAGGTCGTACGCGAGGCCGGGTTCAATTGTGTCGATTGATTCGTTCGTCAGCTTTCCGAACACGTCGACGTCTTTGCCCGGCCAGATGCCGGTTCGCCGGGGATACGACCCGATGAGTACGTCAACGAGGCCTCGATCGACGAGCGATGTTGCCAGGTGCAGGACCGCGCGTACTTCGAGATGGGCAGCGATCGCGACTTTGCGGCGGGAGCCGAGCCCGATGTTTTGCTGGGCGACGCGGAACTGTTCCGTGAGCGTCTGGATCGTCATCGGAGGTCTCGTGCGCGCGCTGTGGCTGGCATCATCGAGTGTCCTTGGGGTCGGGGGAAAGTCTGCCCTCAATACGTTGACGTAATAGTACATCTTCGCTATACTCGGAGTCAATAGGTGCCGTACGAAGTCAACTTCACCGACGAGTTCGGGGACTGGTGGGAGGGTCTCGCGACCGAACAACAAGAGGACATCACCGCTCGAGTGGAGCTGCTCGAGCAACACGGCCCGGCGCTGGGCCGGCCTGTTGTTGACCGGGTTGTCAGCTCGACGTTCCACAACATGAAGGAGTTGCGTTGCAGCAGCGATGGCGCTCTTCGGGTCCTATTCGCGTTCGACCCGCGCCGTGAGGCCATCCTTCTTCTCGGCGGTGACAAGACCGGAAATTGGGAAGCCTGGTACAGGCAGGCGATCCCGGAAGCCGACCGGCTCTACGCCGACTATGTGGAAGATCTACATCGAAAGGGGCTGATCGAATGAAGACCAGGAAGTTCGGCGAGCTTCGGGATGCCCTTTACGCAGACAGCCCGGATTCGTCTAGCCGTGTTGCCGAGAAGGTCGCGCGTCTCAACGAGCAACTGGCGCTTGCTGACCTTCGCGCGCACCGCTCGCGAACGCAGGCGCAACTCGCGCAGGCGATCGGAACGACTCAGTCCGCGATATCGCGCTTGGAACGACAACCGGACCTGCTGATCTCGACGCTGCGGGACTATGTCGAGGCGACCGGCGGACGCCTCCGACTCGTCGTTGAGTATGGAGACCACGAAATCGATGTCGACGTTCCGGCACTGCATCGACCAGACAACGCGCACGCCGAGCGCGAGTTCCGCGTGGTGTGGCAGAACCTCCAGACACGGCAGTTCGTCCATGTCGGATGGCTGCGAGTGAGCTCGGACCGCTTCACGTTTACCTACACGCCCGAAGCTGAACTCGACCTCGACTTCGAACCCTTTGCCGCCTTCTCGGAGCTCCGCGAGGAATACGAATCCGCGGAACTCTTCCCGTTCTTTGCTGAGCGCGTCGTATCTGCGGCACGGCCGGGCTTCGACGATCTCATCTCAGCTCTGGGACTTGATCGAGAGTCAGCCACGCCAGTCGAGTTGCTCGCTCGATCCTGGGGAAGATCCTCGCACGACACGATCCAAATCGTCCCTGAGCCGATCGCGCATGCAGACGGGACTGTGAGTCGACTCTTCCTCGTGTCCGGAGTGAGCCATGTCGACGAGAACAATCCCGGCAAGGTCTCGAAGCTGATCTCGAAGCTGAAGCCCGGACAAGAGTTGTTGCTACGCGATGAGCCAGACAACCCTGTCAACAGCGACGCTCTCATGATTGAGGCGGACGGGCAACAAGTCGGCTGGATGCCCGACTACCTGCTTGGCGCGGTTCGCAAAGCGCAGTCGGAAGCGACATCAGTCGACGTAGTTGTGGAACATGCCAATGGGCCGGCGACGCCCTGGCATCTGCGGCTTCTTTGTCGTCTTGACCTTAGGGTGCGGCAGTAACACGGGTTGGTGCGTCTTCAGGACGCGGCGGGGGGAACGTCGTCTGCATCAGTCCGGCTGACTCAGGTCGACCGTATCGTTCGTCGCATGTGGAGACTTTTCGACCTTCCAGACTTCGTACGAGGGAAGCGACTTACGCTCGCGCTCGCAACCTTCATGCTGGCATGGTCGTATTTCGACCCGCACGGGTTCGTGCCGCTGGCGAATGGGGCAGGCACACCTTCGCTCCGTTTACCCACTGGCTGAACGACCTAGCGGCGAAGCCGCCGGTCAGCCATCGTTGAATATCCGGTTCCACACGTCGTCGAGCAGTTCCGGCGCGGCTACCACGACGCCCGGTCATCGCCCTCGTACGTGAGGTTGTACGTGTCCTCCCCGGACGAGACGCAAGTAGCCATCGGGTCGTGTTCCGCCTCGTCTCGGTAGACGCGCCAGACAGCACTGTGCATTCGCATTTCCCCTGGTCACAAGCCTGGTGGTGGCGAGTCGGCTTGTACGCCGGAGACTGCTGACGGCCCTGGACTAGGGCCGGACCTATGAGCAATCGGGCGGCTGACCAGCGGTTCCGCTCTCCACTGTTTGTCCCTGGTTGTCGTCCTTTCTCGGCTTCCCGCGGCCCATCCGCGGCTCACAACTTGGTGAAAGCCTGGCGAGCTCATCCCTGTCGCCGAACCTCCGCGTGGCGGATCTCGCACCGCCGCGCATTCGCTGTCTCGGGTACCTGTTCGCGAGCCGGCCCTCGCGGTAGGGGTTCAAAATGGGCAGTGCCGGTCCCGGCACAGCTCCCGTAACCACTCCCGGAATCACTCCCGGAATCACTCCCGCGTCGCGTTCGTACCTTCTCCGCTCTCGTCTGGTGTTCGTCGGGCGGGTCTGCCAGCTCACGTTGCCGCACGGTCTGGGAAGTCGGTCGTCCGCGATGTGGAGCGCGGCGTCGTCGCGCGTCCAACGGTCAAGCTGCGCCGGGAGGCCTTCTTCCAGCTCAGTGGCGAAGCCGTCATTGAGAGCGGGGGAGACGGCGTGGCGCGCGGATGTGGGAGTTCGGGCGGAGCAACGGCGGCAGGAGTTACTCCGGCGGCGACAATGTCGGAGATCGGCCCTGAACGGGGATGAGTTCGGATCCACAGGTCCGGACCTTGTCCGAGGAGAGAATGGCCGTCGGCCGCTGAAGTCAGATTCGTCCCGTTTCGGCGAGCCCGTCCAGGAGGAGGTGGAAGTAGACGAGTCCGGCGAATGGGTTCCATCGTGCGAGCGCGGAGCGGATCTCCGCGTAGCCGGGTGGCGTGTCGAGGCCAAGCCATCGCTGAAGCTTGTTGCGGGCTCCCACGTCATCTCCGGGGAACACATCAAGTCGACCCAACGTCCGCAACAGCACGTACTCAGCCGACCAGCGACCCAAGCCGAGTTCGCGCTGAAGGGCCGCCGAGGCACTCTCGTTGTCCTCGTTCGCGAGCATCTCGAGGCTGAGTTGCCCGCTCGCCGTGCGCTCCGCGAGGCCGATGAGTGCGGCTGCCTTGGCGCGGCTGAAGCCGAGAGCTCGCAAGGCTTCGGGCTTCGCGTCGCTGATCTCCTCGGGACGCGGAAACGCAAACGCAGGGGGAACCTTGCCAACCGGTGTCGGCCGTCCGTAGGCCTCCGCAAGTCGATTGAGAAGCTGGATTCCGACATCCAACGTGAGCTGTTGGCACGCGACGGCGTTGGCCAATCCCTCGAAGAGTGTCGGGAACCTCGGGGGTTTGAGACCTCGGAACCGATGCTCGAGTGCCGAGAGCTGTGACTCTTGTCTCGCGAATCGGGAGAAGGCTCCCAGATCAATGTGAAGTCCGAGAAGTCGTTCGAGCGCGCAGGTTGTCTCGACTCGGGTCTCTTTCCCACCTCCGGTCACGGTGACCTGCAAGGTCGGCGCTGAAGAGACGTTCGCTTCGGTCACCGCCACGCCGACGGGCGCGTCGCCGACTATAAGCACTCGCTGATAGGTATGTCCGTCCCAACGATCGATGGCATTTTGTGGCCGTCGTCGCAGGGCCCAGACCGTCGCGTCGAGACGAAAGGGTTTCAGCGGCTTGATCTCGAAGGTGTCACGGCGCCCTGCACGTGCCGTCGCGTTCCGAAGGCTGCTCATCAAGTCTCAATCACCGTGGTCGCCCGGCATGACGTCGGTTTCAGACTCGTGCCACACGGGGCTATCGGACGCGGTCTCGACATTGAAGCCGTAGTCGTAGACGAGAGTCCCTCCAAAGGTGGCTCCGACCGAGACGAGGAGTGCCACGACGATCGAGATCACGAGAATCGCCGCGTTCGGGTATGTGCGCGTGTTGTACACGTTCAATCGTAAGACGACGTCGACGAGGGCGAGCGCAGTGACCGTGATCATCGTCCAGGCGTGACTGTTCGCGGTGCGACGCGCTTGCGTGCCCTTCTCCGTCGAGCGCAGCCAGTCCCAGAATCCGGTCAACACTGCGAGGACCGACACCGCAAACCCGCCGATGAACACGTACGTGCCGGCGCGGAAGAAGTCACGGGCCCACGCGTCGTGCCGCCCGAAGGTTGCGATGATGTCGAATATCGCTGCGAACAAGTAGGCGGCGACAGGGAAGTCGGTAAGTGGCGGATGGGTCGGTTTGCCCGACCATCCTCGTAGCCCCTTGAACTTGCGTCCCCGCAGAGTGAGCGTCGGTCGAACAGAGAATTTGCGCATGGCGCTCCTTGTGGTCTCGACCGCGCCTCGTTGGCGTCGGGCCTGCACTGTCACGACTACCACTTCGATGCGAGGGCGGCGGTAGGAACCGCACGCCTCCTATTTCTCTAGTGTATCCAAGAGTTCTAGTGTATGCTAGAATAAATACGGAAGAGGAGGCGGTCATGGGAACCACGATTCTTCATCCGACCGCATCCCGTGCCGTCGCGACGGCAGAGGGTCCTGGCCGCGAAGGCGCGAGTGTCGGCGAGTTGACGTCGGTCGCGCCCGAGTTCTCTCTCGCGTTGAACGATGATCAGCTCCAGATCCAAACGTGGGTGCACGACTTCGCCGAAGACGTGATGCGTCCCGCGGCGCACGAATGGGATGAGCGCGAGGAGACGCCCTGGCCGATCATCGAACAGGCGGCAAGCGTCGGCCTGTATTCGCTCGACTTTGTTGCGAACGCCTTCGGCGACCCGTCTGGCGTCCTCATGCCTGTCATCATGGAGGAAGTCGCGTGGGGCGACGCTGGCATCGGCCTCGCCATCTTCGGGACAGGTCTCGCGGTCGCCGGGATCATGGTCAGCGGCACTCCCGAACAGGTCGGGGAGTGGCTTCCTCTCTGTTTTGAGAGCGACGGCGGCAAGATAAATCTCGCCGCGTTCGGAGTGAGCGAGTCAGACGCGGGCTCCGATGTGAGCTCGCTGCGGAGCCGCGCCGTCTACGACGAAGCAACGGACGAGTGGGTACTCAACGGCGCCAAGACGTGGGTCACCAACGGCGGTATCGCGGACGTGCATGTCCTCGTACTTTCGGTCGATCCAGAACTGGCCTCGCGCGGACAAGCCGCCTTTGTTGTACCGCCTGGTTCTCCTGGTTTGCGTCAGGGACAGAAATTCAAGAAGCACGGGATCCGTGCATCGCACACGGCCGAGGTGATTCTGGAGGACTGTCGCGTGCCGGGCCGTTGTCTGCTCGGCGGCAAGCAGAAGCTGGACGAGCGTCTGGCGAGGGCCCGTGAGGGCAAGGGTGCGCGCGTGCAAGCCGCGATGGCCACATTCGAGGCGTCTCGTCCCGCAGTAGGGGCGCAGGCTGTCGGTATCGCCCGCGCGGCTTACGAGTACGCGTTGGAGTACGCGAAGGAACGCAAGCAGTTCGGCCGGGTGATCATCGAGAATCAGGCGATCGCGTTCAAGCTGGCCGACATGAAGACGCGCACGGACGCGGCCCGCCTTCTCGTGTGGCGCGCCGGCTGGATGGCGAGCTCGGGCAAGAGGTTCGCAGCTGGCGAAGGTTCGATGTCAAAGCTGTATGCCGGCGAGAACGCGGTCTGGGTTACCGAGCAGGCCGTCCAGATCCTCGGCGGCTACGGCTACGTGCGCGACTACCCGGTCGAGCGTTGGCACCGCGACGCGCAGATCTTCACGATCTTCGAGGGAACCTCGGAGATTCAGCGGCTCGTGATCGCCCGCGCGATCTCAGGAGTGCACATTCGCTGAGTCGGACTCCGGAGGAACGATGACGGCACAAATCGAGCGGGTGTGGTTCCAAGGCTCGGCCGGCGATCGACTGGATGCTCGGCTCGATCTTCCGGCTGGCGAGCCGACTGCCTTCGCACTGTTCGCCCACTGCTTCACCTGCTCGAAGGAGATTCCCGCCGCGACGCACATCGCGCGCGGACTCGTAGATCAGGGGATTGCCGTACTCCGTGTTGACTTCACCGGGCTCGGCGCCAGCGAAGGAGATTTCGCCAACACCAACTTTTCATCGAATGTCGAAGACGTCGTCCGAGCAGCCGGCATGCTGCGCGATCGTTACGCGGCTCCCAAGGTCCTGGTCGGTCACAGCCTGGGCGGCGCGGCCGTCCTCGCGGCCGCCGCACAGATCCCAGAGGCTGTCGCTGTCGTCACCATCGGCGCGCCGTTCGACGCGGCGCACCTGACCAGCCTCCTTCCCGTCGATGCCGTTTCGGCACTCGATCGCTTCGGTGAGGCGCGTGTCGAGATCGGCGGGCGCTCGTTCCCGATCCGCCGCCAACTCCTCGAAGACGTGAACGCTCAGAACCTCACCGAGGCCATCCGAGGGCTCAACCGCGCCCTGCTCGTCTTTCACGCCCCGCACGACGAGTTAGTGGACATCGACAACGCGCGTCGCATCTTCGCCGTCGCCAAGCAACCGAAGAGCTTCGTGTCCCTCGATGGCGCTGACCACCTTCTCACTCGGCGCGCCGACGCGATCTTCGTCGCTCAGATGCTCGGCGCTTGGGTCAGTCGCTACCTCAGCGGACGTACGGTGCTTGAGAGAGCGACGAGTCCGGCGGGGACCGTCGTTCTGACCGACGCGCCGAACGGCAAAATCGCGGAGACGATTCGCGCAGGACATCACACGTTCATCGCCGACGAACCCGCCGAGATCGGAGATGACACCGGTCCCACCCCCTATGACCTGCTGCTCGCGTCGTTGGGCGCGTGCACGGCCATGACCCTTCGGCTGTACGCAGCGCGCAAGGCTTGGCCGCTCGAGAGGGTGTCAGTCCAGCTGAAGCACGAACGGGTTCATGCCGCCGACGCCCGTGATTGTGAGAGCGGTCGCGGCATGATTGCGCACATCGAAATTGCTCTGGACCTCGAGGGTCCGCTCACCGACGAGCAGCAACATCGCCTCCTCGAGATCGCCGAGCGCTGTCCCGTCCATCGCACGCTCCTCGGCAAGATACAGATCGACACGCGACTCGGCGTTCTCTCACCCAAGAACGAGCTTGTGTCGTGAAGCCGCAGCGACGCCTCCCGAGGCTTGCCCTTCCGATCGCTAGCGGCTTTGTGATCGTCGCCGTGTTGTGGTGGACGTTCGCGGTGCCCACTTTGGTGAAGTATCCGACAGACCTCGACGTGACCCCGCGGTATGCGGGCACCTTCACGCTGTTCGTCAACCCGGCGACGGCCGCACCCACGAGACCGACGTCAGTCCCGCTCAACATCGAGCGCCACATTCGCGCGCTCACCGACCAGAGCGGTTCGTCCCGCGTCGTCGTGCAGGAGACGATCTCTCAACAGGCGGGCGATCTCGTAAACGTCACCCAGACCAACGTCTACGTCATGGATCGACGCACGATGAAGAACCTCGTTGACAACCGCGCCTACGCGTTCGAGCCCGCGAACGTGGTCGACCGTTCCGGTGCCTATCGGCTGAACCTGCCCTTTGACACGAACGCGGATTCCACCTACGAGATCTACAAGAACGAGACCGGCACGACGTACGAGTTGCGTGGCGATACAACGACGCCGGTCACGAACGAGGCCGGTCTCCACCTACACAACTTCACCGCGTCGGTCCGCGACGTACCGATCGACCCGGCCTACCTGGCCGAGCTCAACAAGGTGTTGCCGTTGCCCGATTCCCTGAAGCTCGCTCAGCTCAAGCCGCAGCTGAAGGCGGCAGGGCTCGACGTCGACACCGTGCTCAGCGCCGTAGCAACGGTGATCACACCACAGGACCTCGCCACGCTCGCCCGGCTCGCGGCCAAACCCATCCCGCTGCAGTACGTCTCGTCCTTCGACGGGAAGGTCGCGATCGAGCAGTCCACCGGTGCGGAGGTCGACGTGGCCGCGACCGAGTCGGTGGGGGCCAAGCCGGTGCTCACCGACATGGCCACGCTGCAGTCAGTTGTCGCGCGTTACCCCACGGTCCCTGCGGCGGTGGCTGCCGGTAAGGCGCTGCAATCCCTGAGCGCGGCCCCGGCCACGAAGCTGTTCGAGTTCGAGTACAAACAGACGCCGGCCTCCGTCGCCGACATCGCGGAACACGTGGCGGCGATGCGATACCAGATCCGACTCGCCGACGTATACGCACCGGTCGGACTCTTGGGCGCGGGAGCGCTGACCCTCGCCGTCGGTGTCTTCGTGGGCTGGCGCCGACGTCGTGGTGGGTCGACCGACCTACGCATCGCGCCGCCGATTGTCGAGCCCGCACTCGCGCGGGAGCCGCTATCGACCGGGATCTCTCGGTGAGGACCGAGACGAACGAGGAGACGAGAACCATGCGCGAAGCCATTGGTGCAGCCCTGGGGCCACTCCCTGCCACAGCACACCTGCTACAGCCCGTGATCGAACGTGCTACCCACCAGCCCGACTGGCCGGTCGCCGCGTATCGCGACGGGGATCGTTTCGTCGACGTTTCCGCGGCCGAGTTCCACGACCGCGTCCGTCGACTCGCCAAAGGCCTCATCGCCTACGGCGTCCACCAGGATGATCGCGTTGCGCTGATGTCGCACACACGACTCGAGTGGTTGCTCGTCGACTACGCGATCCTCGCCGTAGGCGGAGTGACCGTGCCCGTGTACGAGACGTCGTCGACCGAACAGCTGCAATGGATCGTCAGTGACAGCGAGGCCGTGCTCGTCGTCGTCGAGACGGCGGTTATGGCGACAATGTGCTCGAACATCGCCGACGACACACCAACGTGTCGCGGGGTCTTCGTCATCGACGCCGGCGAGCTCGAGGGTCTCGACCGCCGCGGCAGTTACGTCGACGACGTGACACTCGATCGGCGTATCGCCGAACTTACGACAGAACGCCTTGCCACGATCGTCTACACGTCGGGGACGACGGGCCGGCCCAAGGGCTGCCGACTGACTCACGGCAATCTCCGTACGAACGTCATGCAGAACCTCGACTCGGTGAGGGGGATGCTCGAGCCGGAGGAGGTCAGCCTTGTGTTCCTTCCCCTCGCGCACGCGCTGACGAAGATCATCGCCCTCGTGGGCGCGGAGTGGGGTATCAAGATGGCGTTCGCCACCGACACAGCACATCTTCAGGAGGAACTGGCACTGGTTCGGCCGACGATGATCGTCGCGGTCCCTCGTGTCTTCGAGAAGGTCTACAACGGTGCGCAACGCCAGGCGTACGGCGACGGCCACGGCCGCATCTTCGACAAGGCGGCTGAGGTTGCAACCGAATGGTCCCAGGACCACACCGCCGAACGGCATGGTCCGATCACCGACATCGAGCACGTGGTGTTCGATCGCTTGGTCTACCGCAAACTTCGGGCGGCGTTCGGAGGAAGGATGCGCTTTGCGGTCAGTGGCGGCGGCCCGCTCGGGGAGCGGCTCACGCACTTCTTCAACGGGATCGGCGTGCGGATCTTTGAGGGGTATGGACTGACGGAGACGAGCCCGACGCTTTTCGTCAACCGTGCAGACGCATGGAAGCCGGGCACCGTCGGTCCACCACTCGCGGGAACGTCGATCCGCATCGCGGATGACGGCGAGGTTTTGGCGAGGGGCCCGCAGGTGTTCCAGGGGTACTGGCACAACGAGGTCGCAACCAGGGAGATGTTCGACGAGGACGGGTGGTTCCGAACCGGCGACATCGGAACGCTCGACGAGGACGGCTTCTTGCGGATCACCGGTCGCAAGAAGGAGCTGATCGTCACCGCGTCCGGGAAGAACGTGGCCCCGACGCCGCTCGAGGATCGGCTGCGCGCTCACCCCTTGATCAGCCAGGCGGTCGTCGTCGGCGATGCGCGCCCTTTCATCGCAGCGTTGATCACTCTCGACCCCGACGCGATCGACGAGTGGGCGGCAGCGCACGGGTTGCGCGACGCGCCGACGACGCAGTTGATCGACAACGCCGACCTCCGCGCGGTCATCCAGTCCGCGGTTGACGATGCGAACCGGTCGGTCTCGCGCGCGGAGTCAATTAGGAAGTTCGTGCTGCTTCCCGAGGATTTGACGGTGGAAGGCGAGGAACTCACCCCGACGCTCAAAATACGCCGCGCGGTCGTAGAGAAGCACTACAGCGACGTGATCGATGCGCTGTACGTGCGGTAGCCGGACGACGTGGCGAACTTTGTTCTAGTTAACCCTAGAGAAATGATGTAGCCTGGAGGGCGAGACAGCGGAAGGATTCAACCCGCGAATCGAACGCATCCGACGCGGTCTTGCGGGTGGGAGGAGATCGACGTGGCCCTACGAGTGGGTATCAACGGCTTCGGCCGGATCGGCCGGTCTTTCGAGCGGGTCCTACTCGCACGGAAGCGGGATACGCAGATCGAGGTCGTCGCGGTGAACGAGCCCAACGCCGACGCCGAGACGCTCGCCTTCCTGCTTGGACACGACTCGGTGGCTGGTGTGCTTACCACCGACGTTCGGGCGACCAAAGGGGGCCTGCAAGTCGGTGGCCGGCACATCGCCCTCAGTGGATACCTCGAACCAGCGCAAATCCCGTGGGCGGAGCACGACGTCGAGGTCGTCATCGAAGCCAGCGGGCACTTCCGTTCGCGCGTGGCTGCGTCAGCCCACCTGAGCGCGGGCGCGCGTCGCGTCGTCATCTCCGCGCCCGGCCAAGACATGGACCTCACGGTCTGTATCGGGGTGAACGAGATCGCATACGACCCGGCAGCCCACACGGTGGTGTCCAACGCGTCGTGCACCACGAATTGTCTTGCGCCAATGGCGCGCGTCCTCGATGAGCGCTTTGGCGTCGAGCGAGGGTTCATGACAACGGTGCACGCGTATACCGCCGATCAAGCGCTCTTGGACGCGCCCCGTACCGGACGAAACGGAAAGGCCGACCTGCGACGGATGCGCGCCGCAGCGGTATCGATCGTGCCGACTTCGACGGGAGCGAGCCGCGCCGTGGGCGAAGTGCTCCCCCGGCTCGCGGGTCGCCTCGATGGCATCGCGCTGCGCGTGCCGGTCCCAAATGGTTCGATCGTGGATCTCGTCGCGACCCTGGAGCGGAATACCACGACCGAGGAGGTGAACGAAGCGTTCGCGGATGCCGCTCACGACAAGAGCTACCGCGGCGTTCTCGAATACACCGAGAAACCTCTTGTGTCGCACGACATCGTCGGCAATCCCTCGTCGTGCGTCTTCTCGGCCCGAGACACGATGGTCAGCGGTCCCGTGGTCAAGGTCCTCGGGTGGTACGACAACGAGTGGGGCTACGCCAACCGGCTTGTTGACCTCGTCGAGCTGATGGCGAGCTGAGATGGCCATCCGGACCGCGAGGGCGGTTGTCGTTCGCGGCGCCGACCTACTCGCGCGTCTCGACGGGCCCGACGAGGAGCTACAGACATGACGAGCCACACCGCACTGATCCTCGGTGGAGCCCGCACGCCGATCGGCCGTTACGGCGGATCGCTGTCGCATATCCGCACTGACGACCTCTTGGGGCTGGCGCTCAACGCCGCCGTCGCGCGAGTCGGCGTCGATCGTGGCGACATCGAGGAAATCGCCGCGGGCTGCGTCAACACCGCGCACGAAGGGATGGGCGACGTCGCGCGCTGGGCGGCATTGGGAGCCGGATTTCCTGATCACGTCCCCGCGTACACGGTCAACCGGTTCTGCGCGTCATCCCTTACAACCACCATCCAGTTGGCCCACGGAATTGCGACCGGCGAGCTCGAGCTCGGCGTCAGCGCCGGCGTCGAGTCCATGAGTCGGTCGGGGTTCGCGTTCATGAAAGGGGAGGAGCCCTTCAGTCCTCGCGGGGCGCAGCTCGTGCTGGACACCATGTGGGCGGTAGCCGGAGGGCCGCCTCACCCCGGCCTACTGGCACGGGACGCGTATATGGAGATGATCCGGACGGCCCAAAAGCTGGCCGACGTGCACGAGCTTTCCCGGGAGGACGTCGACGCCTTCGCCCTTCGCTCGCACCGGCAGGCCGCGGCCGCCCGCGACCGCGGTCGCTTTGCCAAGGAGATCGCACCCATAGAGCTGCCGGCGAAGCGCGGTCAGGTACCGACCCGCTTCGAGCACGACGAGATCATCCGCGCCGACACGACGCTCGAGCGGCTCGCCGCCCTTCCGCCCCAACCCGGCACCACCCTCATGACCGCGGGAAACTCTTCCCCGCTGTCCGACGGTGCCAGCGCCGTCGTGATCGCCAGCCCCGAGCGCGCACATGCGCTCGGCCTCGAGCCTCTTGCCCGTGTCGTGGCCTCGGCCACGGTTGGTGTCGACCCGACCCGCATGGGAATCGCCCCCGCCTACGCGATCCCGAAGGCGATCGCCCGCGCGGGGCTCCGACCAGAGGACATCGACGTCTACGAGGTCCACGAAGCCTTCGCTGCTCAGGTCCTTGCGGTGCTCCGCGAATTCGCGACGCAGACAGGCTGGACGATCCCCGACGATCGGCTCAATCCCAACGGAGGTGCCGTGGCGCTCGGCCATCCGTTCGGGGACTCCGGTACCCGCAACATCTTGACCCTTGCCACTGAACTCCAGGAACGCCAAGCGCGCTACGGCGCAATCGGCATCTGTGTCGGTTCCGGCCAAGGCGTCGCCGTCGTCCTCGAACATGCAGGCGATATCGGTCGATGAGCGAACGCGTAGAGCAGTCGCCGGTAAAGGAAGCAACCATGAACAGTCGCACCACTCCGGCCCTCATGCCGAGCGAGGTCTCTCAGCGGGTCGGGCCGTTCGATCTGTTCGCGGGCTGGTCTTCGCGCATCGCGAGCCGCGCCGCGTTCTTCACGTTCTGTGTGTTCCTCATCGCGGTCTGGGCACCGACCGTCGTTCTGATCCGCAGCGTCGACACGTGGCAGCTGATCATCAACACGGTTACGACGATTATCACGTTCTTGATGGTGGCGCTCTTACAAAACAGCCAAACGAGAAGCGATCAGGCCGTGCAACACAAGCTCAACGCGATCGCGGACGGCCTCGCTGACCTCATGGCCTTTGTGCACGACGGAGGCGACCGCGATCTAAGCCAGGATCTCATCGAGCTACGGGCGGCCGTCGGCCTCGAGACGCACGAGAGTTCGTCCCGTCGCCAGGTCAGCACATAATCGCTGGATCGTTCAAGGGGCAACCATCACCTCCGATATGCCGACTGGAGGTCGCCGTTCGCAATCGAGCGTGCCGGATGCGATGCGTCCCAGCACCTTCGAGATCAAGCCGGATCTGAATCCTGAATCCATCGGAGGAAGCTGAGCGATGCGCGTCGACGAGCGGCAAATGCGCCTGTACTTCGACAATCAGATCGTGGTGTGCGCGCCCGACCTGAAGATGTCACGCCATCTGGGCGAGGGCTACGTCGTGGCCGACACGCGCCTCGCATCGGGATATCGGATCCGCGTCGGCGCGGTGGAACCGGTGTTACTCGGCGCCGAGCGCACGGCCGCTCACGCGGCGCGTTTCGAGTTCACGACTCCTGTGCTCAACGCCGCGAGCGGGCCCGTACCGGCCGACACGTTGCACTTGCGTGTCGATCGATCGCTCGGGCACGGCATGCACGATGACTACGACCTCACGAATTTCGGTCACGACACGGTCGAGGTCGTGCTCGAGATCAGCGTGGAGTGTGACTTCGCCGACCTGTTCGACATGAGGGACCGTCGGCTCGTGCGGCGCGGCTCCCTACAGACGACCTGGGCCGAGGCGACCTCAACGCTGATGACCCGTTACCGCAACGAGACGTTCACGCGTGCCCTCGAGCTCGTCGTCCACCGCAACGATTCTGCACCGGAATATGCGAACGGCGTCCTATCGTTCCGTATCCGGCTCGCGCCGTTTGAGTCGTGGCACGCCTGCCTGCTGTGGATACCGGAGATCGATGGTGAGGCACCGCAACACCCGGCGCGACTCTGCCACGACCTCCTCGGCAGCGACACAATCGCTGATCATGCGCGCCGAGAATGGGTTCAGGCAGCCGCCTGGTTCTCGACGTCGGATGCAAGCCTCGACGACACGATCGCGCGCTCGGTCAAGGATCTCGCGAGTTTGCGCCTGCACACCTTCGACGACCTCGCTCGGGGGCCCGAGCGCGACACGAACGACGACGGACCGCGCGACGCTGTGAACGTGGACCTTTGGGTGCCCGCGGCGGGCGTGCCGTGGTTCGTGACGCTCTTCGGCCGCGACTCGCTGACGGTGTCCTTGCAGACGTTGGCGCTCTCGGCCCGCTTCGCCGAAGGCACCCTGCGGGCGCTGGCGTCGCAACAGGCCACCGACTACGACCCCGAACGCGACATGGAACCCGGCAAGATCATCCACGAAATCCGTCATGGTGAGCTCGCGCAACTCCACCTGATTCCGCACACGCCGTACTACGGCACCCACGATGCCACGACGTTGTTCGTGTTGACTGCCGCGAACGCCTGGCGCTGGCACGGGCGCCGGAATCAGTTGGACGCCCTGCGCCCCGCGGTCGAAGCTGCGCTCGGATGGATCGACCGTGACGGTGACCGTGACGGCGACGGTTTGCAGGAGTACGGCACGCGCGCCCAACACGGCGGCTACTTCAACCAGGGTTGGAAGGACTCCGGCGACGCGATCGTCCATGCCGACGGCAGCCTGCCGTCGCTGCCGATCGCGCTCTGCGAATTGCAGGGTTACGTGGTGGCAGCCAAACGCGCCTGGGCGAATGTTCTCGACGACGCGTACCGCGACGCGAACGCGGCCCAGCGGCTGCGCGACGACGCCGACCGACTGGCCGAGCAAATCGAGACGCAGTTCTGGTGGGAGGACGAAGGCAGCTACTACCTCGGTCTCGACGGCGACAAGCAACCGATCCGGTCGGTCGCGTCCAACCCTGGACATCTCTTGTGGTCGCAGGCGATCGTCCCCGAACGAGCCGAGCGTGTCGCGCGGCGCCTGCTCGCGCCCGATATGTGGAGCGGATGGGGCATCCGGACGCTGTCGAGCACACACGGGTCGTACAACCCGTTGTCGTACCAGCTCGGTTCGGTGTGGCCGCACGACAACGCCTGCATCATGAACGGGTTGCACGCTTACGGGCTCGATACCGGGGCGGCGCAGATTGCGCGCGCGCTATTCGACGCGGCCCAGCACTTCGGCGACCGCCGACTTCCCGAACTGTTCGGCGGTTTCGCTCGCGACGTCGTCGGCGTGCCGGTCCCATACCTGGACGCCAACGCGCCGCAGGCCTGGGCTGCCGGTGCGGTCCTGCAACTCGTCTGCTCGCTGCTCGGCTTCGACGCGCACGCGCCGTCACGCACGTTGACGTTGAGACCTTGTCTCCCGGACTGGCTCGACGTCGTGCGCGTGCGCAACCTGCACGTCGGTGCCGCGACGGTCGACCTCTCCGTGAGACGGACCGAGACGGGTCATGAGATCGACATCGAGCACCTCAGCGGTGCACTCGACTGCTCACTGCGATGACACGCCGGAGGCCGCGCGCTACAGCGGCATAACTTTCGCTCGGGCGTCGACGGCGACGACGCCCTCGGGCGAAACAATGAGCGGGTTGATTTCCAACTCCCCGAGGTTCGGTACCTGGCCGGCCAACCGGGCGATCCGCTGGAGCACGTCCTCGACCGCGCTCACCGCGACCCGCGGCGCGCCGCGGTAGCCGAAGAGAAGTGGCGACGAGCGCAGCGAACGAACCAGTTCCCCGGCGTCGACGTCGGTCACGGGCAGGATCCGAAAGGCTCGGTCGCCGAGCAATTCGGTCGCGGTTCCGCCCATGCCGAACATCACCAATGGACCGAACAGCGCGTGGTCGACCATGCCGACGATGGTTTCCACACCAGGCGCTGCCATCTGTTGAATGGTCGCGCCGGACATTCGTTCACCGATGTGGTGTTCCATCGACCGGTAGGCGTCCGCGACCTCGTCCGCGGAACGCAGACCGAGGCGTACGCCACCCGCGTCGGTCTTGTGCACGAGTTCAGGGCCGACGGCCTTGAGCGCCACCGGGAACCCCAACTCTGTCGCCGCATGCGCGGCCCCCTGAGCGTCGTCGACTGTGGCGTGAGCGACCGTGGGCACGCCCGCCGCAGTCAGCAGCCGTTCGACATCTTCTGCGGACAACCATCCGCCCTCCGGCGAACGGGTGAGGACCGCGTCGACGACGGAGCGCGCAAGTTCGGGATCGAAGTCGTCCAGGTCGGGTACTGCGCCCGGAGGTCGCAGCCGCCAGGTGCCGTAGTTGGCGGCGCGGGCGAGCGCGCGGGCGGCCGGTTCGGGCGACGAAAACGCAGGGACGTCGACGCCTCGTGGTTGTCCTGGGTCTCCGTGCAGCAGCGGTTGGAGGCCGGGCCACGCCAGGAAACACCCGAGTAGCGGCTTGTCCGTGGCGGCGGCACTGCGCCGGAGCATGTCAGCGATCAGTGGCGGCGGAGCAGCGAAGGTGGGTGTGCAGATCACTATCGCCGCATCGACTGCCTCGTCGGCCAGCACGATGCCGAGCGCCTGCTCGTACACCTCGGGCGTCGCGGAGGCGACCAGGTCAACGGGGTTGGAGACGGCGGCATTCGCGTCGACCACCAGACGCAATGCCGCCTGCGTGCCTTCGGACAGCTCCGGAACTTCGAGTCCCGCCGCGTCGCAGGCATCGGTGGCGAGGATTCCCGGTCCGCCGGAATTGCCGACGATGGCAACGCGGTGCCCCCGCGGTAGCGGCTGAGACCCCAGCACCAAAGCCGTATCGAAAAGCTCGTCGAGGGTGTCGACCCGAACGACGCCGGCCTGCTGGAACAGCGCGTCGACGGCAACGTCAGAGCTCGCCATCGCGGCCGTGTGCGAAGACGCGGCACGCGCGCCGGCGGCCGATCGGCCGCTCTTGACAGCGACGATCGGCTTGCGGCGCGACACCCTGCGGGCGATGCGGGCAAACTTGCGGGGGTTGCCGAACGACTCCAGGTACAGCAGCACTACGTCGGTGACCGCATCGTCCTCCCAATACTGGAGCAAGTCGTTGCCGCTGACGTCGGCCTTGTTGCCGACCGAGACGAAGCTCGACACGCCGAGACCGATCCGTGCGGAGCGCTCCAGAAGGGCGATACCCAGCGCACCGGATTGAGACTGCATCGCGATATTTCCGGGCTTCGATGCGTACGGGGAGAAGGTGGCGTCGAGGCCGATCGCGGTGTTGACCACACCGAGGCAGTTCGGCCCGATGAGGCGTATGCCGTTGCGGCGAGCCAGGTCACGCAGTTCGGTTTGAACGGCGACCTCGCCCACCTCGCCGAACCCGGCGCTGAGCACCACCACTCCCGCTACGCCTTTCGACGCGCACTCACGTATCACGTCTAGTACAGCGGGGGCGGGAACAGCGACGACCGCCAAGTCGACGCCGCCCGGGACGTCGAGCACGCTCGGGTACGCCTTCACGCTGGCGACCTGTTCGGCGCCCGGATTGACCGGGTACACGGGCCCCACGAACCCCCCGGCCAACAGGTTCCGGAGAGCCTGATGGCCGACCGTGTCAGGGCGCCGGCTGGCGCCGATGACCGCGACCGACGTCGGAGTCAACACACGAGCGATCGACGCTGCTTCGGCCTGGTGCTCGCGGGCCTCGGCCGCTGCTTGTGCCCGGTCGGTGGGTTCGATCAGCAGCTCGACGTGCACGACGCCGTCCTCGATACGGGTCTGTTCCGCGAATCCGGCAGCCCGGAACACGCCGAGCATCTGGCTGTTGGAGGCCGGCGTGTCGGCAACGAACCGAGTGATCCCACGCTCCCGGGCGGCGGCGGCCAAATGTTCGAGCAGAACCGTGCCGATTCCGCGGCCCTGGTGCTGGTCGCTCACGATGAACGCCACGTCGGCGAAGTCGGTCGTCAGTGCGCGGTCGTAGCGGGCGACGCCAACGAACCGATCACCCAGTTCGGCCACCAGTGCGACATGAGCCCGATGATCGACATGGGTGAACCGCTCGACCCCCTCGACACTCAGGGTCGTCGTGGAACGGAAGAAACGCCGGTACGTCGTGTCATCGGACAGGGCCGCGTGGAATGCAGCGAGACGGTCGTCGTCGTTGGCGCCAAACGGGCGTACGTGGACGGTGCGACCGTCGGCGAGCATTACGTCGCTCTCCCAGTGCGCGGGTGCAGCGCCCACACTCGAGGTCAACGGTTCGTGTATCACGGAGCACGCTCCTTTTCGGGTGCGAGGCTGCGAGGAAGACGGATCGCGCAGATGGCATACCGAAGGACCCTGTGTTATAATTCTAGCGTACCCTAGAGAAAACGAGAGTAATAGAGGCAACATCGGAAAAACTTTCGGCTTGCTGCAAGGAGACACGCCATGGAGACTCGGCTCACGCACGCGGCATTGCGAACTCGCGTTCAAAAGGTACGCGCTGCTGCTCACGACGGTGATCGCGCCCGGTTTCGGTGGGAACTCGATCGGTTGATGGCAGCGATCTCGGAGCATCTCGCGGCCGAAGCCTCGACGATTGCCGCACTGCCCGCGGGCGCTGCGCGCGAGCTGGGAGAGGGCCAGCAGCGCATCCGGTCAACGCTGAGAGGCCTCGCCGGCGATCTGGACGCCGCTCGCTCGATCTGGGATTTCGAGTCGGACGTGGCGCGGCTCGACACGCTGCTCGAACGCCAGGACTATGTCGAGCGTCGCACCTTCCGCCGAGCCGGCCACGAGCCACGCAGCGCGGAGATGAGTCTGTGAAGTGTCGCACGGTCGTTGCCGTCGAGATCACGGATGGAGGGTGAGCGTGCAAGACGTCTCGGCGATACTGCCGTCTCGTGCCGTTGACTCTCTCGACGACTACGTCGCCATCGGTGGCGGTTCGGGACTGGCTCACGCCCACGCACTTGGACCTGATGCGACGATTGCCGAGCTCGCGGATTCGGGCCTGCGGGGACGAGGCGGTGCCGGCTTCCTGACCGCGACGAAGTGGCGGTCGGTACGCGATGGACTCGGGCGGCACACCTACGCGGTCTGCAATGGCGCCGAGGGAGAGCCGGGGACATTCAAGGACCGAGCGATCTTGCGCGCGAATCCCTATCAGGTAATTGAAGGGCTCGCGATTGCGGCATTCGCGGTCGGCGCGCGCGAGGTGTTCATCGCGTTGAAAGCGAGCTTCGAACGCGAACGCGAACGGGCGCTCCGAGCGGTCACCGAGATGGAACAGGCGCAAATGCTGGGCGACCTGACCGTGACGCTCGTCGCGGGACCCGAGGAGTACCTCTTCGGCGAGGAAAAGGCGCTGCTCGAGGTGATCGAAGGCAACGAGCCCCTGCCGCGCTGGCTGCCGCCGTACATCCACGGCCTGTTCGCGACCGCGCCCCAGCTCGGCTGGTCGGGACACGAACCCGAGGCCGGACACTTCGGAAGACACGAATCCAACCCCACGTTGGTCAACAACGTCGAAACTCTGGCGAACGTCACACAGGTGCTCGCTCGCGGCGTCGAGTGGTTCCGGTCAATGGGAACCGCTGAGTCGCCCGGGACGGTGGTGTGCACGGTGGTCGGCGACGTCGCTCGACCGGGCGTCGTCGAGATCGCGCTCGGAACACCGCTACGCACCGTGCTCGAGACGCGCGGCGCACCGCGACCAGGGCGCCGCATCAAGGCTGTCCTTCCCGGCGTGACGAATGCACTGCTCACCGAAGCGCAGCTCGACACACCATGCAGCTACGAGGACTTTGCGAGTATCGGAACCGGCCTCGGCGCCGCCGGTTTCATCGTGTACGACGACACGGCGTGCATGGTGGAGGTCGCGGCAACCTTTTCACGATTCTTGTCGGTCGAGTCGTGTGGGCAATGCCCGCCCTGCAAGCTCGGAACTGGAGCAATCACCGCCGCGCTCGACGACATCGTCGACGGGCGCGGCACGGACGCGAGCATCGCGATCATCGACCACTGGCTTCCGGAAGTCGCCGACGCCAACCGCTGCTTCCTACCCGTCGAGGAACAGCAGATGCTCGGAAGCATCTTGCGCGCGTTTCCCGAGGACTTCGAGGCTCATCTCGCGGGCTCGTGCCCCTCACCGCGTCGCATCGCGATTCCCAAGCTTGTCGATCTCGACAATGGCATCGCCCACTATGACGAACGTCAGATGCGCAAGCGTCCCGACTGGACGTACGCCGACATCGAGGAGCCGGCGCGGCGAGACGATTGAGGACGTCAACTGCGAACGTGTTCCCCGCTCACGAGGTGAATCATGCGGCAGGCAACCGAGGTGGCCGGTTTCATTGGGGTTGGCCTGGCCGGCGCGGCGTACGTCCCGCAGATCACCCACCTGATCAGGGCGCACTGCTCCGCAGGCATCAGCCGGATTGCGTTCGGCGCCTGGTTGGTGTCCTCGCTGTTGGTTACGACGCGAGCGGTCGCGATCCGTGCGAACGTCTTCGTCGTCCTGGGCGCGGTTCAGATCCTTGCGACCGCCATCATCTGTGTCTACGCGAGGATCTACGAGAATTCGTTCTGCGATCTCCACACGCCTCGGATTCCGGATCCCAAACCACGCCAGGTCCGGACCGGATAGGACGACCCGCATGGATTCGTACGAGGTGACACCGCGAAGCGAGGGCACACTGATCACGGTCGGACACGGAACCCTTGACCGTGACGCCTTCATCCTGTTGCTGAAGTCAGCGAGGGTCGACGCCCTTGTGGACGTTCGTTCGTATCCCGGGAGCCGGCGCGTGCCGCACATGGCTCGGGCCGCGCTCGAAGACTGGCTGCCCAGCGCGGGTATCGCCTACCGATGGGAACCGCGGCTCGGGGGCCGACGCCGGATGTCGCCCACCTCTGTGAACGTCGCGCTCGAGCATCCCGCGTTTCGCGGCTACGCGGACCACATGGCAACCCCGGAGTTCGCGGCGGCACGCGCCGATCTCCTGGCCGACACGCAGGAACGATGCACCGTGATCATGTGCGCCGAATCCGTATGGTGGCGTTGCCACCGTCGCCTCATCGCCGATGCGGTTGTGCTCCTCGACCGCGCGCCGGTCGCGCACCTCTTCCACGACGGCCGGCTCGCGTCTCACGCCCCGCTTCCCGTGGCCCGCATCGAGGAAAACCACCTCGTCTACGACCTCACCGTCACCGCGCCGTTCGACATCTGAATGAAGCCGTCTGAATGAAGCCGCGGGCGAGAGCGTATACTTCTAGCGTCACCTAGAATAGATATCGGGAGTGATGACAGTGACCTCAAATGAGCACGAATCCGTTCGTCTCGTTATCTACGGCGACTTCAATTGCCCGTTCAGCGCGCTCGCCGGCGCTCGCGCCGCGGTGCTCGAATCCCGAGGTCTCGCCACGATCGACTGGCGAGCAGTCGAGCATGAGGTCGCCATCCCGCTCGAAGGCGTTGCCGTGACCCCCGAGGCGCGAGAAGCGTTCGCCGACGAGCTCGCACAGATACGTGAGCTCCTCATCGAGGGTGAGGCCGATCGTCTCCGAATCCCTGACAAGCGGGTCAACACCCGACTCGTCACCGCCGCGTACGCCGCCACGGCCGAACATCTCCGCCCGCAGTTGCGTGAGGCGCTGTTCGCGGCGTACTGGACGCGCGGCGAAGACCTCACGAGGTCGGACGTCATCGAACGGTTCGGCGCGAAACAGCGTGACGAGCACACAGCCGCGCGCTGGCGCACGGAATGGCTCGCGATGGAGAAGCCGATCGTGCCCGTCATGGTCCTTCCCGACGAGTATGTCTCGCGCGGCCTGGGCGCGCTCGCTCGCCTGGTCGACATCGTCCGCAAGTCCGACGCCGAGCCGACGGTCGGCTCGTGACTGCTCACCTGACGCGACCGACGCGGGATCTCGATTCCCGGTCGGAGATCCACGACCTGGTCGTGCGCTTCTACCGAGAGATCGTCTTCGACGAGCTCCTCGCCCCGGTGTTCGTCGAGGTCGCCGAGGTCGACTGGTCGATCCATATCCCGAAGCTGATCGACTATTGGTGCCGGGTCCTGCTGAGTCAGCCGGGATACGACGGATACATCCTCAATGCACACCGGGAAGTGCACGAGATCGAGCGTTTCCAACCCGAACTCTTCGACCGCTGGTATCGCCTTTTCGCCGCGACGGTCGACGACGGATGGCGAGGCCCTATCGCTGACACCGCCAAAGCTCATGCGGCTCGGATCGCTGCAGTATTGGCGCGCCGCCTCCTGGGGGTCGACTGGGAACCTCCGGACCGAGCAATCTTTGCACCGGTCGGCGTCGGAGCGGACTCGACCGAAGGAAGCACGACGTGAATTCGCCGCCGCCGCGCTTCGGTCCAGAGCGGCCGACGCACCCTCCTCGCCAGGCGCTGCTCCTCGTCGTCGGAGTTGTCGTCGTGATCGTCGCCCTCGCGTTGATCAGCACCTTCGGTTCGCGCTGATCAACGCGGCTGCCGCTTACTTGTTCGGCTGGGGAGTGAGGCGCAGGTAGGGCTTGAGGGTCTTGAAGCCTTTGGGGAATTTCGTCTTGGCGTCGTCGTCGGAGATTGCCGGCGAGATGATCACGTCGTCGCCGACCTTCCAGTTCACTGGCGTCGATACGCCGTACTGTGCGCTCAGCTGTAGTGCGTCGAGTGCGCGAATGATCTCGTCGACGTTGCGCCCGACGGCAGCGGGGTAGGTGAGCGTGAGCTTGACCAACTTGTCGGGCCCGATTATGAACACGGTACGCACGGTCGCGGTCTCGATCGCGTTCGGGTGGATCATCCCGTACAGGTTGGCGACCGTACGGCTCTCGTCTCCGACGAGCGGATAGTTGAGCGCGGTGCCTTGGGTTTCGGCGATGTCGTCGGACCAGCCTTTGTGCGACTCCACCGAATCGACGCTCACGCCGATGAGCTTCGTGTTCCGCTTCGTGAACTCGCCTTTCCGGTTCGCGAAGTCACCGAGCTCCGTTGTGCAGACCGGCGTGAAGTCGGCCGGGTGCGAGAAGAGGATCCCCCAACCATCGCCGAGATAGTCGTACAGGCTGACGAGGCCTTCGGTCGTGTCCGCCGTGAAGTCGGGGGCGGTGTCACCCAGTTGAATTCCCATAGCGCCTCCTCGTCGAGGTATTCTAGTAACTACTAGAGTATGTGCGTACGAGGTTGAATACCAATCGAGTGCTCAGCCGTGGCGGGCCAGGGCGAGGAACTCGGCACGCGTTCGTGCGTCATCGCGTACCAGTCCGTGCAATGAGGACGTGACGGTGCGCGCGCCGCGTGCTTGGACGCCGCGCAGGGTCATGCAGAGGTGCTCGGCTTCGATGACCACACCGACGCCCTTGGGCCGGAGTTGTTCGTTGAGCCAGCGTCCGATTTGGGTCGTGAGTCGTTCTTGTACCTGCAGTCCGCGGGAGAACATCTCCGTTGCGCGTGCGAGTTTGGAGAGTCCGAGGATGCGCTCGTTCGGGAGGTAGGCGACGTGCGCGACGCCGGTGAATGGCAGGAGATGGTGCGCGCACAGCGAGCGGATGGGGATGTCGCGTGCGAGTACGAGCTCGTCGTAGCCCTCGTCGTTGGCGAAGGTCGTCATCTCGAACGGTGCCGGGGTGAGGAGCTCCTCGAACGCCGCGACGACCCGTCGCGGTGTCTCGGCGAGCTCCGGATCGGTGGTGTCCTGGCCGAGCGCGGCGAGGAGGTCGCACACCGCACGCTGGGCCGCGTCGCGGTCGATCGCGGGTGCAGCTGGATCCGCCACGACGGTGAGTACGTTCGGCGTCTCGGCAGTTCGGGCGTCGAGGGCAGTCATGTGCGGGCTACCGCGCGGTCGAGCGGGCCTACGAGCGCCTCGAGCGGCACGTCGGGGTTCACCAGGCGGGACTCGTCGACCGGCTGTTGAGACCGAACGAGTGCTTGAAGTGTTTCGGTGACGTCCCAGACGTTCGCGTTCATCGCGGCGACAACCTGATTGCCGGCGATCCAGAAGGCGATGAACTCTCGGGTGGCGGGATCGCCTCGGAAGGCGACGCGGTCCCAGCTCGATGCGTAGCCCGAGTACTCCATCCCGAGGTCGTACTGGTCGGAGAAGAAGTAGGGCACGCGGTTGTAGGGGATCGCCGCGCCGAGCATGTTCTTGGCCGCGACGATTCCTTGATTCTGCGCGTTCGCCCAATGCTCGATGCGGATCCGCCGACCGAGTGTCGGATGCCAGGCCGCAGCGACATCGCCCGCGGCGAACACGCCCGGCACGCTGGTCTGGAGCATCTCGTCGACCGCGATGCCGCCATCGATGAGCAGGCCGGCGCGGCGGGCGAGTTCGATGCGCGGTTCGGCGCCGATCCCGACGACGACGAGGTCGGCCGCGATCTCGTTGCCGTCGGTAGTACGGACTCCGGCGACGCTGGTCGTGCCGAGGAATCGGTCGACGGTCATTCCGAGGTGGAGCTCGACCCCGTGCGCCGCGTGGAGATCCCGGTACACGGCGCCGACCTCCGGGCCGAGAACCGCCCCGAGCGGAACGGTCCCGGGATCGATGAGCGCGACGTCGAAACCGAGTTGGCGGACGGACGCGGCGACTTCTGAACCGATCCATCCGGCGCCGACGATGGCAACCCGCGCTGCGGATTGCAGGTCTGCTCGTAGTGTCTTGTTGTCGTCGAGATCGCGCAGGTAGTGGACACCCGGAAGGTCGGCGCCGCGGACGCGGAGTCGTCTTGACCGGGCGCCGGTGGTGAGCAGGAGCCGGTCGTAGTGGATTGATTCTCCGTGGTCGACGGTGACCACCTGCGACGGCGGGAGGATCTCGTGCACGCGGGCGCCGACGCGCAACTCGATGTCGTGATCCTTGTAGAAGCTGTCAGCATGCACGAACGCGTCCGCCGTATCGGACTCGCCGCGCAGGAGTTGCTTCGACAGCGGCGGTCGCTCATACGGGCGATGCGGCTCGGAGCCGATGAGCACGACCCTGCCGTCGAACCCTTCCGCTCTGAGCGTCTCGGCCGCCATGGCGCCGGCCACGCTCGCGCCGACGATCACATGGGTCGATTGTTTGGGAGTCACGCGATCTCCTGATGTGTCGGTTGCGCCCAGCGGTGGCCGTGCAATGAAAGGAAGCGCTCGGCATGGGGAAGCAGGTGGTTGCCCGCGTCGAGCCACTCGGCCGTCGCGTGTTGCGCGCGCGACATGAGCTCGTCACCGGACCGGAAATCGACCGGGCTCACCGACAACGGACAGAGAGGCGGGAGCACGATGATGTCGGCCCGCGCGGCGAGATGCGCGACCTCCACGATCAGGCGTTGCTCGATGAGGAGCGTCAGTGCGTGCATCGCGGCCGCGAGCGGCGTCGTCGGGGGTGTGAGCAAGGCGCATGAGAATCCGGCAGGGAGCACGACGACGCGGTCGGCGCCGAGTGCGATCGCGTGTGAAACGCCGGCGTTGTTGGCGACGCCGCCGTCCATCAGTACCCGGCCCTCGCGTTCGACCGCGGGAAATATTGCCGGGATGGCGGCCGAGGCGAGGACCGCAGAGACGGAGTCGCCCGAAGAGAGCAGCACTTCTTCGCCGCTCATGACGTCGGTGGTCACGATGTGCAGTGGGATCCGAGCATCTTCGAGGTTTGCGATCGCGAGGTTCGATTCGACGAGCCGTTGCAGTGGTCTCGGAGAGCACAACGATGGTCGACGTCCGGCCGCGGCCAAAGTCTGACGGAGTGGGTCGATCGGAAACACGTCTGTGCGTCGGAGGTTCCGCCAAATCGCGGCCAGCCGGTCGAGGGTGTCGGCGTCGAACCCATGACCGCCGAGGTACGCGGCGTTGAGTGCGCCGACCGACGTACCGACGAGCAGGTCCGGGCGGAAGCCCCGTGCGTCGAGGGCTGCGAGCATGCCCACCTGCACGGCGCCGAGGCTTCCGCCCCCAGACAGTACGAACGCGGTCGTCATGATGTTGCTTGCCTCGTATTCAGGCGTGCCGACGAGCCGGAACGACGGCGGTTGCGAGACGAGCAAGCGTCAGCGCCGCGAGCAGCAGACCGAAGTCGCGAAGCGCAACGTCGTAGTAGTTGCCCAGCAGCAACAGGTTGAAGATGATGCCCGCCAGCCACGCCGCGACCATGTAGCCACCGAATCGCGGACGGAGTGCAACGACGACACCCGCAACAATCTCGATCACGCCGACGCCGAACATGAGCGTGTGGGCCTGGAGGTGGAACACATCGACGAACTCGGGCGCCAGGTACTTGTCCCAGTTCACGAGCACATGCGCGAACTTGTCGATCCCGAACAGGATCGGCGCAATCGTGAATCCGATGCGCAGCAACCAAAATGCCTGGTTGACCGGATCGGAGAGATCGGTGACGTCGCTGCGTACAGGGACAAGGCGGCTCTCGGTAGTGCGGGTGAGTGGAGCGGTCGTGGTCATTGGCGTCTCCTTCTAAAGACAATCGATACTGGCTATACTGACGAATGCGGCCCTCTATGTCAAGTCAAGCTTGGTATTAGAGATCGGTCAGTCGTTCGCCGCACAGAGCTCGGAGCAAGGAGACGATCATGAGTGCCGACGCAATCCCGTCTGTGCCGCCGGATCGATTGGGCGCGATCACCACGCTCGGCGAACCGACGCGCCGGGCGCTCTACGACTACGTGGCCGCCGCCGGCGCGTGGGTCAGTCGCGACGAGGCCGCGGACGCGGTGGATCTCGAACGCGGTACCGCGGCGCACCACCTCGACCGACTCGCAGCCGACGGGTTACTCGAGGTGGACTACCAACGGCTCTCGGGCCGCCAGGGTCCGGGCGCGGGCCGCCCGGCCAAGCTCTACCGCCGCGCCCGACGCGATTTCGATGTGACGCTCCCGCCGCGCGACTACGCGCTCGCGGGACGGCTGCTCGCTGAAGCCGCCGATCGGTCCCGAACCGATGGAACAGACATCGCCGAAGCGCTCGACGTCGTCGCGCGCGCCGAAGGCCGGCGGTTGGGACAAGAGATCGACTCGCAACTCCGCCGCGGGCGTACGCGAAGTCTTTCGAGCAAGCGCCGCGTCGTCCTCGATGCGCTCGAAGCGCACGGTTTCGAACCCAAGCCGAGCGACGACGGGACGGTCGTGCTCCGCAACTGCCCGTTTCATCAACTCGCTCAGGAGCACACGGATCTCATCTGCGGCATGAATCTCTGCATGATGAAATCGGCGATCGACAACGTCGGCGAGACCGGCCTCGAAGCCCGGCTCGAACCCGAAGCCGGTCAGTGCTGCGTGAAGCTCCATCCCACGCGATGACGCCGCGCCCTCCCGACGACCGAGACCTGGGTGGGGACCCTCCCTGTTGGGCGCACTTGTTCGACGATCCTGAATCGTCCGACGAACCGAGCGATGATGCACGAACACCTCGACAACACGCTCGCCGAAGCGGTCGATCACCTGAAGGGCAACTTCGCGGCCGACGTAGTTGACTACGACAAGGTGCACGTGCAGATCCTGAAGATGTCCGACATGCTTACCGCCGGCATCATCGCCCAATTCCCCAAGCAATACTCCTGAACGCGATCTGGCCGGCAGTTCCTCGTCGAGGGCTGCCGGCCGATCTTGAGGAAGGAAGTCGCGATGACGAGACTCCAACGACTGTTCACCGAGCAGGGCCAGAGCCCGTGGCTCGACAACCTCACTCGGCCCTATTTGCGTGATGGGACCCTCGCACGGATGGTCGCCGACGGCATTCGCGGCGTGACCGCGAACCCCACGATCTTCGCCCGTGCGATCAAGGGCTCCGACGAGTACGACGAGGAATTCCGCTCGCTGATCGCCGCGGGACGCACCGTCGCGGAGGCGTACTGGGAGCTCGTCATCACCGACGTGCACGATGCCTGCGGCGTATTGCGACCGATGTTCGACGACAGCGGCGGGACCGACGGCTTCGTATCAATCGAGGTCGCGCCCGAACTCGCCCGCAACACTGAAGCGACCGGCGCCGCGGCACGTGAGTTACATCAGCGCATCGCGCTCTCGAATCTGTTCGTCAAGATCCCGGCGACGGGAGAGGGGATACCGGCGATCGCCGCCATGACCGCCGAAGGCCGCAGCATCAACATCACGCTGATCTTCTCGCTGACCCGCTATGGCGAAGTGATCGAGGCGTATCTCGCGGGTCTCGAGGCATTCGACGCGGCCGGCGGCGACCTTGGGAGCGTGCACAGCGTCGCATCGTTCTTCGTCAGCCGGGTCGACACCGAGGTTGACCACCGCCTCGACGTCATCGCGACCGAAGAAGCGCGGGAGCTGCGCGGCCGGGCTGCGATCGCGCAAGCCACGCTCGCCTTCCAACTGTTCACCGAGCGCTTCGCCGGCGAGCGCTGGGAGCGTCTCGCCGCTCGCGGCGCCCGCGTGCAGCGCCCGCTCTGGGCGTCGACCTCGACGAAAAATCCCAAGTACGCCGACACCCTCTACGTAGACAGCCTCATCGGACCCGACACCGTCAACACACTGCCCGAAGCGACTATCACCGCATTCGAGGACCACGGCCATCTCGCCCGCACCATCGACACGAACGTCGATGACGCGCACGCAGTGATGCACCGCCTCGCGATCGTCGGCATCGACATGGACAATGTCGGTCTCACGCTCGAGAATGAAGGTATTGCGAGCTTCCACGCCTCGTTCCAAGACGTGCTCGGGGCGCTCGACACCAAAGCCCAACAGCTCGCGAACCGCTAACCGCAATGGACTGGGCCGGCTGGGCGCTCTTCGGCCTCCTCGCGACCGCGATGCTCACCGCGGTCATGATCGCAGCGCAGCTCGCGGGATGGACACGCCTCGACATTCCCTTGTTGCTGGGCACGATGGTCACCGCAGACCCCGACCGCGCCCGCGTCGCAGGGTTCTTCATCCATCTGGTCATCGGAGAAGGATTCGCGCTCGGCTACGCAGCCGGCTTCGCGCTGCTCGACACCGCGACCTGGTGGCTCGGTGCGCTCTTCGGACTTGTCCACGTCGCGATCGCGCTCACCGTCCTCGTCCCGCTGCTTCCCGGCATCCATCCCCGCATGGCAACGGATCGCGCCGGGCCGGCATCGACCGCCGTGTTGGAACCGCCCGGTCTGTTCGGGCTGAACTACGGCGCCCAAACACCCACGGTCGCGATCGTCGCGCACCTGGCGTTCGGAGTTGCGCTTGGTCTCCTGCTCACGGCGCACTGAGATGGCCGGCGATCAGCCGCCGGCGATCGCCGACTACGGCCTGATCGGCGACACCCGCACCGCGGCGCTCGTCTCGTCCGAAGGTGCCATCGACTGGATGTGCGCACCCCACTTCGACAGTGAACCCTTGTTCGGTCGCCTGGTCGGCGGGCCGCGCGCGGGAACATTCCGCACCGGTCCCGCAGGGCGCGCTCGGCTCGTCAATCGTCGATACCGACCCGGAACCGCAACGCTCGAAACCACTTGGGCAACTGCCGACGCCCGGCTCACCCTGACCGAAGGCATGATCGCCGAGCTCGACGGTCGTCTCCTGCCGGCGACCTTGCTGGTCCGTCGCCTGAGCGCCGAAGGCGGCCCGATCGACGCGGTCGTCGATTTCGATCCGCGCGTTGGCGACTCCCATCGTGCGCCACGCGCCGAGCGTCGCCGCAACGGACTCGTCTGCAGTTGGGGCTCCCTCGCGGTCGCGCTCGACACGAATACCGCGCTCGACATCGAACCTGGTCGAGCGGCGACGGCAACCGTCGAACCCGGACGACCGCTGACGTTCGTGCTGGCCGTTGCGCACCGCGAACCGCTCCTGCACGTCGAGCCGGAGGCAGCGTGGGCTGCACTCGAATGTGACGAACAGCGGTGGCAGATGTGGGTCGACACGATCGACGCCGACATCCCGTTCCGTGACGCAGTCGTGCGGAGTCTGCTCACCTTGCGGCTGCTGACCTACTCGCCCTCGGGTGCGCCAGTGGCGGCGCCGACCACTTCGTTGCCGGAAGTACCGGGCGGCATGCGCAACTGGGACTACCGATTCGCCTGGCCCCGCGACGCGAGCATCGGCATCGGCGCGTTTCTCGGCACGGGGAAACAAGACGAGGCACGCATGTTCTTCGCCTGGTTGCTCCACGCAAGTCGGCTCGACCGTCCGCGCCTACCCGTCCTGCTCACGCTGCACGGCAAACATCCACGCGCCGAACGCACACTCGACGGATGGCCGGGCTACGCCGCGAGTCGACCCGTCCGGGTCGGCAACGGCGCGGCCGACCAGCACCAACTCGACGGGTACGGCTGGGTGCTCGATGCCGCGTGGCTCGTCACCGCGACCGGCCATCAGCTCTCATCCGAAGCGTGGCGGGCGATGGCGGGCTTCGCCGATCGCGTCGCGCACCGCTGGCGCGAGCCCGACGCCGGCATCTGGGAGATCCGAGACGACGCGCGACACCACGTGCACTCCAAGCTCATGGCCTGGCTCGCTCTGGACCGCGCCCTACGTATCGCCGACTCCCACCGACTCCGTTCCCATCGCCGCAGAAATTGGTACGAACAACGCGCGGCGATCGCGCAGGACGTACGGAGCATTGGGTTCGACGAAGCGCGCGGCAGCTACATGCGCAGCTACGGCTCCAACGAGCTCGACGCATCCCTCCTCGTGCTCCCGCTCCTCGGCATCGAACCGGTCGGCAGTCCGCGGGTTCACGACACGATCGACGCGATCACGCGCGAGCTCGACGCCGGTGGACCTTTGCTCTATCGCTACCCACCCGGGAGCGACGGCCTGCCGGGCACCGAAGGCGCGTTTCTACCCTGCGCATTCTGGCTCGTGCAGGCGCTCGCCAAGACCGGACGCACCGCGGAGGCCGCGGACCGGTTCAGCGCGCTCCTTGATCTCGCGACGCCACTCGGCCTGTACGCCGAAGAGATGGATCCCACCAGCCACGCTCACCTCGGCAACTACCCGCAAGCGCTCACCCACGCCGCGCTCGTCCAAGCCGCGCTCGCACTACGAGACGCAACGAAAGGTGAAGCGTAAGGTTGCCGTGAAGGTTGCTTTCGAGGGTGTGCTCTCGATCGGAGAGCCTTGATGGTGGTGCGTCTGCTCATCCACGACGACTTGATCTACGAAGGGAAGTCGATGCTCGTTCCGAGAGTCGGCGAGGTCATCGCCGGGGTGACGAATTCAAGCCGATTGAAGCGGTCACGTGGGATTTTACACGACGACGCCACCGTTACCGTGACACTTCTCGTCGGCGACCGGCCCTACACCTTTTAGGAGTTCGCGCGGAACGGTGAAGTTTCGACGCGCTGACGGCACTGGAGGCTTTGGATGCGCCGCGTGAAGCCTCATCAGCTCCTGTTCGGCACCGGTGTGCTTATCGCGGTGTTCACACTCGTGAGCGGCGTCGTACCGGGTCTGACTCACTGGCACGACGACTCATCGATTCGTCGCGAGGTGTTCATCAACGTCCCCACGGTGATGAAGGTCGCGTTCTACGCCGCGGTGTCGACGACGTTGTTGCTGGTTGGTTGGCTCGCCTCGTTACGCGTGCGCAACTACGCGCGCGGCGGGCCAGATGCTCGTCGTACGACACGGAAGAACGCGAAGCGGCGCTTGCGTGATTTTCGGAGTGGCGTGTGGATGCGGACGTTGCTGCGCGACCCGGCTGCGGGAGTGATGCATTCGTGCATCTATTTCGGGTTCATCGGGCTGTTTATGGTCACCGTCACGCTCGAGGTCGATCACCAGATGCCCGACGCGCTGAAGTTTTTGCACGGCCGCACGTACGAGGCGTACTCGGCGTTTGGCGACGCGGTCGGAGTCGTGTTCCTGATCGGGATCGTATGGGCAATCGGACGGCGGTACGTCCAGCGGCCCTATCGGATTCGCATCAAGACGAAGCCCGAGGACGCCGTGATCTTGGGGACGTTCTTGGTGATCGGACTCACCGGCTTCTTTGTGGAGGCGATACGGATCGCGCTGGTCGGGCGACCTGCGTTCGAGCGGTGGTCGTTCGTCGGTTATCCGCTCTCTCATCTCATCGACACGTGGTCGTCGGGAACGTTGCGCGACTTGCACCGATGGCTGTGGGGCGTGCACATTTTCGCGTTCTTCACGTTCTTGGCGATCTTGCCGACGACGAAGTTGCGGCACATGTTCACATCTCCGATGAACATGTACCTCAAGGATCGGGAGCGTCCGAAGGGCGCGATGAAGCCGATGCCGAATCTGATGGAGACTGACCTCGAGTCGTTCGGCGCGGTGAAGATCGAGGACTTCACCTGGAAGCAACTGTTCGACACCGACGCGTGCACGGTGTGCGGACGATGTACATCGGTGTGTCCGGCGCACGCGACGGGCAAGCCGCTCGATCCGCGCGAGATCGTCCTGAAGGTCGGCGAGGTGATGGCCGCAACGGGTAACCCGGTGGTGTCGCCTCCGGTCGGCGTCGACCGCGACATCTCGATTCGTACCGACAGTGTGTTCGAGCGCATCACGCCCGACGAGCTGTGGGCCTGTACGAGCTGCAAGGCCTGCGACGAGATCTGCCCGGTCAACATCGAAATCCTCGACAAGATTCTCGACATGCGCCGCTACCTCACACTGATGGAGAGCGACTTCCCGACTGAGCTCGGCAACACGTTTCGTTCGATGGAGAACTCGGCGAACGCCTACGGCATGAACCGAGGTGACCGCGGCGACTGGGCCGACTCGATCGAAGGCGTCGACATCGTCGAGGCCGGCGGCGCGTTCGACCACGAGTACCTCTCGTTCGTCGGGTGCGCCGGGAGCTTCGACGACCGCAACAAGAAGACGTCCCGGGCGCTCGCGAAGCTGTGGCGGCGTGCGGGCATCGACTTCGCCATCCTCGGCCCCAGCGAGCTGTGCAACGGCGACCAAGCACGGCGTGCCGGTAACGAGTACCTCTTCCAGATGCTCGCCATGCAGAACATCGAGACATTCAACAACATGGGCGTGCGCAAGATCATCACGCAGTGTCCGCACTGCTTCAATGTCATCAAGAACGAATACCCGCAGCTCGGCGGCAACTACGAGGTGATCCACCACACCCAACTCCTTGCCCAGCTGGTGGCCGACGGCCGGCTCTCGCTCGCCGGTGCGACACTCGACGAACGCGTCACCTATCACGACAGCTGCTACCTCGGCCGCCACAACGACATCTACCTCGCGCCCCGCAACGTGATCGGCACACTCGCCGGGATCGACGTCGTCGAGATGCCACGCAACGGAACGAATTCCATGTGCTGCGGCGCCGGCGGCAGCCGCATGTGGATGGAAGAACGCACCGGCAAGAAAGTGAACATCGAACGCACCGAAGAAGCGCTCGCCACCGGCGCCAGCCGTATCGCGGTGGCATGCCCGTTCTGCTACGTCATGCTCGACGATGGCGTCAAAGAAAAGGGCCGCGACGAGACCGTCAAAGTCCAAGACATCGCCGAGCTCCTCATCGAGGCCATCGAAGAAGGCGAACGCGCGGGCACCCCGGAACGCCAAGCTCGCGCCCGGGACGTAGGACTCTGATCCTCTCCCTTGACGTCGGCCTCACGCGACCGCTGACGGTGAACCGCGCGCCCCAGGCCCTAGATGGATTGTCGATACCCGAAGAATTCGTGGTCCTCGTTGTAGCCGCCGTAACCGCCGCCGATCTCCGAGAAGTCTGCGACGAACTCCATCCCCTTGATCCACTTGACCTGTTTGAAACCGAGCTGGACCTCGTTCCGAAGCCGCAGCGGAGCACCGTGACCGAACGACAGGGGCTCGCCGTTCATGTCGTAGGCCAGCATCGTCAAGTGGTAACCCATCTGCTCGATCGGGTGCGCGTCGTAGTAGATGCCGGCGTTGGGGCCGTCGCCGAGGGAGTAGAAGACGACCCACTTGGCCTCGGGTTGCGGCTTGACGAGGTCGACGATCGTTTGCATCGACACTCCGCCCCACTTGGCGACGCCCGACCACCCCTGGATGCAGAAGTGCTGAGTGATCTGCTCGTGGTGTGGGAGCGCCCTTAACTGGTCGAGGGAGAGGTCGACGGGATCGTCGACCAGTCCGTTGATCCGCAGCCGGTAGTCGGCGAAGTTGCCGTCGAAGAGCGCCGTGTATTCCTCGGAATCGGGGTACTCGCCGTTGTGCCAGAAGTAGGGAGAGATGTCTTGGTCGGTGTACTGGCCGGGGGTGGCGTCCACGTGCTCGAACAGCCGCTGCGCGGGGCCGATCAACGCGAACCCGACCCGTTGCACTACCCGAGGGTGACCGAGGGTGAACGGTGTCGCCGCCACCCAAGCGACGATCACCACGATCATTGAGACCGCGAAGATCGAAAAACCAACCCAGCTGTCGTCGTTGCGCGCGGCGTAGATGTGGTTGAGGTTGTTCAGCAGTCCGGTAGTGAACACCAGAGCGACGTGCATCACGATGAAGAACAGGAACCAGACGAGCACCAGGAAGTGCAGTGACCGCGCGGTTTGGATGCTGAGCACTTTGCTGATCCGCTTGAAGCGTGTCGACAACGCCGGCGACATACCGAGTCCGGTGATGAGCGCGAGCGGCGCGGCGATGAAGATCGTCACGAAGTATGCGAGCAGTTGGAGGCTGTTGTAGGCGACCCACCCTTGTTCGGTCGGCCAGTGCAACGAAAGGTATTGGATCAGTACCGAAACTGCGTTCGGAAAGACGGCCCAACTGGTAGGCACCACACGGCGCCACTGACCGGTCGCGAACAACAGCACGTAGAAGATCAGGCCGTTGAGCAGCCACAGGACATCGGTGCCGAGATGCCACCATCGGGCCAGGCCGATCGAGTGCCGAATCCCCGGGAGACCAACTTGTGCGGGCAGGCTGATGGAGTCTTGCTTTGCGGTCCACAGCGGTTCGGCCGGAACCGGCTTCTGCACGCGGAACCAGTCCTTGCCCGGCGTGCTGTGCCGGGTCCAGTACAGCCGGGGGTGGTCGCTGAGGATCTGTACGCCGGACCGGATGATGAAGATCAACAGGAAGAGGTTGAAGAAGTGCAGTATTCCGACCCAGATCGGCAGGCCCGCGTTCGCTCGAGCGTCGGCCGACAGGATGGTGCCCGGGTAGCGGGCGATGAACCGCTCCACCGACGGGGTACCGCGCAGACCCTTCGCGGCCGCGACGGCGACGATCAAGACGACGAACCCGATCGGCAACAGCCACAGCAGGTTGAACCACCCGCTGCGGCCGACACGCACCCGCGGCACGATGCCCTGCGCCTGGGGCACGGAACCGGCCCACGTGGTCGGATCGACGACATTCTCACCGGTGGTCAGTTGCGACCGAAAGCTCCGCACAGTCTCCGGCGAGATTTCAGTCGGCGTGCGAGCGGGCGGGTCGGCGGGCGGGGAATGGTCGACGCGCTCGGACATCGATCTCAACTCCTGGATTGTGCGCGCGGTCGAGCCGCGCGCCGCGCGCTCAAGTTTCGGGACGGGGCGGGAACGGCGGGGCGAGGAAGGCCAGCAGCGTGAGGCCGGTCACACCGTCATTGGACACACGTAACTCTTCGTCACCTCGGTAGAACGCAAGGGATCCCGCGCCGAAGCTGACCTTGCCCTCGTCGGTGTCGAGCGTCCCTTCACCCTCGACCGCGTAGATCATGAGATCGGACACGCCGTGGGTGTGAGGGGGTAGCACCTGGCCGGGGCTGAGTCGGATGACCCGGACGTTGGATCGGGAGCCCTCGAGAAATGGCTCCGCCACGATTCGGTCGCTGCGGTATGCGGGCGCGTCGTTGAGCGTGACGATGTCCATTGCTGCAGCTTGGCACGCGTGGCGCCAAGCGCAAGACCGGACGCTCTACGATCTCGATCACGGATTGCGCCGCCGCAGTGTGGCCGCGCCGAGAATCACGCCGGCGGCCATCAGGACCGCAAGTACCAGGACGTCGAGTGTGAGCGCGCCGGTCAACGGTGCCCGCGTCGCGGAGCGTGCGAGCGCGTCGTAGGCGTAGGTCATCGGTAGCACGCGGGCCGCGGCGCGCAGCGGCAGGGCCATTTGGTCTCGCGGTACGAGCAGCCCGCACAAGAGCAGCTGCGGGAAGACGAATGCGGGGAGGAATTGCACGGCTTGGAACTCAGTGGTGGCGAACGCGCTGAGGAACAGGCCGAGTGCGGTCCCGAGGAGGGCGTTGAGGACGGCGAGGGCGAGCACGAGCGCGACGCCGTGGGCCGCGGTGAGGCCGAGTACACCGAACGCAACGACGCCGACGACGAGTGCTTGGACGATCGCGACGAGCGCGAATGCTTCGCCGTAGCCGGCAAGGAGATCGAACTTCGCGAGGGGCATCGTCATGAGGCGCTCGAGCGTGCCCGAGCGTCGCTCCCGCAGCATCGTGATGCTGGTAACGAGAAACATGCTGATGAGCGGGAAAATCCCGACGAGCGGTGGGCCGACGCTGTCAAAGCTGCGCAGTCGGCGGTCGAGGGCGTATCGCAACAAAACCAAGAGAAGACTTGGAACGATGACGATCAACGCAATCGTCCGCGGATCGTGGCGCAGCTGGGTGAGCACCCGCGTTGCGGTTGCGCGTCGTGCTCTACCGTTCATTGGCCGCTTGCTGTTCGACGATCGTCAGGAACGCGGCGTCGAGGTCGTTCGTGCCGGTCTGTGCCTGAAGCTCTGCCGGCGTACCCGCAAACAGGAGCAAACCCGCGCGCAGGAGCAAGAGCGAGTCGCACTGTCGCGCTTCTTGCATGACGTGACTCGACACGAGCAGCGTGGCCCCAGCCCGGGCGAGCTCGTGAAACAGTGTCCACAGGTCACGTCGCAACACTGGATCGAGGCCGACGGTTGGCTCGTCGAGCACGAGCAGACGCGGTTGTGCCAACAGCGCCGTCGCCAGCGATAGCCGGGCCAGCTCTCCTCCGGAGAGGTGCGCCGCGAGCCGGCTTGCGTGGGCACTCAGATCGACGTCGCGAAGGACCTCCGCGACCCGGGCCGGTGCCGCGTCGGTCGTCGCCGCGAAGTAACGAAGGTTCTCTTCGACGGTGAGATCGGGATACACCGCCGGCGATTGCGTGACATACCCGACATCACGGCGCAGACGGGCACTTCCGGCAGGTGCACCAAGCACCGCGAGCGAGCCCGCGACGTTCCGCTGGACGCCGACGATCGCACGTATCAGCGTCGTCTTGCCCGAACCGCTCGGCCCGAGCAGACCAGTGACCGTGCCCGACTCGACCTCGCATGACAACCCTGCGAGCACATCCCGACCGCCGCGCACGACGCGCAGACCCTTGGCACGGAGGGCGGCATGATTACTCACGGCACGAGTCTGGCATCGCCGGCCGCGACGACGGCAGTGTCGGTTGCGTCGGCTAGCGCTGGGCCCTCCTCACGCGGTCGTCTCGAGCAGTCGGGGGAACGAGTCGAAGTGCGATCTCGACCGTCCGCAAACCTTCGGAGGCGTCGAAATCGTCGCTGCCTGCGTGGAGTTGAGCCTGGAAGTCTGCACGCATCCGCTCGAGCGGCTCGCGCCGGCTGACTGCGCCGAGTAGGAGCACTTCCGCTCGCTGTCTTCGACTGAGCGAGTCATCTTGCGACGCAGTCTGTTGCACCGTCACAAGGGCGTCGTCGATGTCTGCGGGAATGGTGGGAACGCATGTCCGTTCGTCTGCGACGGTAGTGACCATGGGCCCGGCCTTTCATGAGCGTCCGGATGCGGGTTCTCCGGCGCGGCGGTAGCAGACGCTTCTCGCGAAGGGTTGCGCAAACCCGAGCTCGACCCGCCAGCACCGCTCGCACGTGCGGCAGTAGAAGTACACGTCTTGGAAAACGTCCTCGACGATGGTCTCCAACTCTTGGGCACCGCATCTCGGACACTGGGGAAGCGGGTGGCCGAACAGGTGGTGAGCCTCGCGGTCGGCCTCGCTGTCGACGACCCCGGTGACGTTCGGTTTCGTCTCGACGATTGTCATTGCGGCCTCCTCTCCATGCGCTCTCTGCGCACCGGGTGTGGACCGTCGCGATCAGTCGGTTGAGCGCCGTGCCGCGGCGAGCCGCATCGCGACATCGACCCAGTTGATGACGTTCCACAGGGCGGCGAAGAAGTCAGTCTTGCGGTTCTCGTACTGCAGGTAGTACGCGTGCTCCCACGCATCGATTGCAAGGAGCGGGATGGTTCCCTGCCCGTGGTTGCCCTGGTGGTCGTGCACTTGCTGGACGACGACACGTCCCGCGACTGGTTCCCAAGACGTGAGTGCCCATCCGGCGCCTTGGATTGTGCTCGCGGCTTCGGTCATCTGTTGACGAAATGCCGGGAATCCGCCGAAGGTCGCATCGATGAGCTCGGCGAGCTCGCCCTGGGGCTCGCCGCCGCCGGTAGGGGAGAGGTTGGTCCAAAAGACCGAGTGCAGCACGTGGCCGGAGACATTGAATGCGAGGTTCTTCTCGAGCATTGACAGCGCTGAGAAATCGTCCTTTTCGCGGAGGTCCTCGAGCCGTTCGAGCGCGGTGTTCGCGCCCTTCACGTAACCGGCGTGGTGCTTGTCGTGGTGCAACTCCATGATGCGCGCGTTGACGTGCGGCTCGAGTGCGCTGTAGTCGTACGGCAGTTCGGGAAGCGTGTATAGGTCGACGGTCATCGGCTCCTCCTCCATGTTCGGGGTCCGGAGGACGGTCCCTCAGGAATACACTAGCATTTGCTAGAAGAAAAAGCGAAGGAGGAGGCGCGCGGTGACGACTCCGAATACCGACGTTCCCGAGACTCAGGAGTGGCTGGACTCGGTCGATGCGCTGATCGCGACGCTCGGCCTCGACCGAGCCAAGCAGGTCCTCGCCGGCACCGTCGAGCGCGCTCGGGCGGCAGGCATCGAGCTTGGCGCGCCGCTCACCACCGACTACGTCAACACGATCCCGCCCCAGCAGGAGCCGTCATTTCCGGGTGACGAAGCCATGGAGACTCGGCTGCGCCACTACGTGCGATGGAATGCGGCGGTCATGGTTGCCCGCGCGAACCGGCGAGTCGACGGTATTGGGGGCCATCTCGCAACCTACGCGTCGGCCGCGACGCTCTACGAAGTTGGATTCAACCACTTCTTCCGCGGCAAGACCGACTCCAGCTACGGAGACCAAGTTTTCTTCCAAGGCCACGCCTCGCCGGGAATGTACGCCCGAGCGTTTCTCGAAGGACGACTCGGCGAAAGGGAGCTTGATGGGTTCCGTCGGGAGGTCGGCGGCGGGCTGCCTTCATACCCTCATCCACGGCGGGGCGACTTTTGGGAGTTCCCAACCGTATCGATGGGGCTCGGGCTCATTAACGCGGCGTATCAGGCGCGCTTCAACCGCTATCTCGGCGCCCGTGAGATCGTCGACACGCGCGACGCTCGTGTGTGGTGCTTCGCCGGTGACGGTGAGATGGACGAGCCCGAGAGCCTGGCCGGCGTTGCGTTGGCCGGGCGGGAACAGCTCGACAACCTGATCTTTGTCGTCAACTGCAATCTCCAGCGTCTCGATGGACCGGTGCGAGGTGACGCGAAGATCATCCAGGAGCTCGAGGGACTGTTCCGCGGCGCGGGCTGGAACGTCATCAAGTTGGTTTGGGGTCGTGAGTGGGACCCGTTGCTCGCGGCGGATACTCATGGCGTGCTGGTCGACAAGATGAACACGACCGTCGACGGTGAGTTCCAGAAGTATCGAGTCGAGAGCGGTGCCTACATCCGCGATCACTTCTTTGGCCCAGACCCGAGGCTGACTCAGCTCGTCGCCGACCTCTCCGACGACGAGCTGCGTCGCCTTCGACGGGGTGGTCACGATCCCGCCAAGGTGTACGCCGCGTACGCGGCGGCGTGCGATCGGCGCGACGCACCGAGTGTGATCCTGGCGCAGACCGTGAAGGGTTGGGCGCTTGGACCGGACTTCGAAGCCCGCAACGCGACGCACCAGATCAAGAAGATGACCGAAGCGGAGCTCCGCACCTTCCGGGACCGGCTCGAGTTGCCCATTGCCGACGCCGCGTTGGCCGAGGATCTTCCTCCCTACGCGCACCCGGGCTTTGACTCGCCCGAGTACCACTATTTGATGGAGCGGCGCCGGACGCTCGGAGGCCAATTGCCCGCGCGCCGGGTGCACTCCAAGCGCTTGGCCGTGCCCGGCGAGGAGACCTACCGAGAACTGTTGACCGGCACGGGTGCGAAGGTGGCCGCGTCGACGACCGGCGCATTTACGCGACTCCTGCGAAATCTCCTGCGCGATCCCGAGATGGGCGGACGCGTCGTACCGATCATTCCCGACGAGGCGCGCACGTTCGGGATCGACGCGTTGTTCCGTCGTCACAAGATCTACGCCCCGCGCGGCCAGCAGTACGAGCCGGTCGACGCCGACCTCCTGCTCAGCTACCAAGAAGCCGCCGACGGCCAGATTCTCGAGGAGGGCATCACCGAGGCCGGCGCGATGGCGAGCTTCACTGCCGCGGGTACTGCGTATGCGACCTGGGGCGAACCCATGGTGCCGTTCTTCATCTACTACTCGATGTTCGGCTTCCATCGTTTCGGGGATCTGCTGTGGGCCGCCGGCGATATGCGCGCTCGAGGATTTCTGTTGGCCGCCACCGCAGGGAAGACGACCCTGCAGGGCGAAGGGCTACAGCATTGCGACGGTCACAACCTGCTGTTCGCGACGGCCATTCCGAATCTGCGCGCCTACGACCCTGCGTTCGCGTACGAGGTCGCGGTGATCGTGCGCGACGGCATCACGCGTATGTACGGCGACGATCCCGAGGACCTCATCTACTACGTGAATCTTTACAATGAGGCCTTTCCCCAACCGGCCATGCCGACGGGCGTGGAAGAAGGGATCGTCGCCGGGCTGTATCGATACCGGGACGTGCTTGGAGAACGCACGCACCACGCCCGCATTCTGGCGAGCGGCACCGCGATGCTCGCGGCGCTCGAAGCACAACAGCTGTTGTACGAGCACCACGATGTCGCCGCCGAGGTGTGGAGTGCAACCAGTTACAAAGCACTGCGCGACGAAGCGCTCTCCGTCGAGCGCCGGAACCGCCTCCACCCGGCTGATGAGGCGGCGGTTCCCTACGTGCAGCGTGCGTTGGCGGCCGGTCAGGGGCCAGTCGTGGCAGTGACCGATTTCGTCAAGCTCGTCGCGGACCAGACGGCGCGCTGGATGCCCCAGCCATTCATTCCGCTCGGCACGGACGGATTCGGCATGTCCGACACCCGACCCGCGCTGCGCCGTCACTTCGAAACGGACGCCGCGCACATCGCCGTCGCGGTGCTCTGGGGTCTGTTCTCACAGGATCAGGTGAAGGCAGACGTTGTCAATGATGCCGCACGCAGCTACGAGATCGATCCCGACCTGCCCGACCCCCGCGACTTCTGACGGCGCTCATCCGGCCGGCTCCGAAAGCTGAGGACGCATGAGCATCGCGGCGCGCGCGACGGTGTCGAACACCCACGCGCCGATCGCGATCGCGGCGACCTCGTTCGCTCCGAAGGTGAGCGCGATCGCGGCGACATTCCCGGCGATCAGTCCGAGCCATGATCGCGTGATCCGGAAGCCTCCCGAGAGGCGTAGGTGTCCGCCACCACGCAGCACGGGCCCGAGGTACGCGAGCGCGGCGGCGAGAATCTGCGCGTACCCGCCGACCACCAAGACGCCCAATACCGTGCGGGTGAATACTGCGGCCCCGCGCGCGCATTGCCAGGCGAGCGCAATCGTCGCGGCCGCCCACCACGCGAGTCCCGCGCCGAGCTGCAGAAGACGTGGTCCGGCCCACCGAAACTGCTTCGCGCCCATTGCGGGGAGGAGCGTGACCAGGGCGACGAGCCCCAGGGCGTAGGCGGTGAGCCCTGCGGCCGCGACCAGCCGGAGGGCGGTGAGGAACCCGGTCGCTGCGACAAGGAGCGCGATGCAGAGCCAAACCAGCACTCCGTTCTGCGCGCGGTCGCCGGCGCGTGATGACATCTTCACTCGCGCCTGGGTCGCCGTGAAGAACGGGAGTGTCGCCACGATGACGAGTCCGATCAGCCCGAAAAGGTTGAGCGTCAGGTGCGCAGACCTCACCCGTGAGAGTGCTGAGCCGCGGAGTCCGCTTGTCATCGCGATTCCGAGCGCGCACCCGATCGCTCCGGCGAGTAGGGCGCAGAGGTAGCCATGAACCGCCTGGTCGAAGCGGCGTTGAACTCCGGCCCGCACGGTCTTGTACAACGACGCGCCGAGCACTACCAGCGCGACGATCACTCCCGCGCCGCCGAGCGCGGCAAGCGCGCGCGGCCAACTGAACTCGCGTGCCGCGACGAGTAGAGCGACGCTCGCCGCGAGCAGCCATCGCTGCGTAGCGGCGGCCGATCGCGAGGCCGGCGGGCCGGCTGCCCACGTGACCGCGAAGAATTGCGTCGCACCCGAGATCGCAGACAACAGCGCGCCGGCAAGAAAGAGGTGCAACGGCAGCCACCAGCCGGTTCGGTGCGGTATGACCGACGCGATCGCCGCTGCGACGACAAATGCGAACGCGACGCCGAGCGTCGTGCGCGTCTGGCGTTGTGCGACCGCGACGCGGCCTTGCAAACCGCGTGTCGGGCCGCCGGTTCCCATGGCTTCGGCGGGCGAATCGGTCACGGCGGTTCCAGACGCGTATTCAGAGCAACCCGAGTTGGAGGCGGACCGCGTCGGACATGCGGTTCATGCTCCAGGGCGGGTCCCACACGAGTGTGACTTCGACGTCGTCGACGCGAGGGACCATGCGCACGACTCGTTCGGCGTCGGCGCGCAAGACGTCGCCCATCCCGCACCCCGGTGCGGTCATCGACATGTCAATGCTGATGAGTCGCGTGCCGTCGGCGCGGATCTCCTCGTCGCATCGGTAGATGAGCCCGAGTTCGACCACGCTCACCGGGATCTCGGGGTCGTACACGTTCTGCAGAGCGGCGACGACGTCGTCAATGGTGAACGTTTGCGAGCCCGCGACCTCGAAGTTCGCGGCGGGGTTGTGGAGGCCGAGCGCGTCGGCATCCTCGCCGTGCACGCGTAGGAGTTCGCCCCGTGCGGTCTGGACGGTGATGCTTTCCCCCAAGGTCTGCATGATGTGCACGCGATCGCCGGCTGCCAGCGTGGTCGGCCGACCGCCGGGGACGGTCGTGGCCGAACAGTCCCGTTCGAGTTCGACCGGTTCTCTCGGCAGTGTCGTCATCTCGACGCCTCGAGCGCTTCTCGAAATGTGTGCCAGGCGAGGGTCGCGCACTTGACGCGCATTGGATAGGCGCTGACTCCGGACAACACGCTGAGCTTGCCGACCCGGTCAACCTCGTCGGCACTCGTCGTCGACGTCAGCATCGCGCGCACACCTTCGAAGAGGTCGAGTGCCTCGGCCCGGGTCTTGCCGAGCAGGGCCTCGGTCATGAGCGACGCGGACGCGGTGGAGATCGCGCAGCTGTGAGCTTCGAAGCTGACATCGGCGATGACGTCGCCGGCGAGGCGGAGGTAGACGGTGATCTCGTCGCCGCACAGTGGATTGACGCCTTCGGCAGATACGGCGCCGCTCGTGATGACCCGCTGGTTGCGGGGGCGGCTGCTGTGATCGACGATGACGTCTCGATAGAGAGTGGCGAGGTCGGCGTTCACGGTGTTGGTTCCTGCGGAAGTACGAACGAGCGTTTCGAGGCGATCACGGACTCGATGTGCGAACGCAGCGTTGGTAAGTGGATGGTGTCGGTGATCTCGTTGACGAAGGCTCCGATGAGCATCGTGCGCGCTTCGGCTTCGGCGAGACCGCGCGTTCGCAGGTAGAAGATGGCTTCGTCGTCGAGTCGGCCGACGGTGGCGCCGTGGGTGCACTTGACGTCATCGGCGAAGATCTCGAGCCACGGCCGGGTATCGGCTTGCGCGGTCGGTTGCAGGACGAGGCTTCGGCTCGTTTGGCCGGCGTCGGTCTCGACGGTGCCGGGCCGAACGATGATTCGACCGCTGAACGACCCACGGGCGGAGTCATCGATCACGCCTTTGAACAACTGGCGGCTGGTGCACGACGACGCGGCGTGGTCAACGGTGATGACCGTGTCATGGCGTTGCCGATCGGTGGGTAGATACAGCCCGTCGACTTCGAGCGTCGCGTCGGGGCCGGCGAGTACGACATCGACGGCGTTGCGGGCGATGCCGGATCCCAGCATGATCGAGCAGGAGTGAACGCTGGAAGCAGCGGCTTGATTGATGCTCGTGTGCGCGAGGTGGACGGCACCCGCGGTTTCGGTTTGCACCTTGTAGTGCGTTACCGCCGCACCGGGTCCGATATCGATGGTGGTCACGGCGTTCGTGAGGATGCGACCCCGAGTTCCGGTGTATGTCTCGATGATCGTTGCGTCGCTGCCGGCCGCGGCTTGGATACGCGTGCGGGGATGAACTGCCATCGGGGTGTTGCCGGGGATGGAGATGTGCACAACGTGGATCGGCGCGGTGATGTGCGCGTCGGGCTCGATGAGGATCACCGCGGCGTCGCGGGCGGACGCCCGGTTGAGCGCTTGGAAGCCGTCGAACCGCGAAAGGTCACGGATTCCGCGGAGGCCGGGATCGACTTCGGCAGGAGCGGCCGTGCGCATCGAGACCTGGTTGCCGTACGCGATTCCCGCGATTGGTGACCGGGGGGCGGAGAGTTCCGGAGCGAAGGAACCGTTGACGAACACGAGGCGCGGCCCGCCGAAGTCGCCGGCCAGCGCGTCGATGGTGGCGATGTCCAACTGGTGACTGGTCGGCATCGGGGCGGGGTCGAACGTGGTCGAGAGGATGTCGTCGAGCGGCGTGTACTTCCATGCTTCGTCTCGAGCGCTCGGTAGCCCATGGTTTCGCAACCACGCATGTGCGTCGGCACGGTCCGCGCGCATCCACGCAGGTTCGTCGGGCCGCGGCGAGTCCGATTCGGCCAGGCGCTCGAGCAGCGTCGTAGCTGTGGCGCTCATGGCGCGGGCACCGGGTCGAGCATCGAGCCGTACCCGTGCGCTTCGAGCTCGGCAGCAAGTGTGCTGTCACCGGTACGGACGATGCGCCCTTCGTTGAGGACGTGCACGAAGTCGGGCACGACATATTCGAGGAGCCGGGGATAGTGAGTGATGATCAGCATGGCCCGGTCGGGGCTGCGAAGGTTCTGCACGCCCTCGGCGACGACGCGGAGAGCGTCGATGTCGAGGCCGGAATCGGTCTCGTCTAAGATCGCAAACTTGGGTTCGAGCATCGACATCTGCAGCACTTCGTTGCGCTTCTTCTCTCCGCCGGAAAAGCCGGAGTTGACCGAGCGGCTCAGCATCGCCGGATCCATGTCGAGACGGCGCATGTGCTGCTTGGCCAGATCGAGGAAGTCCAGCGCGTCGAGCTCGGCAATCCCGCGTCGGCGACGAACCGCGTTGACGGCCGAGCGCAGGAAGTACATGTTTCCTACGCCCGGTATCTCGACCGGATATTGAAACGCCAGGAACAACCCGGCCGCGGCGCGCTCCTCGGGTAAGAGCGCCAGGAGGTCTTGGCCTTCATACGTCACCTCGCCGGTGACCGTGTAGGCGTCGCGGCCGACCAGCACCTGCGACAGCGTGCTCTTGCCCGCCCCGTTCGGGCCCATGATCGCGTGCACCTCGCCCGCCTCGATCTGCAGGTCGAGACCGTTCAGGATCCGGGTGATGCCGATCGACGCGGTCAGGTTTCGTATTCGAAGCATCATCCGACTGTCCCTTCGAGACTGACCCGCATGAGCGCCTGGGCTTCCACGGCGAACTCCATCGGGAGCTCGTCGAACACTTCGCGACAGAAGCCGTTCACGATCATCGAGGTCGCGTCCTCGACTGACAGGCCGCGTTGGCGGCAGTAGAAGAGCTGGTCTTCGTCGATCTTGGACGTCGAGGCTTCGTGTTCGACCTGGGCGCTGTCGTTCTTCACTTCTACGTAAGGAAACGTGTGCGCGCCGCAGTCGGGTCCGATGAGGAGGGAATCGCATTGTGTGTGATTGCGGGCGCCGGTTGCGGACCGCATCATCTTCACGAGGCCGCGGTAGGTGTTCTGGGCGTGACCGGCGGAGATCCCCTTCGACAAGATGGTGCTCTTCGTGTTGCGACCAATGTGGATCATCTTCGTGCCGGTGTCGGCCTGCTGGTAGTTGGTGGTTACCGCGACCGAGTAGAACTCGCCGACCGATTCCTCGCCTTGCAGGATCACGCTGGGGTACTTCCACGTGATCGCGGAGCCGGTCTCGACCTGGGTCCAGGAGATCTTCGATCGGGCACCCGCACAACGACCGCGTTTGGTGACAAAGTTGTAGATCCCGCCTCGGCCTTGCGCGTCTCCGGGGTACCAGTTCTGCACGGTCGAGTACTTGATCTGTGCGTCGTCGAGTGCGATCAGCTCCACGACCGCGGCGTGAAGCTGGTTCTCGTCGCGCATGGGCGCCGTACACCCTTCGAGGTAGCTGACGGAGGCTCCCTCTTCGGCGATGATCAGCGTCCGCTCGAACTGCCCGGTCTCCGCCGCGTTGATCCGAAAGTAGGTCGACAGCTCCATCGGACAACGCACGCCGGCGGGAATGAAGCAGAAGGAACCGTCCGAAAAGACCGCCGAGTTCAAGGTGGCGAAGAAGTTGTCTCGGTAGCCGACAACGGATCCGAGGTATTTGCGGACCAACTCTCCGTGGTCCCGAACCGCGTCGGAAAACGAGCAGAAAATCACGCCGACTTCCGCCAGGCGCCCCTTGAACGTTGTCGCGACCGACACCGAGTCGATGACGGCGTCGACGGCGATTCCGGAGAGCCGTTGTTGTTCGCCGAGCGAGATCCCGAGCTTGTCGAACATCGCGCGGACCTCGGGATCGACTTCGTCCAAGCTCGCGGGCGCGGCCGACTTGGGCTTCGGGGCGGCCCAGTAGCTCATGTTCTGGTAGTCGATGGCGTCGTAGCGGACGTTGGGCCATACCGGCTCCTCCAACGTCAAGAAGTGACGAAATGCCGCCAGTCGCCACTCCAACAGCCATTCCGGTTCGTCGTGCTTGGCGGAGATGAGCCGGACGACAGCTTCGGTCAGGCCCTTGGGCGCGACGTCGGTGTCGATCTCAGTGACGAATCCGTACTGATATTCGCGTTGGAGGAGCTCATCGATGCTCGTGTTCTCAGCCGGCATGACTGGCCTGGTTCCTGATTCTGGGAATCCATTGCTTGCCAATGAGTTGTTCGCCGTGAACGCGAGCGACGGTCGCCGCGAGTGCTTTGACCTTCTCCGCGTTGGCGCCCGCCCATCCGAGGTCGATGGTTTCGTGGAAGAGCTCGAGCCAGCGCTCGAAATGCGCGGCGGTGAACGGTTGACGCGCATGCACGAGCTGATGCGCTCGGAACGGATTTCCCGCGTAGCCGACCGTTCCGAAGAGTGCCCGACACCAGAACGCCGTCAGCTTCGGGAGGTGCTCGGACCAATCGACCTGCGCGACATCGTTGAACATGGGGCCGAGCAGATCGTCTTGGGCGACGTCGCGGTAGAAGCGACGCACCATGTCGGCGACGTCGTCCGCGTCGCAGAGGTCACGCGTCGGGATCGGTGCGCTGAGCTGACCGTGCACCGTCATCTCCGATCCCTCGAGTTCGTACCGTCTATTATTCTAGTGTGTGCTAGAGTATCACGCGGACGTCGGCGTCGTGGAAGGAGCGTGGAACGCGATGCAAGCGGGACGCACGGTCTTGGTCGCGGTCGAGTTGCTTGCCGCCGGCATTTGGGTGGGGAGCCTGGTGTGCTTGGCGCTGGTGTCGAGCGTGGCCCGTCGTGTGCTCGACGCGTCGTCCCGAATCGCGTTCTTCCGGGGCATCGGCAGCGTCTACGGAATCGTCGGCACGGCAGCCCTGCTCGTCGCAATCGCCGCCGGGGGAGCGCTCGCCGGACGCCCGGCGCAGTGGAATTCAACGGTTACCGCCGCGATCGCCTTGTCTTTCGTATTGGTCGCGCTCACCGTCGTCGGAATGATGCAAGCGCGCGCGATGAGAGTCCGACGCCAACACGCCGTCGACGTACCGAGCAACGTGACCGCGGATGCTGTCCGGCGGGGCGCGGCGCTGGCCGGCGCGCTGCGCGGAGCCATGAGTCTGTTGACGCTGGTGATTCTCGTGCTGGGCGCGCACCTGCTCGCCGGCTGAACTGGAAGGAAGCGACATGAACAACCACTCGATCGAATACGCCGAAGTGGTCCCCAATGCGCCTGGGCCGAAGCGCCGTTGTACACCGGTCGTGAACGCGCGGCGCTCCGCTGGTGTGAGGCGCTGACCCTGATCGCCGACTCCAGCGACCGTGACGATGCCTTTCGCGAGGTACAAGAGCAATTCGACGAGCGTGAGATCGTTCTTCTCACGCTCGCTGTCGCGACCATCAATGCGCGGAACCGGCTCAACGAGGGACTGCACGCGTCGGTCGGCGATTACCGCTCCCGACACCAGCCTTGAGCCGCGCGATCTTTTGACGTAGGCGTCACTGATGTTCCAGGTCTTCGAACTCGCTCACGCTGGCGACGAATCCGGCCCACGTGCCGAAGAAGAGCCCTGCGAGAAGACCGGTACCCGCACCCATCGCGATCGGGCCCGCGATCGCCGTCCCTGTGGGCACAACGGCGAGCGCGACCAACGTCCCAAAGAAGAGGGCGCCCGCCGGCATCAGCAACGCACTCCACATGATCATCCGCCGGACCAGGTGGCGTTCGGCAACGTGGTCGGCGGTCTCGGTGGGCTGGGCGGGATGAAGTCCCGACGTCGCGGGCACGATTGCATGTGCGGTCATGACGGCTCCCATTCGGCGGGTCTCGGGGTCGAGGTTTGCTCCGCAATAATTCTAGCTGTTACTAGTATAGGTGCTCGAGGGAGACGCGCACAACGCGAGGTACACCCCGGTTGCCTACGACGAAGCGTGCCCGCGGTCTCGGAGGAATGTGATGAGGGAGCCCGCGCTGATGAGCTCGACTTGGCGGGCGGACAGGTCATGAGCGCAGAGGTAGCGGTGGCCCTTCGTGCGGTTCTCGACGGTGACGTCGGAGCGGCTGCGGATCTGTTTGCCGACGTCTGAAATCGCGAGGTCGTCATCGCGGTCGATGCGGTCGTAGTCGGTGTCGTCGGCGAACGTGAGTGGAAGAACGCCGAAGTTCACGAGGTTCTGGGCGTGGATGCGGGCAAAGCGCTTGGCGATCACCACGTGCAGTCCGAGGTAGCGGGGCGCGATCGCCGCGTGCTCCCTACTCGAACCCTGCCCGTAGTTGTCGCCCGCGACGATGAAATGCCCACCGCGTTCGCGTTGCTCGAGCGCACGGTCGTAGTAGGTGTCGTCGATCGCGGCGAACGCGAACTTGCTGATCTCGGGGATGTTGCTGCGGAGCGGGAGCGCCTTCGCTCCCGCTTGCAGTATTTCGTCGGTCGAGACGTTGTCTCCGACCTTCAACAGCACAGGACCGGAGATCGCGTCGCGGAGGGGCTCGAACTCCGGGAGTGACGCGATGTTCGGGCCTTTGACGAGCGCGACGCTTCGGCCGTCCGGCGGGGGCTCGACCAGCATCGCGGTGTTGATGTGATCCTTGTGCGGTGGCCGGTATTGCGGGTACGGCATGTCCAGGTCGCGGGGGTCCGTGATCACGCCGGTGAGCGCCGACGCGGCGGCGGTCTCCGGACTGCACAAGTACACGCGGTCTTCGCGGGTGCCGGAGCGGCCGGGGAAGTTGCGGGGAACGGTCCGCAGGCTGATCCGGTTGGTGGCGGGTGCTTGGCCCATACCGATGCAACCCATGCAGCCGGCTTGGTGGATGCGGGCGCCGGCGGTGATCAACGCGAGGAGGTAGCCCTCGGAGTCGAGGGTCTCGAGGGTCTGGCGAGATGTCGGGTTGACGTCGAACGAGACGCGGTCGTGGGTTTGTTTGCCGTCGACGATGAGTGCGGCGATGGCAAAGTCGCGGAGTCCGGGATTGGCGGATGAGCCGATCACACATTGAGAGATCTCGGCGCCGGCCACCTCGCGCACGGTTACGACGTTGCCGGGACTCGACAGCGTGGCGATGAGTGGCTCGAGGCGGCTGAGGTCGATTTCTTCGTCGATGTCGTAAGTGCAATCGGCGTCGGCGATCAGTTCGGTCCAGTCGTGCTCGCGACCTTCGGATGCCAGGAACAGCCTTGTCTGCTCGTCGGATGGAAAGACCGAAGTGGTCGCGCCGAGCTCGGCGCCCATGTTCGCGATCACGTGCCGGTCCATCGCCGTGAGGTTCGCGAGTCCCGGGCCGTGGTACTCGATGATCCGGCCGAGTCCGCCTTTCACGTCGTGACGGCGCAGCATCTCGAGGATCACGTCTTTGGCGCTCACCCAGTCGGGGAGCGTGTCAACCAACTGCACGCCCCAGATCTTCGGCATAGTGAGATGGAAGGGCTCGCCGGCCATCGCCATCGCGGCCTCGATCCCGCCCGCTCCGGTCGCAAGCATGCCGAGCGACCCGGCTGCGCAGGTGTGACTGTCGGAACCGAGGAGCGTCTTGCCCGGGACGCCGAACCGTTGCATGTGCACCGGGTGGCTGACACCGTTGCCGGGCTTGCTGTACCAGAGCCCGAACCGCTGGCAGGCGCTTCGCAGGAAGAGATGGTCATCCGCATTGCGGAAGTCGGCCTGCAACAAGTTGTGGTCGACGTACTGCGCTGAAAGCTCGGTCTTGACGCGGTCGAGGCCCATCGCCTCCAACTCGAGCATCACCATCGTGCCCGTTGCGTCCTGCGTAAGCGTCTGATCGATGCGGATCCCGATCTCGCCGCCGGGCGCAAGGTCGCCCTCTACGAGATGCGACGCGATCAGCTTCTGCGCCAGGTTCTGACCCATCGGGGACTCCTCGAGGCCGTTTCGGGAACTTCTGTACCTTTCTCTAGGGTATAGTAGAAGAACAAGCATCGCCTCGTTTGGGAGGAGGACGCATGGCATCTCAGGCGCCAACGCTGCAGGAACAGGCTCGTGCTCTCGGTGACCCGACCCGTCACGCGATCTTCCGATACGTGGCCGACGCAGAAACGGCGATCGATGTTGCCGAACTCACCGAACATTTCGGTTTCAATCACAACGCGATCCGACAGCACCTCGCCAAGCTGGTTTCCGCTGGCCTCGTAACCGAGGCACAGGCGCCGATCGCCGGACGCGGGCGGCCGCGTCTCAGCTACCGCGTGCATCCCGGTGCCGATAGCCGTTGGGGCGCTTCGGGACCCTACGAGCGACTGAGCTTGCTCCTGTCCGAGATGATCCGAACCGGGGACTCAGCCGTTGAGGTCGGGCGCCGCGTCGGCCGTCGTCAACGACTGGATAGAGACGTTGCAGACGATCCGGTCGCGGTCGTCGTCGAAGCCATGGAGCGCGAAGGCTTCGAACCGACCGTTCGCGTGCGCGGTGACCGCGTGGATGTCGTCTTGGGAACCTGTCCGTTCGAGACGACCGCACTTGCCGACCCGGACATCGTGTGTTCGATGCATCTCGGACTCGCGCAAGGCGTCGCCGAACAGACCGACGGACGTATCGCAGTCGACGAGCTCGTGCGACACGATCCCCGGCGTGCGAAGTGTCGCTTGCACCTACACCTCGAACCGGGCCACGACGACTGACGCAGGATCGGTCCAGCTGCTTGTCGCGCTATGAGTCTTCCGGCATCGCGTCCCACCACTGACACCACCATGCGGCGCCGACGAGGATGCCGAGCTGCCGGTGCCAGCAATACGAGAGATCTGCCGAACATTGTCTCGTCGATCTCCTTCGGTCTGGCTCTCGTATTACGTATTCGGCCACAACTCGAACCTCGCCGCGCGTTAGTTCGACGCTCGGATTGCGGATCGACGCTTGATGATTGCGCGTAGGTGCGTTGCGAGGACGGCGGCTTCGGAGTGTTCGAGGTCACGAGACGCCGTGAGCAACGTGACTGGGCGGCGTTCGGAGAGGTCGATGAGCTCGGAGATCCCCGCCGCCGCTGCTTTGTGTCGGAGTTCGGTTCGATATCGCTTCGTGAACTCGGCGAAGCGCTCGGGACGGTGTCCGTAGAACTGCCGCAGCTCGGTGGTCGGCGACAGATCCTTGCGCCAAGCATCGAAGTGCGCGTGGTCCTTGCGGAGGCCGCGGGGCCACAGGCGGTCAACGAGGATGCGCGCACCATCGCCTCGAGCCGGCGGATCGTACGCACGTTTGATACGGATGCGGAACAGTTGTGCGGTCGTAGTCGCTCCTCGATTATCTCGCTGAGTCGTGCACGCGGTGATGGATTCGCGGTTTCGTCGCAATGCGTTCTGTCGACTAAAGTTATCGAATGCGTCGGCGGTCGATCGTCACGATTGCGTTGTGTGCATTCGTGGCCGGCCTCGGCGGGTTTCTCGCGCTTTCGCTGCATGTCGGTGATGTTGGCGCCCGTCGGTCGAGCAGCGATCCGGCCGCTGTGCACCGCGTCCCGCGGCATGAGGTCACGCTGGTCGCGACGCCGAGCATCGCGACGTCGGCGCGCGGCGTGCAGTCGCCTGCGATCATTGCGATCGCGCCCACTGCTTACTTCTCCGCTCTCTGGCTTGCGCTCGGCGGGATCCTGTTGGTGCTCGCAGGGTCGCCTGTTCGACCGACGTGCCGCCGTCGAGCGCCCCCGCTCCTCGTGATCTGACTGCTCAGTCGGCTTCGCGCCGTTGGCGCGATCACAAGGGAGCGATCATGACGATTTCACAGACACAGGATGTAGTCGCGTCCGCCAACACCAATCGAGAGTTCCTCCGTATTGTGATGGAGCGGCTGACGGCCGAGCGCGCGGCTCAACTTGCAGATGATGCTGCCCGTCCCGTCGTCGAGTATGAGCAGCAAGCGACAACCGGATCCGGCGAGACCGACTACATCAACGTCGAAATGGAACGCCAGCTTGTCGCGGCACTCGACGGGCATGCGCGACAAGCACGCGAGGAAGTCCGGCTCGCCCTCGCTCGCCTCGACGAGGGTACCTACGGACGGTGCGAGCGCTGTGGCGTGACGATCGACGTGGAGCGCCTGCTGGCTCTTCCGCGAGTCGCGTTCTGCATCGACTGTCAACGCACCAGCGAATCGCGCTGAGCAACAGTCTCGAAGGCGCCCGCTTGAAGATCTCGGACTATCCGCCCCACGCCGAGGTGGCGGATAGTCCGGGGCGGGCGGGGAGCAGACGGATGCGACCGTGGTATCCGGTTATTCTAGGCTATGCTAGAAGTATCAGTGAGATCGCTGAAACGTTCTTCGCCGGAGGTGTCGGATGCAAGCGAACGGGCAGTCGAAGGGCACGAGCGTGTGGCCGACGTTCATCACCTCTTTCGCGGTGCTTTCACTGACGGTCAGTGTTCTCAGTCTCGGTGTCGTTCTCGACAAGAGCGGCGGTTCGAGCAGCGGAACCGCGGTCGCAGAGACGAGTGTCAGTAGGGGGTTTGACTTCGGCGCCGGCCCGCCCGACTCGTTTCAAGCGCGCAACCCGAATGCGCCGAAACCGAGCGAGCCGTCGGCGCCAGTAGTGCACAAGGTGACCTTCGACATCGAAGAGAAGCAGGTCGAGGTCGCTCCGGGCGTGTCGCAACTTATGTGGACGTACAACGGAGAGGTGCCGGGCCCGATCTTGCGGGGGAAGGTCGGGGACACGTTCGAGGTCAAGCTCGTCAACCATGGCTCCATGAGCCATTCGATCGACTTCCACGCGAGTGAGGTCGCTCCGAACGTCACGATGCGCATGATCGGCCCTAACCAATCGCTCGTGTACAAGTTCACGGCAACCCATTCGGGTATCTACCTCTACCACTGCGGCACACCTCCGGTACTCCAGCACATGGCCATGGGCATGTACGGAGCGGTCATCATTGACCCACCGAATCTGGCGCCGGTCGCTCACGAGTACGTATTCGTCCAGTCCGAGCTCTACCGGGAGAGCGACCCTTCCCAGCCGGTTGACTACAACAAGCTCCTTGGCGAGAAGTGGGACGGCGTCGTCTTCAACGGCTACGTCGATCAATACTCCGAGCGGCCGATTCGCGTGCAGCCCAACCAGAAGATCCGTGTCTGGGTTGTGGACGCAGGTCCGTCAGATATCTCCTCCTTCCATGTGATCGGCACGATCTTCGACACGGTCTACAAGGAAGGCGCCTACCTGCTGCAGCCTGGGCTTGACCATGGTGGTGGACAGGCGCTCGACCTCGCGCCGGCCCAGGGTGGCTTCGTCGAGTTCACCCTTGACGTACCGGGCAAGTACCCATTCATCACTCACAAGTTCGCCGATGCGTCGAGAGGCGCTGGAGGCGTCTTCGCGGCTGGGAACGTTCCGGCCGACGCGGCCGGCTAGCCGAGAAAACGATCGGAGTTTGACGATGACACTTCCTATGTCCGTCTCGAAGCATCACACGGTGTGGGTCAAGTTTGCCGACGGTCGCGCGAGCGCGGTTCGTTACGCGGTCGACGGGGATCGAATGGTGTGTTTCGGCTCCGATTTGCCATTGGATGCAACCGATGGAACTCGTGTGTTCCTGACGGTCCATGAGATCGCCGGAGGTCAAGCGCTTACCGAGATGACCGCGACGCTGCGTAACGTGACGGCGGACGAGATCGATCCAAACGCGGTGCTCGACCTCCTGGAACATGTCTCGCTCGGGAGTACGACGGACGAGGTGAACGTGGCGATCGCTCGGCATCGAGCTCGTCGCCTGGTCGCCTTCGACTAGCAGAATGCGTATCGCGTGAAGATGAATGGGCTCGAAGCCCCAAGACAGACCGAAGGCCGGAGGTAACCATGGACACCATCGTGGTCGGATACGACCACTCTGAGGCGGCGCAAGCCGCGCTCAACTGGGCCAGTGAGCAAGCGATCCGCACCGACAGCGAGCTGGTCGTCGTCTACGTCGCTTCGTCGATCGCCGAATGGGAGCTCTCAGCCGCGCAGATCGACCCCGATCCGATACGCCACGAATTCGAACGGCGTCTCAGGGAGGAGTGGACCGCGCCCGTTCGCAAAGCGCACGTCCCCTACCGCACGAGGTTCACGGTTGGACGTGCCGCCGATGAACTGATGCGAGCCGCACGGGCGGAAGACGCAGCTCTCATCGTCATTGGCATGAGTCCAAGGGGCACGCTCAGCGAGCTCGTCTTGGGCAGCACGGAACATGACCTCCTACACGGTGCTGTACGACCCGTCGTTGCCGTCCCCGCATCGTGGAGCAAGCCGCCTTCCCGCGTCGCCGAGTAGTGCTTCGTTGATGTTCTCCTCCTGGGAGTGGCTGACGCGAGCTTCCGCGTACATCTAGTCGACGGAACGCGACCGGGGCACAAGAAGCGGCTCAAGCCGTTTCAACTCGTCCAGGTGCGCGACGGCAAGGGTCGCGAGCAGCCGGGATCCAGTCTTCGTGAGGTGGAGACGGACGATACGGTGATCAAGCGCGTCGACGCGACGTTCGACCAGGCCGGCGATCTCGGCGCGGTCAACGAGGCCGACCACGCTGTGGTGACGAAGGAGCAAGTGGTCGGCCACGTCCCGGATCGTGGGCGTGCCTCCGCGGTGCCCACGGATCGCGAGGAGAAGCTGATACTGAGCCGGAGTGATCCCGGCCTCGACGGCCTGCTGCTCACTCCAATGCAAGAAGCGACGGAGTTGGTCACGGAAGATCAGGAGTCGCTGGTAGTCCGAGTCGGCGAGCGTGAGAAGCATCGTACTACGATATCTCCATCTTGCTCACTACTCCGCCCCGGCGCCTGTTCTTGCTCGCAGCTCTGGCTGCCGTCATCGGCCTTGTCGGTGGCGCCGCGGCTTATGTTCTCGTCCACTTGATCGCGTTGATCACGAACCTTGCGTTTTTCCACCGGGTCGACTGGACTCTGCCGTCGTTCACGCACCTGCATCGCAGCCCGTTGGTTTTGGTTGTCGCCGTGGCTGGTGGGCTGATCGTCGGCGCACTGGCCGAGTGGGCGCCGATCATTCGCGGGCACGGCATCCCGGAGGCGATGGAGGCGGTGCTCACGAAGCAGAGTCGCATCGCACCCCGAACCGCGCTCGCGAAGCCGTTGTCGGCCGCAATCGCGATCGGCAGCGGTGGGCCGTTCGGGGCGGAGGGACCGATCATCGTGACCGGCGGTGCGATCGGGAGCCTGCTCGGCCAGGTCGTTCCCATGTCGCCGAGCGAGCGCAAGATCTTGTTGGCTTCGGGCGCGGCAGCGGGCATGGCCGCCACGTTCGGCGCGCCGTTGGCGGCGGTCGTACTGGCCATCGAACTCTTGTTGTTCGAGTTCTCCACTCGAGCGTTGATCCCCCTGGTGATCGCGACGAGTGTCGCCGGCGGCATGCACACCGCGCTGTTCGGATCGAACCCCTTGTTCGCCGTTCCCGCGCACCATTTCGCGGGACTCTCGCAACTTCCGTTGTACGTGCCACTCGGTCTCGCGTGCGGCGCGCTCGCGATCATCATCAACAAGGGCCTGTTCGCGATCGAGGACGGGTTCCGGCGTCTGCCGATCAATCAGTTCTGGTGGCCGGCAATCGGTGCGGCCGGCTTTGCGAGCGTCGGCCTCGTCGTGCCACGCGTGCTCGGCGTCGGCTACGACCAGATCAGCGAAGTGCTTGCCGCCAAGCTCGCAGTCGGGACGCTGGCCGTTCTCGCGATCGCGAAGCTTCTCGCTTGGTGGATCGCGCTCGCATCAGGCACGTCGGGCGGGACGTTGGCACCGATCCTGCTCATCAGCGGTTCGTTTGGCGCGCTGCTTGGACACGCAGCCGCGAACATTCCCGGAGTGCATATCTCGCCGGGCGCCTTCGCGCTCGTGGCGATGGCGGCGACCTTCGGGGCTGCGACGCGCGCGACGTTCACTTCGATCGTGTTCATGTTCGAGCTCACGCGTGATTACAACGCGATCTTGCCGCTCATGCTCGCGACGGTCATCGCGAGTCTCGTCGCGATCACCTTCATGCGAGACAGCATCATGACCGAGAAGCTCACCCGACGCGGCCTGCGGGTGCCGTCGGACTACCACGCCGACGTTCTGCGCACCACCACGGTCGAGGAGGTCATGACCACTTCCGTCGAAACCGTGCACCGCGGCATGTCGGTCGCCGAAGTCGCCGAACGATTTCAGGGCGGCGGCCATAGTGCTTATCCGATTGTGAACGACGCCGGCGACTGCGTCGGCATCATCAGCCGCGGTGATTTGCTGCGCGAGCCCGAAGGTTGGACCGACGAAAGTCGAGTGGGGGAGGCCGCCGCCCGCGACGTCGTCTCCGTTGCTTCTACCGAAACGGTAAGCGAGGCGCTACTGCGGATGCTCCAGGAGGACGTCGAGCACCTGCCCGTCATCGATGACGACCGACTCGTCGGTATCTGTACGCGCACGGACATCATGCGGGCACGACAGACGCAATGGACCCACGAGCAGACCGAACCCGGCTGGCGGCCACGTCGGAGGAACCAATAGTCGCTACGACCAGCAGCCGTTGAACGTCGCCGTGGCGATCACGGAGTGATTCAGGGTGACCTCTCAGCGCGACGCCGATTCACGTGACTCCGTTCTCGGGGCCACCGCGCGCTGCCGGGTCTTGTTTGTAAAAGTTGCGCATTGCCTCGTAGAGGTTCGGTTCGTGACGCTCCAGTGCGACCGGCACGTCGAAGAAGGCCTCGGTCGCGACGGCGAAGAACTCGGAGGGGTTCGTGGCGCCATAGGGCTGAAGCGGCGGACGATCGACGCCCGCACGTAGCGCCGTGAACGCCTCCGTACAAACCTCGACCCACCGAGCGAGGTCGCCACGGTCCAATGGTGGTGTGCCGTCGACGATGTTGTCGAGCATGTCAATCTTGTGCGCGAACTCGTGGTACACGACGTTGTGGCCGCGCCCGGGATGCCGCGCCGCGTCGTCGGCTTCATCCCACGCGAGGAGTACAGGGCCTCGATTGTCGTGCGCTTCGCCGACCACGGGGACAATGCCGTCCGTGACGGTCCCTTCCGCAGGACCGCCATAAACCCCGCGCGATTGCATTGCGGTTGGATACACGATGATTGCGCTGACCTGTCGGTACTCGTCGACGCTCAGGCCAAGGACGAGAAGCGCGGCCTGTGCGGCAATCGTCACACGGATCTCATCGGTGAGTGCGAATCCTCGCGCCGCCTCCCAATGCTTATGCCGGAGCAGCCAATCACTGGTCCCTTCGATGAGCTCCCGTTCGCCGCCGTCCAACAGACTCCACATTGCGACATGGTCGGCGACGATGTCGGCCCAGTCGTCGGGCAACCCCTTCCGCCGTCGCAACATGGCGTGCAGTCGAGCACCATTGTCCGGTTCACCGCCAAGCGAGCGTTGTTCCGGTCGACGGCGGACGCGCGCGGGTGGTCAGGCGCAGGGAATGGTGAGCGTCCAGGCCTCGTGCTCCACGAGGCGAGCCTTCGCGACTACGCAAACGCGCCCTAATCGATCGGATGACCGTCGAAGAGATGGCGATCGGGGTACTCGATCGCAGCATTCGTTTCGACCCGGACTCGTCGGCCTGACGGTCCGGCATGCGCGTCCTGTCATGAAATAGGTGACCGTCGTTCCGGGTATTGGTCGACAAGCCGCGACTACACGAAGTAGCCGAATCTGGGTTCGAAGCAGTTCAGAGGTATGTGCACAGACTGTGTGACACGAGGTGGCCCGCGATTCTTGCGGTGACATCGCGCTCGGGCGCGTTCGCATCGATGTGCGCGAGAAGACCACGACTGGCATACCAGTCAAGCACGGGTCTCGTGTCGCGGTGGTAGGTCAACATGCGCTCTGCGATGGCGTCCGGATCAGCGTCGTCGGCGCGGTTGCGGCCGGCCGGCTGCGAGCGAGGCCCGTACACGCGCGCCGAGCGCGGTACCGGCCTCGACCTCTTGACGCAAGGCGTCACCAATCGAGACGTGCGCGATGCCGATTTGCTCGGCGAGTTGGGTGCACTGCGTGCCCTTACCGGCACCCGGCGGTCCGGCGAGCACGACGAGGGGAGGGCCCGGGAACCCACTCGTCCTATCGGGTTGTCGCGGTGGTCGCTTCTGGCTCGACAGTGCGCTACTCATCTGCCGCACCAATGATCACAGTACCGAAGAACCGAATCCATCCGACGGGCATGTGCGCGCCTCGTTGGCCGGGGGGAGGCGGATGACCAGGTCGGAACCGGTGTGTAGGACCCCGGCATGAACCAAACGCCGCTCCAACTGGAGAACTCGCGAAAGCTATACCCAATGAAGCAGTGCTAGCTGAGCTGCGCGGGACCGAGAGGCACGACGCAGTTCGGCTCGCGTGCTCGACACTGACGCTCCTGCCAGAGCGATCCTGCTCGGTGGCGTCCTCTTCGAGACGCCCATCCTCATGTCGTGGAACGTCGTCGCCCGCACCACCCAAGAGGTTGACGCCGCCAGACGGGTGGAGGTCAGAACGGCAACGGTTTTGGCTAGGTCGCCTCAAGGTCGGATCGCATCCCTAAAGCAGCACCGTCGAGGTACGGGAAAGGTGGCGCAGAAGGCGGATGAACGGCGCTGTCGAGCGCCGTCTGGTGTCTCTACGATGCGTGAAGGTTCCATGCCAGAGTGGAGCGTCGGCGCTCGGAGCCGCGAAGATCACATCGCAGGCGCTTACCTGATGGGACACGAGGTCTGCATTGACCGACATCATCGAGACTGCACTGCCTGGAGTTGGAGTGCGGAACGAATTCGCATCGTCGACCGGCCAGCGTGTCGCAGTGATCTCGCATCGAAACGGGCATCGCGAGATCTCGGTATTCCGACGCGAGGATCCCGACGCGTGCATCAACGTTCTCAGTCTCGACGCAGACGACGCGGCCGCACTAGGTACCGTTCTGGGCGCGCCGCAACTGGCTGCGACATTCGCGACGATGCAGCAGCTCGAGGGTCTCGCGATCGAATGGCTGACTGTCACCGAGGCGTCTCCCGCCGTCCATGCGACCATCGCCGACGGCCAGTATCGCACGCGCACTGGTGCCTCGATTGTTGCGGTCGTCCGAGGACCGAGCGCATTCACATAGACGGCATGGGAACCTGCCCGACGCCCGCGGGCGACACGAACGGCGACGGTGTGGTCAACACCACCGAAGGCGCGCCGTCCTATGGACCGATCGGCACGACGCTGTCAGGCTCGTAACCTGCGGCGGCGCGTTCGACGCATTCACACGTCACTACCTCTCGAACATTGTCGCGTTCGGACAGCTCGCCTGAACTGCCGAGCCACATTCACGCTTGGAACGGAGAAGAAATGACCCTTACGGCATTCGCGCTCAACTGCTCGCTCAAATCGTCGACTGAGACTTCGAGCACCGACAAATTGATCAGCGAGGTACTCGCCGCGCTCGCCGAACACGGCGTCGAATCCACCGGCACGGTACGGATAGCCGATCGCAACGTCCGGCCGGGAGTCTCCTCCGACGAAGGCGACGGCGACGAGTGGCCCGCGTTACGTCAGCAGATCCTCAACGCCGACATTTTCGTACTCGGCACACCGATCTGGATGGGCCACCCGTCGAGCTACGCGCAACGGGTGCTGGAACGCCTCGACGCGTTCCTCGGCGAGACCGACGCCACCGGCCGCATGGTGTCGCTCGACCGAGTGGCGATCGTCGCCGTCGTCGGCAACGAAGACGGCGCGCACCACGTCGCCGCCGAGCTGTTCCAAGGGCTCAGCGACGTCGGATTCACCATCGCAGCCGGCGGCATGACTTACTGGGTCGGCGAGGCGATGCACAAGACCGACTACAAAGACCTCCCATCAGGCAGCGAGAAGACCGGTCACGCCACCAAGGCGACAGCGGCGAACGCCGCCCACCTGGCGAGGTTGCTGTCCGAAGCCCCCTACCCGAGCTGAGGACGGACAATCTGATGAGTAACCGGGACGCGTCACACCCGACGGCACTGCTCGGAAATGCCGACGCGCCATGAGCGCCACGGTAAGCGACGTGATTGTCGGCGCACTGGTCGCGGAAGGCGTATCGCAGGTATTCGGCGTTGTGGGCGATGCACTCAACCCCTTCACCGATTCGATCCGACGTACAGATGGCATCGATTGGATCGGTGTCCGCCACGAGGAGGTAGGCGCCTTCGCAGCCGGAGCGCAAGCCCAGCTCTCGGGAACGCTGGGCGTGTGCGCCGGGACGGTCGGTCCGGGATCCATTCATCTGCTCAACGGTCTGTACGACGCAGCGAAGAGTCACGCGCCCGTCCTCGCCATTGCGGGCCAGGTCCCGTTGGCCGAACTCGGGTCCAACTACTTCCAGGAGATCAACAACGACCGCCTCTTCGACGACGTCGCTGTCTTCTCACACACCATCACGAGCCCGAGCCAGATCCCACGCGTCGTGGAACAAGCAATCGAAACCGCGCTCGCCCGGCGCGGCGTCTCAGTGCTGACACTTCCAGGCGACGTGGGCGCTGCATCCGTCGCCGGCGACGGTCGCGCGGTCCACGTCACCAAACCGAGCTCCGTCGGTCTCCCAGATCACGCGCTGATCGATCAACTGGCCGCGCTGCTCGCGCAACACGACAAAGTGACGATCCTCGCGGGCATCGGGGCACGTCACGCGAGAACCGAGCTTCTGGAACTTGCCACTCGGCTCAACGCGCCAATCGTCGCGACGCTCAAAGCCAAAGAGTTCCTCGATTGGGACAACCCCTTCGACCTCGGTCAGAGCGGACTCATCGGAAACCCCGCCGCCGCCCAGGCGCTGCGGAACGCGCAGCTGCTGCTGATGGTCGGAACCGACTTCCCGTACAGCGACTACTACCCGACATCGGCGACCGTCGTACAAATCGACGCCAACGCCGCGCACATCGGAAGGCGCACGTCCGTCGATCTCGGAGTGGTGGGCGACACGGCCGCGGCACTTCGCGCGGTCCTCGCGGTCGTACCTCCGAAAGACGATAAGAGCTTCCTCGACGGACTCCTCGCACGACACGACCATTGGACCAAGCGTCAGGCTCGACTCATCGATCCGAGCTACGACACGACGAGGCTCGGCAAGGCGCAGCGTGTCCTCGACAACCCCGAGCGTCGGATCCGGCCCGAGGCGGTCGCCGCCGCGGTCAATCATCTCGCCGCCGACGACGCGATCTACACCACCGACACCGGCATGTCGACGGTGTGGCTCTCCCGCTTCGTACGGTTCCGCGAGGGCCAGCGGTTGCTCGGCTCATTCAATCTGGGCTCCATGGCGAACGCGTTGCCGCAGGCGATCGGCGCGCAAGCGCTATACCCGGAACGACAGGTGATCTCCTTCAGCGGCGACGGCGGCGTCACCATGCTGCTCGGCGACCTGCTCACCCTGATCGCCTACGACCTCCCAGTGAAAGTGATCGTCTTCGACAACGGCCGGCTCGGCATGGTGAAGCTCGAGATGGAACAAGCTGGCCTACCCGAATACGGGACCGTCCTACGCAACCCGGATCTGGCTGCCGTGGCCAATGCGGTCGGGCTCACCGGCATCCGCATCGATGACCCCGCACATCTCGCCGACGGCCTTGCCCGCGCCTTCAACACACCCGGCGCCGTCCTCGTCGACATCCTTACCAACCCAAACGAAATCGCGCTACCACCCAGCCCCACTCCCAGCGACGCGTGGGGCTTCGCCATCGCCAAGATCAAAGAATCGCTACGAAGCCGAGACGACGACGACTGACGGCTCGTCCCGCGTGGTAGGAACTGAACCTCGCTCTCTTGGAGGCTCCGTTGCCCACGCGAAGCCGCGACACCGTGTGTGCCCTGCCCTGCCATGGTGACGCAAGGCGGTGGGCTGCCGCGCACGCCGCGGCCGGCCGGTGCCGGAGTCGTCGCCGAGCTTCTCGGCGAGTGCTGCGAGCAGGTTATCTGTGCAAGTCGCCCGCACGATCCGTCCGCGGGATGACTCCCGTCACCGCTCCCGGAATTACTCCCGGAATCGCTCCTGCGCAAACAGTCGCGCGCACATGCATTCGCGGTTTTGTTCACCGTGTGTTCGTCGAGGCAGCCCGCGGCGAGTTCGCCGAGGCGCCGATCCCCGCACTCGTTGAGTTCTGTGCTGCCCGCCGCCTCTTCACGTCAGCCTCACAGAGAGGGATGCGAGCGCGGTTACAAGCGGGCGGCGCGTCGCGTTGCCTCGCGAATTGATTCGAGTGAAAAGACCCTTCTGAAGCAACCAGTTGTGAGATAGACCGCGGCGCGCTCAGTCCCTTCGATCGTCGACATCTGCCACGGGAACCTCTGGTGACGTGCCGTGGAGATGACTCCCGGGATCACTCCCGCCGGGTTCCGCTTGCGGAACCTGCAAGTGTGTCTACCCCTAGTTCGTGCATTGGTCAGGCGTTGAAGGTGGTGCTCGGCAGTCGTCGTTTTCGGGGGGCTGGGCGTTCTTGTTGGGGCGTTGGGGTTGGGGTGGCGTCGGTGAGTCGCTCGGTGTGGGTTGCGGTGTTGGCGCTGTTCGGTGTGGGGTTCGGTTGTCGGTCTGGTTGGTCGGTGACGCTTGGGGCTGCTGGTGGTGGCGGGGGACGGTGGGCGACGGCGCGCCGCCACGCGCAACGAAGAGCCCCCGCATCGGCGGGGGCCCTCGGTGCACCAATTCGGAGGGAGGAACGACTACGTGTCGGCAGCGGGTCGCGGGTCGCTCGGACTCTCTACGAGGTTGCGGTCGGCTGAGGGGAACTCCCCGTCGTCGGGTTCGTAGCCGAGGCCTCGAAGCAACGCCTGGTAGGTCTCGGGTTGTCGGGAGTCGCCGCGGAGCTGTTCCTCGCCGTGCGCGGCGACGACGGCCACGGCGGTCTTGACCAGCGTCGTCGGGCTTGGCGGGAGTGCTCGACGACGACACGGTGCCAGTCCTGGTAGCCGTGCTCGGTGTCGGCGTCGATGCCGAGCAGTTGCGCGGCTCGGCGGCTGGCATTTGCTCCGGCCTCCTCGATCAGCGTGTGCAGTGCCGCGTCGGTGATCGTTGTCTTCGCGACCCGTCCGGCCAGCGCGGTCGTCATGAACTCGGCCCGTCGTCGGGACCACGAACGGCGGGCTGCCTGTCGTTCCCGCTCGGCTTCGCTACCGCCCGCTTGCGACGGGACTTGGACCGCAGACGCGTTGTTCCCCTTGCCTCGGGTGGCGTGTCGTCGCCAGTCGGTGCACACCTCGACCAGTTCGGCGCGGCCGTCCCAGCGCGCCTCCACGGTGACCGCGTGGCACGTCTCGCGTCGGTGTCGCCTTCGGTCGTCGGTGTCCAGCCCGAGGCCCTCCCGTAGTGATCGGTAGTTGGTCGGTTGGTAGCCCTGGTACTCGACCAGCCGCAGGCCGCGTGCCTCGGCTTGGGCCCGAAGCGCGGCCACCGACTCCTCACGGCGACGCTCTCGAAGCCCTTTCTCGATAGATCGCCGCACGTCGAAGGAGCCGCCGTCCTCGGCGTTGAGCGATTCGATGGTGGCTTCGATCAGGTCTGGGTGCTCGCGCGCGGCGAGGAGCGCTTCGGCCTCACTCAGCCTGATCTTGTTTCGCTCAATCGCGCGTCGGGCCTTCCTGGGGAGCTCGAGCAGCGCGAGGCGCGCGCTGATGTGCTTCGCGGAACGTCCGAGCGTCGTCGCCATCGCGGTGACGGTGCGGCCCTCTTCGAAAAGCTGGTAGTAGCCCTCGGCCTCTTCGATCGCGTTGAGGTCGTGGCGCTGTCCGTTCTCGATGAGCGCCAGCTCGACGGCCTCGATGTCGTTGATAGTCCGCACCGTGCATGCCAAGTTCGTCACGCCGGCGGCTTGAGCAGCTGCGAGGCGTCGGTGGCCGGCGACGACGGTATAGCTCCCGTGGTCGTTCGGGGTTACGAGCAGCGGCTCGATGATTCCCACAGCGTTCACGCTCCGGGCGAGCTCACTGATATCGCCGATCCGATGGCGCAGGTTCTTGGGGTTCGGCTCGACCTGTTCGATGGGCAGGTTCTGCGTGAGTGTTGGCTCCGTGATGGTCATTGCTCCTCCTGAGCATCGTTGGCCTGTTCGACCATGAGTCGCGCGATAGCGGCGGGCCAACCCGGCTCGCGAGGGGTGACGGTCAGCGCGCCGTCGTGCACTCGGATCTCGACGGTGCGTCCGTCAGTGCCTTCGATCCACGCGTGCCCCGCAGCGCGCGCGACGGCGTGCGCTTGCGCGGCCGCGACGCCGAAGTGCGCAACAGGCGCGGTGCGCGATCCGGTGGCTTCTACGACGACGAGCCGCAGTAACGCGTTCTCTATCGGGGTGCAGAACAAGCGGCCCTGCGTTCCGGGCGCGATCGCGCTCTCGGCGCTCACGCTGCGGCGGGCGCGCTCTGGACGCTGACAGGCCGGTCCAGGAAGTCGACGTAGGTCGCGCTCACGTAGTGACGTTCGTGTCGCTGGCCGTCGCCATCGGTCCACTCGGTCTGGCGCAATGTGCCCGTGACCGCGAGCAGGCGACCCTTGCGCACGTGTGCCGCGATTGCCGCGCCGAGGCGTCCCCAGGCCTCGCAGTCGACGTAGGTGGCAGGGTTCGGTCCGTTGTCGATCGCGATGCGGAAGCGCGTGACCTCCTGGGCTCCCGCCTCCTTGGTCATCGGATCCATTGTGAGCCGCCCTGTGATCGAGACGTTGTTCATGCCCTTCCCCCTTTATCGGCGCGCCGTGGCGCGCCGCTCTGTATGCGCATGGAGTCGCGCTCGTGCTGAACCGAAAGCCATTCGGGGAGCCGACGGTGCTGGCTGTGCGTGAGCAGAGGCCATTCGTCCCGGACGAGCAGCAACCCGCCCATCGGTGTCGCTAGTTCGAAGAGCGCGAGCCGCGCGACGCTTCTCGCGAGCGGTGAGTTTGGACCCAACGAGCCGCCGATGCCGACCGCCGCCGCAAGCTGAATCGTCGGCACCGCGATTGACTGCTGACCCTCAGGGGCATTCCGCAGCGTGTCCGCGAGCGTTTGCGCGAGCAGATAGGACGTTGGTCCGATGACCGGCAACCAATAGCTGCGCGCGTACTCGTCGTGCGGATTAACGCCCGCACCAGCGATCTTCCATCGCGCGATCTCGATGTGCGCGCTACCGATGACAAGTGCTCTCGCTTCGTCCTCGCAGCATCGCAGCCTCATTGCGGGCGTCCCCTTCGCGGTGGGAGTGGCGAGCCGCAGGCGAGGCGGTGCTTCCCCAACCACCGCCTCGCCATGCGGCGTCCGTCAATGATTAGACCATCCGGCCGTTCACTCTGTCAAGGATTAGACCACTGTGGAAAGCCGGTTTCTGTCTCGACAGAGGCTGCCGACTGGCAAGTGTGTCTCGCGCTTTCGGAGGCTTCAGCCGCGAGCGCGAACGATGCGTGGAGATTCGCCGGCCGCCGCGAGCGCTAGCTGATACCGCACGGCAGTTCGCGAGAGACCACTGACCTCCGCGAGTTGCCGCTCCGAGAACTGCTCGCGTAGTGCGAGCAAGAGATGGGCGCGTTCGATCGTGAGATCGTGCGCTTTCGTAGCCCATCGCTCTAGTTGTCGCTCGGCATTCGCCCCGCTCGCTGGTAGCGGGCGTCGTCTTAGGACGTGCTGCACACCTTCTGCCGACAGCTGTGCCGATCGGGCGATTTCTCGGAGAGAGTGACCATCGTCTCGCGTGGCGGCGATCCAGCTGTCGCGCTCTTCGAGGGCGTGGTCGAGCGCCGCCGCGCACTTCATCAACGCGTTCGCCGATGCTTTTCCCACCCGATCAGGCTAATCCTTGACAGAACGCGATCGGACTCGCTGATCGGCTCGCGGTTGGGGTTCGACAACCGCAGTCACGGCTTCGCCTCTGTTGAAGAGACCGGGTCGCTGGTGTCCGCGGGCGCGATTGAAGCTCAATCGGGCAATGGAACTTCCTCGCGCTCTCGATGACGAGATGCATGCGTACTTGAGCGCAAGTCGTATGACCTCGTTCTGAGTATTCAACGTTAGGGCCAATACGGCTTGACCTGGGGTGGTGCCGGTGTGGGGCAAGTGGCTGAAGTGGTGTATGAACTATTGCCGCGAACTACCTGAGTCGAGATATATCATTCTGAATGGACGTAATGGTCTGATAACAGTCATGCTTGGACTGTGGGGTTGCGGGTGGGGGGCGGGGAACTTGTCGCGCGCGTGCGCTCGGGTGATCGCGCCGCGCTCGGCGAGTTGTACACGGAGTTCGCAGATCGCATCTACGGCTTCTGCTTCGCGCTGCTGCGCGATCGTGACCAGGCCGCGGACGCGACGCAAGACACGTTCGTGTTGGCGTTTCAGCGGATTGACCAATTGCGCGATCCGGAGCGGCTAACGAGTTGGATGTTCGCGATCGCGCGACACGTGTGCTTGGGTCAACTCGGTTACCGCGAACGCGTGAAGTCCGTGGAATCGGTTCCGGACGTCTTGTTGACGGACGATGATCCGGTCGAAGCCGTCTTGGCGAGTGAGGCCTCATCCCTCGTGTGGGCAGCAGCGTTCGGGTTAAGCAAGCGGGATCGCGCAGTGCTGTTCCTGAACACGCGCCACGGCCTCGAGGGCGCAGAGCTCACGGCGGCATTGGGCCTCACCCACGCGAACCCGTATTCGCTGGTAAGCCGCGCGAAGCGCCAACTGGAGCGGGCGATTGGTCTTCTCTTGGTTGCTCGGTTCGGGCGTCGCGCATGTGAGTCACTGGCCGTAGTGCTCGACGACTGGGACGGCACGCTGACGCCCCTGATTCGGAAGCGGCTCGGGCGCCACGTCGATGGATGCACCACGTGTCGAGCTACCAGAGTCCGCGCGCTGGCGTCGGCTGCTCTTGTCAGTGCGTCGCTGCTCACACCCGACGTCGCGGGCGCGCTTCCGGCCGACAGATCCGCCGAGGACTTCCTCGATATCGCTGCCCGCCGTCCCGTTGCGGCTGGGCGCTGGCAGCGCGACGGTTTCCCGCCCGATGTGCGCCGGCGACCGCGCCGCCGTTTCGTGGTCCTCGGCGTGGTGTTGCTGTTGGTCCTCGTCGCGTCGAGTCTGGCGGGCGCCGGAGCGTCATCCAGCGGGCAAAGCCGACCAGCGTCCGTTCCGCATCCTGCGAGCCGCGTGTCGGAACATGGGCGCGTCGCCAGGGACTCGATTCGCCCGCGAGCGAACGGCACTCCAAGCGCTCCGCCGGCGACGGCAAGCACAACGCTTGCGCCGAGTGCGAGGGCGACAGTTGTCGTCAAGCCACCTGCGAACAGTCGGGTGACACCGGCAACGACTGCCAGGACGCTGTCGACGCAACCACCCGTGACCGTTGCTCCGACGACGATCCGGGTGACCACAACGGAGCCGAAGTCCCCGGTGCCGACGACGACGATGCCGAAGCCGGCGGTCCCAACTACGACGCTGCCGAAGTCACCAGCGCCGGCTACGACGGCACCACCGACCACGACGTCAACCACGCCTCCGTCCGCGTAGACGAGACGCCTCCAGTCGTAAGGCGGCAAAATTTCGCGCGAAAAGTGCGAGATTCAGGCTCCGTCGCGCTCTGTTCTCGGACACCGCAGAGTTCGGGGGAGGGGTGCCGAGGCACTTGTCATTGGTGTGGCCGGTGACATCGACGAACGCGGGCTCGCGCTGAGCGAACGACTCATCAGCGTGCCCGCCCACAGCTCGTCCGCACTGGGTCGGCTGAACGAAACGGGTCTCGTGAGGAAACGACAAGGAGGTCGCCGCGTGCGTGTCGCTCGTAGACGTAGCTATTGCGTAGGCGTTGTCGTCGCTGCTTTTGCGCTGGTGGCCTCGTCCTGCGGCGAGCCGCGTCGCTCGGCCGGCGCGCATTTGCAGGCTCCGCCTGTTGAAGCTTCGACGACTACCAGCTTCGCCGACAGCGCACGTGCCGACGCGATCGGAGCCTACGACGGGATGTGGCAGGACATGGCCGCGGTGGCGCTCACGGTCGACTACCAGTCACCGCGACTCGCGCAACACGCTGCTGGCGACGCGCTCTCACTGTTGACGCGTGGCGTTTACACAAACCGGCGCCGAGGAGTTGTCGTTAGGGGAAGACCGGCGACGCGCCCAGCGGTCACGAGTCTGAAGCCAAGTACCGAACCGACAACGGCGACTATCCGGGACTGCTTTAACGACACGAATTGGCTGAACTACATCGCCACGACCGGGCGGCTCCAGAACCACGTCCCGGGTGGTCTGCACCGGACGACTGCGACCGTCAAGGACATCGGCGGTACGTGGAAGGTCACGGAACTTCAAGTGGGAGCAGCCGGGACATGCTGAAGAGAGCCGCGCTCGTGACCGTCCTCGTGCTTGCCAGCCTCTCATTCGGCACCTCGAACGCGTGGGCTGATGGTGGGAGTAGCACCGTCGCGTGCCAACAGAGCGGCGCGCCTGGGTGCACAGTCACGGCCGGAACGTCAACCGTCAGCCCCGCTTCGAACGCGACCGTCCACGTGCAATCCGGAGTGACGAGCGGCGGAACTTGCACCGACTGGCGTGGAAAACCGGCGCCCTGCACCGATCCGACCTGGGGCTGGATGGGTTCGAACGGCTGCTACTGGAAAATGGCCACCGACTATCGACCGCCCGCGTGGGATACAGCAGACCAACATCCGGGTGAGACCGGAGCGTGGTTCCTTTTCACTTGCCTGGGGCCGTTTCCTGGTACCGGAGGCGGGACCGTGTGGCTCCCGACGACCGGCGGCCCAACCCCGCCACGGCCGACGCCAGTGGTCCTGGCGCGTCAAGCCGTGAACCGGCTCAAACTCGCGACGCCGCGCATCGAGACGTCGCCGAGGGGCGAGCAGTTGGTGAACGTGCCGACATGGTTGTGGTTGGCGCGATCGGCATGGGCACCCATGACGGCCACGGCATCGGTGCCAGGCGAATCGGTTACCGCGACCGCGCGTCCGTTGCACGTCACGTGGAGGCTCGGAGATGGGACTGTGCTGGTTTGCACGGGACCCGGGACCCCATACGCACAAGGCGATGACCCGAGCGCATCGTCCCCCGATTGCGGCCACACCTATCGACGGAGCAGTGCCGGCGAATCCGATGGCGGATTCGCCGTTTCGGCAACCGTTACGTGGGTCGTGACGTGGCAAGGGGACGGCCAGCTCGGCTCGTTGCCCGCGCTCACAACAGCGACCACGAGCACCTTTCGTGTCGCCGAGTCGCAAGCGATCAACACCTCCGCGACCGGGAACCGATGACGTCACAAAGCAAGGAGGCGATGTGACTGCAACCACTACTAACAGGGCGGCAGAGCACAAGACTCGCGTGCACTCGCTGCCGGCGATGCGTCCGTCGGGCCTCTCAACGCGGCAACGACAAGTCCCGTGGATCGTGCTCGGCGTCTTCCTCGTCGTCGGGTTCGCGTTGACGTTCGCGGTGGTGTCGCTGAGAACGAATGACGTCACTCGAGTCCTCGCGCTGACCAGATCCGTCACCACCGGTCACGTGCTGCGGACGAGTGATCTCACGGAGGTTGGGATCTCCGCCGGTTCAGGCTTGGCATCGGTATCGGTGACGTCTGAATCAAGCGTCGTGGGTCGCCCAGTCGCGGTTCCGCTCGCGGCGGGTGCCTTGCTCACGCCGAGCGCAGTTGGTTCTTCACGATTGTTGAACTCTGGAGACGCCGTCGTCGGTCTGGCGCTCAAGCCGGGACAGTTCCCGCCCGGGGTGGCCTCAGGCGACCAAGTACGGGTTGTCGATACCGGCCGCAACGCAGCTGGCTCTTCCGAGACGTCGGCTCCCAACGCCGCACCGTCCGTAAGCGGCGTGATTCTCAACGTCGCTCCGTCAACAGCCGGTGACGGCTCCGCGGTTCTGTCATTGCGCGTGGCGGAAGGAAACGCGAACGCGGTCGCGCTCCTGGCGAGTGCGGACGCCGTCGCTCTCGTCCTCGTGCCGGCCGGCGCCTGATGGCCGTCGTAGCTCTCGGTTCAGTGCGATCGTGCGGCGTCACGACTCTCACCGCCGCGCTCGGCGCTGTATGGCCCAACGATCGACGCCGTCTCGTGGTCGAGCTCGATCCGGGAGGCGGCACCCTCGTTGCGCAGTTCGGTCTGAGGCCCGAGCCGGGGCTGGTCAGCCTCGCGGCAGCATCGCGACGTCGCGACGATCCCGAACTCATCTGGGAGCATGTCCAGCAGCTTGTCGAAGGTGCGGACGTTCTGGCTGCTCCGCCATCAGCCGCGCAAGCGCGCGCCGCCCTCGACCTGCTCGGCGCGCTGCCCGCGCAACTCGCCCGACTCGAAGCGGACGTGTTCATCGACTGCGGTCGCCTCGGCGCCGCGTCGATCGCGGACGAGGCGTTCGACCGCTCGGACGTGGCGTTGCTGTTGGTACGGCCACTGCTGCCCGACCTGCATTGCGTCGCGGCATGGCTCGAGGGTCGCACCGAAGTGCCCAGTTCGCTCGGCCTCGTCCTGGTTGGTGAAGGTCTTTACAACAAGGCTGACGTCGACCACGCGCTCAACAGTGAAGTACTCGGCGATGTGCCGTTCGACCCCGACGGCGTCTCGGCATTGTTCGGCGCGTCGTCGCGCCGACGCTCACCGTTGCTCCGACACGCGCGGTCCATTGCCAACGCGATCCACGAGCACTTCGCGAGAGGCCTCCCGCCGCAGCACTCGGACCTGGCCGAGCTGGCAGCGCCACCGTCTCCGGGAACCATTTCAGCCACAGTCAGGATAGTGGAGCGCGAAGAGGCGCGGTCATGACCACGCCGTCGGAACTTACGACGCGCATTCGCGGCGAGGTCCTCAGTCGGATCGAGGAACGCCGCCGTGTTGATGAGGCCGCGCAACGCTCGCCCGCCGCACCGGCCGCGGAAGAGGCGTTGGGTCGCCAGCTCATCGCCGAGGCACTCGATGGACACGCTCGCGCCTCGCTTGCGGAGGGGCGCCCTGTCCTCTCGGTCGACGAAGAGGACGACATCGCTCGGACCGTGTTCGACGGGTTGTTCAGACTGCATCGCCTCCAGCGACTGCTCGATGACCCGATGCTGGAGAACGTCAACGCGAACGGCTTCGACAACGTCTGGGTTCGGTACGCGGACGGTCGACGCGAACAGGTGGAGCCGATCGCGAATTCGGATGCCGAGTTGATCGATCTTCTGCGCATGGCGGCCGCACGACTTGGTATCGGCGAACGCCGCTTTGACCTTGGCTCGCCACGGCTAACGCTCCAGCTACCGGACGGCTCGCGCCTGTTTGCGGTCATGGCGGTCGCGGCGCGCCCGTGCCTGTCGATTCGTTGCCACCGGTACATGAAGGTCACGCCGGACGACCTGGTTGCTATGGGGACGCTCGACGTTGCGCTGCGTGAGTTCCTTGGCGCGGTGATGCGTGCACGAAAGTCCTGCATCATCTGCGGTGGCACTGCGTCGGGCAAGACGACGTTGTTGCGAGCCATGGCAGCTGACATTCCGGCATGGGAACGGCTCATCACGATCGAGGACTCACTCGAGTTGGGCCTGGACCGATACCACGATCTGCACCCTGATGTCGTCGCGCTTGAAGCGCGGGAGCCGAATGTCGAAGGTGAAGGTGAGATCACTCTTGCCGATCTGGTGCGCTGGGCGTTGCGTATGTCGCCGGATCGAGTCATCGTCGGCGAGTCACGCGGGGAAGAAGTCCTCTCTCTCCTCAACGCGATGTCGCAAGGCACTGATGGCTCGATGACGACGCTGCACGCTTCGTCGTCGAAGGGTGCGTTCTCGAAGCTGGCGACCTACGCCGCTCAAGCACCAGAACGTCTGCCGCTCGAAGCGACGAACTTGTTGGTTGCGAACGCGGTTCAGTTTGTGATCCACCTCGCGCAGCATTCGAACGGAAGCCGCTTCGTATCCTCCGTCCGCGAGGTCGTCGACGCCGAAGGACCGCTCGTGATCTCGAACGAGGTATTCCGTCCCGGTCCCGACCGGCGCGCGGTTCCCGGCACGCAACTGCGCGTCGACACCCTCGAGGAACTGATCTCGGTCGGTTTCGACCCGGTGCTCTTGGACCGACCGGGTGGGTGGTGGGAGCCATGACCGCTCTAGCAGCTATGTGCGGTGCGGCGGTCGGGCTGGGCATCACTGTCGCGGCGATGGGGCTACGCGGTGTCGAACTGCCGCGGCTGCGATGGCCAACTATTCGCGTCCGGTGGGAGCACCGGACGCGTCGCCTCGCAGCGGCGGTCGTGGCCGGCGTCTTGGTCGGCGCGGCGACCGGTTGGCCCGTGGGCGCCTTGCTTGCGGCGGCTGGGGCGGCTGCGCTTCCCGGGCTGCTGAGCGAAGGTGCGGCGCATGCGGCGCTCGTTGCTCGCATCGAGGCGATCGCGGGATGGGCCGAAATGTTGCGGGACACGATGGCCGGCGCGGCGGGGCTCGAGCAAGCGATCACCTCGACTGCACCGATCGCACCGACGCCGATCCGACGTGAAGTTGTAACGCTCGCCGCTCGGTTGGGGCGGGATCGATTTGCGGCTGCGCTTCGCGTATTCGCCGACGACGTCGCCGACCCGACCTGCGACCTGGTGGTTGCCGCACTGACGTTGGCTGCCGAACATCAGGTGCATCGCCTCGGCGACCTGCTCGGCAGTCTCGCTCAGGCCGCCCGCGAGCAGGCCACGATGCGACTCCGGGTCGAAGCAGGACGAGCCCGCACACGCACTTCCGTCAAAGTCATTGTGAGCGTGACTGCTGGTCTCGCGTTCGGACTGGCGATTCTCAATCGCGCATATCTGCAGCCATACAACAGTGCGCTGGGCCAACTCGTGCTACTTGCCGTTGGCAGTATATTCGCAGCCGCGTTCGCGTGGCTCGCCCGTATGGCGCGCCCCGCGATTCCCGAACGGTTTCTCGTCGGCGAGACACAGCCGTGATCTTCGCCTTGGTCTCCGGCGGCGGGGTTGGCGCGGGCCTGTGGCTGGTCGCTCGTGGCTGGAGTGCGCCTCGACTGTCGTTAGCCGAGGCGCTGATCCAGTTACGCCCCAGCGGAGCGCCGGCGTCGTCTCCAGTTCTGTGCGACGACGGACGATTGACCGGTCGCATCGGCCGTCCGATCGCCAACCTGCTCGCGCAATCCGGTATCCGATGGGTGACGTGGCCGGGGATGGACCGCGACCTCGCGGTGCTCGCGCGAAGTCGCGAGACGCATCTCGCCGAGAAGGTCACGCTCGCACTGGTCGGACTCTTGCTCGTGCCGACGACGACCGCTGTGCTTGCACTCGGCGGCGCGCATCTGCCGCTCTCCGTTCCACTCTGGGGATCGATCGTGTGTGGGGCGGTTGCGTTTTGGATCCCGGACCTCGGGATTCACGCCGAAGCGCAAGAACGTCGACGCGATTTCCGACACGCGCTCGGAGCGTTCCTCGATCTCGTCGTCGTGGCTCTCGCCGGAGGCGGAGGAGTCGAGACGGCGCTCGAAGACGCCGTGAGTATCGGGAATGGCTGGGCCTTCGACCATCTGCGGCACGCGCTAGAACGCGCCCGGCTCGCGCAGGAGACGCCGTGGGCCGGCCTCGCTCGCGTTGGCGACGAGCTCGGCGTACCGGAGCTGGCCGAACTTGCCGCGACAGTCGCTCTCGCCGGCACCGAGGGTGCCAAGGTGCGTGCGTCGCTGTCGGCTAAGGCCGTGTCACTTCGCGTGCACGAGCTCACGGAGGCCGAGACGTCTGCGCAGGCGGCCACCGAGCGCATGAGTCTGCCCGTCGTTCTGCTCTTCGCTGGCTTTCTCATTTTCGTTGGCTACCCAGCCGTCGAGCACGTGCTCACCGGACTGTGAAAAAGCCGTGAGTTCATGAATTCTGACAACCGACCATCAGAAGGAGAGGCCCGTGTTCTCTGAAGTGACCATCGTGATCCACGTGATCTGCAGCCTCCGCGAGCGGCTGGCAGGTGCACGTGAGGATCCCGAGGCTGGGTACTCGACCGAGGCGGTCGTTGTCATCGCGTTGTTGGTGGCCGTGGCCGTCGGAGCGGTCGGGATTATTGGCGCCAAGGTGCTCGCCAAAGCCCATGGCATCAATACCGGACCGTAAGGCGACGAGGCGATGTCCGCACGCGCGTGCGATCGATATGGGCGGGATGAACGCGGCTCAGCGTCGGCGGAACTGGTCGTCGCGACTCCGCTCCTCCTGCTTCTGATTCTCGGGGTCATTCAGTTCGCGCTCTGGCAGCACGCGACGCACGTCGCCGAGGCTGCCGCGCAGCAAGGTCTCGCAGCCGGCCGCGTCGAAAATGGAACCGAAGCCGCAGGCAAGACTGAAACCGACGCCGTACTCGCCCAACTCGGCGTGTTAACGGACCCGCACGTCGCCACAAATCGAACTGTCGACACGACCACGGTGGTGGTCACCGGCGAAGCGCCCTCGGTACTACCGTTGTTTCACCTCCCTGTACGAGCTGTCGCGAGCGGGCCGAGCGAGCGTTTCCGTCCACCCGGGTCTAGCCCGTGACCTTCCGACCTGAAGCCGAAACGGGTGGTGTCGCGGCCGAACTTGTCATCGTGACGCCTCTGCTCATCCTTTTCTTGCTCTTTGTCGTGGCGCTGGGCCGCCTCGCAGGATCCCGCATCGATCTTGACGGAGCCGCGAACCAAGCTGCGCGTGCAGCCTCGATTGCCCGTGATCCCGCGGCCGCGACAAGCGCGGCGCAGACGACCGCGTCTACTGCGCTCGCCGACACGCACATCGGTTGTGCGCACCTCGACGTGACGGTGAATACCGCCGAGTTCCATCCGGGCGGATCGGTCGCGGTCATGATCGCCTGCACGGTCGAGCTCAAAGACGTCACCGGATTGCGGATCCCGGCAGCCAAGACGCTGACCGCACGAGCAGTCGCGCCCCTCGATCGATACCGAGGGCTCGGCCCATGACCCCCCGCATTGTCAGAGGCAGCGCGGAGCCCTTCAACCGCGAGGGCGGGACAGTGACGGCTTTCGTCGTCATCTTTACCGCAGCGTTGCTCCTGTTCGCCGGCCTAGTTATCGACGGCGGCCTGACCCTCGCCGCACGTGTCGAAGCAATCGATGAAGCGCAATCCGCCGCTCGCGCGGGCGCGCAAGCAGTCGACCTCGCAACCTTCCGAGCGAGCGGCGAGCTCACTTTGAACGCAAACCAGGCCCGTGAAGCTGCGCTCGGGTACCTCGCGAGCACCGGGCACGAGGGCACCGTTCAGATCCGCGGCGCTGAGGTCGAGGTGAGCGTCCGGATCACGCAACCGATGCAGATCCTCGGTATCGGCGGGCTCGCGAATCTCACGGTCACCGGATACGGCGCGGCGCGACCTGAAGGCGGCGTGGAGGCGCCAGGGCCATGAACCGTCTCGGACGCATCGGTAAGGGCTTGGCCGCGTTGATCGTCGTGGTCGTGTTGGTCGTCGGTGCGCCGTGGGCGCTGTGGCATTTCATCGGCTGGCCGCTTCCGCACAATGTTCCGAATTGGAGTGGAGTGCGGCGAACGTTGGAGGAGCACGGCATCCCCGATGTCATGTTGCTCAAGTCCCTCGCCGTTGTCGTATGGCTGACCTGGATCCTCCTCGTCGTGTCTCTTGCAGCCGAAGTAGTCGCGTCGATGCGCGGCCTCACGGTCACGCGTGTCGCATTTGCCGGACCGTTTCAAGCCTTGGCCAGCGCGCTCGTCGCAGCGATCATTGTCTCGGGGCTTACCACGATGGCCAGATCTGCACCCGCGGACGCGCCGTCGCTCGTCGCAAGCCTTCAGCGCAACCAACCAGTTATCGCGAGACTCGTCGACGTTTCCATCCCGACCACGAGAGCGTCACCGGACCGAAACAACGCCGCTGTCGACTCGTCGGCAGCGACGGGTCAAGTCGGCAGTCTGTACGTGGTCGTGCCGGGCGACACGCTCTGGGACATCGCGCAGCGTCACCTGGGCGATCCTTTGCGATGGCTTGAGATGTATCAACTCAATGAAGGCAAGCGGCAGGTCGACGGCCGCGAGCTTGCCGATCCGCACTGGATATATCCCGGCTGGCAACTCGAGCTGCCACCGTCAATGACGGAACGACGCCTCGCGCCCGTCAAGGCACCGTCGCAATCCACGCCGACCGCCCATCCGCGGCCCGTGATGGCGCCTTCTCCAGCGGCATCGCCCGCGACCGTGCTTCCGACGACCAGGCTTCGTGTGCCCCCGACGAGCGTGTCGCCAGCAACGAGCAAGCATCCAGCCGCAGCGTCGCGTTCCCACACGCATCGTGAGGGACGGAGCGACAACTATCTCGTTCTGGGTGTCGCGGGCCTCACGACGGCAGTTGGTGTTGCCGGAGCGTTGAATCTTCTTCGTCGGCGACAACTCAAGCGTCGCCGAACCGGGCGCGCGTCTCCGCCGCTGGCGCCCGAGCTCGCGGCGACGGAGATCGCGGTCCGCGCGCTCGCCGATAACGCTTCCGGTTCCTGGCTCGAGGTCGCGCTGCGCAGTCTGAGCGGACAACTACGCGTCCGACGCGGCGACCGTGCGCCGCACCCTGTCGCAGTACAACTTCGCGAGCACAACCTCCTCGTCATGCTCGAGGAACCAAGTCCAGACGCGCCAAAGCCTTGGACGACAACCCCACCTGGCTGGTTGTGGGAGCTTCCCCGCTCGATCTCGCACTCTCAACTTGAGAGTGCCGCGCGAGACGGCTGCGCGCCGATGCCGGCCCTCGCCACGATCGGTCGCGGTCCCGATGGGCCGGTCATGATCGACTTGGAGGCGTGTGGCCTCGCTTGCGTCACCGGATCGCCGGCCGAGGCGCGAGCGCTGGCCCGCAGTGTCGCGCTCGAACTCACCGTTAGCCCGATCGCCGACAGTCTCGAAGTCCTTGTAGTCAGCGAGGAGGGACTGTTGCTGACATCCGACGCCGCGCCGCGTCTCCGTGTCCTTGACACCCTTGACGCCGCGATCGACGCGCTCGATCAACAGGTCCGCGCGATCGACAGCGCGCTCAATGATCAGACGCTCGCGACAACGTTTCAGGCGCGGGTGGCCAGCCGCGGCGGCGACCCGTGGGCGCCCGTGGTACTGATACTCGACATGGTGCCGACCGATCCAAGACAGCGTGAACGGATCGAGCAACTGACGAACCCGGCGAGCCGCGGCATCGGCGTGCTTGCGGTGGGGGACTGGGCGGGAGCCCCTTGGGTCCTCAACGTCAACGAGGGCCGCGTCGACGTCGCGCGCCTTGGGGTCTCGGGGTTGGAAGCAGAGCTCGACGTTCAAACTGTCGACGCGGATGTCGGCGACTCCGTCATGCAGCTTCTCGACCAAACCCTCGATGAAACAGACGAGCCGCTACTTCCCGCGGCCGAGCCGACCGACGGCAACGGCGATGTCGAAGCGGACGATCAGGCAGGGGCTCCCGGGCCGACGGTCGAGGTCGAAGTACGGCTGTTGGGTGATGTCGAGGTCATCGGCGGGACCCGGTCCCTGACCGAACGCGAAACCGAACTCGTTGCATTCCTCACCACGCGTGATCAGGCGGTCGATGCCGATACGGTCCAAACTGCACTCTGGCCACAACGCATGGTGTCGGCCAAACGGTGGTGGAATATCGTGGCGGACACGCGTCGAGCCCTTGGTGCGTCGACTGATGGAGAGTTCCACTTCCCGCCCGTCGGGAAGGGGGAGCGCCTTCGTCTCCGCTCAACAGTCGGCACTGATCTGGGCCATCTGCAGAGCCAGCTACGCGCCGCAGGGAACGAGGCACCCGCCGTTGCCATATTCGATCTCACCGCGGCCCTCAAAGTTGTGCGCGGTCGGCCGTTCACCGCCGCGCACGGCTACGCGTGGGCGAACGCGTATGGGCTCGTTGCGCACGCCGAAGCCGTAGTGGTCGACGCCGCGCATCTCCTAGCGTCTTTGCTCCTCGATGCCGGCGACCCGGCAGGTGCGCTCGACGCCACGGCGCTCGGCTTGCGTGGTGCGCCGGCGAACGAGATTCTCTACCGGGACCGAATGCTCGCCCATCACGACATGGGCAATACCAGCGGCATCGACGGAGACGTTCGTGACCTCTGCGCCGCACTCGACGTAGAAGACCCTTGCGACGAACTCCACCCTGACACGCTCGCACTATTCGAGAAACTCACGCACCGGACACCAGAACGCTCTGGGTCGCGTCCTTGAGTGGCCGCCGAACCTCGATCGCTCGGAAGCTGATGACGTGATGCTCGTGTGCAGAACATTGGCGGCGCGTCGCCGAGCCCGGATCGCCGGCCCAAAGGTGATCTTCCGCCACTCAACAAGGTCCATTTCTGCCGCGTGTGAGCGGACGCGCGTACGTGGCGAGCGCAGTACGTTCGACTCGTGATAATCGGCGTCGACGAGTCCGGCGACTTCAGCGTTGGTTCGCGAGGTGTGTTCGTCGCCGTGTTTGTCCGGCCGTCGCATCGCGAAGTGGTGGTCGCCGCGCAGCGTCGGTGGGAGAAGAGTGCCCGGCGCGACCTCGGTCTGAGTGGCGAGCTCAAGGGTGCCGCGCTGAACTCGCATTGGATCGAGGCTTTCATGGCGGAGGTGCTCGGCGCGAGTAGTACACCGGTGCGCTACCTGGCATTCGCCGTCGACGTCGACATCGAGAGCGCAGCGGCCATGGAGGTGCAGCGGGAACGGATCGTCAGCGGCTACCAAGGTTGGGCAGCGCACGTTAGAAGTCGATCCAACGGCGAGGAGCGAAAGTTCGCGACTGCACTCGAGCAGACTGCCGAGTGGGTACGTCGTCTGTCTCGCATCCCCCTGATCAAGCTGATGACACTCGCACGGATCGTCCCAGAGGTAGTCGAGTGGGCTTTTGCCGTGAGCATCATGCAGCAGTTTGACGACGAACTCGATCGCCTCACTGTCACGATCGATCGGGGCTACGTCAAGCAGGACGACCTCTTCCGTTGGAGGGACCTACTTCGCAGCACGTTCATCGGATACACGCACGACAATCCGTTGCCGACGCTCGACACGTGGGACGGAAGCCACGCCTTCATGAAGAAGTTTGTTGCCGAAAACCGCGGAGAGGGCGGCCTCGTGCTCACGCCCGCGTTCAAGGAGATGATTGACTTCGACAGCAGTGAAGCGACCCCGGAAGTCCGCCTCGCCGACGTGATCGCCGCAGTCGTTCGCCGCGAGGAGTTCGGGAGCGAGCATCTCGCCAGCTATCCGCTACTTCGAACCTTCTCCCTGATTCCCCAGCGGTACAAGTTGATCGAGTGGACCACGGACGTTCGCGAATCGACCTGGGACCCATACGCACCCCGGAACGAACCGCCACCTAGGTGACGCTCGCTCGAACGAGTGCGCAACTAAAACAATTGCACCACAACCCCCGATGAGCCGCCGAAGGCGACAGCGAACTCGCGGTCGTAGCCTTCTCGCTAGTGAACCCGTCGAGCTTTCCCGTGACCGGCGTAGATCGTGCTGCCAAGGGGCGGCGGTGGATGCGCGCCCTTCAGCGCCAGGTCGCTGATGTCTGGCTCGCAACCATTGAGACCGACACTTCCTTCTGTCGGTTCCACGGCATCGAGGCCGAGGCCGAGGTCGTTGCTATCTCGACTGCGTTTGCCGTGACGGCCGCCCGGGTGCTCGATCTCGAGGTATTGCACGCGGAGCACGATCGGCAATACCTGGACGCAAAGCAAGCAGATCGTCAGGGTCGAGTAGTCGACGGTCTCGTATTGATCCGTAACGCCGAGGTCCACCTCCCGGTGATCCTCGATCCCGACGCTGATCGAGTGCTCTCTCTGAACAGCCCGGACCGCGGGCAGCTCTTCCGAGTCATTCCGAAGTGGAAACCGTACGCGTCGCTGCCGCCAGAAGTTCGCAACAACACAAAGACCGCGCGTCGCTGTCACGATGCGTACCGGGCCGCGGTGGAAGGCGAGTCAGTGATCGAGACGCTGCTCGACGCCCTCGCTTGGTTCTTGTCGTGCGATCCATCCTTGGCCCGCCGCGACGCGGCAGGAGAGTTGGCTCACTTCCCGCTTCCGGAGTTGTTCCAACACGATTACGAGCGACGACATCCAGCGTGGAAACGACGATTGGAGTTCGAAGCCGAGTTGCGCGATGTCGCGGCGGCGCGCGCCCCAGGTGGTGATTTTCGGGCGATTCGGCACCGACTCGTAGATGACGAAGGGATCACGCATGCCTATTGCGGATTCGCTCGGACGCGCGGGGGAGGGTCTTCCTTCACGGAGTCTCCCGAACAGATCGCCTGGGACGTCGCGGCGGGCTACGCCTACTACGTCGAGACGACGAAAGGCTCGTACTTCACGGCCGATACCAACGGCGCACAACGAGTGGCTCTCGACCATGAGGCGGTGACGGCAGACGGTCGAAACCTTGCGGACGTGGCGCTGTGCGCTTTCGATGATGAGCACCCGACGGAGTCGACCTGGCGGGCGTGGTTTGAGCTCGTCAGTCACGATGCGTTCAAGTACGCGGAGCAACGCAAGGCTGACGAGGTCTAGCGCAACCGGCCGCCGCACGGCGCCCCAGAAGTGTTCCTCTTGCAAAACGGGACTAGATGTAGTTCATGTACTTCCAGCGAAGGCGATCGACGAACTCGAGGTACACCAGGGTCGCGGTGAGGACGTTGAATGCCAAGCTGCCGAGGCCCTGCGGGCTCCCAGCGAGCGGCTCGAGCGCGGAGCGCCAACCGCCGAAAAGCGCTCCGTCCATTTCTGACGCGTTGAAGAAGATCAGCGAACGGCGGACTCCTAGCTTCCGCATCTCGTCATCTAGCGCGCGGGTAGCGGCTGTATTGGTCGGCGGGCCAGTCGGATCCGAGTGAATAACGACGAGCACTTCGCCCTGAGCGTGCTCCGGCGCCGACTCGAGCCGAAAGTCCGTTCCAACGCCGAAACCGAATTCGTTGAAGAGCGGGCTCGTCCATTCGTACGTGAGGTAAAGCGTGCCGACTTTCGCCGTCACGCGACCCACGCCGATGTCGAGGATCGAACCGATGTCGATCTCTCTCGCCGGCCGGAAGTCGTGAACATCGAGCAGCCGGCGAACGAGCGCGTCAAAGTCTTCCGGCTTGAGGCGTGCCAACTCGCTTCGTAGCGGGTCGTAGCGATGTCCGAGCGGGCGGCCTCGGAATGGTGGGCCATCGATCCGAATACTCCGGTGGCGAGGCATCTGTGCGACGGCCTGATCGATCCGGGCATCCCGGCGAACCTTGAGCGTCATCGTCTTCTGACCTGCGGCTGCTATCCGCGTCAACATCTCCATGCCGCCCGATCGATCGACGATGTCCCGAACGTCCTCCGCGAGGAAAGCGTCGACTGCCTCAATGAACACGGCCAGGTACACCGGTTCGGCTGACGCGTACCAGAACTGCACATGGTCGACGGGTAGGCCGTCGATCGCTACGTGTTCGGTCGCGTCGAAAGCCTCCTTCCGCAAGGTTGTCGTGTGGATGCCCTTCGCCTGAAACCAGACTCGGACGGGTCCGACAACTGCGTCCTTACTACGGCGACTCTCGTAGAGATGCAGACCGAGGTCGAGCGAGGCTCGATCGAGGGTGTAGTGAATGAGAAGTCCATAAGGAACCAGAAGGCTCTCGAGCTTTGCTCGGTACTCTTCCTCGAACACGTCATGTGCGCCAACGCGCGGCATCCGGCAAGCCTGCCACCCGGTTGGCTTCGTCGGGGTGCCACGCAGTTCACCGGCCGTCAACTCGTGCCGTGGCAGGCAACGTTTGCCTCGTTGGTGACGTGCGCTGCCGATCAGTCAGCCGCGCGCTCTGTGACAGTGCCCGGCGGTCTCGATCACGAGCAGATCGCCGAATCTGTCGCTGGTCGATCGAACACCGTGGTTCAGCGAAGTAGGTGCGCAACGGCAGTTCGGCGCGTGTCTCGCTCGTGTGCTCCACGCTCGTAGAGCGATCACACCGAGTGTTCGGGACCGACGACACATCTTGCGTTCAGGATGTGTCGACCCGGGCGGGAATCGGGTTGCGGCAGCGCCGCCGTGATGCCTTGCAGCCGGCCTAGGTCTCCGGGTCAGCTCGCTGCTCGACGACGGCCTCGATGTAGCCCCGAACCCGCTCTCTTTCCGGGCCTGACAGATCGCGGATGAGGTCTTCTAGCTCGGCCGCTTTCACCGACTTGGCGCGTCGCCGCACCACGGGAGTGAGTCCCCGAAGCAGAGGTACCCGTACGCGGTCCCGCCTCATCTCTGACGGCTCTCGCCGACCGGGCATGCCCGCCCAGTAGCACTCGATCAACGGCAAGGGGACAAAGGCGGCCTCGGCCTCCGCGTTCTCGTCCGCTTCAGCGGCGGATAGCGTCAACGCCCCGGCCATCGTTTCGATATGGGGCAGCTCGAACTTGTCCGGATAAACCCCGACGCTTGCGTCCGGAAGGACACGCCTCAGCACGGCGGCGATCCGCTCAGCGAGGCGGTAGACCGGTTCAAGGCCAGGCCGCTCTTGCAACGTCGGGCCGACGTTCTCACCCAGTGGCTCCGTGCCAAGCTCCAATCGGCCATCGCCGTCGGGCTCGTCGATGTAGAAGACCCATGACCCGTGCCCAACGGAGATCCAGCCCTGGGACAACTCCCAGAGTTCGTCGAGATCAGCTTCACTCATCTCGAGGGCGACGGCCCACACCGCGATCTTCGGCTTCTTGAGGGCGCGCTGGCCCTTCTCGACCTGGGACACGGTGGCGGCCGGCGCACCGATCGCCCCCCCGACCTCCCGCATGGATCTTCCGATCCCTGCGGTCCGGAGCATGGCGAGCAGACCGCCAAAGAGTTCCGCCGATGGTGTTCCTCGCCTCATGCTCAGGAGCGTACCCTCTTGCAACCATCTCTGAAAGATGCATACTCATGCGTATACGCGGCGCGTGGCCGTCCTTCTGACAGATCGGGGCCTTCAGCATGAACGTTCGACCAACCAGCTACCGGAGCGTGGCTAGCGACGCATACGACGAATACGACGCCACGGTCAGGGTTCCGAAGGGGGAGAAACTTGCTCAATCAAGGGATACCCCCGGCGCTCACCGTGGCTTCACGCACTCCGGCGATTGGAGGATGGAGCACGCTGAGATTTTCTTGAAGGGCGAGAGCAAGCGACAACCTGCTCCCAAGTCCAGGACAAGGGAGCAGGAGGAGTTCGATGAGTTGCTTCGTGCCCTGGTCATGCACGGCCTCGTCAAGGCTGCGGAGGCAGCGTCGCGCTACATCAAGCGCTGGTGGAACGGGCAGACACCAGCGTCGATCGCGGGCGCGTCCCAGAACACGCGTCCCAGAACGTACGGGCGCAGCCGCCAACCGCGCCCCCGAGGTGCGGTTGGAGGACACGGCGAACGTTGCCTGACGCGGCACTAGTAGAAACACCCAGTCGCAGTTGTTGGTGGCGGAGTCGCGGTGCCGCGGTACCACGCGATGAGGAGCGGCTGGGGACACATCTTCTCCCCGCTAGTCGTCTCAACGGCGAAGTGGAGGTGAGGACCGCTGGCGTCGCCGGTGCTTCCGGAGAGCATGATTGTTTGCCCGGCGGCAACCGATTGGCCCGCGGTCACAAGTAGTTCGCTGCCGTGACAGAAGACGTAACGGAAGCCGTCGTTGCCGGCGAGTACGATTCCGTTTCCACACTTCGAGTCGAGCGCGGTCAGCGCGAGGATCTTTCCCCCCGTGACTGCGTAGACCGGCGTTCCTTGCGGTACCGGAATGTCGGCTGCCGGGTAGTCGTGGTGCGGCTTCGTCAGGTAGTCGGGGTGCGCGTCGAACACCGATCGGTTGACCGGGAGCGTGTAGGCACCCACAACGATCGGCCCACCGGTCGGACCGCCCGCGGCCACAGCGCGGTACTCCGATGCTTTGGCGAGAACCACGTTGACGTAGCTGCTTGATGGGTCATAACGAAGAATCGCCGTATCGAGATTGTCGATTCGGCCGGCGTCTCCGCATAGGTAATGCGCGGCGCTGTAGATCGAGTCGTACGCGTTGTCGTAGTCCGGTGTCGCGCCCGCGGGCCGCCCGGGCGCGATGACGCCCCAACGTGCCCACGTGGACTTGAGGAACTGCATGTTTCCGTGCGCGTGTGCCCAGCCGTCTGGCTCTGTTGGATCGGGGATGCGCGCGTTGCCGTTCGAGCCGTCGAGTGCCGGGCCGACAATCGGAGGACGAACGTCGCCAGTCGTGGGATCGGCGTGACCGTCCGCATGGCGTGACTCGGTGAATCCGATTGCCGCAAGCACTTCCCACGGGAGTCCTGGACACGTGCGCGCCGCAGCGACGTACGCGCCGAGCAGATATGGCGGAATCTCGGCCGTGGCTTGAGTCGATGGTTGGTTGGTCGCTCCTGCGAGCGCGCCCGCAACCACGATCACGAACGTGAGCAGGCAGGCGACCGCGACAGCAACGAGGGCGGCGAGCTTCTCCATCGGGAAGTTTCGTTGGCCTTCCGGTCGTCGGATCCGTCACCTGCGTCAGGTGTGTTCCGACCCCGGGGTGCACGCGCACTTGTTCCTGATGACGGAGGCCGCGCCGAGCAGCCCGATCGAGAGGAGTACTGATGCGACTAGTGACGAGCTGGCTAATCGTGATGGCCGACGTCACCGTGAATCCGACCACCAGCGGGATGCCCGGCGCGGCCCTGATCCAGCAGATTCTCAACTGGTTGGCGCAAGCGGCGCTTTGGGGTTCGCTTGGCGCGATTTTGGCGGGTGCAGGCTTGTTTTGGGTCGGTCATCAGGCGGGCAACTTCGCCGGCGCGTCACGCGGGAAGACCTTGGCCGTCTCGGGCGCAGTCGGAGCATGTCTTGCGGGTGTCGCGCCGACTGCGGTGAACCTTCTTTACCGGGCCGCGCGGTAGACCTCCATGTCGACCACAGGCATCGCATTGAGTCGGCGCGCACTTGTCAGTGGCGCGCTGGTGATGTTGGTCGTTGGTTTCGCTACGAAGACCCTGCTTTTCCGTGACATTGCGAGCACCAAGCCTGCGGGCCGGCCCTCGTCGGTCGTGACCGAGGTGCCACGGCTTGACGCGTCTGACGTCCCCATCGGGTTTGCTCGCACTCAGGCCGGCGCGCGCGACGCGGCTATCGCATATGTGCAGATGGGCGATCTTGTTTTGTCACTCGATCCTTCAGTCGCGGCGAACGTGCTGCGACGCGTCGCCAGCAGCGGGAGCAGCGTCCAGTTCGTGCAGAACGAGCTCGCCGGCTTCTCGCAGCTCCGGGACGCGCTCGGCCGGGGGAGTGGACCGATCCGGCTTCGCGTCGGCGTAGTCGCCACGCGCGTCGACGCGTTCTCGCAGTACCGAGCCGAAGTGCGGTTGTGGCGTGTCGCGATCTTGTCGCGCGACGGGATGACCAACCCGGGCGAGCAGTGGGCGACCGTGACCTACGACCTGATCTGGGAACAGGGGAACTGGAAGATCTGGTCGGAGACGGATGTGCCTGGCCCTGACCCTGCCGCGAGCTCGTCGCAGCTTGCGACACCGCGCGAACTGGAAGCCGCGTTGGCCGGCTTCGAGCCAGTGGGAATGCCCTGATGGGTTGGCTCGGGGGTGCGTTCGGCTGGGTTTGGGATCACACCATCGGTTCCGTCGCCCAGGGCGCAGCCGGTTTCGTCTGGGGCCAGGTCGTGTCCGGAGTCGTGAACTGGATTGTGGATGCTGTGGCGTGGTTCGTGGGGCAGGTTCTTACGCTCCTTGAGAACACAACCAGAGTGAACCTGAGCGCGGGATGGTTCTCTGGCGCCAATGGGCCGTACCGCACGGTCGTCGGCGTCGCCGCGGTGTTGCTCCTCGGCTTCTTGTTCCTCGGACTGATCCAGGGCCTGCTTGGGGGCGATCCGATGGCGATGCTCGTTCGAATGTGTCGCGATTTGCCACTCGCAGTCTTCGCCATGGTGGTGACGATCGCGGTGGGCGACAAGTTGCTCGAGCTCAGCGACGAGCTGTCGCAAGCGGTGCTGCGTGGTGGCGGCAGTGACGCCAAGCACGTCCTGACAGTCATCAGCACCGCCGGTTCGTTCTCGGGTCAGACGTCGTTCGTCATCGCGCTGTTGGGACTCCTGTGCATCATCGCGGCGCTGTTCGTGTGGGTCGAGCTGGTAGTTCGCTCGGCGCTCATTTATCTGCTGGTCGCGCTGAGTCCCCTCGTGTTCGCGGCGATCGTCTGGCCGGTCGCTCGAGGAATGGTTCGCAAGCTCAGCGAACTCGTGCTGGCACTGATCTTTTCCAAAGTCGTAATCGCGATTGCGTTTTCGGTGGGCGCGGCGGCGCTGGCGGGCGTCGGAAATGCGGGGCACGCGAGTGCCGGCTCCACCGGCGATATCAGCGCGAGCGCCGGCACGCTGTTCTCCGGGCTGGTGATCTTTGGCCTCGCTGCGTTCGCTCCATTTGTCGTGCTGAAGTTGTTTCCGGCAGCGGAAGCCGCGGTTCTGGCGCAAGGCATCTCGCGCGGACCGGTCCGAACAGGGCAACAGGCTGCTTCGAGCGCGTTCTATCTGGAGCGTCTCGCGGGTGGGCATGCCAACGGGTCCAAGGGCGCGTCGAGCGCGGCGCGTGCGCAATCGGGTGGCGATTTCGGCTCGGGTCCTTCGGGTGGTGCGGCCCCGGGCGGCGGTGGGCTCGGTCCAGGTTCAGGCTCGGGGCCGGCCGGAGGTGCCGGGAGCGCGCAGGGCGGGGGTGCCGCCGGCGCTGGCGCCGCGGGCGCGGGCCCAGCTGCCGCCGTGGTTGCCGTTGCCGCCGTCGGTCGTCGAGCGGGCAAGGAGGGGCGCAGGCGTGTCGACGGCATGACCGAACTTGCGGAGCGTCCGCCGCGTGCACCGGATTCCGGAAGAAAACCCGGGGGAGTGGAGGGGTGAGCGTCGAAGCCGACCGGCTGTATCGATTCGCGCCTCGCGACCGCGCAGGATGGATTCTCGGGTTGGGTGCCTCGCAGTGTCTCACCCTCGCCGCGGGCCTGCTCATGAGCACCGTTGCCGTGAGCAGCAGCGCGCCGATCGGGCTCGCGGTCGTGCCCTTGGCAAGCGCGGGAATCCTCGCGTTCGCTCGGTGGCAAGGCAGACCCCTGCACGCGTGGCTTCCGGTATTTGCGGGGTGGACGCTCCTAGGAGTGCACCGCCAGCGACGATGGACTGCTCGAATACCGCTTCTGGGCGAATCCGGGGATCGGAAACGCGCCGCCCTGCCACCATTCCTCGCGGGGCTCGAGATCCTCGAAGCTTCGGCGGCCTGGACCCGGCGGCAACGGCTCGGCAGCGTTGGTCTGGTCGCTGACCGACGAGAGCACCTGCTTTCCGGCGTGTTGCGCGTCCAAGGGCGTGAGTTCGCGTTGGTCGAACGTACGGACCAGGATCGCCTCCTCGCCGGTTGGGGTGAGGTTCTTGCGGGGTTCTGTCGCGAACGGAACGCGGTAGCCCGCGTCGCCTGGTCGGAATGGGCGGCGCCCGCCGGCATGGAGGAGCACTTGCGCTTCGTCGAGAGCGAAGCGATGACGCCGACGGGTTCGGTGCACCGCGACGCGTACGCGGCGCTTCTCGACGGTGCAGGACCGATGACTACGCGCCATGAAGTGCTCCTGACAGTCACGGTCGATACGCGTCGAGCGCGCATCACGCGAGACCCAAACGCGGCACTCGACGACGCGTTCGCGGATTTGGTTCTCGAAGAACTTCGGTTGCTGACCGCTCGGATTGAGGACGCGGGCCTGGCCGTTGACGCACCACTGTCGCCCGGCGAGCTTCGCGAGGCGCTGCGCGTCCGCCTCGATCCGACCGTGCTCCACGGGTTCGCGACTCGCGCGCGCGCAGGCTTCGATGACGGACTGGTGAGCGAGCACAATGTTGGACCACTTGCAGTCGATGTCGAGCTGGCTCACGTCCGCATCGACGGATCATGGCATCGCAGTTACTGGATCGCTGAATGGCCCCGCCTGGAGCTACATCCGGCTTGGATGGAGCCATTGCTGTTGCACGCCGGCGGCGTTCGAACCATCGCCATGGTCTACGAGCCCGTGCCACCGTCGCGCTCCCAACGCCAGATCGACCGCGATGCCACGCGGCTCGCTTCCGACGAGGAGCAGCGCGCCAAGCGGGGCTTTCGCATCGGGGCCCGCCACCGGCGCGCGGAATCTGCCGTGCTCGAACGCGAGAGTGAGCTTGTCGCCGGGTACGCGGAGCTCGAGTTCGCGGGCTTCATGAGCGTGACCGCACCCGATCCAGCGCACCTCGAGACCGCTTGCGCGGAGTACGAACAGGTCGCGGGACAAGCAGGCTTGGAACTGCGCTCCCTCGATGGACAACACGACGCGGGAGTCGGCGTGTGTCTGCCCGTCGGCCGCTATCCGACCGCGCGCCGGTTCGCATGAAGTCAACCTCGATGCCTACTCGGCGCCTGCAGGTGCCGCGTCACCGGGCGACGACCGCGCACCTATGTTCCGCGTACCCCTTCCTGGGCGAGGCCGGCCTCGGAGCGCGCGGCATCTACATCGGCACGAATGTGCTTACCGGCGGCGGCAGCTTCGCGTACGACCCCTTTACGGCCTACGCCGACGGACTGCTGACGAACCCGAACGTCATCGTCGCCGGCGAAGTCGGAATGGGAAAGAGCACCGCCATCAAGACTTTTGTGTACCGGTCGGTGGGCACGTTCGGCCGGTGGGTCGCGATTGTCGATCCCAAGGGTGAGTACGGACCGCTTGCAGAAGCGCTCGGGCTCGCGGTGCTCAAGTTGCACCCGGGCGGGCAGACCCGGATCAATCCGCTCGATCCGGGGCCTGCGGGAGCGGCCGACTCGCCGGACGAGTTGGCACGTCGCCAGAGCGAGTTACTTGCCGCGCTTCTCGGGCAGGTTCTGCAAAGGGATCTGCAACCCATTGAGGACGCCCTTTTGAGTTGGGCGCTCGCGGAACTCGCCCAGTCGCCAGGCCTTGCGGAGCCGACGCTCAGCGACGTCGTCCGCGTGATGAGCGACCCGACGCCCGACATGGCGCGTCGCGCCAAACTGACGGCCGACGAATTGACGCGCGCGGCCGCGCACGCGATCTACGCGCTGGGCAAGCTCATCGACCGCTCGTTGCGAGGCATGTTCGACGGACCGACGACGGTACGCATCGATTGGGACGGTCCCGGACTCGTACTCGATCTCTCGGCAGTCTTTCAGGACCGCGAAGCGCTGAGCCTCGTGCTGCTCGCCGCGACCGCATGGCTTCAGGCAGTCCTTGCGCGACCCGTCGGTCCGCACCGGCTGCAAGTGCTCGACGAGGCGTGGGCGCTGTTCGGCAATGAACGCACCGCCAAATATCTCCAGTCGTGCTGGAAGCTGTCACGCGCGTACGGCGTCGCGAACGTGGCAGTGATCCATCGACTCTCGGATCTGCGCGCGCAAGCTGACGACGGAACAAGCACGGCAAAGGTCGCAATGGGTCTCCTCGCGGATACGCAGACCCGCGTGTTGTTCCGACAATCCTCGGATCAGACGACCGAGGCTCGCGAACTCCTCGGTCTTACGGGCGTCGAGGCCGACCTCCTCTCTCGCCTCACCAAGGGCCGATCGCTCTGGAAGGTCGCTGGACGTACCGCCGTCGTGCAACACCACGTCGGCGCCCTCGAACACCAATTCTGTGACACGAACGCTCGCATGCTCGCAGAGTCGAGTCCCGCGCCATGACGTACGACCGCGACCTGCTTCTCGAACGCACCGACCTTCGTGCCCTGGCCGACGAACTGCTCGGCGAGCGCAAGGGCCGCGGTGTTCATGCCTCCTGGCCGTGTCCCGCGCCCGCGCACGGTCCGCAGACCGGTCGCACTCCGCCGGTGAGCGTCTTCGCCGACCGCGGTGGCATCGAGCGATGGCACTGCCACGCGTGCGGTGCCGGCGGTACCGCGGTGGATTGCGTCATGGTGGTCGAGCGGGTGCGCGTACGCGAGGCGCTCGAGTTCCTCGCGATACGTGCCGGCATCGACGCGACGTCTGCAGATCGGCCGCGGCCTCGGCCGCGCATTCGCCCACAACCAGTCGATGTTGTGACCGTTCGTGAAGGACCGGCGGAGCTCTTCGCCTACGTCGACGCGTGTGAGCAGTTCTTGTGGTCTCCCGCAGGAGCGCGTTGGCGCGGGTGGCTAGATGATCGATTGCTACCCGAGGCCGTGCTGCGCGCGAATCGCGTCGGGGCTGACCCCGGGCCAGATCGACTCCGGCGCGAGCGTGGTCTACCTCGACGAGGACCTGCCGTCATCTTTCCCGTGCTCAGCGATTCCGGTCAGGCGGGCTACCTTCAAGCGCGTTACCTCGACCCCGACCGAACCGGTCGCAAGTACGACAACCCCACCGACGCCGTGGCAACGCTTCCGCGCGTCGCACTCGTGCAGACGCCGGCTGCGAGCGTCCGCCCCGGTGTCCTGCTCGTATGCGAAGGCATTCCCGACGCGCTCAGCGCAGCTGGTGCAGGCTGTCGCGCGGCTGCGGTACTCGGCGCCGGACTCCCGGACGCCGCACTCGCTCGGCGCATCGCTCAACTCGCGGGCCGCGATCACCTCATCATCGCCTTCGACGCCGACACGCGCGGGCAAGACGGCGCACGCCGACTTCACGACGAGCTCACGCCGCTCATAGAAAAGCCGGTGTCAGCGCTTCGGATGAGAGAAGGAGACCTCAATGACTGGGCGCGGCACTCAGCCGCGCGGTTTCCAGCCGAACTTCACCAACACATCACCGCCCTTCATCACGAGCGCAACGCACTTGCGTTCGCACCATCGCTATGAACGACCGCCACCACGTCACGAACCTCACGCTCGGGTTGCTGGCGGCGTCGTTCGTCGTATGCGCGGCTGTATGGGTGGGCGCGCAGCTGGCGGCGCGCCTCTTCGGCTCGGGCCACTGGTTGGATATCGATCTCGCTGACGCTCTCCATGCCGTGCTCCGCCTCGGCGCGCACCTCGACGCGCCACAGACCGCGTGGTCGGTGACGGCCGAGCGCGCTCTACCCGGGCCCGTCGGCTACTGGACCTGCACGATCATCGTGTTCTCGGTGTTCTGCCTCGCACTGATTCCTGCCGTCACCCTGTTGTTCCATCCGATGGCGATGTCACGGCGGCGCCGCCTCGGCGTCGACGCACAGGCCCGGCTGGCTCGCACCCGCGAGCTCGCCCCTCTCGTCGTGACTGGTCCAACGCCTGGCCGTCTGATCCTCGGCCGCGCGGGACGTCAGCTCGTCGCCACCGAGGATGCGCATGCTGGTCGTCCGGTACGGGGGAGCGGTGCTCGACGCGGCGATCGCTCGTCGGTCTTGGTCATCGGACCAACACGTTGTGGCAAGACCGCCAATGCAATCTCCGGCATCTTGGACTGGTCCGGGCCCGCGATCTTGAGTTCGGTCAAGGCCGACTTGATGAGCGCGACGCTCGCCGCTCGTCGGCGACTCGGCGAGGTTCGGGTCTTCGATCCCACAGCCAGCACTGACCAGCCATGCGCGGGTTGGTCACCGCTACGCGCCTCGGACACGCTCACCGGTGCGCAGAAGGCGGCGCGAGCACTTACCGATTCGAGCCCGCGCCAGGGCGCCGAGAATCTCGACTTCTTCCTGGGTCTCGGCGAGCAACTCCTCTGGCCGTTGTTGTGGGTCGGAGCGGTATCCGGGTGCACGATGCGTGACATCGTGCGCTGGGTTCTCACTCAGGACCGTCCGACAGAGGCCGGTCCGGGCGAGATTGCGCCGTTGTTGGACGCACAGCTCTACGCGCTCGATCCAGCACGCCAAGAAGAGGCCGCGTCGGTACTCGATGCGATGAGTGCTGCATGGCTGCTCGATGAACGCACCCGTTCCAACGTGTACGCGACGGTTCAAACCCTCATTCGGGCGTGGGCCGACCCAACGGTCGCAGCCTGCGCTGACACGCAGGACGTCGACTTGGACTGGCTGATATCGGGCTCGAACACGCTGTATATATGCGCGCCCCAACATGAGCAGGCGCGCCTCGCACCGGTGTTCGGCGGGCTCATCGGCGATCTCGTGCAGCAGGCCTTCGAGCGCTCTGGGCGCGACAATCGGCCGCTGCCCCCCACGCTTTTGGTCCTCGATGAAGCTGGCAATACGCCCGCGCGCTGGCTGCCCGGAGTTGCGTCCACATGCGCGGGCATCGGCTTGCTGCTCGTGACGATCTGGCAGTCCAAGGCGCAGATCGACGCCGCATACGGACGCCTCGCGGATTCCGTAATCACGAACCATGGCACCAAGATCATCTTTTCCGGTGTCTCGGATCCCGCGACGCTGGAGTACGCCGCGCGCCTACTGGGAGACGAAGAGATACTGCGCCGCTCCACAACGCTCGACCTCGACAGCGGTCGACGCAGCATCTCTGAAGCGGTTCACTCCACGCGTTTGGTGCCCGCGCATGTACTGCGTCAGGTCCGCCCCGGGCAGGCGCTCCTTGTGCACGGCACACTCCCGCCCGCACATCTCCACTCCCGTCCCTACTTCCGGGATCGGCGCCTCCGCCGACTCGCGGAGCTGACGCCTCGGTCTGATCGCGCAAAGCAGATCCCTGCATGAGCACCGCGACGCTTCCGCAGGACGCCCGCGCAGCCGAGGTTCACGCTCTTCTTGTGGACCAGCTGCGCGCGCTCACGAGCAGTGAGCAATGGCTCTCCATGCTCGAGATGAGCCGGCGCTTCCACACCTACTCGGCGCGCAATGTGCTGCTCCTCATGGTGCAAGGCGCCCAAGGCCGCGTCGCTGGATATCGGACCTGGCAAACAATTCCAGCCGAAGCCGGCGGGAACTGCCAAGTGCGCAAGGGTGCCAAGGCCATGACCATCCTGGCTCCGGTCACCCGCTCGATCGAGCACAAGGACGAGGTCACCAGCGAAACCACTTCGCGCCGGGCGCTCGTTGGCTTCAAGGCAGTACGCGTTTTCGATGAGACTGCGCTCGTTTCTCCGCCGACCACTGTCGAAGTCGCGCCCCAACTGCTCACCGGCAACACCGCGCAACATCTCTACGACACCCTCGCCGACCAGGTTCGCGATGCCGGCTTCCGGCTTGAGGACGGTGACTGCTCGCCCGCCAACGGACGAACCGACTGGACCACCCGAATCGTCACCGTCCGTCCCGATCTCGAGCCGTCGCAACGCACCAAGACTCTTGCCCACGAACTCGCGCACGTTCGTCTCCACGATCCCCAACGCTCACCCGAGACGCGAATGTCCCGGGAACGCATGGAAGTCGAAGCCGAAAGTGTCGCGTACCTCGTGTGCGCTCATGCGGGAATCGACTCCGCGACCTACACCGTCCCGTATGTCGCACACTGGTCTGCGGGCAATGTTGAGCTCGTCCAACAGACAGCCGAGCGCGTAATCGACGCGGCCCGGAACATCACCGACGGGATCGATCAGGCGCTGACTCCCGACACCGCGCCCGCGCCTGCTCCGACTCCGCTTCCTGTACTGCGGAACGCGAGACGCCATGCCGAAACCAGTGCGCGTGCACAGCATCCGTCCTCGAAGGGCCGAGTCGCTGATCGAGATCTCGCCGAGACTCGGCGTCGCGTCGAAGCCGACGCCGCCGTTCTGATCGGACGGCTCGCCGCCAACCCCGATGAGTGGGCTGCCGATCCCGAGGTCCGAGATGTGGTTCGGCGACTCGCCGCTCGAGGGATGGCACCGTCCTCTCCGAGAGTCGCAGTAGCGCGAGAGCGACTCGCCGAAGTCATCCACCACCCCGCGGCGCCTGAACCGCGCGACCTCATTCCGAGCACGGCGCCGGAATGACGCCCCACGGGCGACCGCACCGTCCCGACATCGAACGATAGGAAGCTGAAAGTGATTCCCACCGATGCAATCACAGACGAGCTCGCACAAGAGTTCTCGTCGGCGGTCCAGTGGCTGCAGACGCATGGCCGACCAGAGCTGACCGTCGCGACGGCTGTGGCCGAAGCCATGGAAGATTGGGTCGCCGCGCTGCGGGCCGAGCACCTGCGCGGCCGAGATATTCCTCGCGATGACGCGTGACGAACTGCACGCCCTCGACATGAAGAGACACCCCATGATCGACACCACTCTTCGAGTTCCACGCCGGGACGCCGAGATGGTCAAGCGCATCGGAGCGCGGTGGAACGCGACCGAATCCAACTGGTGTGTTCCCGAAGGTCGTGACACCGCGCCGTTCGCGTTCTGGCTCCGCCAGAGATCCCTGCGGACGGTCCCCGGATTCCGGTCGACATCCTCTTCCTGCCGAATGACTGCTACCGCTGCGGTTCAGGCATCGCGCTTGTCGCCGGGGTCTGGCTCGAGCACAACATCCTCGACGGCTCGACTTACGGTATGCAGGAAGAGTCCCGCGGATGGTTTCTTCCGTACGACGAGACAAGTGCCGACGTCATCGCAACCGCGTGTTCCGACGAGCTGCTCGCAGCGCATGGTGCCGGCCCGCTGCGCTGGCGCACAACCCGTCTGTCTCCGGACGGCTACCTAGCGAACACTTGCCAAGTCTGCGCATCCGTGCTCGGCAACTGGCCACTTCACGAGGCGATGGTCGAATATCAGGTTGAAGGTGGCGACCTCCGTTGCCTTCCGCTCGCTCGTAGCGCCCTCGCTGAGGCGGCGCTCGAACTGCTCTAGCGGTTGGGTGCTTTGGCTCTAGCGAACACGGCGCACTGCGGCAGGCAAAGCGATGTGAGACGCCGCGAAGTCCCTCCTGGATAGGAGATGAGACAAAGGGTCTAGCGTCTCGTCGATGAACGCGGGGACTTCGTCGACGGCTGCGGCCGAAAGCCTTGATAACCCGATCCTCAACGGTCCCTACGACCCGCCCGGACGGCATTTCGAGCTTGGTCCTGACGGACCGACGGGGACGGTCGTTGAGGGCCGCCGCCTCTCGGAGTCGTTCATCCCCGTACCGCCGTCGAGGAAGAAGGCCGAACAGCAGGCCCTCGACTTTGATGTTACGGGCGAGCGCCGCGCACTGAACACGCTCATCAATGACATCCGCCAAGCAGTCGACCTGTGGCGCGCTCGCAACTACAACGGGGTCACGCCGATCACGCGCAAGCTGCTTCAACATTGGGCGGCCAAGTCGCCTGAGCGCGACGAGCCAGTGTTCTTCTGTCAGCGCGAAGCTGCCGAGACGGCCATCTATCTCGCCGAATCGGCTGGACGACACGGCAACCCCGACTTTCGCGCCCGCATTGATCCCGAGAACGAGCTCCACAACCTGGGACTGCCGCGCGTTGCCCTCAAGATGGCGACCGGCTCTGGCAAGACCGTCGTGATGGGAATGCTGATCGCGTGGCAGACCATCAACAAGGTCGCGAATCCGAACGACGCTCGCTTCGCCAAGCGCTTTCTAATTCTCACTCCCGGCATCACGATCCGCGATCGCCTGCGAGTGCTCGAGCCGGCCGACGATCACAACTACTACCGCGAGCGCGATCTCGTACCGCCCGATCTGTGGGACGCGCTGCTCCAGGCGCAGATCGTGATCACGAACTACCACGCGTTTCTGCCGCGCGATGCCAAGGAGATCCAGGGCGTCGCCGCGAACACGCGCAAGATTCTCACCGCCGGCAAGTCGGTCGATCCGTTCAGGGAGACGAATGACCAGATGGTCGCCCGCGTGCTTCGCGACCTCGCCGGCCGCGGTGGTCGCGCCAAGACGAAGGGCGGCGAGATCGTCGTTCTCAACGACGAAGCGCACCACTGCTACCAAGACAAGCCGCTCGCGGACCCGTCCGAAGTCGACTCCGAAGACAAGAAGGAAGCCGAGCAACGCAACGCCGACGCCCGCGTCTGGTTCAAGGGCCTCCAGGCCATACAGAAGAAGGTTGGCATCAAGGCGATCTACGACCTCTCGGCGACGCCGTATTACCTGAAGGGCTCCGGCTACAACGAGGGCTACATCTTCCCGTGGACAGTGAGCGACTTCTCGCTCATGGACGCGATCGAGTCGGGGATCGTGAAGGTGCCCCGGATCCCGGTTGACGACGACGCCGCGGGCGACATCCTCACCTATAAGCAGCTCTGGGACTATGTGGGCAAGTGGCTGCCGAAGAGGAAGACGAAGAAGCTCGAAGAAGGCGAGTGGACCATCCCGAAGGAGCTCGAGGGCGCGCTCCAAAGCCTTTACCGCAGCTACGAGCGGCGCTTCGAACACTGGAAGACGGAACTCGAGCCGCTCGGCGAACCACCGCCGGTGATGATCGTCGTGTGCCCGAACACGCTGGTCTCGAAGCTCGTCTACGACTGGATCGCCGGCAAGACCGTTGAGCTCGACGAAGGTACGCCGATCCCGAAGCCTGGTGACTTGCCGTTGCTTTCCAATGTGACTGACGGTGTGTGGGCATCGAGGCCGCGCACAATCCTCATCGACTCCGCTCAGCTCGAGCGAGGTGAGGTGATGGGCCGCGACTTCAAGTCGGCGGCGACGCATGAGATCGAGACGTTCAAGGACGAGTACCGGCGCCGCAATCCGGGAGCCGACATCGAAAAGCTCACCGACGAGGACCTTCTGCGCGAGGTGATGAACACGGTTGGGAAGAAGGGCCGCCTCGGCGAGCACGTGCGCTGTGTTGTGTCGGTGTCGATGCTTACCGAGGGCTGGGACGCCAACACGGTCACTCACATTCTCGGCATCCGTCGTTTCGGCAGCCAACTGCTTTGCGAGCAGGTCGTCGGACGAGGACTCCGGCGCCGCTCGTACGCGGTGAACGACGACGGCCACTTCGACCCCGAGTACGCCGAGGTCTACGGCGTGCCGTTCGCGTTCATCCCCGGTAAGCCAACGAAGGAGGCGCCTCCTAAGCGGCCCGCCATCGAGGTACGTGCGCTCGAGGAGCGCGCTGAGTTGCGCATCACGTTCCCGAAGGTCGACGGATACCGGATCGAGATACCTGACGAATCCTTCTATCCGGCGTTCGACGAAGATTCGCGACTCCACCTCGAACGATCGACAGTCGCGACCTGGACAGTCACACGCGGTATTGCCGGCGAACCGGAGGAGCAGACACTCGACCTTTGCCGCAACGCGCGGCAGCAGGAGGTGGCGTACGAGATTGCCCGGCTCCTCGTGCGCGATGTGTATACGGCTGGTTCTGACTCGCGACCCTGGCTCTTCCCGCAGCTCGTCGAGATCACGCGAGACTGGTTGCGCACTTGCGTAACTGTCGAGCCCGGAACGCCGATCGGCATCCTTCTCCTGAGTGAAGGAACACACTTGGCCAAGGAGAAGCTCGAACGCTCGATCTGGAAGGTTGAGGGCAACCGCCAGGCACGATTCCTGCCGGTGCTCCGCCCGTTCGACTCCGAAGGCTCCACCGACGACGTGCACTTCTTCACCCGTAAGCACGAAATTGAAGCGACCAAGTCGCACGTGAACCGTGTCGTGCTCGACGGCCCGCGCGGCAACACCTGGGAGCAGATCCTTTCCCTGCTCTGCGAGCAGCACGACGACGTTGCCGCATACGTGAAGAATGATCATCTCGGGTTCGCGATCCCGTACGTGCACGAGGGTCGCACCTACCAGTACGTGCCCGACTTCCTCGTGCGTTTGCGCGAACGCGACGATGACATGGAGCGCACGCTCATCGTCGAGGTGTCGGGCGGCGAGAAGTCAGCCCATTCGCCCGGCAGCGTGAAGGCGAAAGCCGAGACCGCGCGCTACCAGTGGTGCGCGGCGGTCAACAACCACGGCAGCTACGGCCGATGGGGCTACGACGAGATCACTGACATGAACACCGCGGCTGAGCGTCTCGACACCGCAATCCAGAACCTATACGCGGATGGCGTCGTAACCGGCCTTCGTGACGTCCAGGAAGTAGGAGTCTGATGCCGCCGCGCAAGAAAATTTCCGCCGGCCCTACGCCGGTCGAGGCGATCGTCCATCCCGTCAAGCGCGCGAATCTGCCGACGGCTGACGCGCAGGAGTTCGTAACGCCCGAGGTTGAGGCGGTGCAGCATCTCCGCTATCCGCGCGACCCGTCTCTCGATCCGCAGCTCGTATGGAAGGGAAAGGACGAGCAGGACGCCGACGACCTCGAGGTCGACGCGCCGCCGATCTACATCCAGGAGAAGATTGACCCACGCGTGCTGATTGAGAACCTACGTACGACCGCGAACGCGGGCGAGTGCGAACCCGAGTTGACTCTGTTCGAGTCGTTCGACGGTCTTGGTGAACTCGATCTCGTCGACTATTACAAGCACGACGCCAACTGGTCGAACCGCATGATCCTCGGCGACTCGCTCCAGGTGATGGCATCACTTGCGGAGCGCGAGGCGCTGCGCGGCAAAGTGCAGATGATCTACTTTGACCCGCCTTACGGCATCAAGTTCAACTCCAACTGGCAAGTCTCAGTGCGCAAGCGTGATGTCAAGGACGGAAAGCTTGCAGATGCCTCGCGAGAGGTCGAGATGATCAAAGCCTTCCGCGATACGTGGGAGCTCGGCATCCACTCGTACCTCGCGTACCTCCGCGATCGTCTGATCGGGGCGAAGGACTTGTTGGCGGAGAGCGGGTCGATCTTCGTTCAGATTGGTGATGAGAACGTCCATCTCGTCCGAGCCCTGCTGGATGAGGTGTTCGGAATCGAGAACTACGTCACGACGATCATCGTCAAGAAGAAGAGTTCTACGACGCCGACTGACCCAGTCAACGACTATCTACTCTGGGCGGCTCGAGACAGAACGAACCTGAAGACGCGCCGACTTTATGAAGAGCGTCGGAGTCCTGACGAGGACACGAAGTTCAACACGATCATCGGCACCGACGGACGGCATACGCGTGTGAAGGGGCTCGAGAAGGAGGCGATTGACGACCTCGTTCAGCAGGGTGGCCGCTGGGCCCGAGTTAACTACCCGATCGTGAGTCAGCACCCCGATCCGATTCGGAGTCGTGACTATGAGTGGAACGGGAAGCCGTATGAGTGCGGTCACAATCAACAATGGAGGTTCGGGGCGCCGGGACAGATGGACCGCCTCGCGATCACTGAACGGCTCTTCGACGGCGGCGGAAAGTCGTTAGGAGGGGTCGTCTACTGGGACGACTGGCCCTATACGTCGCGTTCGAACATCTGGGAGGACTTCCACGGAGAGCCGGACCCGATCTACGTCGTCCAGACGAATCGCAAGATCGTCGAGCGCTGTCTTCTGATGACGACGGATCCGGGAGACCTTGTGTTGGATCCAACCTGCGGTTCCGGAACGGCCGCGTTCGTGGCAGAGCATTGGGGACGGCGGTGGATCACCATTGACTCGTCCCGAGTCGCCCTAGCCCTCGCCCGCCAGCGCCTCATGGGATCCAAGTTCCCCTACTACATGCTCGCCGACTCCGCGGAGGGGCGTAAGACGGAGGAGTCTCTCATCGGCCAGGCGCTTCCAACGAGTGAGCCGTCGAATGACATTCGCCGCGGTTTCGTCTACGAGCGCGTACAACAGATCACCTTGAAGTCGATAGCCAACAACCCGGACATCATCGACGGCATGGGGCGCGAGCAGATTGACCTTGCGATTAAGCGCCACGCTGACTTCGAGTTGCTTGTTGACAAGCCCTACGAGAACACCTCGAAAGTCCGTGTCGCCGGGCCGCTCACGATTGAGAGCCTGTCGCCTCACCGGTCGCTCGCGTTTGCTGGCGAGGCCCCGGCGACCGAGGTGCCGGCCGAGCAAGACGCCGGCACGTTCGAAGTGATGATCTTCGAGAACCTGCGCAAGGCTGGTATTCAGAACGGTAAGCGCAGGGAGCGCCTAGCGTTCGATCTCGTCGAGCCCTACGCCGGCAAGTTCATCCAGGCCGTAGGGACGCGGGAGGATGCCGAGAGCGGTCCGAAGCGTGTCGGCGTCGCGATCGGACCGCAATATGGCACGGTCGGCCCCGCCTTCATCAAGGACGCGGCCCGCGAGGCGATCGCCGCCAAAGACATCGGTCTCTTGTGCGTGCTCGCCTTCGCCTTCGATCCGCAGGCGATCGGAGCGACACCCGACTACGTGTCCGGTGAAGAGGGCTTCGACGTACTCGGCGAGCGATCGCTTGGCCCTGTTCCGGTACTGCTCGTGCGGATGAACGCCGACCTGGTGATGGGCGACGATCTCAAGAAGACGGGAGCAGGCAACCTGTTCATGGTGTTCGGTGAGCCCGACATCGTGCTCAAGGAAGAGGGCGACGAGTGCGTGGTCGAGTTACTCGGCGTCGACGTGTACGACCCGACGACTGGGGAAGTTCGTAGCAGCTCTACCGACCAGGTCGCGCTGTGGATGATCGATACGAACTACAACGGCGAGTCTTTCTTCGTCCGTCACTGTTACTTCACCGGTGGCCAGGATCCCTACAAGCGGCTCAAGACTGCGCTGAAGGCTGAGATCGACGAAGAAGCCTGGACGAGTCTCTATTCCACGGTCTCTCGTTCGTTCGCCAAGCCAGCGACCAACAAGATCGCGGTCAAAGTGATCAACGACTACGGCGACGAGGTCATGAAGGTCTTCGAGGTCTGACCGTCGTGGCCGACGAGCTCAAGCTTTCGCGGGGCTGGAACCACCTCGGTGAGATCGCCAAGACTCTCGGCGATCTTCGAGGTCTTCGGACGGTCATTCACGAGCTGATCCAGAACGCAGACGACGCACCTGCGGTAACCCGGATGCGCTTCACCGTGACCGACGAACTCCTCGAAGTCTGGAACGACGGCGAGTTCGAGCGCTGCTCCGACCTCACCGCGCCCGAGTGCGAGCTGCTCGGCGGGAGGGGTTTCAGGTGTGACTTTCACAGCTTTCGTGACATGGGGAGTGGCGACAAGCGCAACCGAGCGGGGACGACCGGCGCCTTTGGCATGGGCTTCACGGCCGTGTATCAACTAACGGATCATCCTGAGCTCGTTTCGAATGGTGAGAAGTGGGTCATAGACGAGACCGCCACCGAGGACGCTCGAATCACGCGAACGGCCGCGCCCGCCGGGCACGAAGGAACCTCCTTCCGCTTGCCATGGGCGACGAGTCCGTCGCGGTTCCGAAAGGCCACACACCAAGACGTCGTTTCGAATGAGGCGATCGTTGGCTTCTACGACGAGCTAGTTGCAGCCGTCCCGCGTGCGATGCCGTTCCTCAAGCACCTCGAAGCGATCGAGATCGGCTGCGGTTCCCGCGGCTGTGTCTACGAGCGCGAACCGAGTTCCGATGGTCTGATTGTGAAGTCCAGCGACGGCGCGCGGTGGACTTGGGCGATCCTTCAGGGGAACTGCGCGGACAGCGCGGAGGCGCTCAAGGCGCAGTACCCGGAACAAATCGAAGCGGCCAGATCGACAGAAGTAGCAGTCGCGTTTCCTCTCGACGCAGACGCCGCTGGCGGCGTGCTCTACGCGTCTCTCCCAACGGAGGAGTCGTCCCACCTTCCACTCCTCATCAACGCGGACTTCTACCCGGCATCTGATCGCAAGCGAATTCGGTTCGACGATGCGCCTGAGAGCGAATTCAATCGGACCGCGATCCGAGCGGCTGCGCGATGCATCGCCGCCGATCTTGCGCAGCTGCCAGACCGCGTCGGCGATCGCGCGGTAGTTGGCGTGCTGGTTGCCGCGCTGGAACTCTCCCGGCGCTCGGGGCAGGAGCAGATTGACTCCTGCTTCGTAGAGTTCTGGCAGGAGATCGTGGGCGAACTTCCGGGTGCGATGATCGTACCGGTCGCGTCAGGTGGGTACGAGTGCGCGACCAACGTACGTCTGTGGCGTGAGGATGCGGAAGTCGAGGCCGCGACAGTTCTGGCCGAGATCGGCATCAGCTTGGTTGACGCCGAATTTAGGGACGACTGGTACAGGCTCCGGTCGCACGAAGTCGGCCTTCAAGAGCTCAACGTCGGTGATGTTGTGGTCAGGCTGCGAGGCGCGGGCCTGATCAGTAGAAGCGACGCTTCGCAACTTTCCGGCGGGCTTGCAACCGAACGCGGCATAGCAAGCCTTTGGGGCGCGCTCGAAGTGCTCCTTGCGCAGAGCAGGAGCACCCAAGAGAGCCGGAAGGCGCTACAGGATTGTGCCGTTGCGCCCGGGTCGGAGGGTGCGCTCTGGCCTCTTTCCCAGCTCCTTGCTACCGACGCCGAGACTGAGGAGATCCTCGGTGACGCCGGAGCAGCGACGCACTTCCTCGACGCGGAAAAGTTCGCCGACTACCCAACCCTCACCGGTCTTGTCGATGTCGTCGACGCCGGCCGATTCCTGGAGCTGCTCGAGTCCGCAGAGGAAGCTGGCACCCTTCGCGCAACGCTGAACTCGAAGCTGCGAGGTTGTCCCGGTAGTCGTGGATTTTGAGGTGGCGGTCCCCCGCTCGAGACCTGCCTGCTGGTAGGTGTCGGGCGTTCGCCAAGAACACCGACAAGCGAAGGGACCACCACCATGAAGAACAACTACCAGACGAGCGCGC
>JBBRXX010000002.1:0-205687 GCA_038238245.1 Acidimicrobiia bacterium
GACTCCTACGTCCGCCTATTCGAGGAGCTCGGACGCGTTCACACTGCGCTCAAAGCAGTCTGGGAGCCCAGTCCGCCCGAACCCCTCGACGACCACAGAACCTTCGGCCAACTGCGTTACTCGGTCGGCTTCACACTCCGCAGGCTCGGAACCGGCAGCGAGCCGGTCGTGCATCGGATGCGCCACCTGACTGGCGAGCTCTCCGAGCTCCGGAAGGAGGTCGAACTGCCATGCGCTCCGATTCATGGGGACTACAAATTGGGCAACGCGGGAGAACTGTCAGACGGCTCGTGGGTCACCTTCGACATGGATTTCGCGAGGGTCAGGGAGCGGCTGTACGACATCGCGGCCAGCCTGCACCAGGTCGCACCGAGCGGCGAATTGCTCGAGCCGCGACGACTGCTCGACGCCTACGTAAGCACGGCTCCGGAACCGTTGACTCGCGACGAGTACCGATGGCTCCCCGGGGCTCTAGCCCTTGTACCGCTGCACTGGGCTGCCACCGCAGGGCTCGTGGGCGACGGCATCCGCGAGGCCGAGAGCGCGATGACCGCCGCCGAGGCCTGGTGGTCGCGCCGGGCTGAACTCTCGTCGTAGGGCGGCCGCGATGAGACTGGAGTTCTGAGGCTAGAGAACCGTACGGCGCTGCGAGCTGAACTGCCCCAGATCGCCGGGTAAGTGGCGCGTTATCCGGTCGGCGACCGCGGTCGCGCATGCAATCGCGAAGCCGCACAGATTGCCCGCTCTGGCGTCATGTTGCGAGAGCACGGGCCGCACAGAACGGGCGCGGCGTTGATCGACGACAATCGGTCGTGACAGCGTGCGGTGTGCCGGCCGTGAAGACCGGTCCGCTCGTTCTGTAGAGAGAGCGCATTCGTGGCCGGCGATCCGACATGGAACTTTTAGAATCCCGCGAGCACGTGCGCGCGAACCGACTCCGGCGCTCGCAAGGTCACGTCGGGCTCGCCTTGATGAGCGGCGGCGACCGCGACCGACATGTACATCTACGGGGTGCGGCCGATGAACGCCAGGAGCTTCGTCTGGGCGTTTGCGTCATCGGGGACGTGCACGCGCGGCCCGTAATGGCCGCTCTGGCGCAGCGCCTCGTCCATCGGCAGCATGCCGCCGAGCATCACGGCGCACTTGTCCGGGTCCAGCGTGTCGTCCTGGCCTGTGGCTCGAGCGAGGTCCCAGCGGTGTAGGAACACGTCGCTGGTGTAGATCATGTCGATCGCTTGCCCGAGTGGCATCCGGCCGATGTGAGGGAGATCGTGCTCGCGGTCGGCGGTGTCCGCGTCGTCGAGCAGTGCCTGCACGGCGTCGGTCTGGGTGCGCCAGGCGCCGACGGGGTCGTCGTCGACCGACGGCCCCGCCACCAGCGTGATCCCCGCCGATCCCCGGAGGAACGCCGGGAACCATTCGACGAGGTGGCGGATGACGTCGCGCGCATTCCAGCCCTCCGGCGGCGCGGGCTGGTCCCACGACTCCGGGGCGATGCCCTCGACGGTCGTTGTGAACGCACCGGCGATGCGTCGGTGCTCGTCGGCCGGAGTGTTCATCGGAGCTCCGCGACGAGGGCGTCGAGCTTGGCGTAGCCCTCGTCGACGCCGGTCTCCATGCCGCTGGCCAGCCACTGGTCGCGGCTCTCGAAGCTTTCCACCAACGACTGCGCGTGCAGCCGGGTGCGGCCGTCGCCGAGGTCCTCGAACCGCAGCGTCTCGAGGGCGACGCCGTCGGGCTGACCGTCGAACGTGAAGGTCTGAACGATGCGATCCTGACCGACCTCGTGGAAGCAGCCGTGGAAGCCGTACTCCTCGCCCTCGCGCCCGGCGACGTAGCGCCAGCGGCCGCCTGTGGTGGCGTCCCAGTCGAGGATCTTGGTCTCCATCCCGTTCGGCCCGACCCATCGGGCGAACAGCTCGGGATCGGTGTGGGCCCGCATCAGCTGCGCCGGGGTGGCGTCGAAGTCACGGGTCATGCGGATGATCGGCAGGGTGGGGTCGGCCTCGATCGAGACCTGGTAGCGGTTGCCGGTGGTGTTCATGAGGCTGTTCCTTGCTCGAGGTACGGGTGTTTGGTTCGTTTGTCGTCGCGCATTTCGGTCAGGACGGCGTCGAGGCGTTCGTAGCGCTCCTGGGCCTGTTGGCGGTAGCGCTCGATCCACTTCGTCATCAGGTCGAAGACCTCCGCTTCGAGATGACAAGGTCGCCGCTGGGCGTCCTTGCTCTGGCTGACCAGGCCGGCGTCGGTCAGCACCTTGATGTGCTTGGACACCGCCTGGACGGAGACGTCATAGGGATCGGCGAGCTCTCCAACGGTGGCGTCGCCCACGGCGAGGCGAGCCACCATGTCGCGCCTCGTCGGATCGGCGAGAGCGGCGAAGACTCGGGACAGCTGGTCGTCCGCCAACGGACGGCCTCCTTGTTCAACTGGATGGTTGAATACAACATACGGCCTTGGTCCGTCGTTGTCAACCGTTTGGTTGAAGAGCGAAGACTCGCCCGGCCCGCTCGGCGGCGCGGCGACTGGAGGCCGCGAAGATGTCTGCATGAAGACCACGAGACAGGTAGTTGTGTTCGACGCGGCGGACCTTGCCGCCGAGAGCGCTTTCTGGGCGGGCATGCTCGGCGGCCGCGTCTTCATCGATGACACATTTCACAGCGTCTTCGACGCGGACGGGCGCTGGGTGATCGGCGTTCAGTTCGCTCCCGACCACGTCCCACCTGAATGGCCGGACGGAAACCCGCAGCAGGTCCATCTCGATCTCCACATCGATGACCCAGCACGCGCCCACGCCGAGGCAATCGAGCTCGGTGCTCGCCTGCTCCAGGCAGCCGACGATCTGACCGCGGCCGAAGGACACCAGGTGTATGCCGACCCAGCAGGTCACCCGTTCTGCCTCGGGTGGGGACATCCGGACGACGACGCGATCCGTCGGTTCCTAACCGGCGGCGAGCGGGACTGAGAGCAAGACGCCGAATTCACGGGCGACATGAACGCTGACGCGCGCGTGCACGCGTCCCTGCTCGGTGTGGAACCGTCCGTACGGTGCGATCGGAAACACTGCGTCGTGCCACACACCGGGCGCGACGTAGAGGCCGCGACCACCGTCGACGTGGTAGGCGACGAAGTCGTCAGGCGTCACGTCGTCGCCCGGCGGTGCAAGCAGCACGACGAACGGCACACCGTCGACGGGAGAGAACAGTTGCCCACCGTCGGGGTGGTGGTTCGCGTGCCACAACAGCACGCGCGCAGGCGTGCTGTCCGGGATCGGCCCGCGCGTCGCGAGCGCGGGATCGGTCGACCAGCCGAGCAGGTAGTGCCCTCCCACTGCTTCGTTGCGACCGAAGAGCAGCTCGCCTTCCCACCACACTTCGAAGGCGCCCGTGACCGTCCCGCCCTCGACGCCGGTTCCGGGATCGAGTGTGCGCCAACCCGATACCGGCCACGGCACGATCTCGACGCGATGGCGGTGCACGTCGTGCACGAGCGCGCCGAGGCCGCGCAGCGCGTCGTCCGTTGCGGCCATCAGCGGCACCTCGTGTTGCCGGAGCCGGTCCGGAAGGTCCGGCGCGAGGTATTCCGCGGCGGTGGTGGGAGATCCGCCCGGCGTCGGCACGCCCGAATGCTACGCGTTACTCCTCGGCAAATCCGTCGGGATTGTCGAGCTCGAGCCCGAGCTCGTTGAGCTCCTTGCGGTCGAGCAACAACAGGTCGTCTGCCTCGCGCTCGTCCACGTCGACGAGCTCCGCGCGGTCGCGCCCCAGCTGCTCGTGCAGCTCGATCTCCTCGTCGTCGAGCCCATCGTCTTCGAGCTCTTCCTCCGTCTCGCCGTCGTGGAGCTCGTCGGCCAGGTGCTCGGCGCCGGTTGCGATCTCGCGCGGGTCGTCGTCGTCGGTCATGCTGCCTCCGGGTGCTGAGTGCCGCGGTGCGCCGAGCACGACTGTACGACGCCCCGGCCGAATGAGCACCGAGCTGCGATGTCACCCGCGCTTGCGGGCAGCTGGGTTGTAACAGATCCCTTTCATGCCGAGCATCTGGGCGGGAACGCAGCGATTCGAGTTGAGACAGACGCGCGGGGTCTCGTCGCTGGCAAGCAGACGCGCCGCGAGATCCGGCTCCGCATAGAACGGCCGACCCACGCCGACCATGTCGGCGGCGCCGGAGTCGAGGATGTCATGGCACTCGGCCGCGGTGCGGATCCCGCCGACCGCGAGGACCGGTATGCCGGCCCGAGCCGATACCTCGGTGAACAAGGCGCGATTCCATACGGGTTCGAATGGCGCGGCCCGTGCGCCGAAACGGGCGCCGCCCACGATCACCGCGCGGCGAAAGCGAGACGGCGCAGCGGCGCGCAGGCGTGTCTTCATCGCCTTGTTCGTGGTGAACGTATCCGGCACCCCGCCGCGCGACAACGTCGTGTCGGGGAACACGGAGACGTTTACCGGCGTCACCGCGTCATAACCCCACTCCTCGACCAACCGCGCGAGCTCCAGTGCTTCATCGAGGGTCGCGCGCGCGAACCGCAGGGGCGCGGTCTCGACGGGGATCTTGACCATGCAGGGAAACTCGGTGCCGGCGTGTTCGGCGACCGCCTGCCGAATGAGGAGCAGCACTCGTGCTCGTGCTTCAGTCGATCCGCCGAACTCGTCGGTGCGCCGGTTGTAGAACGGCGACAGGAACTGGTCGAGCAGCTTGGCGTTCGCGGAGCCGAGTTGCACGCCGTCGTATCCGGCCTCGCGCGCCCAGGACGCGATCGCACCGTAATGTTGCGCCATCGCGTGCACCTCATCAGTGGACATCACATGAACTGGCACGCCCCGAAACGCGGGCCACAAGAGCCGCGGCACCCGTGACGCGGCCAAGAGCGGTTCCCGCCGCCGCGACGCGTAGGGCTCGTGCCACGCTTCGATCGCGAACAAGCCGCCGTGGCCCAGCTGCAGAACGAGCGACGCTCCTTCACGGCGCACCGCGGCAACCATCGGTGCGAGCCGCATGACCTTCTCGCGCGTGTCGACGCACGTCATCCCCGGCGAGGTTCGGCCCTCGGGATAGATGCACGACGAACCCTGAATGATCATGCCGACGCCGTGGCGCGCGTTCTCGACGAAGTGTCGGGCGTAGCGATCGGCCGCATCGTCGCCATCGCCCGCGCCTTCGAGCACGGGCGCTCGATACAGGCGATTCCGAACGGTCATCCCACCGATGCGCAAGGGCGTGTCGAGGACTCCAGGTACGCCGTCAATCATTCCCCATCCGCCAACACGACGCGATCGTGTCCGTCGAGTCCGTCTGTCGTCAGCGTCGCGGAGTCGGCGCTGAGCTCGACGACAGGCCGCGCGTGTGTCACTCGGTGAGCGTCGCGGTGTTGGTGATGGCGCAGACCGACGACGAGCCGATCGTGCCGGAGGTGTCGTACAACGTGCAGGTGCCGACGGCGATGCCGTCGTCGCCGAGATGGCCGGCAACGTCGAGCCCGATCCATTCCGAGACCGGAGGCCGGCCGAGGAACAACGTGAGATCGGCGTTGATGAACTGCAGGCCGTCGCCGCTCGAGTTCGCCAAGGGATTCGGCAGATCGGCGGCGAGCGCGGCGCGGACCACCGGTGACGGTTCCTCGCCCGCGACGAGCTGCCACCGATCACGGGCCCAGCATCGCTTGCGCTGCGCGGTCCAGAATCCGCCGGGCGTCAGCAGCCGAATGTCCCATCCGCCGAACGTGTCGCCGTCACCCGGGGACGGCAAGGTGTCGGGGTGCGGGACGTCCCACTCCGACGCCTGCCACGGCGCACCGCCAGGGTGCGGGCCGGTGCGGAGCAACAGCGCGCTCGCGCGCGCGACCTCGACGTCGGCACTGCGAATCGACACGTCGACAACCCGTACCCGACGGCCGTCGCGGACCACGCGCGTCGCCGCGTGGAGCGCCGACATCGGCGGTGCGCGGAACATGTCCACCGTCAGGCGCACGACCCGCAGAGTGAGGTCGTGACCCGCGCCTTCGACGGCCCGGGCCGCCAAACCCGCCAGCAGCCGTCCGTGCAGCATGTCCGCCGCCCACGGGCTCCGAGCCTCCGGCACCGGCTGCAAGCCGTCCGCGCTCGAGATGAAGTACGCGCCTCGATCCTCGTCCACGCCGCGATCATGCCGAACCGCAGCCTCTCGGTGCATGGACGGGCTCAACGAGCGATTGAAAGCCATGTGGAAGCGCTATACGGCACCCTCGGATGATCCGCGCAGTACCGAGCTTCGACCAATGTCCGCCGACGAGCTTTCCGGCGCCGCGGCCGAGATCGTGACTCTGGCGTTCGATGCCGCCGCCGCGCACGCGCGCGGTGAGGCACCGTCTCCGACTGCTCCTCGCTAGCTCACCCGACGGCCGTGTTGTTGAAGATCGCGCGGTACGGCCTGCACGGTTGGTTGCGCAGGCTCGGGCACGGCGGGCTCGGCGTCGGCACACTCACGCCGGGAACGATCGGCAGGACGAGGCTCGACGGCATGGACGGGGAGAAGGCGATCGAGACGTTCGCGCTGGGGTTCGGTGTTGTCTGACCGAAGGACCACACTGGTTGGCTGCCGTTCGGCGCGGCGATCGTTACTCGGATGCGCGAGCCGACACGGTACGCGTGGCCCTGGTAGTAGAGCGGGACGACGACCTTGACGAACTGCCCGGCCGGCATGGGTGAAGCGTCGCCCGCCGTAAAGGTGGGAATCGGCTCGAGTGCCGTGGTCGGCCGCTTGAACATGTTGGTCGAGTCCGTCGAGAGCTTGCGCTCGCTCGCGCGGATCCAGCCGTTCTGGACGAAGGTCTCGTTCCCGTCGGGACGTACTTCGCTGATGGTGGCTTGCAGATCGACGTCGGGGGTCGCTGATCGCACCCAGAGGTTGACGGCGCCGCTTCCGATGACCGTGTTGTTCGCCGTGAATGGCGCGGAGACGTACGAGACCGCGGTGCCCGACGGATTCTGCTGCCAGTTCCATTGCCACTGGGACGCGTTGCCCCACAACCCGCCGCCACCGGTGTTGCTCCCGTAGTTGGTGAGTGGAAGGGCGTGCGCGTTCGCGCTGAACCAGTTGACCCCCGAGCTTGTCGGCGGCGAATTGCGGAGCACTCCAGGTGAACTGAAGTACCAGGTGCGCGCGGTGGTGCCCGGGATGGGGAGGGACGCGAAGTCCTTCGCATATCCGGGATAGGGGTTGCCCGGGTCCGAGCTTCCAAGGGGCGGCGACTTGCCGGCGCCGTTGTCGAACAACACTCGAACGCGCGGGAGCTGATCGAATTTGGCGAGGGCGTCGCTGTACGTCAGTTTCGATTGAATCGGGTCGGCCGGCAGCAGGACCACGTCTGACTGCGGGAGGCCCATCGCCGCCTGGTAGATCAGCGGTGCGGCCGCCCGGGGGATTGCCGCATTCTCGAACGGCGCTCGGTGCGCGACGAACAGTTGCAAGAAGTCGTACCAACGATTGAAGGTCTGCGGGTCGAGCGAATCGATATGCGCGCCGTTGGTGAAGGTGAACCACTTCCGGGTCGTCCCGGTGAAGTGCCGGACCAGTTCCGGGCAGTGTCCGCCCGTCTGTTCGTCCTCCCACTGACAGGCCATGAACACCGGCACGTTGATCTTGTGCACGAAGGTGACGGGGTCGAGCGGGTCGGCGACCGCTGCGTCATAGTGAGAGTTCGCCGCGATCTTCGCGTTCAGATCGGCGGCCTCGCCGTGGAGCATCTGGTTGCGCTCGCACGTCCGATCGCCATCTTGGATCTTCTGGTATGCCCATGGCTGTCCGCCGTCGGCGGTGGCCGGCTTGGCCTCCTGCTGGCGCTGCTGCGCCCAGGCAACCGCAAAGCCGGTGTTGAGGATGCCGCCCGGATAGAGCGTCGTCGCCGTGGCGTCGAGGACTGAAAGCGGCGAGATCGCCTCGAGGGACGGCGGGCGGAGCTGTGCCGTGAACAGCTGGCTGATTCCCCCGTAGGAGATCCCCATCATCCCGACCTTGTGATCGCGCACCCATGATTGGCGTGCGATTGTCTCGATGACGTCGTATCCGTCGAGGCCTTGAAGCGGTTCGAAGAAATCGAAGGCGCCACCCGAGCAGCCGGTGCCGCGCATGTTCACGTCGACGACGGCGAAGCCCATCAGGTTCGCGAGGACGGCGATGCCGCTGTCCGGGCCGGCCGGGTTGGCGTATCCGTAACCGGAATATTCGATCAGGGTCGGGTACGGCGGAGCGTACGCCGGGCCACTTGGAATAGGTATGCCCGGAGGCAGACCGGGCTCGCCCGCCGGGCTTGTCGGCGGGTGCACGTTGATGGCGAGCTTCGTCCCGTCGCGGGTTTTGAGGTATGTGTATCCGTTGGACGAGATGGTTTGGTTGTAGACCCCCGGATCCCACGGCGCCGCCTGGTCGGAGTGCACCGTGAGTGGTCCCGATCGCAGCCCATCAGAATTTCTGCGTACGCGGTAACCACTGGCCGGCGGCACGTTCCGGAACAGCAGCCCGCCGAGCGAGTTGGTGCTCTGGGTCTTGAGGATCTGTCCCGCTGGGGTGAGGAGCGACATCGAAGTGTTGGGTGCGGCGTCGATGACATATACCTGGTGGGCGCTCTCGAACGCGTGAAAGCCCTGCGTTGCGGCCGAAGTTGGGGTGGCGGTCGTCAGGGCAACGAGAAGCGCAATGCTCATCAACATCGCAAATGCCCGCGCGCTTCTCAGTGTGGTCGGTCGCGTTCTCGACATCTCGTCCCGCCTTCCTGGACGCCCAGATTGCGCCCCGTAGGTGCCGAACCGCGTCCGTGCTGCATCTTGCAAGCGTTGGGCGAGGCGGGCGCACGACATCACGGCCCCCGTCGAACCAGGCCGACGATACCCAACAATTTGGACGTCTAATCGACGTCTCGGCGGCGGCAACGCGTTGTGAGCTCGTCGATGCGCGCAGCCCACGGGGCGACGGCCGGGTGCGTGCAGCGGGCGCGTGCTCGGTCGAGCAATGCCAGCGCCCGCGCGAGATTCTCGGGTCCGCCCAGCCGGCTGTTCATCACGGCCTCGTCGTAGTCGACCATGAGGAGGAGGCCTTCGGAGCCTTGCTCGCCGAGGACGCGGCGAGCTTCATCGAACCATCTGCGCGCCTCGTCGATCCGGCCGTCGAGCGCGCACAGGATCGCAAGGATCCAGCGGCCGTCGGTGTCGGGATAGCGCACGTCGGGCTCGACGACCTTGGTGCGCACGTTGCGTTCGAGGAGGTTGAGCTCGTCGGTGCGTTCGAGCGCCCACAAGGAATGCGCGAGGAACCACAGGATGATCGGATAGTTCGGCGCCCACGCGCCGGCTCGCTCGACCGCCGGTGCGAGCTCGCGAAGCACCGCCATCGCCTCGTCCGCATTGCCTTCCTGTGCGAGCAGCATCCCGCGCAGCGCGGTGATCGCGATCCATGCCCAACGCACGTCGGGCGCATCGCTGTACGGGGCGAGCCCCGAGAGCGCGGCCGACGGGAGGAGCTCGCCCCGCCCGATCGCCTGGCCCGCGAACGCCGCCGCCAATTGAAAGGCGGCATTTGATGTCTCCGAGATGCGGGGCAAGAGCTCGAACCCTTCATCGAGACACCTCTGCCCATCGTCGTACTCGCCGAGCACCCAGTGGACCCGCACCAGCAACGCGAGGCCGAAGACGGCCGACGGCATCACACCGCACGCGCGCGCCTCCGCGACACCCTCGTGCAGGCAGTCGCGCAGCTCGGGTTGCGCGCCGAGTACCCAGAGGGCAAACCACCGATAGCCACCGGTCGGGGGCGCGGCCTCGAGGACGCGTTCAGCTTCGGCGCGGGAGCTGAGGTAGACCATCGCGGAGGTCGAATAACCGAGTGTCGATGTCAACATCACGTCCGTTGGCGGCAGCGTGCGAACGAACTCGAGCAACGCTCGACGCTCCGGCGTGTCGAGCGGGATACCGGGATGTTCGGGATCTTCGAATTCGCGCTGCGCGAGCTCGTAGCCGCGCAGCAATGCATAGGTGGAGTCGCGACGCTCGGGCCGGAGCCATGCTCGGGCGACGTTCGCGAGGTCCCAGGCGAGACGCTCGTCGTCGAGCAGCCCGCACTCGGCCGCGAGGCGCGTCACCACATCGCACGCGATGTCGTCACCTTCGGCCGACCGGATCAGCTCGCCCGCCGAGCGCACCGTTCGCAGCACCTGCTCCGAGCCAAGATTGGCGAACACGGCCGCTTGGGCGCGTCGCCGGTGGAGCATCAGTTCGCGTTCGTCACCTTCGCCGAGCAGCTCGAGCGCCACCCCGAGGGCGTCGTACTCCTCGCGTCGCGCGTAGCGGCGCGCGGCGTCGTCGGCCGCGGCAACCGCGTAGGGCACGCCTTGTTCGGCGTTCGGTAGTGCCGCGCTGCGGTGGTAGTGGCGGGCGAGCGTCGCCGCCTGTTCGGGCGTGGGTGTGCCGCGCAGCTGTTTCTCGAGCGCGGTCGCGATTGCGCGATGCATGCGCACCTGGCGGCTTGGATTCAGCTCCTCGACGAGCGCGTGGCGGAACAGCGCATGGGTAAAGGTGTACTGGTCGAACGTGTCGGTGGCGCGCACGATTCGTGCCGCGAGCGCGGCATCGATTGCGTCCAGCGCATCCGTCTCTTCGAGGTCGGCGACCTCGGCCGCGATCGGCAACGGGAATCCCACCTCGAACAGCGCACCCACCGAGAGAAGCGCATTGGTGGCGACGGGCAGCCGCGAGAGCCGGCGACCGATCACGTCGCGGATCCCGGCGGGGACACCGAGATCGGCGATCGATCCCGCGACCGTCCAGGCGCCCGCCTCGAATCGGAGCTCGCCTTCGTCGACGAGGTGCAGGATCGTCTCGCGCAAGAAGAACGGATTGCCTTCGGTCTCGGCCGCCAGCATCGTGGCCAGCTCGTGTGGGACATCGTGCTCCGCCATCCGTTCCAGCAACGCCTGCACATCCGAGACGTCGAGTCCCGACAACATCACCCGCGTCGGTTCGACCTCGCGTTGCATCACGGCGAGCGCTTGTGCAAACGGATGGCGACGGTCGAGGTCGGTCTCGCGGTAGGTGCCGACCACGAGCATCGGTGCGCGCCGCGCGGTTCGACTGACGGCGCGCAGCATGCCAACGGTCGCGTCGTCGGCCCAGTGCAGGTCGTCGACGACGAGCACCACGGGCGCGGCGGCGCTGAGTCGCAGCAACATCTGGCCGACCGCGTCGTGCAGGCGGGCGATCTCCGCGTCGCCCGGTACGCCGAGCGGCTCACCCACGTCGGGCAGCACGTCGACGACACCGGGCACCATGCGCGCCACCACCGCCGCTTCCGCGCAAAGGATGTCCGCGACGTGCTCGGCCGGACTACGTCGTACCCAGTCCGCGATCGCCTCGACGAACGGCGCATTCGCAACGACGTCGCCATCGTGACATCCGCCGAACAGCACGACACCACCACCCGGTCGTACGACCTGCTCACAAAGCTCTTCGACGAGGCGCGTCTTGCCGATTCCCGGCTCTCCCGCGACGAGCACGAGGCCGCCCTTGCCCTGCGCGGCTGCCTGCCACGCATCGGTGAGCAGTTCGCGTTCGCGTTCGCGACCGACGTACGGCGTCGACGTCCGCAGCACCCGGCCGCGGTGTACCGGTTCCCATTGCACCGCCCACACTTCCAGTGCGTCGGGAAGGCCTTTCAGCGTCATGGACCCGCGCGACTCGAGCTGGTGGTCCGCCCGCCCTCGTGCCAACAAGCGCACGAGATCGGCGAGAAGGATCTGTCCCGGCTCCGCGACCGCGCAGAGGCGCGCGGCTTCGATCACGGGCGTCCCGAAGCAGTCGCCATTCTCGAACGTCACGTCGCCGGCCGACAGCCCGACGCGCATCGCCAGCCCGACACCCTCGCGACCACCGAACCGGCCGAGCGTCTGTTGCATGGCCACCGCCGCCGACAAGGCCTCGGCCGCGCCTGCGAATGCCACCAGCACGCCGTCACCGAGGCCCTTGATGACGTTGCCACCGTGCGTGGCCGCTTGCTCGGTGAGCAGCGTGTCGTGCGCCCGCCGGAGCTCCTCGGCGCGCTCCTCGCCGAGGCGCACGCGCGTCTCGGTGGAGCCGACCAGGTCGGTGATCAGGATCGTCGCGGTCTGCGCCATGGGTCCCCCGGCGCGCAGGCTACGTCGAGCGGCGCCGCAGATCTCGGGGAACATCCAGGCGCGACGGCGCGGTCCGCGGCCCGGCGCCGAGATTCCATTCCTTGCCCGCGAGCTGCGCAACCCCCAGGTTGGGTCCCGAAGCCGCACAGCCGGTCGGCGTGTGCGGACGGAACCGGCACGCTGACGTCCACTCCCAGGCGTTGCCCTTTGCCGCGGTGGCGGGCACAAGCGAAACACGCGCCTGAGTCCCTTCATCCTGTCCGCACGTGGCCAAAGGTGAGGTGACGAATACAACAGTCACGATCGTCGCGATCGAGCGACCGCGTGCGTAGCGCTTGGGACTTCGCCGGGCCCGGGAGGCTGCGAAGTTTAGGTGGCTGTCACCACGTCTCGGTCATTTCATGCGATCCTCTCGAGAGTAAGTCGCCGGGTCGTCGCCCGGTATGACCGGGGGGTGCATATGGACGAGTCCAAGTGGGAGCGCTACGCGGCCCTGGGTGGCATCTGGTTCGTCGTGCTGAATGTCATCGGCGCGTTCCTGCCGGGCGCACCACCGTCGACGGATGACTCGCCGGAGAAGATCGCGAAGTACTTCAGCGATCACTCGGGTGGGATCAAGATGACCTTGTTCCTCGGCGGTCTGGGCATGATCGGGTTGCTGTGGTGGTTCGGGTCGCTGTGGCGGCTGATGGTCGCCGCGGAGGACAGCCGTCCACGTATGGCTGTCGTCGCGCTGGGCGGGCTCACCCTCGGTATGGCGATGGCATTGGCCTCGGGCGCGGTCACGTCCGCGGTTGCGTTGCAGCACGAGGATGTCGCCGGCGGAGCGAAGTTCTTCTACATCCTCTCGCTCGTGCTGATTGCCAGCGCAGGATTCGGGATCGTGGCCCACATCGCCGCGGTGACGTCCTTGTCGTACCGCAAGAAGATTTTCGCACCGTGGATCAACATCGTCGGCTGGGTCGCCGCGCTCTTGTTCCTCATCGGGACGATCGGGTCGGTGAGCGACGCCAATGCGTTGGGTTTCATCGGTCTCGTCGGGTTCCTGGCGTGGTGCGTGTGGATCGTGGTCGTCAGCCTCAATATGTGGAATCGCACTGCGCCTGCCGCGACATAAGAGCCGGCGATCGTCGCCACACGGGCCGCCGCGTCGGACGGATCAAAGGCGGATCAAGCCGAGACCTTGCTGGCAGTGTGGCCCGCCCCAGTGCTCGACGATCTGTCCGTCGCGGATGCGCAGGATCGCCGTGCCGTTGATCTCGACCGGCTCGCCGGACGGAGGCACGTCGTAGAACGCGGTTCCCGTATGCGTGCCTTTCACCGTCCAGTTCGACACGACGAGATCGTCCGACTCGACGAGGAGGTTCACCAGGAACGTCATGTCGGGGAACGCCGACCGTGCCTGTTGCCACCAGTGTTGCTCGTCGCCGCGGACGTCACAGCCGACGCGCTCGGGGCTCACGCGTTCGGTGACATGACTGACGAAGTCGTCGGCCCAGAATTCGAACACGGCCTCGGTGTTGCCCGAATCCATTGCGGCGCTGTACTTGCCGAGCAGGCGCAGGTTCTCTGACATCCGCCTTGTGTAGCACGCTCGGGGCGCGATCGTCACGAAACCGCACGATTCGAATGTGATGCCTAGCCTGTCGACATGGGCAAGACCGTCGATGCTGTACGCGATGCATACTTGGCCAGGCTCGGTCTCGATGCAGCGCCGACGTCGGTCGAAGCGCTGTTCTCGATCCACCGCGCGCACGTCGAGCGCGTGGCGTACGAGACGCTATGGATTCACCTCGGCGAGCGCTGGAGCGTCGATGCATCCGAATCAACGGTCCGCATCGCCACCCGCGGGCGCGGGGGGTACTGCTTCCATTTGAACGGTGCCCTCAGCGAGCTGTTGCGTGCGCTGGGCTACGACGTCGTACGCCACATCGGTGCCGTGCACGGGCCGGATGGCGCGACCGAGGCCAACATGGCGAACCATCTCGTGCTCACGGTCCACGACCTTTCGACCCACGCGAATCCGAACGGCGTCTGGTACGTCGACGTCGGTCTCGGCGACGCGTTGCACGAGCCTCTCCCGCTGATCGCCGGGTCGTACGACCAGGGACCGTTTCGTCTCGTGCTCGAAGAGACGCCCGGCGGGGCGGGCGACTGGGATCTGATCCACGACCCCGCGGGGTGGTTCGCCGGCATGTCCTGGCGGTCCGAGCCTGCCGAGATCGACGCCTTTGCGGAGCGTCACGCGTGGTTTTCGACATCACCTGATTCGGGGTTCGTGAAGGTTCTGACGGTGCAGCGCCGCGACGCGACCGGCGTCGACGTGCTGCGCGGCCTGTCGCTCACGCGGATCGGCGAGGGCGCGGGCGAATCGACGCTCACGACCAAAGGCGAGCTGACCGATGCACTCGGCGACCTCTTCGGCCTCGATGTCGGGCATGTCAGCGAACAAGCGCGCGAGGTCCTCTGGCAGAAGCTGCATCGCGCGCACGACGCATGGGAGGCTGAGCGGCGCAGAGCCGGCGAGACGCGCGGCGTCTAGGCCTGGGTCGAGCTGCGACGCTCGGAGTCGTCAGACGTGACGTCGTTCGCGCGCGCCGTCTCGACACGGTCTCGTCCGTTGTTCTTCGCGAGATACAGGGCTCTGTCGGCGGAACGGACGAGACCCGTCGAGTCGGCAGCGTGATCGGGGAGCACGGAGACGCCGATACTCACGGTGATGGTTTGGTTGATGGACGGGACGACGATCTCGCCGATGGCCCGACGCAGCAGCTCGGCGACATTGACCCCGCCTTCAACATTGGTGTTCGGGAGGACGACGATGAACTCCTCGCCGCCGAAGCGACCGGCGAAGTCGCTGTCACGGACTGTCGCGCGCATCGCGGCACCGACCGCGGCGAGCACTTCGTCGCCGGCAGCGTGCCCGAAGCGATCATTGAAGTGTTTGAAGTGGTCGAGGTCGAGCAACACGACCGCGATCGATTCCTTCGAACGGCCGGCGTGCGCCACCATGCGCATCAGGTTCGCGTCGATCGATCTGCGGTTGGGAAGGCCGGTCAGCGAGTCGGTCGCGGCGCGGGTCTCGGCGATGGCGAGATTGCGGAGGTTGGCGATCACCGGCGCCGCTTGCACGACCGAGTCGCGGATGCGTCGTGTCTGCGCTTCCTCGAGGGCCGCCGGGCGAGTGACGAGCACCGAACCGATGACCTCGCCACCGACCAGGAACGGCGTGCATGTCGAGGCACCGGGGCACCCGGCGCACACCGAGCATTGAAGCAGGGCCTCGTCGCCCTCGGCACGCTCGTGCGGGCGGGCTTGGCGAATCGCGACACACGCACGCGGGGCCGCGCCGTGCAGCGACGACGCGAGCGGCGAGTCCGGCGCAATGTCGGTGACTGCTTCGAGGCGGTCCTGTGAATTGTTGCGGTTCAGGATGAAAACCTCGCTCGCTTCAATGGATCGTTCGAGATGGCGCCGCAGCATCCGATGCGCCTCTGCCTCGTTCTCGGTCAACTGCATGGTCTCGGCGAACTGCAACTGCGTAAGGTCGTAGTTGCGCTCGTGTTGACGGCGCGTCGCCATCGCGTCGAGCGTGCGTCCGAGCACCGCGAGCTCATCATTGCCACGCGTCTCGATCTTGCCGGCGAAGGCACCGTCGGCGACCTTCTCCGCGAACGCGGCGTACCGTCGCGTGCGGGGAAGGACGCCGCGGTAAAGCCCCACGACCGCCGCGACCGCGGCGAGAAGCGCGACCGCGAGCAGAATCAGAATCCCGTCGCGTTGGGTGCGATACGGCTGTTCCGACCCGACGTACTCGATGTGACCGTCTCTCGATTCCCGCGCGACCAGCGCCCGCGAGACTTGGTTGAGGATGGCGAACGCCCCGTCGATCGTGGTGATCCCGATCGCGGCCTCCGGTGGATTGAGCACCATCGAGTTCCACAGCGCTCTGACCGCGTGCCACCGGGTGGTCAAGTCTGTGATTGTGAGTTTCTCTTCTGCGCCGTCGCCGGCGTGAAGCTGCTGGACCGTCGCGAGGTCTGCGTCGGCCACCGGAATGAGCTCATCGGCCAGCTTGGTCGTCAGCGCGTGCGATCGCTGCCGATCCGAGTCGCGAGTGGCGAGCGCCGAAAGCGCGGCCACGTGCACGTTGTCCATTGCGGCGACCATCGCTGCCGATGCGTGCTGGGTGGTGATGATGTCGTTGAACAGCGTGTTGGTCAGCCGTCGTTGCGACGAGAGCCCCTCGGTCCCCTTCCACGCGAGGAATACGAAGGACGGGATGACCACGAGCAGGACCAACGCGAAGCGCGCTCTCACGCTGAACGTCGGACGGTGCATTGCTCCGCTCCCGGAACCGGACCAATTGGTCCGTCAACTACTGATCGGACACCGGGGAGGAGAGTTGAGTGAGGCCTCGATCGCTCGGACGGAGCGGCCGGGAGCCTGGGTCTGCGGTCACAGGTTGTGGTGCGGAGGGAGCAGACCCTTTGCGATCGCGTCGGCGCGCGCATGGAGGAGGGTGCCGGCCTCGTCCAGGTCGTGCCCGATCACATAGCTGCCGTTCTTCACCTCGCGGACGACGAACCGTCCCAGGTCGAGGAGATCCGCGAGGTCGGCGTTCCTTCCCATCGCGGCGAGCCGTTCGCGGAACTCGGCGAAGGTCACGACCGGTCCCGGTGTGTGCGCCTTTTCGCGCGCGAGCTCGGCAGGCCGGTTGCGCTGCGCCGTCCACAAGCCGGTGTCGAGGAGTCCGCCCGACGGATAGAACACCGCGGCGCGCACATTGGTGTCGTTGCCGATCAGCTGGTGCGCGAGTGCTTCGGTGAAGCAGCTGATCGCGGCCTTGCTCGACGCGTACACCGACGCGTACGGAACCGGCGCGATACCACCATCGCCCGATGACGTATTGACCACAATGCCGGGTTCGCCAGAGGCGATCATGCGCGGGACGAACGCCGTCACGCCGTTCGCCACGCCGAACACGTTGACGCCGAAGCACCACTTCCAGTCGTTCGGTTCTTGCTCCCACGGCAAGCCACCTCCACCCGAGGTCACGCCCGCGTTGTTGAACAACAGGTGGCATGCGCCGTAGTCGTCGAACACGGTCTTCGCGAGCATCTCCACCGACGCGTCGTCGGATACGTCGGTGCGCACACCTCTCACGTCGCCGCGTGTCCGCAGCTCTGACACGGCGCGGTCGAGCACGGGCTGTTCGATGTCGGCGATCACGACGCGTGTGCCTTCCTCGAGGAGCGCCTCGACGATGCCGCGTCCGATCCCGTTGGCGCCGCCGGTGACGACCGCGACCTTTCCCTCGAGATCAGTGAGGCTCATCCGCCCCACCGCACCTGGTACTCGTCCTTCCACCATTCAGCCTTGCGAAGGTCGTCGGTCGTGGTGACGAGCGAGATGTCCTGACCGAGGTCTTCGGGTGTCGGCCCGATTCGATCGGCGATCGGTCGTAGCGCGTCCGTGTCGAAGCCGTAGCACCGCGCCGCGGTCTCGCCGAGCATCTTGCGCGTGTCGGCGACCGGGACGTCGCCGAAGTCCTTCCGCAGCCGTTCGACGGTGTGGGGCCAGGTGCCTTCGGGATGCGGATAGTCCGTGCCCCACATCGCGACATCGCACCCGATGGCGTGCCGGCGGCGGATCTCCTCTTTCGACATTGTCGACGCGCCAACGAAGATGTTTTCTCCGAAGTATTCGGATGGCAGCTTCGACAGGATGCCGTGCATCAGCGCGGCCATCTTCTTGGTTGTGTGCCCGCCGCCGAAGTACTGGTCCCACTTCCATTTCATGTCGGCCACCCAGTAGCTCGCGCCTTCGGTGACGACGAATTTCAGACCTGGGAAGCGTTCGAACGCACCGCTGAACAACAGGTGCGCGATCGGCCGGTGGGTCCAGAACACGACTTCGGCGAGGTAGATGCCGATGAACTCGTTCATCTCCTCGCGGGGCGCCTCACCCGAGTGCACGTGTACCGGGAGCTGCGCGTCCTGGCATGCGGCCCACACCGGGTCGTACCCCGCGTCGTTGTAGGGCGGACGGTCGCGCCACATCGTCGGGATCATGATCCCGCGGATGCCGGGCTTGTCGGCGAGCCATTTGATCTCGGCGACTGCGCGTTCGACGTCGTGGCAGATCGGTACGAGGCCGATCCCGCCGCGGCGCAAGGGGCTCGTCGCGCACATCTCGACCAAGAACCGGTTGTGGGCGCGCGCACCGGCGAATGCGAGCTCGGGGTCTTCGATCATCCCCGCCGACAGGCCGGCACCGAACGGCGGCGACTCCATGCCCGTGACCGCGTCGGCGTCCGGAAACATGACTTCGGCGGCAACGCCGTCCGCGTCCATCTCCTTGTCGCGCTGCTCGGGGTCGAACGCGCCGCGCAACCCCTCGGCATGCTCGGTCTCCCAATGGGTGATGTAGTCGTAGTTGAGCTTCATCTGCTCGTCGCGACCCGCCTGGCGCTCGCCGAGGAACTCGTCGAACTGTGCGTGATACCGGGCGTCGAGATACTGGCGGTACTGCTCGCATGGCAATCCCGCGTGCGCGTCCGCCGAGATGATGGTGTAGCGATCGCTCATTGGTCGCTCAGTCCTTCTTGCCGAGCACTGAGAGATCGTCGTAGCGCTGGTGGACGTACGGAAGCAGCCAGTCGGCAGGCACCCGTTCGACGACCTCCCCGTGCTGGCTCGTATTCACGCGGGCCAGCTCCATCGACACGATGCGACCGACCGGGATGTCGGCGATCGGGTCGAGCGGCGAATCGGAAAGCGACAGCGTGCCCTCGATCGTCCGACCGTCCCGCGCCTCCTCGTGCCGGCGGACGTACACGAGCGCGGGCTCGGTGTCGAAGCCCTTTCCGTCGGGCGACGGACTGCACTTGAAGTAGAAGTCGACCTTGTCGCGCGGCGCGATCGTCACCGCTGCTCCGAGCATCCCCGTCACTTCGGCCAAGGGGAAGCCCATACGCTCGAAACGCGCCCGCACGCGATCGCCGTCGACATCGATCGACACCGCACCGATCTTCTTGGGCTCGCCGTACGTCTCGCGTCCGCCGACGGTTGCCTGCTCGGTTGTCATCGGCATGAACAACGCGTACTCGCCCTCGACGCTCCCGTGGCGCGCGCGCACACCGAACCAGCCGGCACCGAAGACCGGGATGCCCGTGCCCATGTCCACGGTCGCGATTCGCAGACGCGCGCGCGGTTCCGACAGCTCGAGCGGAGGTGGCAGCACGGCGCGGATGACCTCGGGGTCGGTCTCCCATACCACCGTGACCGCTGTGGACCAGATCGGGGCGGTGACCGCCTCGACTTCCCGGTTGCGTTGCTGCTCCGGTGGACGCGCGCCGTATCGGATCGTCGCCATGAATGTGTTCCCTTCCTGCGCGTTACCAGGCCTTGATGACTTGCTCGGGATCGAAGGCATTGCATGTGGAGTCGGCGGGATAGTCGGCCGGAGCGAGCGGAACGCGCACCTCGGCGACCGTCGGCCCGGCCTTGTCGCCGATCTCGCGCAGGCGATCGAGGTCGAACCCGTAGACGGCGGCGGCATTCGTCTCGACCATCTGCCTGGTCTCACTCGGCGGTACGTCCGCGAACGCGGCGCGCAACGCCTCGGTGGTGTACGGATAGCTGCCTTCCGAATGCGGGTAGTCGGCTCCCCACATGATCCGGTCGATTCCGATGTCGTAGCGCAACGGACTCTCGGACGGGCGCAGGAAGCTCGCGCCGACCCAGAAGTTGCGCTGGAAGTACTCCCTTGGCGTCAACGACATCTGCGCGGCCACGGCGCCGAAGAACATCGCCTCCGCCGCCCCGCCGTGCGTCATACGCCGATGGAACCAGTCGAGCGTGTCGAGCCCGCGGGGGATCCAGCCGGTGCCCTGCTCGGTGAGCACGACGCGGAGGTTCGGGTGGTGCTCGAGCACGCCGCCGAAGATCAAATGCCACACCGCGCGGTGCGCGTACCACGCGAGCTCGATGAGCATGATCGCCCTCGCCGCAATTTGCTTGCCGAAGTCGGGCAGGCCGCTGCCCGCGTGGATGTTGCAGATCACGTCGAGGTCTTCGCACAATGCCCACAGCGGTTCGTAGTGCGGATCCCACAGCGGCGGAAGCGGCGAGTTCGGCGCGACGTTCGGCAGCAGGACACCGCCGAAGACGTCCATGTGTTGCTTCGCCCAACGGATCTCGGCGAGCGCGTCGTCGAGGTTGTTGAGGAAGATCTGCGCGCATCCGGCGCGCCGGCCGGGCGCGGCCGCACAAAAGTCCGCGAGCCATCGGTTGTGGGCCTGCACGCCCGCCCAGCGCCGCTCGTAATCGACCGCAGTCGGCTCCAGGGCGGTGAGGTTGCTCTGCGCGAAGAATGGCGGGACCGTGTTCGGGAAGAGCACCTCGGCGACGACGCCTTGTGATTCGGTCTCGGCGAGACGGCGGTCGCTGTCGTAGTTCCGGTACGCGGTGGCGGCCAGCAGATCGGCGAAGGGATTGACGTACGCGTCGGCCCAGGCGTCGAACTCGTCGTGCCAGCGTGACTCGAGATAGGGCTTGTAGTCGCGAAGCGCGGCACCGGCGTGCCCGTCGACAGAGATCACCGTGTACCGATCAGTGCTCGTGCGTTCAGCCAGCGCCATCGGTTTCACTCCCACGGATCGAACAGCCCTTCGAACTCGAGTGTGCCGTTCGCGACGCGCCCGTACAACAGCCAATCCCCGCGAAACATCCCGTGCTCGTGCGGCGAGCACGCGATGTGTGTCCGCGGTCCGCCGGTCGTGCTCGGCATGAACCGGATCGATTCGAGTCCTGCCTTGAGGCCCGGTCCCGAAAGGATCGGCGCACGGAACAGTCCCTCGACGAGCACGCGTGCCGTGTCGTAGGCCAGCACGGGAATGGCGTTGGGCCAGAACGGCGGGTCCTCGCCATACCGCGCCACGAAGCGGCGGTGGAACCCCTCGACGAGCGGATTGCGCGGGTCGAACTGGTCCACACCGACCCATCCCTCGAACTTGTCGAAGCCCATGAGATAGAACATGAACGACGTGCCCATGATGCGAGGCGGGTCCCAGCCGAGCTTGTCGAGCGCCTCGCGCAACAAGCCCTTGGCCGCAAGCATCCCGTAGCCCATGTACACGAGCGCGTCTGCTCCGACCTGACGGAGGTTGTCGAGATTGGTGGCGAGGTTTTCGGGGCTCTGACTCACGGTCTCGACCGCTGCGATGCTGACCCCGCGCCGGCGGCACTCCTGGCGGAAGAACCGGAAGTACTCCTCGCCGTTCGGTGAGATCTCGCTCAATACGGCAACGCGCCCATGGCCGTTTCGCTTCAACCAACCGACGACGAGCGCCGCGTCGCCCCCGCAATCACCGTTGCCCAGACGGAAGCAGTAGTCACCCTGCAATCGTTCTGTTCCGCACCAGCTGATCAGCGGTACCTGCAATTCGTTCGCGAGCGGACCGACGACGATCGCGTTGTCGGAGCTGTACGCGCCGGCGACGCCGATGCAGCCTTCGTCGATCAAGAAGCGAAATCCATCGGTCGCGTTCTTGGCCGAGCCTTGGGGCAGTCCGTGCTCCGGGTGCAGCACGAACTCGACCGGTCGGTCGAGCAACCCGCTCGCGGAAGCCTCGTCGAACGCGAGGCGATGGATCTTGTCGTAGCCGCCGCCCGGGCCGTCGAGCGCGGCACCGAGCCATCCGATCTTGATCGGTTCCACGAGCTCTTTCCTTCCGACCGGAGGCGAGGCGCGTAATCTTGCATACACCCGCGACGCGGCTGCAAGGTCTGCCGCGTACGGAACAACCTCCGAGCTACCGCAAGGGATCTTCGGGCGCGAGGGCGCGGCGGACCTCGGCGAGAAGTTGTTGTTGGGTGAACGGCTTCTGCAGCAGCCTCACGCCATCGTCGGCCGTGCCGAGTGCTCCGTCGCTGTAACCGGACATGTAGAGCACTGCGCGATGGGGGCGTAGCGCGAGGATCTGATCCGTGACTTCGTGTCCCGGGACATTGGGAATGATCGAGTCGGTGAGGAGAAGCTCGAAGTCATGGTCGGTGGCGAGACCGATGGCCTGTTCGTAGGTGGATGCGGTCAACACGGCATATCCATTGCGTTGCAGGATGCGAGACGTGAGCTCGAGCATGGCCGGTTCGTCTTCGACCACGAGGACCGTTTCGCCGTGTCCTTGGTTCGGGCGTGCGGAAACCGCGTGCGGCGGAGGTGCGGGCGACGCGTCCAGGGCGCGGAGGTCGACGCGGAAGGTCGACCCGATTCCCTCCGCGGAAGAGACACTCACGTCGCCGCCGGCCTCGCGGACGATGCCGTAGACCGTGGCGAGGCCCAAGCCCGTGCCTTCACCTTTGGGTTTGGTCGTGAAGAACGGCTCGAAGATGCGCGCCGCGACGTCGGTGCTCATTCCCGTGCCGGTATCGCTGACCGTGAGTGTGGCATGGCGGCCCGGCTCGATGCCGGGGTGCATCCGGGCGTACCCGGCGTCGAGCTCAGTCGTGGCGGTCTCGACCGTCAATGTGCCGCCTGCGGGCATGGCATCACGGGCGTTGACGACCAGGTTGACGAGGACCTGTTCCACTTGACCCTTGTCGGCGCGGATGGTGGGCAGGTCGTTCTCGGACCGGATGACGAGGTCGATGTGCTCGCCGAGACTGCGCGAGAGGAGGTTCTCCATGTCGGCGACGACCAGGTTGAGATCCACCGGCTCGCGTTTGATCGCATCGCGGCGCGCGAAGATCAGCAGCTGCCGCGTGAGACGGGCGGCTCGTTCTGCCGCGGACTGGATCTCGACGGCGTCGGCTCGGACCTCGGGGAGATTCTCGGTCTGCTCGATGACGAACGCGGCATAGTTCATGATGACGCCGAGCAGGTTGTTGAAGTCGTGCGCGATTCCGCCGGCGAGCTGTCCGACGCTCTCCAAGCGTTCCGACTGGTGGAGCCGGCCTTCGAGCTCTTGTCGCTCGCCCTCGGCGCGGTTCTGTTCGGTGAGGTCGCGGGTCATCGTGGAGGCGCCGATGATGGTGCCCGCCGCGTCCCGGATCGGTGACACGGTGACGACCACGTGCAACACGGTGCCGTCCTTGCAAACTCTGAGCGTCTCGCGGTTCTCGACGGGGAACCCGAATGCAACCCGTTCCAGAATGCGTTCGATCTCGCCGGGCCGGCCAGATGGCGCGAGCACCGACACGGGCTGTCCCACGATCTCGCTCGCGGAGTAGCCGTACATCTGCTCGGCGGCTGCATTCCAGGAGGTGATCACGCCGTCCAAGGTCTTGCCGATGATCGCGTCCGCCGACGACTCGACGATGGCCGCCAGTCTGGACGCGCCGACCAGCTCACGGTCCCGGGCTGCCAAGAGGCGCCCGGTCGCAGATCGCCGCGCCTCGTCGATACGCGAGAGGGAGCGCGCGGTGACGAACACGAGCACGGCGAACACGGCGATGTTGGAGACGGCGAAGATCGCGAGGCCGAGTTGGGTTCCGAAGAGTCCTGCGTGTTCGCCCTGCCAGCGGATCCATGCGAGCACCAGCGGGGCGAGAATCGCGGCCGGAAGGAGGCGGCGTGCAAGTTGGCCTCCCGCATCGTGCGCCGTCACAGTGGCCATGAGCCCGATCTTCGGACGTAGAGACAACACGCCGAGGCTCAAGAGCACGAAGACCAAGCAGGTGTGAATCCCCATGAGGGCGTCGCTGAGGCCGTACACCTGCGGAACGGCATAGAGATATCCGGCCAACGAGATGAGGGCCATTCCGAGCGCGCACGTGGCGAGCATCTGCGACATCGTGACGCTTCGCCGCGTCTCCCGGCCCGTCAGGACGAGCGCGGCGCCCACGATCAGAAACGCGACTGCCGTCGTGAACGCCATCCGACCGGGAGCAGCGGTGCCCACCGAATGACCCACGTCGTCGTGTATCACCTCATCGATGTGCAGGTTCGTGCGAAAGGCGTATTCAACGAGCGTCGCGAGGGGTAGCCCGACGCCGAGAACGATCAGGCCCATCCTGCGCCTGCGCCCTCTCAGCCGGTCCGTTTCGCACAGCGCGAGCCCCAGCAGGACGAACGAGACGGCGGTGTTCGGCTTCATCGAAGGCCACGACGGAAGCACGCTTCGTAGCGCGACGACATCGAGGAACCAACCGGCGAGCACCGTGAGCCCCACCACGATCGCCGCGATGCCCATCGGTGCGCTCAACCTGTACGTCGGCACTGCGCGGTGTGCGTTCACGGAACCGACGGCGTCAGGGGTGCCGCCGAGAATCGGATCGCGGACCGGGCTGTCGATGCTCCGCTCGAACGTCGATTCCACCGCGGGTCTCCGATCCCTCCGCGCTCATCGGCCACGCTTCTCGGGAACTGAGGGAGACCCCGGAGGTCTCGTCCGACGTGGTCCGCGCTTCAGTTCGCTCGCTTCGTCGGGTGCGCGGAGTTCGAGAAGTCGTACGTCGCGCTCCAGTAACCGTGCCTGATCGTGATCTTGCCCGAGCCCCAGACCGCCTTCATGAACGGGCTGTTGAAGACGAGCGACGGCGCGTAGTTGATCGGGGCGCCGTTCACCTGTGGTGTCGTCGCGCCGCTGAAGAAGGTGAACTTCGTTCCGTTGCTTGCGGTGTAGTGCACGACGCCGTTGATGTTGCTCAGGGCGTTGTTGAGGATGTCCGACTTGAACGCGGCGAAGCTCGCATACGTGCTCGCACGGGAAGCCTCGAAGACGATCGGTGATGACACCGCGGACAACTTGATGAAACGGTCGTCGATGCGCGCGGCTCTGTTCTTCGCGGGGGTGAGCCAGCTGTAGGTACCGCTCGCCGGGCGCACCGCCAAGTAGGACGATCCTTCCTGCACGAAGACCCAACCGCCTTGCTCGGCAACCGTGTCGAGAGTGGCAGGGAAATAGACGAGCGTCGGTTGGTCCGTCAAGCCGTTCTTGCGCGTGATGAGCACGTTCTTCTTCTGTACGGAGAGGAACGCATCCTGGGTCTTGTCGACGCTCGTCGGCGCGGCTTGGGGGTAGACGCGATCACCGGGTGTGGTGTTGAAGATGATTCCCTGCCACCGGTTCTGGTTGCTCGGGCCGATATGCGAGTCGCCTGGCTTCAGCTCGGCAGTCCCCAACACGTAGTCCGGCGTGCTGTACGCGTAGTCGAGGACGCTCTTCATCTTGTCGACGTGCCAGTCCTTGTTGTCCCAACTCGAGGAACCGACACCCGGACGCCGAGTGACGTATTCATAGCTCCCCTTGCCCGCAGCATCTCTCACGAGCGATGCGACCACGGTCGGCGGGCTGTATCCGCTCGTGGCGAGGGCCATGATGTGGTTGCCGTACGCGGGTTGTGAACCGTAGAGGAGATTCGCGAAGTACGTCATCGCGTCGGTCTGCCCGTTGTAGGAATCCACGGGATACGAGCGACTCTTCGCGCCTCCCCATACGTTCTTGAGCTGCTGCTGCGCGTAGTCCGCGAAGTCGAGGTCGAGGTACATCCCGGCCTTCTTCCGCAACACGGGGTCTTCGGCGAAGTTGTAGATGTTGAAGATCGCCTGCAGGGTGTAGCCGTGGTAGGTGGGCGCGCCCGCCTCGATGAAGAGACCGCGCTTGGCGCCCTCGTCGAAGTACTTGCTCCAGCGGCTGCGCCACGCTTGGTACTGCTGGTTCGCGGTCGTACCGTCCGCGTAGATCCGGTCTCGATAGTCGGCGCGATTCTTGAAGACTTGGGCGGCCAAGAGGTTGAAGCTCTCCCCCTGGGCGTCGTGGTTCTCGCTCCCGTAGATGCTCCAGGGATCCGTGGCTTGGCTCACCTTGCTGTAGGGACGCGCATAGGCCCACATCTGCGCGACGAGGTTGTTGCTCGCCGCCGAGGTCAGACGGCCCGGAAAGAAACTGCTGCCGGCGTTGTACAGGAGGTAAGGGCGTACGAGATAGCCGAGCCAGAGATTCATCATCGAGGGATCGCCGCCGCCACAGTTCTGGCCGATCAGGTGCGCGATCCGCACTTGCGCGAGCTTGTTGTTCGCGTCTGCGGTGTTCTTGTTGAGCCACAGCGCGGCGAGCCCGTAGTTCAGGTAGCCGGTGTGATCGGTGCAACCGGTTGTCGGCGGCCACGGATGATCAATGTGGTCTTGAATCAGCGCGTTCACGCGACTCTCGTATCCCGTGGCCGCTGCCGGGTAGACGAAGATGCTGTACGTCCTGGTCGCCGTCGATCCATTGGTCGCGACCGCACGTACCGCGAATGTGAACTCCCCGGCTTGCGTCGGGACGCCGTTGACGCTTCCACGGTCGAGTCGCAAGCCGGCGGGCAACTCGCCGCTTGTGACCGACCACGTCGTTCCGCTGCCGAACGCGAGGCCGGCGTGGTACGGCTCCCCGACATGCCCGCGATTGGTCGCGAGCGTCGCCGGCGTGATCTGCGTTGCGAGCGCGTACGAGGAGATGTCCGATGGCAAGCCGAGGAGGGCGACCGTCAGGATCATTATCGGGACGGCAAGGAGGCGCGAGAGATCGCGTCGACCGATCATGCGCTTGCGCGACAGTCTCAACCCGTCAGAAAGCATCTCCGCTCTTCCCCCCGGAAGTCTTGCGAATTCGCCAGGCGTATCTCAGCACGACTGGACTCGCTGCGCGACGCCCTGGCTGTGACATCGCGGCGACCGCGCTCACGTGACATATGGGTTGTCGGCGAAGCGGGTGACGATTCTTGAGCCGGTGCGACCGTTCACGCTCCGCGATCAGCCCTTCTGTGGAGAATGTCGGTGCGCGCATCCGGACAATCCCGGCTTCTGACCGTTCGCGGGACCGACCCGTATGATCGGGCCATGGCCACTGCGACGCCCTCGCCGACGCCGAACCCGAACGCGATGAAGTTCACATTGAATGTGCCGCTTTCGTCGACGATGAACGTCACCAACGCTCAGGCGGCGAGCGGTGACAAGTTTGCCGAGGCGATCTTCAGCGCGGGCGGCGTCGCGTCGCTCTTCGGTGTGAACGACTTCGTGACCGTGACGCGCGAGCCCGAAGCCGACTGGGGCCCGATCGTGGCCGCGGTGGAAGCCGCGGCCGAGTCTTACCTGTAGCCCGAGCCATGTACGAGCGGGGCCTCGTGCGATAGTTGGCCGTGCGTCTCGTTCTGCTCGGTGCTCCGGGCGCCGGCAAAGGTACTCAGGGCGTTGTCCTCGCGGATCACTTCGGCGTTCCGCACATTTCGAGCGGCGACCTGCTTCGCAGCCACGTGGTTTTGCAGAGCGATCTCGGTCGTCGGCTCGGCGCGTATCTCGCACGTGGTGAGCTCGTCCCCGATGATCTCGTTCTCGCGGTCATCGGGGACGCGATCATTGCGGCGATGAAGACGGGCGGATACATCCTCGACGGCTTCCCGCGCACGCTCTCCCAAGCGGAACAGGCGTATGCGCTCGCAGAACCTGCCGGCGTCGCCGCCGACGCGGTCGTCTACCTCGCGGTGCCCGACGACGAGGCGCGGCAACGGCTCGCAGGTCGCGACGCCAACCGGACGGACGACGCGGATCCGGCGGTCATCGAGCGGCGGCTCCGGCTCTTCCACGCCGAGACGAAACCACTGCTCGACTTCTACGGCGAGCGGGGCATCCTCGTCACGATCGATGCCGTGCAGTCCGCACATGCGGTCAGTGCCGCGATCTTCGCCGCGCTCTCGGCGCGCTGACTCGGCGCCGCCGGCGCGCGTCAACCGCGAGTGACGACCCCTGTCGTCCCGTCAGCAGCCGTTGTCTCGTGTGATGTGGTAGCGGGTCAGGACGCCGTTGATCGTCCAGGAGAAACGCACTTCGGCATCGGGATCGGGTTGCAGAGTCGCCCCGATCGGCACGGTGAAGAAGTGATACGTCCGCCCACCGCCGAGTGTCGTGAACTGCTTCCCGCTTGCCACCGAGACCCCGGCCTGGGACATGTTCCAGTGCACCACGGTGCCGGCCGGGAAGTAGTTGTAGCCGACGTGCAGGTTCACGCAATTCTTGATCACGACTTCGAAGATGTTCGGCGGGTGCGCGGTCTTGCGTGTGAACTTCCACACGGCTCCCGCGGTGAAATCGTCGACGTAGAGATTGCCGGCGGCGTCGAAGTCGAGCGCATACGTGCCGGCACAAGACGTCGAGCTGAATCCGGTCGCAAAGTTCGACACGCTGCCGGGAGCGGTGATGCGCACGACCCGGCCGGTGCTCGTGGCAAAGACGTTGTGTGACACGGGATCGAACGCGACGTTGAGCGGGCACGTGAGGCCCGACGCCCACAGGGTGTGATCCGAGAGCACGAGTCCACCAGGCTTCACCTGGAACACCTTGCCACCGGAGAAGTCGGTCGTGAAGAGTCGTCCGCTCGAATCGAAACGCAGCCCTTCGACATCGGGCAGACCGGACGCAAACAGGGACGGATTGGTGATCGTCCCCGCGGCGAACTTGTAGATCGTGCCGTCGTCGGCGCAGCCGACATAGAAATTGTTGGTCGCGTCGAACGCGAGGCCGGACGTCGCACCCAACAGGCCCGTGCACGGCGTCGCGAAGGACGGCGGGCTCAGCGGCGCGCCCGAAGAGGAGAAGCGGTAGATCGGTCCCGACGGATGCGACTTCGCATAGACCTTGCCGGTGGAATCAATTGCAAGCTCGTTCGGCGCGGCGAGGGACGCGAACGTGGACTTGGCTCCCGACGAAGCCCCGACCTTCGTAATCCGATCTGCGCCGAACTCGCTGACCAGGAGATCGTTCGTCGCCGCGCGGAACCGCAAACCGTTTGCCGGAGAGCTCAGGCCGCTTGCGAGTTGCGAGACGGCGTAGTGCGAATCCAAGACCGCAGGCGCGGCGGCCGATGCGGGAGACTGGGCAAGGGCAATCGTCGTCGCGCTCGACGCAACGACCGCGAGCGCCAGCGCGCATCGCTTCTTCCAGCGCAGATGCGCGCTCTGCATCATGTTCCCCCCAAGAGAACGACGCTCACGTCCTGACCGGCGTGGGCCCGTACGAGGCGAGGCCCGGAGAGCGTGGCGAAGTCATCGATCACCGTATGGCTCGCCACCGCGCTCAGCCTCCCCACGCCGCCCTTGCGACCGGCACCATAGAGGCGAGCGCGAGCACAAGCAAAGGTTCGATTTGGCGCGGAAACAAATGCCAACCTGCGTACACATGCGCACCGCCCGCCAGAACTGCACGGGATGCACGCGCGCGAGGGTGAAACGCGTGCCTTTCGACCGTTCAGAGGATCCAGACAATGGTTCAGGGTCGTTCGAGTTCGCGGCCGCCAATGCCTGGAAGTGACGCTTCCGTGGCAGGAGAGCCGTTGCGGTCGCAGATGCCCTTTGCTAAACAGGCCGCCGGACGCGCGTGATGCGTGAGCGGGAGGCGCGCCCGGGACATCGGTGGCGGGGCACGAGAGGTATCGGCGTATCGCTCCGATTGCGGGGAACCCGCTGCGGGAACGGGGAGAGGTTCGGATCATGTTTTACCTTGCTCGTAGCCGCGCACGCAGACTTTGCTGGACGATTGCATGCGCAGGGTTCGCGTTGACGCTGCTCGGAGTCGTAGGCATCGAGTCTGCGGGCGCGGACCAGTCGGTGACGTCGGCGGGTCCACTCACCCAGATCGGGATCACGAGTGATCTGAACTGTTCGGTGAATCACAGCAGCGACGAGTCCGGCGAGTTCTACCTCGACACCGCATGCGCGACGGAGATCGCGGTTGACAACGGCGACGGGTTCAATGTGTACGGTCCCGCGTCGATTCCCTCCGGCAACAGCCCGGGCGGATTCACTCCGGTCGGCAGCCAGGTGCTGTCCGGGGCCGGCACGAGCGCCAATCCTTACAAGCTCGTCAGTGTGGTGAACGTCTCCACGACCGGGTTGCAGATCACCGAGACGGACTCCTACGTCGTCGGCCAGGAGTCGTACCGCACGGACGTCAAGGTGACGAACACCACCGGCAGTGCGATCGGCGCAAAGCTGTATCGCGGCGGCGACTGCTACCTCCAGGACTCTGATGCTGGTTACGGCAGCGCGGGGAGTCCGCCCGGCGCGGTGGCCTGCGTCGCACCGAACGACCCCGAGAATCCAACCGGCCCCGGGGATCGCATCGAGCAGTGGCTCCCACTCCCGGCCGCCGGCAGCCACTACTACGAGAGCACCTACACCAACCTGTGGGCCCGGATGAGCAGCGGCACCGATTTTCCCGACACCTGCGACTGCGCAACCTTTGAGGACAACGGTGCCGGTCTGAGCTGGGCGCTCAACATCCCGGCGCACGGCAACATCACCAAGTCGCACCTCACGACGTTCTCGCCGCTCGGCGACTTCCCGTTGTCGACGGCCAAGACCGCGGACAACAACTCGGCGGCCGCCGGTGGGCAAGACGGCTACACCATCACGTTCAGCAATCAGAACAGCTCATCCGAGACGCTCTCCTCGATCACCGACACCCTTCCCAGCGGTTTCAGCTACGTCGCCGGTTCCACGACCGGTGCCACCACGGCCAACCCGTCGATCTCCGGTTCCACTCTGACCTGGAACGGACCGTTCTCGGTCCCCGCGGCGTCGGAAAGCTCGCCGGGTACCCGTTCGCTGCACTTCTTGGTGAGGGTGTCGAGCACGCCCGGGACGTACTACAACAACGCGGGCGGGAACGCCGGAGCTCTCACGGTGGCACCCACCGGGAACACCGCGCCCGTCACGGTCAGCTCCGTCCCCCTCACCACTTCGATCGTTGACACGCCGGACCCGGCCACCGCGGGCGGCAACGTGCGGTACACGGTGAAGGTGACGAACACCGACGGTGAAGCGTCGGTCCCGAACGTGTCGGTCACCGACACCTATCCGGCCGGCACGACGTTCGTGTCGAGCACGTTGGGGTGCACGCACACGAGCGCCACCAGGAAGGTCACGTGCTCGCTGGGCACCATCTTCGCCGGCGCCTCCAAGTCGGTGTTCGTCGATGTAAAAACGTCGTCGGCATCCGGCGGGACGAACATCACCGACTCGGCAACCACGAGCCCGGGCGGGAGCACCGCGAGTGCCACCACACACGTCAACGCCCCGAACGGCACCAGCGCGAGTGGCCACGTCGAGCCCGGAGGATCGATCACCACGGGCGGTACCAACCCCGCGACGCTCACACTGCCACCCTCGGGTCCCGGCGCGGACGTGGTGATGACCCTGGTGAGCCCTGCCAGCTTCTGCGCCGGCACGTGCATGGGTCCGGCGACATTCATCAATCCCATCCCTGGCTACAACAACCCGAACCAGCCGATCGATTTGAAGCTCACCTTGAGCCATTCGACGCTCGCAGCGGCGCAAAGCGACTTGAACACCGCGGTCGTCTACCACCGTGCGGACAACGGCGTGGTAACGATCGTGCCGAACTGTTCCCAGAGCGGTATCGCAAACCCGGCGCCCTGTGTCACTCGCCGTTTCATCACGCAGCGTCCTCCGAACTGGCAGACGACGTTCGAGGTCCTGTTCCTCTCACCCGGCTCCGGTTGGGCACGCCGCTGAGGCTGGCCTAACAGCTCTTAGAGCGTGACAACCACGACGCCCAGACGGTCGAAGACTTCGTCGCGCTCGACAAGAAGCGCATCGACGTTCTCGAAGTATGTTCGCAGTTCTGGCATGCGCACCAGCACGTCGAGCGCCAGCGCCAACTCAAAGTCGGCGCCACGAGATCGGGCGGCATCGACGCTGGTCGTGAGCGCGTGGCCGGCGTCTTCGATCTCGCCGAGCGACCAGAGCGACTCCGCGCGCACGCGCTCGAGCAATGGGACCTCGAGCGATACTCCGCCTTCCAGCTTCGCTGTTCGAAGTGTGGCGTCGGCGAGGAGGAGCGCAGCGGTGGCGTCTCCGGAGAGGCTGAGTGCCTCGGCGCGCCATGCGTCGATCCGAACCACGTCGCCGTGGCATCCCGCGTTCTCGAATTCCTCGCGAGCCGTTCCGAGGAACAGGAACGCGTCGTCGAACCGGCCCGCGCGCGCACAGTTCCGACCGAGGAAACCGAGAATCAGCGCGATGTCGTAGTGATAGCCCGCGGCTGTGGAGACTCGCAGCGCCTCGCGCAAGCGCGACTCCGCCTCGTCGAACCGCCCCTGATCGGACATCACTTCGGCGATGTTCGCAGTTGCGCGCGCAGCATCTACGGCAGAACCGGCTCGGTTGTACGCGTCCCACGCCCGCTCGAACCAACCGATCGCCTCCTGCCAATCGCCCCGGGACTGCGCGGACGCTCCCTGTCCGTTCAGGACCATGCCTTGGCCGCAAAGATCCCCGAGCTCGGCGTAGAGCTCGGCGGCGCGTGGAAGGTTGTTCGCCAAGTGGGCCTCGCCCAGTTCGGTGTGGGCCCAGTCGAGGACGTAACGCGCGTGCGCCTCGGCGTCGCGATCGCCGGCGCGCGCGGCCTCGTCGAGCGCGCGTTTGCACCACGTGATCGCCTCGCGACGCCGTCCCTGGCCCTGCCGAATCGCGGCGTACCAGACAGTCAGCTGCGCTCGCGCTCGGCCCGCGGCCTCATTGGTGACGTTCTCGAGAAGCTGTAGGCCCTTCCTGATCGTACGGATCGCGTCGGCGTAACGGCCGATTCGCTCGGGAATCCACGCCTCCTTCAGCAGGAGCTCGGCCTCTCGCACGACATCGCCGCGCACGAGCCTGCGGGCGGCGCGGTAGTCGAGCTGGGCGTGCTCGTACTCGCCGATGCGGTCGTGCACGTCCCCGAGGGCCTCACGCACGTTCGCGACCTCGGCAGGGTCGAGGTCGGGAAGCTTCCGGGCGGCAGCGAGCGCGCGCTGCAACAGCACCGCCGCGTCGACGTTCGCGTACTTGTCCCGTGCGCGCTCGCCGGCGATGCGGGCATAGCGCCATGTCTCGGGGTAGGCCTGGGCATTGAAGAAGTGCACTGACAGAAGCTCAGCCTCGGCATCCGGGCGCGTGCGGCCGCGCCGCTCGATCGCGCGTGCGGCGTGCAAATGCAGCTCGCGGCGGCGGCGGAACGGCAGCTTCCCGTACGCGGCGTCGCGCATCAGACCGTGCCGGAACCGGGCCCGGGTGCCGGCCTCGAGGTCGACGAAGTCGGTGAGGTCGCTCCAGGTATCGGCGTCGAGGTGCACGTCGTCGCCGAACAGCTCGTGGAGCTCTGCGCGGTCGAAGCCTCTTCCGAGGATCGCGGCGTAGCCGAGCACAGTGCGCAGCGCCGGTTTGAGCCGATCGAGCTGCGCGGTGACCAGTGCCTCGATCGAGTCGGGCAGCGCCTCGGTGTCCTCGCCGTCGGTCGCCGCGCGCCACAGCTCGGTGAGGAACATCGGGTTGCCGTCGGCTCGCGAGGTGAGCGCGGCGAGCTCGTGAGGGCGGAGCGGGGCGCCCTCCGTCGCCTGCCGGAGTGCGGCTTCGACCTCCTCGGACGCGAGCGGCCCGACCAGAAGCGCGTCCTTGTCGCTCGCCGTGTCGTCACGCGCGATGCACACGAGCACGATGCGCGCTTCGGCCGCGAGCGAGCCGAGCTTCTCGACGATTTCGCGCGAGGCCTCGTCGATCCACTCGGAGTCGTCGATCACGACGAGGGTGGGGCCGTGGAGGGCGGCGGCAAGCAGCGCCGCAGTGGTGTCGGCCGCGCGCCCCGCCCGGTATTGCGGCGCCAACGTCGCGGCCTCGGGCGTGTCGGGGATGTCGAGGTCGAGCACCGAACCAACCAGCGGAATGAACGGTTCGAGCTCGGGCGCGAGGGTCGCGACCGCGGCATGCAGCGCGTCGGTCGGCGAAGCTTCATCAGTTAGCGCCAGCGCGTCGCGAACCAAGCGCGCCACGATCGCGTACGGCGTCGAGAACTCATAGGCCTCGCATGTGGCGCGTATCGACCGCGTCTCGGGTGAGCGGGCCCGCAATTCCCCCAGGAGTCGCGACTTGCCGAGGCCCGCCGGGCCGACGATACGGACCGACACGCCCTCGCCGGCGCGCGCGTCCGCGAGGAACGTCTCCAACTGCGCGAGCTCGGCCTCGCGTCCGACGAATGGCAGCTCGGCGACGTCGGCATGGTCGGCCGACCGCGCATTCGCGGCGCCGACCTCGTAGGCCTCGACCGGCGCGCGCTTGCCCTTGACGCGCATCGGCGGCAGGGGCGACGACGCGAAACCGACCGCGCGATCGAGGACGCTCGCCATTGCGACGACGCGGCGGGGCGCGGCCGCGGCCATCAGCCGAGCCGCGAGGTTCACGGTGTCGCCCATGACGGTGTAGGTGCGGCGATAGTGAGGGCCGACATCACCCGCGAACACCGGACCGCGGTTGACGCCGACGCGCACGGAGATCGCGAGATCGGCCTCGACGATGCGCCGCGCCGTCGCCAGCATCCTCTTCTCCTCGTGCCCCTGCACCGAAGGGGCGCCGGCGGCGAGGAGGAACTTGCCGCCGTCAGCGTCGACGTCGGTTGCGAGAAGCGCGACGCCGTGGTCCGCGCATGCCTGCGCGACCGTGGTGACGAGCGCGTCGAGCGCGTCGGCAGTCTTCTCGGGGCCTTGCTCGGCGAGGAATGCGTCGAGGCCGCCGAAGGCCACGAACGCAACCGTGACGACGCGATGCTCGGGCGAGCCGCCGCCCGCGAGGACGTGCTCGTGGACGGCGAGCGGAATGAACTCACGCAGGTCGATGTCGGACGCGACCTCGGGGAGCTGGTGGGCGGCATCGGACGGCCGCTCCGGCGCGCGCCGGAGGAGGAACCCGCCTTCGAGCGGGTCGCCCACACAGCCCTCGGGCAATGTGGCAGCGGTGTCCGGGCTCACGACGATCTGACCCGCGCTCGCCCCGTGCTCCATCGCGACGACTTCGCTCGCCGCCGGTCCGATGACCAGCAGCTCGCGGCTCGGCGAGCCGACGAGGAAGCAGTCGAACGTGCCCGAGTGCACGCCGACGGACATGCGCAGCGTGACGTTGCCGGCGGACGTCTTCAGCTTGCCGGCCTTGCGCAAGCGCTCGCGCATGGCCGCCGCCGCCCAGACAGCCCGGTGGGCGTGGTGGTCGCCGCGAAACGCGAGCAACAGCGCGTCGCCGCCGAACTTCAGCAGTCCGCCACCTGCGTCGTACGCGACCTCCAGCAGCTCGGCGAAGCATGCGCCGATCGCGTCGGTGACTTCTTCGGCACCGACGCGACCGTGACGCGACAAGCGCTCGGACATCGCCGTGAAGCCGGAGAGATCGGCGAACACCATGGTGCCGGCGATGGGCCGCCAAAGATCACCGGGCTGCGTCGCCGCCCAATCGGTGACCAGCCGGGGCACGTAGGGTGGCAGCACCGACGCGTTCGCAAGCTCAGCCGCGCCGACCCCGCCGAGATCCACGCAGTAACGCTAGAACATTCGCCTCGAGCTCACCGTTCGCTGCCGACTCGCTCCGCCGGCGAGCCGCCAGCTTTTGGTCACGCCGGATCCCGCCGTGGTGCGGTCAATTGTGGGTTCTACGCGACGACGCCGGCTGCTCGGCGAGACGGGCGAGGGTTCGCAGCTGCTTGCGCATCATCACGAGATCGCCCGGCGCGAGCACCAACGACCACACCCAGCCGAGCACGTCGCGGCGGTGGCGCACGAGCAGCTTCACCGCGAGCCGGCTCCGCCCCGGGTCTTGGGTCTCCGACACGCGATACGTCACCACCACGTCGCCGAACAGCCCCCTCTTGGTGCGCAGGGTCACGTGGGAGTTCGTTTCGAACTCGACGAGCTCGAAGATCGTCGCGAAGGTCTGCCCGACCTCGAGTGCGTCGAGGCCCGGGGTCAGACGCCGCGGGCTACGGCGTCCGAGGTTGTCGATCCAGTCGTAGCTGTACGGCGCGACCCGGAGCTGGCACAGCCACCGAAACACGTCCTCGGGTGGCGCGCCGATGTCGATGGCGCGGAACAGGACGTCGTCGGCTTCCGGGAGCCAGTGGTCCGACGGCCAGATGTCGGCGCGCTCCTCCGCGGTGGATCCATCCTCGCGTACTCGTCGCATCACACCGGTCACATCGCCCACGCTACGGCGTGGGGCGGCGCTGATTGCCAACGAAGCGGTCGGGCGGCAACGATCTGCGCCGTGAATGATGCTGCACCCTCCGGTGGCGCGAAGCCGCTTCCGCTGATTCTCGCTCGCGAGCTCGCGTCGAACCTCGCGACGGCGATGTTCCTCGTCGACGCGCGTGGCGTGCTCGTGTTCTACAACGACGCGGCCGCGCTGATCATCGGCAAGCCGTACGGCGAGATGGGCGAGATACCGGCCGAGGAGTTCGGCGCGGTCCTGCAGCTCAAGACCCCGCAGGGCGAGCCCCTCCGCCGGCGCGATACGCCCGCAGGGATCGCGTTCTTCGAGCGTCGGCCCGCACACAAGACGCTTGCCGCGACGGGATATGACGGCATCCGGCGACTCGTCCATGCGACGGCCTACCCGCTGTTCGGAACGGCCGCGGAGATGCACGGCGTCGTGTCGGTGTTCTGGGAAGTCGCCGACGCGGAAGGCGATGCCTGATGCAGGCACGCGTGTGGGGATGCAGAGGTTCGGTCGCCGCGCCCGGTCCGGACACCGTCAAGTACGGCGGCAACACGTCATGCGTCGAAGTGCGACTCTCCAGCGGGCAGGTGCTTGTCCTCGACGCGGGCACCGGTATGCGGCCGCTGGGCGTGCTGATGCAGGCGACCCCGTGCCCCGAGCTGCACATCCTGCTCAGCCATCTACACCTCGACCACCTGCAGGGACTCGGGTTCTTCCGCCCGCTGTTCGATCCGAACCTCGACATTCACATCTGGGGACCGCCCTCTCCGGTACAGCCGCTCGCCGAGCGAATTGCGATGTACCTCTCTCCGCCACTGTTTCCCGTCCACCTGAACGACGTGCCGGCGCGTCTCACGTTTCACGACGCGCCCGAAGAAGCCGTGTCGATCGGCTCGGCGACAGTCCGCGCGGGCAAGGTGCAGCATCAGGGTCCGACCGTCGGATATCGGATCGAAGAGCACGGACATTCGCTGGTGTATCTCCCCGATCACGAGCCGTCGCTCGGCAATGAGTTGCGCTCGGTCGCGCCCGAGTGGATGAGCGGGTACGACATCGCGCGCGATGCCGACGTGTTGCTGCACGACGCGCAGTACCGTGATCACGAGTACGACGCCCATGTCGGCTGGGGGCACTCGGGACTCGCGGGCGCCATGGAATTCGCCGACAAGGCCGGCGTTCGGCAGCTCGTGCTGTTCCACCACGATCCGTACCACACCGACGACGAGCTCGAAGAGCTGCTGACCGAGGCCCGCAAGATCTGGCCCTCGGCCGAGGACCGGGTGTGTCTCGCCAACGAGGGCATGACGATCACGCTCGACGCTGACGGGGTGCGGCTCGTCGCGCGGTGAGAACTACGGGATGCGTTGCACCCAGACGAGCGCCGCGACCGCGGTCAGCACGGCGATGACCAGCGCGATGCCGGTGAACCACACGCTGATGTCTTGTTGCTTGTTGTCGTAGCCGACCGTCCTGCGGATCTGGTCGTACACCGAGTTGAGCTGGTCCACCGTCTGCGCGGTGAACGATTTGCCGTCGCTGCCGCTCGCGATCTCCTTCATCGCTTCAGGGTCGGCCGGCACTGGGATCTGCTCGCCCTGCCGCTCGATGACGCCCCCCGGGGTACCGAACGCGATCGTGTCAATGGGGATGCCGGCATCCTTGGCGGCCGAGGTCGAATTCGCGACGGTCTCGGCGGGACTCTCCCCTTGGGCGCCGATCGTCGGCGTCCCGTCGCTCATCAGCACGATCGCTGCGCTCGGGGTCTTGCCGTTCGCGTCGACGGGGAGCGCCTTGATCGCGTCGAGCGACGCCTGGATGGCGCTTCCGGTCGCCGTACCGCCGTTGAATCCGAGGCCGTCGATCGCAGCGTCCACGGTGGGATGGTCCGATGTCGGCGGGATGCGGAGCGTCACGCTGCTGTCGAAGGTCAAGAGCCCGACCTGGAGGCCCGGCGGCAGCCCGTCGACGAAGCGCTTGGCAGCCTCCTTCGCGGCCGCGAGGCGATTCGGCGCGACGTCGGTCGCCGCCATCGAGCTCGACGTGTCCACCGTGAGGATGATCGTCCCCCGCTCCTTCGCGACCTTCACCGTGCGCGACGGATGCGCGAACCCGACAACGAGGAACAGCAATGCAAGCAGCATCAAGGCCGCGGAGATGTGGCGCTGCCAACCCGCCCGGCGCGGCGCCACCGACGCGAGCAGGTCGACACTCGTGAACCGCAACGCGTACTTGTGTCGAACCCGTTGGCCGACGATGTACGCGACGAGCAACGCGATCGGCGCGACGACGAACAAGAGGCGATCCGGAGCGCCGAAGCTCACGTCGAGCTCCTCAACGGTCGGACGGAAGCGGCGCCGACCCGTGTCGTCCGGCTCGTGCCCGTGACCGGTGCGTTCCGTGGCAACGCATTGCGCCGCACGACACGCCGGCTCGCGACGAATTTCACGATGTCGATCAACCAGTCGCGGTCCGTGGACAGCACGAGGTGCTCGCCGCCTGCTCTGCGAATCTGATCGGCGATGTCGTCATGGCGCACTCGAGCCGCGGCGGCGTAGCGCTCCCGCAGCTTCGAGGAGTTGGACTGCACGTGCATCTGGCGGCCGGTCTCGGTGTCGATGAGCGACAGCATGCCCGCGGCGGGCAACGCGTGCTCGCGGGGATCGACCACCTGTACCGCGAGCACCTGGTGGGCGACGGCGATGCGGCCGAGCGGCCTCCGCCAGTCGCTCGCATCGAGGAAGTCGGAGATCACGATGACTTGACCGCGTCGAGGCCGAGCGCGCTCGAGCGTCTGCATCGCGCCGGCGAGGTCTGCATCCGCGCCCGGCTCGTGTTCGCGACGAGGCACGTCGTACAGCTGCGAGAGCGCGGCGAGCAGCTCGGGGCGCGTCGACGCGGGCCGGAGGCGGGCCACGCCGTCGCCGCCGGCGACCAGCACGCTGAAACGATTTCCGTGCCGAGCCGTGAGGAACCCGAAGGCAGCGACCGCCGCGAACGCGACCTCGGCCTTCTCCCGTGTCGTCGTGCCGAAGTTCATGCTCGCCGAGCGGTCGACGATCACCCACGTCTGCAGCTCGCGGTCGGCTTCGGTCGTGCGCAGCTGGGGCCCGAGGGAGCGCGCGGTGAGATTCCAGTCGATGCGGCGGGCATCGTCGCCGGCCTCGTACGGACGGCTCCCGGCCGGCTCGGACCCGGGACCCGGGCGCAGGCTCAGGAACTCTCCGCGCAGGAGCCCGTCGAGACGCCGGGTCACGAGGAGCTCGAGCCTCCGGAGCTGCGCGGCCTTGCTCGCAACCGGCGCAACCCCCTCGGCGTGGTGTTCGGCTGCGGTCGTCATGCGCTGTTCTCGAGCTCTCCCCACGAGGCACGCGTGCCGGACCCAGACCCAGACCCGGACCCGGTGCCCCGGGACTGCGGGTCGTCCTGGCGGGGCGTCACGTGCGGCGCCGGCACCGTCGACACGAGCGTGCGGATCACGTCTTCGGCAGAGACGCCGTCGGCGAGTGCGTCGTACGTGAGGATCAAGCGGTGGCGAAGGATCTCGGGCGCGACGTCGAAGACATCCTGGGGGATCAAGAAGCGCCTGCCGCGCAGCAACGCGAGCGCGCGTCCTGCCGAGAGCAATCCGAGCGTCGCCCGCGGGCTTCCGCCCAGCGCGAGATGCGGCGCAATCTCGGGAACGCCCCACGCCTCCGGGTCGCGTGTCGCCATCACCAGACGCACCGCGTAGTCCTGCACCGCGTGATGCACGAAGACTTCGTCGACGGCTTGCTGCAGGCTGCTGAGCTGCTCGAGCGAGAGCACCTGCGACGCAGTCGGAGGCGTCACTCCCATGCGATGCGCGATCTCCACTTCTTCCGCATACGACGGTTGCTGCACGATGACCTGCATCAGGAATCGGTCGCGCTGCGCTTCGGGCAGCGCGTAGACGCCCTCGGACTCGATCGGGTTCTGGGTCGCCAGCACGAGGAACGGTGTCGGGAGCCTGCGGGTCTGACCCGCGATCGACACGTGGCGCTCGGCCATCACCTCGAGCAGTGCCGACTGCACCTTCGCGGGTGCCCGGTTGATCTCGTCGGCGAGCACGAGGTTCGCGAACACCGGACCCCATTCGATGTCGAATTCCTCACGCGACGGCCGCCATACGCGGGTGCCGACGATGTCGGCCGGCACGAGATCGGGCGTGAACTGGAGTCGTACGAACGTCCCGCCCATGATTTGCGACAGCGTGGATACCGTGAGCGTCTTGGCGAGGCCGGGCACGCCCTCGATCAGGCAGTGACCCCGCGCGAGCAGGCAGATCATCGCTCGCTCGATCATCCGGTCCTGGCCGACGATCACGCGCTTGACCTCGAACAGCGCTTCTTCCAAGAGCGCGGCGTGTCGCTTGCTCTGCTCGTTGGGCTGCTCCATGCCTGTCCTTTGCGAGTCTCGAGGGTGGGAAGGGTCGATGGTGTCAGCCGATTCTGTGAACCGGATGCGGACGAGCGGGACGTGCGCTGTGGCCAATTGTGCTCGGCGGGGGCCGCGATGTACATCGGCTCGCCGCTGCCCGGGCCGGCCCCAGCGTCAAGACCGGCACGGAGGCGCCGATATGGCGGTATGACCACGGTCGCCGGCGCACTGCTCTTCGCGGTGCTCGCCACGGTCGTGCCCCTGCGCGCGAGTGCACGCTTTCGCCGGTTCCGCAACGCACTGTGGCTCGATCCCGGCGCTCGCGAACGGCTCTACCTCTCCGCCCTACCACTGAAGTACGCGGTCGCGGTCGGCGCGACGGCACTGTTCGTCATCGAGAGGCGGCACGACTATGGTGTGCCGTTCTTGCCACCCGACATCGTGCACCTCGCGGTCGCGCTGCCGTTGCTCGGCGCGATCGCGCTCGGCGCGGTGCGTACCCGCTCCATGCTGTCGAGCGACGATGGCCGCGCCCAGGTGACGGACGCGTTGCAGCGCGTTGCGGAAGTGGTGCCGCGTACTCGCGCCGAGCGGCGCGCATGGGTCGTCGCGGCAATGAGCACGGGCCTGACCGACGAGATCACATATCGCGCGTTCGCGATGAGCTTCCTCGCCGGCATCGTCGGCACGCAGAACGTGCTGGTCATCGGCGTCGTCTCGTCGGTGCTCTTCGGTCTCGCGCATCTCTATCAGGGGTGGCGAGGTGTGGTGTTCACGACGATGCTCGGCGGGGCGCTCGCGGTCGTCGCGGTCGCGTCGGGATTGCTCGCCGCGATTGTCCTGCACATGATCATCGACCTCCGATTGCTCGTCGTGCCGGTCGACGTCGCCGAGGCCGTCGACGCGAAGCGCGGGTAAGCCGGTCGCAGGTCCGTGCGGGGGACCGCGGACTTCCCGAGCTCGGGCACCGCAGCGGCGCGGCCGACTACCGTCGGCGCGTGACGCCGATCGATCCCTTCGCGCCAGCTGCCCTCGGCCCGGTGACGTTGCGGAATCGAATGATCAAGGCCGCCACATTCGAGGGCCGGACACCGAAGCGCGTCGTCACGCCCGAGCTGATCGAGTTCCATCGCCGCTACGCCGCGGGCGGTGTCGGTATGACGACGGTTGCCTACTGCGCCGTCACGCCCGCCGGAACGACCGACGGTCATCAGATCGTGCTCGACGGTCCGGACGTGCTCCCCGGGCTCCGCGCGCTGACCGATGCGGTGCATGCGGAGGGTGCCGCGGCCGCCGCACAGATCGGGCATGCGGGCCCGGTCGCGAACCCGATGGGCACCAAGGTTCCGAGCGTTGCACCGTCGCGGGTGTTCAGCCCGCTCGGTCTGCGTCGTACACGCGCGGTGTCGCCCGAGGACATCGCGCGCATCACGGGCCAGTTCGCGACCGGCGCGCGCGTGCTGCGCGACGCCGGGTTCGACGCCATCGAGATCCACCTCGGGCACGGGTACCTTCTCAGCGCGTTCCTGTCACCGAAGCTGAACCGGCGCACCGACGAATGGGGCGGCAGCCTCGAGAACCGGGCGCGGTTCCCTCGAGAGGTCGTGCGGGCGGTGCGTGATGCCGTGGGCCGTGAGGTCGCGGTCACCGCGAAGGTCAACATGACCGACGGTGTGCGCGGCGGCTTCTGGATCGACGAGAGCCTCGCGTTCGCACGCATGCTCGAGCGGGACGGCGCGCTCGACGCGCTGACGCTCACGGGCGGCAGCTCGTTGGAGAACCCCATGTACCTCTTCCGCGGCGAGGCGCCGATCGCCGAGATGGCGGACATGTTCCCGGCTCCGTTGAAGCTCGGCGTCAAGCTCTTCGGCGGCCGGTTCTTCAAGGAATATCCCTTCGAGGAGGCATATTTCCTGCCGTACGCGCGCCAGTTCCGCGCCGCACTGACGATGCCTCTCATCTTGCTCGGCGGGATCAACGGGCTGGAAACGATCACGCAGGGACTCGACGAAGGTTTCGCGTTCGTGCAGATGGGACGCGCGTTGCTGCGTGAGCCCGAGCTCGTCGCCGAGATGCAGAAGGACGCGCATCGCACGTCGTTGTGCATCCACTGCAACAAGTGCATGCCCACGATCTACACCGGCACCCGGTGCGTGCTCGTGGGGGACGACCGCCGCGGGGAGGCGACCGACGGGTGAGAGCGCACCGACGGATCAGATTTCGAGGTACTCCTCGAGATTGCGGTGCAGGTTGACGATGCGGCACTCCTCGGTGGGCGACACCGTGAGGTGCGTCAACCCCGGCTGGTGCACGCCGCGCTGACTGCGCGCGAAGTTCTTGAAGTCCTGGTCGAGCACGAGACCGAGCGGCAGGTCGTCACCCTCGTTCACCGCGATCTCCGCCGGCTTCGTGCGTGGTGTGCCGTCACCTGCCGGAAAGCGCGCGAACGCGAATGCGTCCATGAACGCGTCGTCGGGAGTCGCCCCGGGCCGCGAGCGCACGACCTGCACCATGTCGGAGAACACGAGCACGGTGAGGTTCGGGAACAGGTTGTACTGCTGCATGTCGAGCACCTGTCCCTCGGTGAGGGTTGCGAACCATTCGTGTCCGCTCTGCAACGCGCGTTCCCGCACGACCTCGGCGATCGCCGACCGAACCGTTCCACCATCGGCGACCGCGGGCGCGGGCCCGGCGTCCTGTTGTGCGAGATTGCCCACGCGTACGCCCATGATCTCGACGAACGCCTCCCACACTTGCTGATCGGACGGCCGTTCGCGCAGGCGAGGTGACGGCAGACCGTACGACTGCTCGAGCTTGCCGTGCCGGTGCCAGACGCGCTGCGGTCCGTTCACGTCGTCGCACATCGGCAGCATCTCGCGGTGGATGCCTTGTACGTGATAGGTCTCGCTGAACCCGTCGATCAGCGTCTTCCAGTTGCAGCGAGCCGGTCCGGTGACCGAGATCAGACAGCGCATCTCGTCGAGGCGCGCCCACGCGCAATCGTCCGGCACCCCCTCGAGAAAGTCGGTGAGCGGCTCGGCGTCGAGCGCGAGATTGACGAACACCATCGGTCCCCAGGTGTCCACCTGCGCGGGGATGAGCGGCACGTCATCGTTCAGGATCCCGAAGACACGACGCGACGGCACTTCCCGCAGGCGTCCGGTGAGGTCCCAGGTCCATCGGTGGAACGGGCAGCGGATCTCGGTCAAGCCCCCGCCCGTGCCGTCGCACAGGGCGCTTCCACGGTGACGGCAAGCGTTCTGGAACGCTCGCAGCTCACCGTCGTCGCCTCGTACGAGGAGGACAGACAGGTCGCCGACCCGATACTCGTGGAAGTCGCCCGGGTTCGCAACATGGTCGACCGAGCACGCCATTTGCCAGGTTCGGGGCCACAGCCGTTCCCACTCCAACCGCGCGAACTCGGGCGAGATGTATCGGGACGTGGGAATGGCTACCGGCACTCGAGGCTCCTGCTCACTCGCCCGGCCGAATGGTCGCGTTTCCTGTCGGCATCGGCAACCGGGAGCACCGCGGGCACATCCGGATCGACAGATGCGCACAATGTTCGTACGCTTCGGCCCGTTCAATCGACCCTGGGGGGAAAATGCGGCTCCGCGTCGGCGTGATGGTTGTCGTGGTCATGATGCTGGGTGCCACTGCCTGCGGCGGTGGCAAGAAGGTGAACACGGCACCTCCGGGCGAGTCGACCGTCCCCGCGGCCAGCGGGAACACCGTCCCTCCGGCATGTAAGACGGCAACCCTCTCATCGCCCGAGATCGGCGTGACACCGACAACGATCACGGTCACGGTCATGGCCGACGTCGGCTCCGCGATCAAGCCGGCGCTGTTCCTCGGCTCCATCAACGCGGTGAAGGCGTGGGCCGCCTACATGAATGCGAATGGTGGCCTGGCCTGTCGCAAGGTCGTCGTGAAGGACGTGGATTCCAAGCTCACGCCCGACGACGCCAAGAACGGAATCGCGACCGCGTGCAAGAACTCGCTCGCAATGGTTGGTACGACCGCATTGTTCCTGAACGACGTGACCGGACTGGAGGGCTGCACGGACAAGGCCGGAAAGGCGACCGGACTCCCCGACATCGCCGAGCTCCAGACCGAACCCGTGCACCAGTGCTCGAAAATTTCGTTCGCGACGCTCCCGACCGGTTCGAGCTGTCCGTACAGCGGGAAGGGACCGCGTCAGTTCCGCGTGGGCTTCACTACCTACGACTACTACTTCAACAAGTTCCCGGGCGAGGATCTTCACGGCGTGTTCGTGATCCCGAAGGACCTTCCTTCGACGATCGCAGCGTCCACGCCGCTCTTCCGCGCCGAGAACAAGATGGGCATCGCGAGCGACGAGGAGTTCGGCAAGAGCGGACTGGACCTGCAGACCGCGTACACGCCGGTTGCCCAGGCCATGAAGCGGCACAACTCGAACTACGCGCGCAACGGCCTCGACTACTCGGGCACCGTCCTGATGCGCAAGGAGGCCAAGGCGCAAGGTGTCACGTCGGTGAAGATATGGGACTGCTCGATCCAGTGCTACGACAAGCGGCTGATCACCGAAGGCCAGGGCAGTACCGAAGGCCAATATGTGTGGCTGAACATTCTTCCGATGGAGGACGGCGCCGCCGCCAATCCCGAGCTCGCCGCCTTCCTCAAGTACGACAAGAAGCCGGACGGGTTCGGCGAGATCGCGTGGGTCTCCGGAGAGATTTTCGCCCGGGCCGTGAACGACACGATGAAGGCGAACGGCGACGACCCGAACTCGATTACCCGCGCCAATTTGCTCACGGCGCTCAGGAACCTGCACGACTTCGACGCCAACGGAATGATTCCGAAGATCGATGTCGGCGCGAAGATAGGGAGCACGTGCCTCGTCGGCATGCAGGTGCAAGGTTCCAAGTTCGTCCGTATCGACCCGCCCGACCCCGGCAAGTTCGACTGCGACGGCAACAAGGAACCGCTTGTCTTCACGATCGATCCGGTCGCGGAATACAAGGGCGGTTGATGTGAGCCGCTCACTGCGGGGCCGGGAGAAAGCGCCAGCGTGAGCAAACGGTGGTCGAACCTCGTCGTGTGGGCGGGGACGATCGCGTTCGTCGTGATCGTCAGCTGGCAGGCATGGGCGGGCAACCCGGTCAACGGCACGACGCTGCTGAACCTGTTGGTGTTCTCGCTGCCGCTCGCCGGCATCTACGCGATGTCGGCGAGCGGGCTCGTCGTCGTCTACACGACGACCGGGGTTTTCAACTTTGCCCAGGGCGCGATCGGCATGTTCTTCGCGTACGTCTACTGGCAGTTCGTCGATTCGACCACGGGCTGGGGATTGCCCACCTGGCTGGCACTGCCGCTCGTCGTGCTCGTCCTCGCCCCGTTGGCAGGCATCGCGCTCGATCGCGTGATCATGCGTCACCTCCAGGGACAGTCGCTGGTCGTGCAATTGATGGTGACGGTCGGGATCATGTTCGCGCTGATCGGCCTCGTCGGCCTGATCTGGGACCAGCAAGAGGCCCATTCGCTGCCGCCGCTCTTCGGTGGCAGGGGGTTCAACATCGGCGACGTCGTGCTGACCTGGCACCGGTTCGCCACGATCCTGACCGCGGTCGCGCTGGCGATCGGCCTGCGGATATTGCTGTTCCGCACGCGGCTCGGCATCGCCATGCGGGCCGTGGTCGACAACCGCGGCCTGGCCGCACTGTCCGGTGCGCGCGCCTCACTGTTGTCGGGTTTCGCGTGGGGCCTGGGCTGCTCGGTTGCCGCCCTGGCCGGCATCCTGCTGGCACCCGAGGTCGACATGGCGGCAGGCGGTGCGCTGACGCTGCTGATCATCACCTCGTTCGCGGCCGCGGTGGTCGGGCGCCTTCGATCTCTGCCGCTCACTTATGTCGGTGCGCTGATCCTCGCGGTTGCGATCGGTTGGTCGAACAACTTCCTGCTGTTCTCGGGCCGCTGGACGAACGTGTCGGAAGCGTTCCCCGCGATCATGCTGTTCATCGTGCTGCTCCTGCTCCCACGAGCCGAGCTTCGTTTCGGGCGTACGCACGTGATCCGCCGGATCGAGCGCGTCTCGACCGTGCGCGACACGCTCATCGGCATGGCGGCGCTGTTCGTTGTGATGTGGCTGCTGAGCCGCTCGCTCTCCGACGCGAACCTCAGCCGCTTCTCGCTCGGGATGTGCACCGCGCTCGTCGCGCTCTCACTCGTGCCGCTCATCGGCTGGGCCGGGCAGGTGTCGCTAGCACCACTCGCGTTCGCAGGTATCGGCGCGACCGTGTATGCGCGGTTGGGTGGGGATCACGGCAGCATCTGGGCGGTGCTCCTCGCGGCGCTGATCTGCATGCCGGTCGGCGCGCTGCTGGCGTTTCCGGCAATGCGCCTCCAAGGGCTCTATCTCGCGCTGGCCACCATGGCGTTCGCGTCGCTGGTCGAGTTCGTCTTCTTCGCGCAACCGTTCGCGGTCGGCGCGGGCAGCCGGCTCGTGTCGCACGTGCACATTGCGGGCTTCGACTTCGAGGACCGGCGTACGTTCCTTCTCCTTCTCACCGCGGTGTTCGGCCTGGTGAGCGTCGGCGTCGTCGCGTTGCGCCGCAGTGCCTTCGGTCGGCGACTGATCGCGCTCCGAGACAGCGAGGCTGCGTCCGCGACCGTCGGCGTCAACATCTTGGAGACGAAGCTCGCGGTGTTCGCGCTGTCCGCAGGGATGTCGGGATTCGCGGGCGCGTTCCTCGTCATGCACTACCACACGCTCGGCTCCGGGAGTAACAACGGCTTCGCGATGCTCCAAGGGCTTCCGATCGTGTTGGCGCTCGTGATCGGTGGTGTCGCCTGCGTGTCGGGCGCGCTGTTTGCGGGGATCTTCGGGCTCGCGACGATCTTGATCCAGGAGAACTGGCATCTCGACCTGTGGAAGACGCTCGTCTACCTGGCGCCCGGGCTCGCCGCGCTCGGCATCATCCGGAACCCGGCCGGCGCAGTCGTCGAGATCGGTGAAGGGTTCGCGCCGCTGCTGCCCTGGCGCAAGGACGCCCGGCGGGAGGCGGCGGAGCTCAAGGCCGCGAACGCCGAACCCGAGGTCGGTGAGCTCGGGCTCACACGCGAGTTCGAAGAGGCCGACGTGCTGCTCGTCGATCGCGGTCTCGGCATCAGCAACGACGTGCCCCGCACGACCGCCCGGACGGGTTGACCGTGCCGCTCCTCGACATCCACGAGGTCTCCGTACAGTTCGGTGGGCTGCTGGCGGTAGACGGTGCCACGCTGACGGTCGAGGCCGGCTGCGTCACCGGGCTCATCGGGCCGAACGGCGCGGGCAAGACGACGCTGTTCAACGTCATCACGGGACTCCAGGCACCGACGCAGGGACGGGTCCTGCTCGACGACCGTGACATCACTCGCCGGCGCCCGTATCGTCGAGCCCGTCTCGGCATCGCGCGTACGTTCCAGCGGCTCGAGGCGTTCGGCAGCCTGACCGCCCGTGAGAACGTGCTCGTCGCCCTCGAGATGCGACGCCGCTGGGCGAAGTCGGCATATGACAGCAACGCGCTTGCCGATGAGCTGCTCGAGCAGGTCGGGATCGTGTCGGTCGCGCACAAGCGGGTCGAGTCCTTGCCGACCGGAACCGCCAGGCTGGTCGAGGTCGCGCGCGCACTCGCAACCGACCCGAAGGTCTTGTTGCTCGACGAGCCGTCGTCGGGCCTCGACGAAGCCGAGACCGACGCGTTGGGTGTGCTGTTGCACAAGTTGGTCGGTGGCGGTCTCGGTGTGCTGCTCGTCGAGCACGACATGCCGTTGGTGATGGATACGTGCGCGGTGATCCACGTGCTGGACTTCGGACGCGTGATCGCGCACGGGTCACCGCACGACATCCAGGCGAACCCGTCGGTGCAACGGGCGTATCTCGGCACCGCGAATACCGCGTCATGAGCAGCTTGCAGCTCGCTTCCATGCACGATCCCACCGAGGTGACTCCGGTCTTGGAGCTGTCGGCGGTGCGCGCGGGATACGGCGCCATCGACGTGCTGCACGGCATCGACCTGGGGCTGATGCCCGGCGAGGTCTTCGCGCTGCTCGGGCCGAACGGCGCGGGGAAGTCGACGACCCTCGGCGTCGCCTGTGGTGCCATCACGCCGCACTCGGGCAGCCTGTTCCTCTGCGGGCGTGACGTCACCGGGGTCCAACCCGACGCACTCGCGCGCGCCGGCGTATGCCTCATCCCGGAAGGCCGCGGCATCTTCCCGAATCTGAGCGTTGCCGAGAACCTCCGGATGGCCTCGTTCAGCGGCATCGCCTACCGGGAGATCTTCGACCGCGCGTTCACGCAATTCCCGCGGCTCGGCGAGCGGCGCAAGCAGACCGCGGGCACGCTGTCGGGCGGCGAGCAGCAGATGCTGGCGATGGCGCGTGCGCTCGCCACCGAGCCCGCGGTGCTGCTGATCGACGAGCTGTCGATGGGGCTCGCGCCGATCATCGTCGAAGAGCTCTACGAGCACGTGCGGCGGATCGCGGCGTCCGGATTGTCGATCTTGATCGTCGAGCAGTTCGCGCACGAGATCCTCGGCATCGCCCACCGCGCCGGGATCATGTTGCACGGGAGGCTGCTGCACTCCGGGCAACCCGAGTTCATCGCGCACGAGCTTGCGGATGCGTACCTCGGGAGCGATCATCACCACCTGCACACGGCTGATCCTCCGGCCTCAGCAAGGAGATCCGAGTCATGAGCGACGTGAAAACCGACGAGACGGCCGGATCGTTGTCGTCGCCCCGTCTCGCGCAATTCCAAGAAGAGGTCGGCAAGCTCAAGGTCAGCGGCGGAGGCGCCAACCCGGAGCGCCTCGGATCGCAGTGGGGGATCGGCCTCACCATCCTGGGCATGATCATCGCCGTCGTCTCGTGGATCAGCGCCCGCCAGGACACCGCGTTCGAGTTCATCCAACGCGACTCGATCGCCGCAATGATCGGCATCGGGATCTCGATCGTCGGGATCGCGATCTGGCTGCGGAACTCGATGACGCGTTATCTCCGCTATTGGATCATCCGCCTCGTCTACGAACAGCGCGAGCAGACCGAAGAGCTGATCAAAGCGCTGCGCGAAGGCAAGTAGTTCCGGTCAGAGCTCGTCCATGGCAGAGATGAGCTCGTCGCGCGTCACGACGTTGTCGAAGCGTGCCTTTACCCGGCCGTCGCTTCCGACCACGTACAACCACGGCTCGTGGATGTCGCCACCGGGGACGCGCTGCAACCACTGGAGCGCTGCGTCGTTCACCACCTGCTTGTCGAAGTCCTTGAAGATCTCGACGTGCACGAACGCGGCCTTGCCGGCGTACTCCTTCGCGACACTCGCGACCATGTCCGTGATGGGGCCGCAAAAGCGGCTCTGGCAATAGACCGGCGTCGAGAACACGGCCACGAACGGGCGGCGCGCGGCCAAGGCCGCGGCGATCGTCGTGCGGTGCAGCTCCGGGTCGGGCACGGTGCTGCCGCCCTGCGCCCGCGAGTCGACGGCGTCCAGCGGGGCACCGTCGTGGGCCGCGACGGTGTAGCTCTTGCTCGCGGGTGCACGTTCACCGACCGCGATCGCCTCGTGCTTGGTCGCAACCTGGAAGTCGGTGGAGGCGTGCACGCGGCCGAGGCCTTCCACGTCGGCGTCGACGTCGGCGGTCCATATCCCCGGCTGGTCGAAGCCGATCGTGGCGGCGTACACCCCGCGGCCGCGCACCGCATCGACGAGCGTCGGCTTCGACGGCAAGGGGTCAGGAACCTGGGTCGCCGGGATCGGCAGGAAGGTCGCGTCGTGCGTGTCCCCTGCCGGCGCGGGCGGGTCGGTGCGACGGACGCGCACCTGCACGGCGCCGAAGCCGATCAGGCGAGCGTTGCCGGTCTGGAGACCGATGAGGAACCGCTGCGGCGGACCGGCCGTGACGTCGAAGCTCGCGACGATTGCCTGGAGGTCGTCGGCCGCGGGATTCTGCGACGGCGCGTTGGTCTTCGAAGACGAGCCGCCGCACGCCCCGAGCAGAAGCGCGGCGACGACGGCGAGCACCGCCGCCGGCCGTTCAACGAATCGGGACATCGAAGACTGCGGCGGTGTCACTGAAGCCGCCGCGCAGCACGTGGATCACGAGCTTCCATTTCCCTGTGATCGTGATCGGCAGGTTGTCCACGAGGAAGTGATTGCCACCGGCTCTTCGCAGGTTGGCGGCGAATTTGTCGATGCCCTTCTCCGGGAGGCTGAGGTCACCGCTGATGTTGCGGATCACGAGATCGGTGCCGTCTGGTTTCAACGTGTACACGTGGATCGTGTTGAGCCCCGCTCGCGCCGGGTCGACGGTGACGTTGATCAGCATCTGATCGGCGCCGGTTCCGGCCTTGATGGAACCCGAGAAGAGCTTGGGCGCGACCGCACTGCGCGCCGGTACTGCATTGACGAGCAGGGCGGTAATCGCGAGGACGGCGATGCCGACGAGTACCTCGCCACCGACCGATCGGCGGAGGCCGGCGACGGTCCGCTCGTCGATCGCGGCGATCGCGCTGTCGGGTGCCTCGAGCGGCGCGGCGCGTCTTTTTCGAACGATCCCGCGGCTGATCGCCGCGAGGCCGACGAGCCCGACGACGATCGCGACCTTCACGAGCAACAACTTCCCGTAGTCGGTCGACGTATAGCCCTTCACCGTGAACCCGACCTGGCGCCAGGCCGCGAACAGACCGGATGCCACGAGGACGATCACGCAGGTCGTCGCGATGAACGAGAAGCGGATGAGCGCGCGCCGCAAGCCGCCGCTGAACCCGCCGCCCAGCGCGGAAAAGAGAAACGCGACGAGGCCGCCGAACCAGATGCACATCGCGGCGACGTGCGCGGCGTCGATCGGCACGGCGAGCGCGGTGTGGTCGCCGGTCGATGCGTGCCCCGCGAGCCCTGGTGTCGCCGCCAAGGCGGCGCCGACGATCGCGACCCCGGCGACCCACCACTCCGGGAGTGGCCGGGTCTCGTTCGCGCGTCGCTCGTACAGCAGGAACGGCAACGCGAGCACCAGGAACAGCAGGCGAAGCTCGGCGATGTGGCCGAAGCGCGTATCGAGAATGTCGCGGAACACTGACCACTTGACCGCGTCCCCGATCCCGGAGCCTTCGGCATAGGGGCCCTGCAACATCACCGCGCCGACCGTGGTGACTGCGGTCAGGCCCCAGCCCACCCACATGAGCGTCCGGGTGCGCCGCGCCGCGCTCGTTCCCCGGGCGATCAGCACGAGGAACACGGCGCCGCCGATGAGCAGCGCCAAGCCGGTGAACACGAGAAAGCGCGTCGCGCCGAACAGCACACCGACGGCGCCGCTGCTGTTGACGGCCGCGGTGCCCGCCGCGCACGGGGTCGCGCCGGCGTTCGGGCCGGTACCGACACGGAAGTAGTACGCACCCTGCACGGGGTGCGAGTCCGCGGAGATGACGCGCCAGCGCACCACGTACAGGCTCGGGGCGAGATCGGGCAGTGACGCCACGACGTCGCTGCTCTTGAGCCCGTGGTGCGGCGCACCGATCGTGACCCGCCCGCCCGAGCAGTTGAGCAGCTGGACCGAGCCGAGCGAGACCTCGACCGTCTCGCTGTAGGAAAGTGTCAGCTGGGCGGGGGCGCGGGCGACCGTCCCGTTGCTCGGAGGCGTCGTGTTCTGCAGGACTGCGTGAGCTCCCGCCGGAGCCGCGGACATCAACACGAACGCGCCCGCGAGCGCCGCTACGGCGAGGAGCCGAAGCAAGCGCCTCAGGCTCATAGTGCGCCGAGACTACGACGTGTAAGCGCCCCGCACCCACGCGGCCCCGGTTCCGAACGGCCCGATCCGCGCTCTAGCGTTGCGAGGCATGCGCACGGTGCTCGCTCGTGTCGCGGTCCGTCTTGCGGCGGTGCTCGCCATGGCCTCGGCGTTGGCCGTCGCGACGGCCGCGCCGGCGTCCGCACACACGCTTTCGGGCCCGAAGCCGTCGAACTACCGGGCGCGCATCGTCTCGGTGACACCGGCCGCCCCGGGCGTGACCATCCGCGTCGTCGACCTCGGCGCCAAGCTCGAGCTCACCAATCGCAGCACTACCGACGTCATCGTGCTCGGCTACGAGGGCGAGCAGTACCGGCGCATCGGTCCGGGCGGGGTCTTCGAGAACCTGCATTCGAGCGCCACATACGTCAACCGATCGCTCAAGGGCGGCGTCATTCCCGACGGCGTCGACACGAATCCCGACGCGGTGCCGCAGTGGCGCAAGATCTCCGACGGCCACTCGGCTCGCTGGCACGACCATCGGGCGCACCGAATGCAACCGGGACTCCCGCCTCAGGTCGCGAGCGATCCCGGTGCCTTTCACCACGTCGGCGTCGATCACGTCAAGTTCGTGCACGACGGTACGACGAGCGACGCCACGCTCGCCCTCGACTGGGTTCCGGGGCCGAGCGGCGTGCCGTGGATCCCCGTGATCGTCGTGTCGTTCCTGCTCGGCCTCGCGGCGGCCCTCATTGCGCGCTTGTGGCGGGCGCTGGCGTTGCTCGTCGGCGTCCTGGTGATCGTCGACGCCGCCCACTCGATCGCGTACGAGATCGCGCGCCCGGGGAGCAATCTCACCAAGGCGGTGCAGTTCGTCGGCGGCACGTTCGTGTCGATCCTGGTCTGGCTCGCGGCCGTGCCGACGGTGATCGGACTGTGGCGCCGGCGGCCGGAGGCCCTGTACGGCGCGGTGTTCGTAGGTCTGATGATTGCACTCGTCGGTGGCGTGTCGGACCTGTCGTCACTGTGGCACTCGCAGCTGCCGACGGCGGGGCCGCATGCGTTGACGCGCCTCGAGGTCGCGCTCGTCCTCGGGATCGGTGGCGGTGCCGCGGTAGGTGCGCTCGCGCGGATCGCCTTCGCCGAACGAGCAACGCGGGCCGGTGCGGCCAAGGAGCGCGACACCGCCAAGTGGTTGTCGATGCTCGTCGTCGGACTCGACGACGCGGAGCTGCGTCGGATCGCCGCCGAGCTCGACGTGGACGAGGTCCTCGCCGCCGCGCTCCCCGAGCTCGCCGCACGGTTGCAAGTGTCCCCGGACGTGGGAAACGGCGGCGCGCTCGTCCTCGACATCGCCGCCGACGACGAGAAACATCGTCACCCGTGGTCGATCGTCCGGCGGGACGGCAACCTCGTTGCGGTACCCGAGCGCGTGACGCCGGCCGTCGCCGAGCTCGCGGTCACGTTCCCGGTGATGTTGCAGCTGCTCGCCGGCGTGCTCACGCTCGAGACTGCGGTCGCGACCGGTCGGGTCGTGCCGGCGGGTGACGCCACCGTGGTTGCGCTGATGGCGCCCCACTTCGCCGAGCGCGGCGCGACCGCGCCTACGGCGGCGGGCCCTCCGAGCGATCGCGCGTCTGCTTCCTGAACTCATCGAGCCGGTCCTGCAGCTCGCCTTCCCGTTCGCCTGCGCGGCGTGCTCGCAGCGCACGCCGGCCGAGCGCGATCGCCATCAGCACGCCGGCGGCCAGCAGCGCGATCCCCGCGATCGCCGTGCCCGACAGGCTCGTGCCGCTCGACGTCGACGGCGGCTTCACGCCCGCGTACACCGTCGGCGCGTACCCGGGGCTCAGGCGTTGCGCGGGATCGGTGGTCGTCTTGGCGGTCACCTTGCCGTGCGCGTCCCGTTGCACGACGGTCATCGGATACGCGCCCCTGGCCGGGGCGGTGACCACGATCGCGAACGACGGACACGTGAACGGCGAGAACGCGGGGCCGCGGAACCGCAGCACCTGCCCGTCCCGCGTGAACGTCCATCCTTTGGGCGCGCCCGCATTCTCGAGGTGGAGCGCGGGCGGGACGTCGACCTCGACGTCGGGCGTGGCCTCGGACTCGACGTGACGTACACGGGGACAGTGGACGAACGACCCACCGGGATCTGCGCCGCGTACGGGCAGATGTGCGCGTCGGCGCGCGCCGACCAGCCGCCCAATGTGAGCGTGACGCCGACCACGAGCACGCCGAGGCGTCCCATCGCATCGACGCTACCGGCGCGCCAACCCAGACCTACGCCGCAGACCCGATCGGCGCGCCCACCGCCAGCTCGGTAGCCTGATCGTGTGCGCACCCGAACACTCGCCATCTCGTGCGCCGTCCTCGCGCTGGTGCTCGGTGCGTGCGGCGGCGGAAGCTCCAAGGCGCAGCCGACTGCGACGACCCAGGGCGGTCAGACGCCCGGCACCGGCCACGTCGCCAAGGCCGCCGCCGCCGATCCGTCGGTGTCGGCGAAGATGGTGTGCGCGACCGAAGCGGTGAACGACATCACCCAGGTCATCGGCATCAAGACGACGTCGATCTCGAAGCCGACGTGGATCGACCAGGTCTACTCGTGCGACTACGTGTATCCGGGCAACGCCCGGATGACGCTGAGGGTGAAGGAGCTTTCGAGCGTCGAGGAGACGACGGCGTACTACGACAGTCTCGCGGCGAAGCTCGGTAAGAAGCAGGACCTTCAGGGCCTCGGCCAAGGCGCGTTCTCGACGAAGAGCGGCTCGGTGGTGACCCGCAAGGACTACAAGGTGTTGCTCGTCGACACCAGCAAGCTGCCCGCGCAGTTCGGGGTGCCGCCGGACACCCGCGAGAACGACGCGATCAACGTGTCGTTCACGATCATGGAGTGCTGGGTCGGGGCCTGAGCCCCGTCAGTGTGAGGCGGACCCCGCGACGGTCCGCGGGAGACGAAGCGCGGCGGCGCTCGCCGAGATCGCGATGGCACCGCACAACGCGAATGCGATCGTGAGCGCGGAAGCCCTCGTCCATCCGAGCGCGTCCCCGGCTGCGACGATTGCGCCGGCCACGCCGGTGCCGAGCGCGATTCCCAGCACTTCGCACAGTTGCAGTGCCGCGGTGGCCATGCCTTCGCTTCCGGGTGTTGCCTCCCCCAGCACGATCAGCGACAACGGTGCATACGACAGTCCCATGCCGAGACCACCGAGGCCCCACGCAACGACGGCGACGACGATCGGCACCTCGACCTGGGCCGTGACGATCATGCCGGCGATGCCGCAGGCGATCACGAGCGCGCCCGTGCGCACGAACGGGCGGGGACCGACCTTGTGCACTCGCCGTTCCTGCACCCACGCGCCGGCGGTCCACGTGAGCGTGGCGGCGGTGAGGCTGATGCCCGCGAGCGTCGCGCTCGCGCCTCGGAGCGACGTGAGCGTGAGGGTGACGTAGGCGTCGGTGCCGAAGAACGCGAACGTCAGGATGCCGCGGAGCGCGACCGCGGCGGGCAGACCGTGCCGCAGCCGCAACGTGCCGTGCGGCATGAGCCGCGTGAACGCGCGAGCGCCGACGACGACACCCAGGACGACGAGCGGCACGCCGAGGACGAATGACCGCGCGGAAGCGCCGCCGAGCACGAGTCCGGCGCCGAGCGCGACGAGGAGCGCTTCCGCGCGCCGGTCCGGTCCCGGGTCGCCCCCCGGCGCGCCGAGCACACGCAGCGCGGGCGTCGTCATCGTGCCGGTGAACACCACCAACGGCAACAACCCGAGGAACACGTACCGCCAACCCAACGAGTCCGCAACCAGGCCGCTGATCGCCGGCCCGATCACGCCCGGGAGCACCCACGCGCTCGAGATCACCGCGAACATGCGCGGCTGCAGCGACGGCGGATACGCGCGACCGATGGCCACGTACGCGACCGCGGGAATCGCGCCTGCGCCGAGACCCTGCACCGCGCGCGCGCCGACGAGAACCGCCATCGACGGCGCGCATCCGGCCGCGAGCAGTCCGGCCGCGAACAGCACGAGGCCGGCGACGAACGGCTTCGCGGGACCATCGCGGTCGGCCGCGCGGCCCGCCGCGACGATGCCGACGAGATTCCCCAGGAAGAACGCGCTGAAGACCCAGCCGTAGAGGCCGATGCCGCCGAGGTCCTTGCTGACGTCGGGCAGGACGGTCGCGACCGCGAGCGCCTCGAAGCCGACGAGCGTGATCGTCGACACGAGGCCGAGTGTCAGCGCACGTCGCCCGGGCGCGAGGACACCGTCGACCTCGCGGTTCTGTCCGGCGTCGGTCCGCACCGACCAATCGTGCCCGCGCCGAGTGCTTTTCGCAAGAATCGACTTTCGAAATGGACGCCACTGTTCTCGTCCGCGGGACGCGCCTACGGTCGGGACGAATTGCCGATCGCCCGGTCGGCAATATGTCAAGAACGCGTACGAAGCCCGGCAAGTTCTCGCACGAGTGAGTACCGTCGATTCCGACGTCGGGACACGACGACACGGGACCTGGCGGTGTCCCAGCCCCACCGCCCAGACACCCGGCCACGCGTGGTCGGACGCCCGCCCACCTCGGCCAGCAGGGCCGCGGCGGACGTGGGCAGTCACAGGAGGCAAGTCACGTGTCCCTCGTCATCATCGTCATCGCAGTCATCCTCGCCGCCTATGTGGTGTTGACCGTGCTGCTGTCGATCAACGTCATCGGTCCCACCCAGGTCGGGCTCGTCCAGAAGCGCTTCTCGCTGAAGAAACTGCCCGAGGACAACCCGATCGCGTTCCACGGTGAGGCCGGCTACCAGGCCGAGCTGCTCACTCCTGGGCTCCGGTTCAAGCTGTGGCCCGTCTTCGGCGTGAAGAAGTTCCCGTGGGTGCAGATCCCGGCGGGCGAGATCGGCGTGGTCATCGCGCAAGTGGGTGCGCCACTGCCGATCGGCGCCAAGAGCGCCGAGTACAAGCCGGAATTCGAGAACTTCTCGCACCTCGCGAGCTTCATCGCCGACGGCGGCCAAAAGGGTGTGCAGCGTCCGGTGCTGCCCCCCGGCACGCTGCTGCCGATCCACCCGGTCGCGTTCTTGATCGTGACGTCGCGCAAGGTTTACGGCCAGCCCGTGTCACCGGACCTGTCCGAGCGGGCGCGCGCGACCGGCGGACTCCGGGCGGAATCGTTCGGGCTCACGCCGGAGCAGTTGCAGGTGGTGGTGATCGCGCCGCGCGGTCCCCAGGACATGATCGGCATCGTCACCACACTGGAGGGCCCGCCGCTGCCGTCGGGTGACATCGCGAGCCGGCTCGGTGGCTACGACGACATCGCGCACATGGAGCAGGCCACCGAGGCGACGCAGGACTCCGAGGTCATCGAGGTGTTGCTCGGCTCGAAGAACGACCTGCACAACAACTACCAGGACTTCCAGGAGTTCCTCACCGCGGGCGGTCACATCGGGTTGCAGCACGACCCACTGCTCTACGGCGCGTACCTGCTGAACCCCTTCCTCGTCCGCGTCGAGATGGTGCCGATGCTCGTCGTCAACCAGGGCGAGGTCGCGGTCATCAAGGCGTACGTCGGGCTGCCGACGCTCGACACCTCCGGTGCGGAGTTCAAGTTCGGCTCGATCGTGCGCCCCGGCCATCGTGGCATCTGGGCCGAGCCGTTGCGCACGGGCAAGTATCCGATCAACCCGCGCGTGTACGCGGCCGAGATCGTCCCGACGTCGATCCTCACGCTCAACTGGGCCGAGGCGGTGTCGACCGCGCACAATCTCGACGCGCACCTGTCGCCGATCGAAGCCAAGAGCCGCGAGGGCTTCGTGTTCCGCATCGACCTCCAGGTACAGATCCACGTGCCCGACACACGTGCGCCGAAGGTGATCTCGATGGTCGGCACGATGCAGAACCTGGTGAACGAGGTGCTCCAGGCCGCCGTCGGCAACCACTTCCGCAACACGCTCCAAAGCTTGGAAGCTGTGCGCTTCATCGAGACCCGCGCCCAGGTGCAGGAGAGCGCGTACGAAGCGATCACCGCATACCTCGCCGCGTACGACGTGGAGACGCGCGGCGTCTATATCCAAGACGTCGAGTTCCCGGCCGAGCTGGTGACGGTGCTCACCCAACGCGAGATCGCCAATCAGGAGAAGGCGACCTTCGCGGAGGAGGAGCGCGCCGAGATCGCCCGCATCGAGAAGGAGAAGGCGAAGGGCACCGCCGACATGCAGGCGCAGCTTGCACAGTCAGCCGTCGGCATCGGGATCAAGAACAACGAAGCGGAGGCGCGCGAAGCGCAAGCGCGTGGTGAGGCCGCATTCGTGAGGCTCACGGGTGAGGCGGAGGCGTCCAAGACCCAGGCGATCGGACTGGCCGAAGCCAAGGCCACCGAAGCGTTGGGGCTCGCCCGCGCCGCCGGCTACCGCGAGCAGACCCAAGCGTTGGGTCAGACGGCCACCGCGTTGGTCGCGGTCGCGAACGCGGTCGCCGAGGGCCACCTCACGGTCGTGCCCGAAGTGCTCGTCGCCGGTGGCGGCGGTGCACTCGACGGCCTGGCCGCGACGCTGATGCGGACGCTCGGCACCAACGGTCAGGCTCCCAACGGCACCCCGCCGACCTCCGAGACGAAGGAGACGAGGGAGACGAGGGAGACGAAGGAGGTGGAACCTCCGGCCAAGTCGTGACGGGGCTGTCGATCTCGAGCGATCAGCCGATGGTCAGCGCGGGACGTCTCTCCACGCGACACCCTTGTCCGGACGCGGCTCGCCGGGAAGGCCGAGCACGCGCTCGCCGAGGATGTTCTTCATCACCTCGTCGGAGCCACCCGCGATGTGCCCGGCGGGTGCCGCGAGCATCATCTGCGACAGGCGCAGGTCACCGGCGACCGCGTCGGCGCCCGCGAGCGAGATCGTGAGGTCGCCGAGCTGGGTCATGATGCGCGCGCCGAACAGCTTGCCGATCGAGCCCTCCGGGCCCGGAATCTTCCCCTTCGACGCCGCGGTGAGCGTGCGCATCGAGAGGAATTTCTGGATGCGGGTCTTCGCGTAGAGGTCGGCGAGCTGTTGGCGGACACGTGGGTCGTCGTTCGCGCCGCGGCGCCGGGCCAACGTGATCACGTCTTGCACCGTGCCGCGGCTCCCGGTGCCACCCGAGCCGATCGCGACCCGCTCGTTCATGAGTGTGGTGATCGCGACCGTCCAACCCTCGTTCACGTCGCCGAGCACGAAGTCGTGCGGAACGCGCACATCCTCGTAGAAGACCTCGTTGAAGGTGCTGCCGCCGTTCATCTGCTTCAGCGGCTTGATCGTGATGCCGGGCGCCTTCATGTCGACGATGAAAGCGGTGATCCCCTTGTGCTTCTCGGCATCGGGAGCGGTGCGACAGATGATCTCTCCGAAGTCGGAGTACTGGGCGCCCGACGTCCAGACCTTCTGGCCGTTGATCACCCATTCATCGCCGTCGCGCGTCGCGGTGGTGGACAGCGACGCGACGTCCGAGCCCGCGCCGGGTTCGCTGAACAGCTGGCACCAGATCTCCTCGCCGCGCAGCAGCTTGGTGAGGTAGCGCTGCTTCTGGTCGTCGGTGCCGACCGCGCGGATCGTCGGCGCGATCATGCCGAGGCCGATGATGAACGCCTCCGTCGGCAGCGTGTGCTTCGACTCCTCCTGGGAGAAGATCACCTGTTGCATGGACGTCCCGTTGCGGCCCCCGAACTCCGGCTCCCATGTGATGCGCGCGAACCCGGCGTCGAACTTGGCCGCCTGCCAGCCCTTCGCACGCTCGAGGTAGTCGCCGCCGCCGATCTCGAGGTCGCGCTCGGGACGTTCGCCCGTGAACGCAGGCGCGTGCTCGTCGAGCCACGTGCGGCACTCCTCGCGCCAGGCGGCCTCTTCCTTGGAATCGTTGAAGTCCATGTCGCTCCCTTTGGGCGTGCGCCCCGAGCCGAGATCATTACCCGCCGGAAGGCGGTGGTCGTAATTCGTGCGCTCCTCGACACCGGCATGTCCGTCGGGCATGTGCGTCGTGGCATGTGCGGAGGCGCCTCGGCCCGTCGTAGCCTCCGCGACCGTGGACGTCCCCTTCGATCGCCACGCTGTCGCCGAACCCGGGTCGCTCGGAATCGATGCCGATGCGCTCGACGAGCTGTGCACGCGCGTACAGCAGGACATCGACGCCGGTCACCTCCCGTCGTGCCAATTCGCGCTGGCGCGCGACGGCAAAGTCGCGGTGTGGCGTACATTCGGTGCGGCCTTCCCCGAGACGCGCTACGTGATGTTCTCGGCGACGAAGGCGGTCGTCGCGGGTGCGGTGTGGATCCTCATGGGCGAAGGATCCATCGATGTGTCGCGTCGCGTCGCCGAGCTGGTCCCCGAGTTCGGGAGCAACGGCAAAGACGTGATCACGGTCGAGCAGGTGATGCTGCACACCTCCGGGTTCCCGCACGCGCCCTTCAACGCGCTCGATTGGGACGACCGCGATCGCCGGCTCGACCGGTTTGCGAAGTGGCGGTGCAACTGGGAGCCGGGGACCCGCTACGAGTACCACCCCACGTCGGCGCACTGGGTGCTCGCCGAGATCATCGAACGTTGCACGGGAAGCGACTTCCGCACGTTCGTCCGGGAGCGGATCATCGAGCCGCTCGGTCTCGGCGGCTTGCAGGTCGGCGTCCCGCCGAGGGAACAGGGCGACATCAACCCCCTGGTGCTCACCGGCGAACGCGCGACCGCCGACGAGCTCCAGGCCGCGCTCGGCGTCGCGTCGTTGCCGGTCACCGAGGTGACCCCGGACGCGCTGATGTCGTTCAACCGGCCGGAGGTGTGCGCGGTGGGCGTCCCGGGCGGGGGCGGGGTCACGACCGCAGCCGACATGGCGCTCTACTACCAGGCGCTCCTGCACGATCCGGCCGCCATCTGGAAGCCCGACGTGCTCGCCGACGTCACCGGCAACGTGCGCAACACGATGCCGGACTACATCGGCACGCCCGCGAACCGCACACGCGGTCTCCTCGTGGCCGGCGACGACGGCCGCTCGAACGCCCGGGGGATGGGGCGGACGGTCTCGCCCCGCGCGTTCGGCCACAACGGCGCGGGTGGTCAGATCGCGTGGGCCGACCCCGCCACCGGGCTGTCGTTCTGCTATCTCACGAACGGCCTGCACCAACACCAGTTGCGCGAGTGGCGCCGCACGACCGCGATCGCGAGCCGGGCCGCGAACTGCGTCGCATCCTGAGGTTCCGCGGGCGCGCCCAGGCACGAGCTGCCCGGCGGTCATAGGATGAGGCGATCTTGCACACGGTGTGAAATTTGGGGGAACGGACATGCGCGGTCGTAGCAACGTGTCCACGGTCGGGTTCGGCGCTTCATTGTTGGTGCTCGTCGCGCTCGTCTTCACGGGGTGCTCGGGCTCGAGCAACAAACCCACCGCGACGAACAAACCTGCCGCGACCACCACGACGACGAGCGGCTCGACGCAGGTCGTCGTGAACGGCAACGGCGTGCGGGTGCTCTCCGGCACCGCAACGGGCAAGTCGCCGTGCGAGAAAGCGGCTCCCACACCGGCGTCTCCCGGTGAAGTGGGTGCGGGCGCCGGCGGGTCCAACGCGAACGCCAGCAAGACCGAGGTTCTCGCGAGCGAGCACGGGACGCGCGGGATGGTGCAGCAAAAGACGCTCACGCATGCCGAGCGCACCGCGCTCGAAGGCCAGATGTCAGCCGCGCGGGCGGTCGCGCTCAGGTACCCGACCGTGAAGGAAGCGCTCGCGGCCGGATACGTCAAGTCCACGCCGTTCGTTCCGTGCATCGGCGCGCACTACACCAACATCCCCAAGGCCGCGCGCTTCGATCCGTCCGAGCCGTCCGAGCTGTTGTACGACGGCACCGACCCCGACTCGAAGATCGTCGGCCTCAGCTACCTCGTGTTGCATCACGATGGTCCGCCGCCCGGGTTCTCGGGTCCCAACGACTACTGGCACCAGCACAACGCGAACGGCGGGCTCTGCCTCAAGGGCGCGTTGGTGGTCGGTGGCGAGAGCACCACCTCGCAGGAATGCGCGCAACGCGGCGGGCGCAAGGCGTTGCTCACGGACATCTGGATGCTCCACGCATGGATCGTTCCCGGCTTCGAGTGCACCTGGGGATCGTTCTCGGGAGAGTGCCCGGAGCTCGGCGGCCGGTTGTGCGGCAACGCGTGGGAGTCGCCCGCCCCGAAGGACGTCTCGCAGTGCGGGGGGCAGATCGGCGCTTAGAGCGGCGACCACGCGGCGCTGCGAAGCAGACGACTCTCCCAGTCGTCGCGGACTTCGAGCGCGTCGTGCATCCATGTGCCCGGGCCCTTGACATGCGCAGGGAGCTCCCGGGTGAACAATCCCGGCAGCCGCTCGGGGAAATCGACGCGCTGCCACAACACGATCTCGCGCCGGCGTGGTGCGCCGAGCGCGGCCTGGAACACGCCGAGCAATGTGAGCAGCGAGCGTTCACTCTGCTGCTGCAAGCTGGGGGCGTAGTGCGTCCGCGCGGCTTCGAGATAGGCATCGAGCTTCGCCTCGTGCGGCCACGCGCTGTCCTCCATGAACAGCACGGGCTCGTGCTCGCGTCCGTCGACCGGCACCGTCTCCAGCGCGATGTCGCGCATCGGCGACCAGTCGACCGGCAGCATGAGCTTGCCCTTGACCTCGTGGCGGTACCGGTCGACGCCGGCTGACCACTCGCGCAGGTCACCCTGCTGGACGCGGCGCGCGAGCCGTTCGTACGCGTTGCCGTCGCGCAACGCGGTGATCGTGACGTGGTGGTACGCGCGACCGGTGCCGTGGGCGAGCTTGAGGTAGTAGAGCAGCCGCGCGTCGTCGGTCTTGGCCAGGGTCGGCATCCAACCTTCCCGGAACGCGTCCTCGAACGCGTCCTCGTCGCGACCGGCCACGGTGTGGAGCTCGTGCAGCAGCAGCATGACGTCCTCAACTGTCGGTGAGCGCGCGCACGATCGCGTCGATCGCGTCGTCGGCGAGCGCCCGCAGCTCGTCGTCCGTACGATCCTGGATCGGGTGCGACACAAAGACTCGCGCGGGATCGGCACCGAGCGCACGTGCCTGCGCCTCGGCGGCGTCGACGAACTCAGTGGACGCCACGAAGACCATCGGCACGCCCGCCGCCTCGATGTTCACGGTGTCGTGCACACTGCACGACGTACACGAGCCTCAATCGGCCAGCGCTTCGATCACGACATCGCACGTGGAGGTGATCTCGTGGCGGAGGTCGACGGGCGCGGGCTTCGTGAACGTCGGCTTGGCGAACCGGCTGACCTCGACACCGCGAGCCCGGAGCAAATCCTCTATCCGGTCGAGGAACACGCTGCCGCGTGGCTTGCTGATGTCGAGCAGCGCCGCCTTCGCGCCGGCGAGCGCGCCGGGTCGCTTCGCGCGCTCGCGCGCCGTGCCGGCCCGGCGCTCCGACGTCGGATCGAGCAACGTCTTGCTCACGTGCGGACCTCCCGGGTCACCGGCTCGCTGCCGACCGCGCCGCTCGCCCAACCACCGATGATGGCCGAGAACAGGCCCGCGCCACCACCGGCATGGGCGATGAGCAGGCCGCCGGGCCGGAACTTCGGCAGCGTTGTGCCCGGCTCGCACCACGCCTCGGGCATCCCCTCGGCGATGCCGGAGGCACCGCGCACGATGTCCTCGGCCGGGAGCTGGAGCAGCGCGTCGAGCTCCTCGCGCAACCGCGCCTTGGTCCAGCCCGCGTCGCGAAAGACTCGTCCGTGCTCGGGTGACACGACGAGCATCGCGTCCCACACGACGATGTTCTTCGGATGCGCGACGGTCCGGAGGCACGCGGCATAGGTACCTGCGAGCGATTCCGGTTCACGCGACAGCTGGTCGACGACCCCACGCACGCCTTCGGCCGCGAACAACGTGACCGCGCTGGTGCCCGCCGGGACACCGCGCTCGACGGCGAGTGATTCCCATGGCGAGCCCGTTTCGTCCTCGGCGAAGCAGAACGTGTACTTGCCGGGATTGCCGAGCGTGGCGCGGTCGACCCCACCGGGCCGCCCGCCGCCGACGTTGCGGATGACGAGCTGGAGTGCACGGCCGATCGTCGCGTTGGCGCGATTGCCCTGCCCGAGCGCATTGACGCCCGAGTTCATGCCGATGGCCCGTGCGATCGGACCATTGACGACGACGAGCGGGCCCGAGAACCACGTCGTCGCCAGCAGACCGTGCACGTTGAACTCGTCGGTGCAGGCCGCTTCGAGTGCGGCGAGCACGACCGGCAGATACTCGGGCAAGCAGCCCGCCATCACCGCGTTGATCGCCACCTTCTCGACCGTGCACTCGACGAGGTCCGGCGGCACGACCGTGACGACGTCGGAGGGATGGCGTGTGGTGCCCGCGCACATGCGCGCGACGCGCTCGGGTGTCGGCGGCACGAGTGGCAGGCCGTCGCTCCACCCGCGCGCGTACATTGCCTCGCTCTCGTCTTCGGCGTCGCCGAGCTCGACCGTGCGCGCGTGCAGGTTCGGCGTGATCGATGCGACGAGGCGAGCGTCGACGACCTCGGGGTCGTGGGTGCGTGATCCGCACCCGGGGCGCCAGTCCGGAAGACCCACGCCGAGATCGGCCACGCCCGTGAACTTCTCCCAGCGGACGCGTTCCCAGCCGGCGACGCGATCGACGACATGCCCGTCTTCCACGCGTATCAGCGCCGGCACGGTGTCGATGTCGAGCGCGAACGACACGTCGAGGTCCGTGTCGTCGCGCGCACCGAGACCATCGGGGAACGTGGGATCGTCCTGCGAGTAGATCGTGAGGTGATCGCGGAGCTGCGCGAGGACGGGCACGACCAGCTCGCACGTCGGGCACGCCCGCTTCACGATCGCGACGAGCCCGTCGGGGACCATAAGGGTTTCAGTGTGTCATGCGCTCGAGGAGATAGTCGATGGCTCGTGTGAGCAGTCGCACGTCCTCGGGATCGATCGCCGGGAACAGCGCGATTCGCAGCTGGTTGCGGCCGAGCTTTCGGTACGGCTCGACGTCGACGATGCCGTTGGCCCGCAGGGCAGCCGCAAGTGCCGCGGCATCAACGGTGTCGTCGAAGTCGATCGTGGCGGTGACGTGGCTGCGGGAGGTCGGATCGGCGACGAACGGGGTCGCATGCTCGTGCGCGTCGGCCCATCCGTAGACGATGTCCGCAGAAGTGTCGGCGCGCGTCGCCGCGAACTCGAGGCCGCCGTTCGCGAGCATCCATCGCACCTGATGCTCCAACAGGAACAGCGTCGCGAGCCCGGGCGTGTTGTACGTCTGGTCGAGCCGCGAATTCTCGACGGCGATCGAGAGATCCAGCGTTGGCGGCATCCAGCGTCCACCTGCCTTGAGCGACTCGATGCGCGACATCGCGGCCGGTGAGCACAACGCGAGCCACATCCCGCCGTCGCTCGCGAAGCACTTCTGGGGCGCGAAGTAGTAGACGTCGAAGGCGGCGGCGTCCGCGCGGAGTCCGCCCGCTGCCGAAGTCGCGTCGACGAGCACGAGCGCATCGCTGCGCGCGGGACGGTGCAGCGGCACCATCACGCCCGTCGACGTTTCGCTGTGCGGATAGGCGTACACGTCGCCTTCGACGTCATCGATCGTGCGAGGTGTTTCGCCGGGCGGGGTCTCGCACACCTGGGGCGCGTCGAGATGGGGTGCGTGCGCGGCGACCGCGGCGAACTTCGACGAGAACTCGCCGATCACGACGTGCGAGCTGCGCTTCTCCACCAGGCCGAACGCGGCGGCGTCCCAGAAGGCAGTCGTGCCGCCGTTGGCGATCAGGACCTCATATCCCGCCGGCAGCGCGAACAGCTCGATGAGACCTTCACGGATGTGACGAACCACCGAACGCACACCGTCGCGGCGATGACTGGTACCGAGGTAACCGTGCGCCGCGTCCGCGAGCGCGGTGACGGCTTCGTCGCGCACTTTCGACGGTCCGGAGCCGAAGCGGCCGTCGCGCGGGCGGAGCTCGAGGGGGAGCTCGATGTGTTTCGTCGCTGTCACCGCGCCACGTTAGTGGTCAGGCGAGCGCGAGAACCTCGTCAAATCCGGCACGGAGCGCGTTCACGAGGACGTCGGGGTCAGGGACCGCGGTCGTATCGATGACGATGCCGATGCAACACGTCTCGTTGTGCGAGATCAGCGTGACGTTGCACGCCGCGCCGGACGGCGGACCGAACGCGTACAGCCGCTCGACTCTGGCCCCGCCCGAATAGACGGGCACGGGCGCGCCCGGCACGTTCGACGTCACGAAGTCGCAGCACTTCAGCATCCCGCCGAACAGCGCGGTGGTGGTGGTCGTCGGCAGGCGATTGAGCACACCGGCGAGGGTGCTCGTCATCTGCAAGGCCGGTTCGGCGCGCCAGCCCCGCACCAGGCCGCGGATGGCCTGAATTCGCTCGACCGGATCGACGATCAAGAGCGGCACGGGGAAGCGAGCCGGCGCGAAACGGTTGCCGGCGGCCTCGTGTGCACCGTGGCGCAGGTTGATCGGCAGCGTCATGCGCAACTCGACGGGAGAGCTGCCGTGACGTTCGTGGTATCGCTGCATCCCGCCGACGACCGCGGCGACAAAGGCGTCGTTGAGGCTTCCCTCCGCGGCCTTCGCCGCCCGTCGAAGGTCGTCGAGTGAGACGTCGAAGCTGTCGAGCCGGCGACCGAGGCCGCGATCGCACATCACCGGGGACATCGGTGACGTTGCGGGAGCGAGTGCCTTTCCGATCGAGCGTGCCGCGCGCACGACCTCGCTCGAACGCGCGATCGGATTGCGGACGGCAGCTGTCGCGGCGTGGAGCGCGGACACCGGAAGCCGGCGCGCGACTCCGGTGAGCCGCCGGCGGGTGTGCGCGGCCGATTCGCGCACGAGGTCGAGCGCGCTCAGACGCTCCGGTGCGGCTGCGGCGGGCACGCCTTCGTCGGAGGGCTCCTCGGCGTCGCGGGTGAGATCGATCATGTGCGCGAGAAGGTCCATGCCGCCCACGCCGTCGGTCACCGAATGGTGCACTTTCATCGCGAGCGCAGCGCGCTCGCCATCCGGTCCGTCGAGGCCTTCGATCAGCGTGAACTCCCACAACGGCCGCGCCCGGTCGAAGCTGGACGTCGCCATCGGCTGCAGTACGTCGAGCAACGCGCGTTCGGTGCCCGCGCCCGAGAGCCGTGTTCGCCGCAGGTGGAAGTCGAGATCGAACGTGGCCTCGACCGTCCAGCGCGGCGGTCCCATCCGCATCGGCGGCGACAACACGCGCTGGCGGAAGCGCGGGATCAGTCGGGTCGTGCGTTCCATGCGACGGCGCAGCACGTTCCAGTCGGGAACCCGGTCGAATATCGCGACCGCGAGAATCGTCGACCGCAGGATCGGATCCTTCTCGATGTTCCACATGAGCGCGTCCTCGTCGCTCATGTGATGCGCGAAGCGTGTGACGTCGGCCATTCCCCCGAGGGTAGTTCTCGGTCGGCGCAGCGTCACCCGGGACCGAACGAACGTGTGCCAGTTAGGGTCCCGTCCGTGCACAGCCGCTATGTGACGACGAACGGCATCCGGCTCTACTGCCTCGAAGCCGGGCCGTCCGACGGCCCGCTCGTGCTCCTGCTGCACGGTTTTCCCGAGCTGGCCTACTCGTGGCGTCACCAGGTCGCATCGCTGGGCGCGTCCGGCTTCCATGTGGTCGCGCCCGACCTGCCGGGTTACGGCCGTTCCGACAAGCCCGACGTCACCTACGACTGCGAATGGATCAACGGCTGCCTCATGGGCATCGTCGACGGGCTCGGGCACGAGCGGGCGGTCATCGCGGGGCACGACTGGGGTGGCTTGCTCGTGTGGATCATGGCGCGGCAGTACCCGGCGCGTATCGCAGGCGTCATCGGCGTGAACACGCCGGACCTCCCGCGTGCACCGATGCCGCCGGTGCAACTGTTGCGGCAGATCTTCGTCGACACGCCGATCTACATCATCCAGTTCCAAGAGCGCGGGCTCGCCGAGTGGGTGTTCGGTACATGGGGCCGCGGGGTGGACGACTTCGTCGAGATGATCTTCGCCGGCGCGGGCACCAAGAACCTCGACGCGTTCCCACCCGAGGTGCTCGACGTGTACAGGAGCGCGTTCCGACCGGTGGGCGCGCTCACGCCACCGATCGAGTACTACCGAAACATGGACCGCAACTGGGAGCTCACCGCGCCGATCGCGGACCGCACGGTCGATGTGCCGTGCCTCATGATCTCCGCGGCCGACGACCCGGTGCTCACACCGGCGATGAGCCTCGGCATGGAGGAACGCGTTCCGGATCTCGAACGGGTCGTGATCGAGAACTGCGGGCATTGGACCCAACAGGAACGCCCCGAGGAGACGAGCGCCGCCATGCTCGCCTACCTCCGGCGTCTCGATGCCTGGTGACCAACCCGGTCGATGATGCGATCGCGAGCTACGGCGCGCTCTTCGAACGAGACGGAGACCACTTCGCGCCGACGCCGCTGGCGCGCGGACCTTGGGATCCGCGGGCGCTGCACGGCGGCGCACCGAGCGCGCTCTTTGCGTACGCGTGCGAGCAGCACGATCCCGGACCGGCCTCGTTCGTCGCGCGGCTCACCGTCGAATTGATGCGGCCCGTACCGCTCGCGCCGCTCGATCTCCAGGTGCGCACGATCCGTCCCGGCAAGAAGGTGCAGTGGCTGCAAGCGGCGCTCTTCGACGAGCAGGGCCGGGAGGTCGCGCATGCCACCGCGCTTCGGATTCGCATTGCGGAGGTCGACACGATCGGATCGGTCCACCCGGTCGTCGTGCCGCCGCCGGGCCCCGAGATGGACCGCGGGCACGAGGTCTTCTTCCTCCAAGACCGCGCCGTCGGGTTCTGGAACGCAAACGACGTGCGCCTCGTGCAAGGCAGTTGGACCGAGCCGGGGCCCGCGATCGCGTGGTTCCGGTTGCAGTGCGCGGTCGTTGCGGGCGAGGTCGTATCGCCGTTCATGCGCGTCGCCGCATGCGCGGACTTCGGCAGCGGCGTCGGGAACCCGGTGCGGCTGACGAACGCCGCCGCGATCAACCCCGAGATCAGCATTCACGCGCACCGGCATCCCGAAGGCGAATGGGTCGCGCTGGAGTCGGGCGCGTGGGCCGAACGCCACGGGGTCGGGATGGCCGAGAGCCGGCTGCACGACGAGCGCGGTGTGTTGGGTCGCGCGGTGCAGAGCCTGCTCGTCGAGCCCGCGGTCGACCGTCCGATGTCTGTCGAGTTGCCTTCGACCTAGTCGTCCTCGGACTTGCGTTCGACGTCGGTCGCCCACAGCTCGAACTCACCGTTGCGGTAGACGAGCGCAGCAGGCCTCCCGGCGAGCGGCGGCCGCAGATCGCCTCGCGAACGGTCGACGCGCACTGCGATCGAGCGCCGCCCCGCGGCGGTGAGCATCGTGACGCGATCCGCCCCGGGCGACCATTTGAAGGCCGATGCGGGCATCGCGAGCGCCTGGTACGTCGAGAACTTGTGTTGCCTGCCCGACCGGCGCCGCAGCGAGGCAGCCACGCGATCGGTGATCGGGCGGACCAGCCCCTCGGGAAGCTTCGCCCGCTCGATCTCTTCCTTCACCAGCTCGCGCAATGGCGTGCCTTCGAACACGTTCTTCTGGAGCCCGGCGGCGCGCGCGGCGTTGCTCGCGAGGTTGACGCGTTCCAGCGTCGCGCCGAGGAGCTTGTGCTGCTCGGCGTCCGGAAGGAGCTCCACCTCGTCGACGGTCATCGCGCCGGGAATCGTACCGACGCCGCTCGACGCTCATCTCGGACAGGTAATATCCGTGTTATGCGGATGTCGGACGGCGTCGAGTGGGGGGTGCATGTCTGCACGCTCCTCGCGACACTGCCCGAGGACGGTGCCCTGCCCGCGGCCAAGCTCGCGGAATTCCACGGCGTGCCCGCCGCGTACCTCGCCAAACACCTCCAGGCACTCGCACGCGCCGGGGTCCTGCAAACGGCCAAGGGTCCCCGGGGCGGCTACCGGCTGTCGCGCCCTCCTGCGGAGATCACGATCCTCGACATCGTCGAGGCGATCGACGGCGACGAGCCGGCGTTCCGTTGCACGGAGATCCGCCGGCGCGGGCCCACCGCGATGCCGGCGCGCTATTACCCGCACCCGTGCGGCATCCACGCGGCGTTCGACCGGGCCGACGAGGTATGGCGGGCCGAGCTGCGCACGACGACGATCGCCGATCTTGTCATCGGCGTCATGCGCGACGCGTCCCGGCCTGCGCTCGAAAAGGGCGTCCGTTGGCTCGGGGAAGCCGTCCGCAGCTAGGGAGCGAAGCCGCGTCAGCGGCCGGCGCGCGGGCGCTTGCCGTGGTTGGCCTTGTTGCGCCGGGCTTTGAGCTTGCGCTTCTTGGTCTTCTTGCTCATGAAGTCCGAAACCCTAGCCTGGCGCGCCGATGGAGAATCTCGGACTCGTGGGTTTCACCGGAGCAGGCGCGAACCGGCTGTTCGCCGCCCTGACCGGGCTCGACGCGCCGAGCGAGTACGAAGCCGCCGTCGCAGTGGCGTCCGTCCCCGACGAGCGGCTCGACCGGCTCGCGGCGATGTCGCAATCGAAGAAGGTCGTGCCGGCCGGCGTCGAGCTCGTTCACCTCGCGCTGCCGCCCGGTATGAAGCCGGGGGAGGGGCTGGGCGCGAAGGTGCTCGGATCGCTGCGCAATTGCGACGCGATCCTGATCGTGCTGCGGGCGTTCGACGACGGTGGCGGCGCGGCCGACCCGGACGGCGATCTCGCCGCGATCGAGCTCGAGCTCGTGATGGCGGACCTGACGAGCGTCGAGCAGCGCCGCGACCGGCAGCGGCGCGCCGCCAAGAGCGGCGACAAGGACATCAAGGCCGAGGTCGAGTCCCTCGAACGTGCCCACGCCGTGCTCGAAGCAGGCACGCCGATCAGCCGCAGCGCGCTCTCCGGCGACGACAAGGCTCGACTCGCGCCGGTCTTCTTGCTGACGACCAAGCCGCTGCTGCTCGTCGCCAACACCGGCGAGCAGACGGGCACCGACGTGCCGCTGCCCGAGGGAACGATGGCGGTCCCGGTCGACATCGAGGCCGAGATCGCCGCGTGCGCCCCCGCGGACCGTCCCGAGATGCGCGCGATGTACGGGCTCGGCGAGTCGGCGCTCGACACCGTCGCCCACGCCGCATACCACCTGCTCGGCCGGCGGACCTTCCTCACGACCGGCGACAAGGAGTCGCGTGCGTGGACATTCCGCGCCGGTGCCAAGGCCCCGGAATGCGCGGGTGTGATCCACTCCGACCTGCAGCGGGGCTTCATCCGGGCCGAGATCATCCGTTGGGACGAGCTGCTCGAGATCGGTTCGTGGGACAAGGCACGACAGCTCGGCAAGCTGCGCGTCGAGGGAAAGGACTACGAGGTGCGTGACGGCGACGTGCTCGAGATCCGCTTCAACGTCTGAGGCCCGCGATGCCCTGGCTCCTGCGAGGCGACGATGTGCTGGCGGCCGCGGAAGTGGCGGTGACACGGCGCGGGCGCGCGCGCGGCTTGATCGGCAGAGAAGACCTGGAAGGCGTGCTGGTGCTTCGACCGTGCCGGAGCGTCCATACGTTCGGCATGCATTCCGCGATCGACGTCGCGTTCTGCGATCGCTACGGCTTCGTGTTGCACGCGGTCACGATGTCGCCCCGGCGCGTTTCGCGTCTCGTGTGGCGTTCGTACTTCGCGATCGAGGCACCCGTCGGTTCGTTCGAGCGCTGGAAGCTCGAGCTCGGCGACGTCGTCGAGGTGAAGGGCTAGCCGACGGCAGCACGGAGCCGCGCAGGGATTCGATGCCGCAACAGTTTCCGCGACGCGCGCCCGAGGTCTGGGGACTCGAGCGGCACGCCTTGGTAACTCTTGGTGTATTGCCGCGCTATACGAGACTCAGCTCGCGCACGCAGTCCTTGCAGACGTGCTTCTCGTGCAGCTCGACCAGGTTGTCGAGTCGTGCACAGATGGCGCATTCGGGCTCGATCTTCAAGAGCACGAGCCTTCCATCTTCTGCGCGAATATCCAGCAGGTCGCCCTGCCTGATGCCGAGCATCCTGCGTAGTTCCGCCGGCACCACGACCCGCCCCAACTGGTCGATGCGCCGGGCGGTCCCGATGGTCCTCACTTCGGTACCCCCCACTTGCCCGCCCATCCGTCCCCACACGGAGGGGCCTACCGGCGTGGACCGGCTGGGCCTATAAGGATCATATCGTCAGTATCTCCCATCGCGTCGAGTGATCTGGCAGGATCGGCAAAATAGACACAACATGAGCCGCTTCTACGTCACCACCCCCATCTATTACGTGAACGACGTCCCGCACATCGGTCACGCGTACACGACGGTGGCCGGCGACGTGCTCACCCGGTGGCGGCGGCTGTGGGGCGACGACGTCTTCTACCTGACCGGCACCGACGAGCACGGGCTGAAGGTGCAGCGGGCGGCCGAGGCCCGCGGCGTCTCGCCCAAGGAGCTCGTCGACGAGACCGCCAAGCACTTCCGCGATACCTGGGACGCCCTCGACATCGCCTACGACGACTTCATCCGCACGACCGAGCCCCGCCACTACCAGGCCGTCCAGCAGTTTCTCCAGCAGATCTACGACGCCGGCGACATCGAGCTCGGCACCTACGAGGGCCTCTACTGCGTCTCGTGCGAGGCCTACTACTCCGAGGACGAGCTCGTCGACGACAACTGCTGCCCGATCCACCTGCGGCCGGTCGAGCACGTGACCGAGGAGAACTACTTCTTCAAGCTGTCGCGCTACCAGGACCGGTTGCTCCAGTACTACACGGAGCATCCGGAGGCGGTGCAGCCCGAATCGCGCCTCAACGAGGTACTCGGGTTCATTCGCGGCGGCCTGCAGGACTTCTCGATGAGCCGCACGTCGATCTCCTGGGGCGTCCCACTGCCATGGGACCCGAAGCACGTCGCGTACGTCTGGGCCGACGCCTTGTTCAACTACTGCACCGCGGTCGGATACGGGGAGGACGACGAGCGCTTCAACCGGTGGTGGCCCGTCGACTATCACCTCGTCGGCAAGGACATCCTGCGCTTCCACGCCGTCTACTGGCCCGCGATGCTGATGTCGGCGAATCTCGCGCCACCGAAGTGCGTGTTCGCGCACGGCTGGTTGCTGGTGGGCGGCGAGAAGATGAGCAAGACGCGTTTGAACCAGATCGCCCCCGCCGACCTGGTCGCGGACTTCGGCGTCGACGGCTTCCGCTACCACTTCATGGTCGACCAGCGGTTCGGCCCCGACGGTGATTTCTCGTACGAAGCGATGGTGCAGCGTTACAACGCGGATCTCGCGAACAACTTCGGCAACCTCGCGAACCGGGTGCTGAACATGGCCGTGAACTATTGCGGTGGCGTCGTGCCCGGCGTTCGGGCCGATGGTCCGCTGCGCGAGGCGGCCGCCGCCGCGTTCGACGGGCTGTCGGACGCGATGGCGAGACTCGACTTCTCAGGTGGCTTCGGCGCGGTGTGGGACCTCATTCGCGCCGCGAATGCCTACATCGAGGACCGGCAGCCCTGGGTGCTCAACAAGGCGGGTGACACGGCTGCGGTCGCCGAGGTCCTGGGCGACTGCCTCGAGGCGTTGCGCATCGTCACGTTGCTCGCGTCGCCGGTGATCCCGCGGGGGGCAGGCGAGTTGTGGCGACGCTTGGGCCTGCCCGGACGTCCCGAAGACGCGCGGCTTCCGGGCGCGGCGGCGTGGGGGCAGCTGCCGGCGGGATCGCAGCTGGAGAAGGGCGAGCCGCTGTTTCCACGCAAGGACGTCGAATGACGTCGTGGGTGGATTCCCACTGTCATCTGCAACTGGCCGGTGGCGACGAGCTCGTCGAGCGTGCGCACGAGGCCGGGGTCGAATGGATGGTGTGCGTCGGGACCGACGCCGCGACCTCTGAAGCGGCGTTCTCGCTCGCGAGCCGGCACCCGACGGTCCACCCGACCGCCGGGTTGCATCCGCACGACGCGTCCAAGCTGACGGCGGAGCGCGAAATGGTCGAACGGCTCGCGCGCACGGATGCATGCGTCGCGATCGGCGAGTGCGGCTTCGACTTCTACTACGAGCATTCGCCGCGTGACGCCCAGGAAGCCGCGTTCCGGTGGCAGATCGGCCTCGCCAAGGAGCTCGGCAAGCCACTGGTCATCCACGCCCGCGATGCCTGGCCCGACACGTTTCGCGTCCTCGACGACGAGGGGGTGCCCGAACGCACGGTGTTCCACTGCTTCACGGGCGGCCCCGAAGAGGCGCGCGCGGCGCTCGATCGTGGCTGCGCGCTCTCCTTCAGCGGGATCGTGTCGTTCAAGAACGCCGAGGACTTGCGGGACGCGGCGCGGCTCACGCCCGCGGACCACCTGCTCATCGAGACCGATGCGCCGTTTCTCACACCCGAGCCGCACCGCGGCAAGCCGAACGAGCCCGCGTACGTCGTCGCGGTTGGGGAGGCGCTGGCCCGGGCGCGCGGCGAGGCCCCGGACGAGATCGCGGCTGTCACCCGCGCGAACGCCGCGCGTGTCTTCGGCATCGAACGCGCCGCCCGGTGACCCTCACGATCACGGAGATCAGGGCCTTGCTCGCCGCCCACGGCATCCGGCCGAGCAAAGCGCTCGGGCAGCACTTCCTCGCCGATCCCAACACCGCGGAACGCATCGTGCGGATCGCGGGCGTGCGCCCCGGCGACCGGATCGTCGAGGTCGGCCCCGGTGTCGGGTCGCTCACGGTGGCGTTGCTCGACGCGGGCGCGCATGTGTGCGCGATCGAAGTCGACCGGCATGTCCTGCCGGTGCTCGAGGAGGTGACCGCCGGGCGGGACATCGAGATCGTCCGGGCTGACGCGCTGCGCGTCGACTGGCCGGCGCTTCTCGGCGACGCGCGATTCGCGATGGTCGCGAACCTGCCGTACAACATCGCGACACCGATCGTCATCGAGGCGCTCGAACGGGCGCCGATGATCGAGCAGTTCCTCGTGATGGTGCAGCGGGAGGTGGGTGAGCGCCTCGCGGCCGGCCCGGGCGAGGATGCGTACGGAGCGGTCTCGGTGAAGGTCGCGTACTACGCGGATGCGAAGGTGGTCGGACGGGTGCCGGCGACGGTCTTCCTGCCGCAGCCGAGAGTCGAGAGCGTGCTCGTGCGGCTCGCGCGGCGCGCGGCGCCGCCGGTGCCCGTCGCCGATCCCCACCGGCTCTTCGCGCTCGTGCGGGCCGGGTTCGCGACGCGACGCAAGACGTTGCGACGGGCGCTCGACGGCCTGATCGACAGCGACACCTTCACGCGCGCAGCGATCGATCCCTCCGCGCGCGCCGAGACGTTGTCGCTCGACGACTGGGCGAGGCTGAGCGACGCGTGATGCGCATCGACGCGTTCGCGAAGTTGACGCTGTCGCTCCGCGTCACCGGCGTGCGCGCCGACGGCTTCCACGAGCTCGACGCGGTCATGGTGTCCCTGTCGGAGCCACACGACACGCTCGAGATCGAGCCGGCGCCGCAGCGAGTGCTCGAGATCGCCGGTCCGTTCGCGGGCGGAGTCCCTGCCGACGAGACGAACCTCGCGTGGCGTGCCGCGGCGGCGTGCGGCGCGTCGGTGGCCATCCGTCTGCACAAGGGCATTCCCGCGGGTGCCGGGCTCGGTGGCGGCTCGGCCGACGCCGCGGCCGTGCTGGTGGCGTTGGGCGCCGATCCGGGCATCGCCCGGTCGCTCGGCGCCGACGTGCCCTTTTGCGTACGCGGCGGCGCGGCGCGTGTGCGCGGCATCGGCGACGTGCTCGAACCGCTGGACCTGGCCCCGCGGACAGTCCTCGTCGCGACGCCGCGCTTCGGTTGCGCGACCGCCGACGTGTACCGCGCGTGGGACGAGCTCGGCGGCCCGCACGCCGAGCCCAATGATCTCGAACCCGCCGCGCACCGAGTGACACCGGGACTCGTCGCGTTCAAGCACGCAGTCGAGGCGGCGGCGCGAGTGCCGGTGATCCTGGCCGGCAGCGGTTCGTCCTATGCGGCCGTCTTCGACGACCGCGCCGAGGCCGAGCGCGCCCGCGAACGGGTCACGGACGCAATCGACGGCTCGGTGTGGCTCGGAACAGCGCCCGCGTAGGGCGCGCTCGCGCGCTTACTTGCCCTGTTGGCGACGCTGCCAGCGGGTCTTCTTGAGAAGCTTCTTGTGCTTCTTCTTGCGCATGCGCTTGCGGCGCTTCTTGATCAACGAGCCCATGGAGAACATTGACGGTACCAGAAGACGCGACTGGGCCCTGTTGTGGCCGGTTCACGTCAGGAATCCCCAGCTGTCCGCTCGGACTCGCCTGGAGGTGACTCGGTACGCAGCGGCACCGAGCCGGAGATGATCGTACCCTGCCGCGGCGCGGTGGTCGCGTCGAACTCACCGCCTACGGCCTCGACTCGGTCACGCATGTCGCGAACGTCCGCGCCTGCTTGCAGTCGTTGGAGATCGGTTCCCGGCCCGTCGTCTGCGACGGAGAACGACAAGTGTCCTCGTTCCTCGCGCACACGGACCATGACCGAGCTCTCGGGCGCGTACACACCCGCGTTCGCGAGCGCCTGAATCACACAGAAGTACACGATCGCTTCGACCTGTGGGTCGTAGCGGTCGGGAGCACCTGCTTCGACACGGACGTCGATGGGCAGGTTCGCCTGGAGGACGTACGCATCCAACGCGGAGACGACGCCTTGATCGGCGAGAATCGCCGGGAAGATGCCGCGCGCGAGCTCCCGCAACGCGTCGAGGGCCTGCCCACATTCGTCCACGAGCGCCTCGATGAGCTCGAGCGCGCGCGCCTCGTCGGTCCTCAGCAACGGCGCGAGCTCGTCGAGCAAGCTCGACGCCCGATGCAGTGGCACCTCGACGCGGTCGTGGATCAGCTGCACGACTCGCTGGCGCTGGCCCTGCCTCGCGGTCACGATGCGCTGGCGCGAGGCGTGCAGATCGGCGGCCTGCACCGAGATCTCCTGGAGTCGCGCCTGGAGCTCGATGGTCAATCGCGCGTTGTTGACGGCCAGCCCCGCTTGCGCTCCCAAGGCCGCGAGCAGCTCTTCTTCTTCCGGCCGCAGACGCTCGCCGTGCGCGGTCGCCACTGCGATCTCGCCGACCTGTTCGCCGCGATACGTCACCGGCATCTCGAACGAGAAATGCGTGACGCGATCGGTCTCGGGCCACTCGACCGTGCGGGTGCCTCCACCGGGTAGGAAGGCGGTCACTTGCCCGGCGACGCCGCCGACTCCCTTGACGGTGGTCTCTGCGATCCGCGGAAGGATCTCGTCGACCGAGATCGCCCCGGTGAGCCGGTCACTGAACTCGGCCATCACCTCGTACGGCGTCGCGCGCTCGCCGTACACGAGGCGGTTGGCAAAACGCGCAAGCCGCTCGCGGACGGGTTCGAAGGCGATTGCGGCGATCGCGGTTGCGACGATCTTGAGCCCTGCCGAACCGCCTGGGCCGAGACCGTGGCCGAGGAGCACGACGACGACCACGTACACGAGACCGATGAAGGCCGCCAAGCCCACCGACATGAGCGTGCGGCTCACGAGCACGTCGATGTCCCAGAGCCGGTACCGGAGGATGCCCATGACAAGTGCGAGCGGCACGAGCGCGAAGAGCGCGGGGAAGACGGCAAGCCCGACGTCCTCGATCCACACGGTGTCGGTGGTCTGAGTGAGGACGAGGTAGATCACGCCCGCGACGAACATGGGCAGCAGCGCGAGACGCAACAGGCGCGATTGTTGTTGCACGACCGGCTCGGTGGCGCGCCGCAGGCGGTAGGTCTGGGCCGTGACACCCACCAGTGGAATCAGCACTCCGAACAACACCGTGAAGAACGACTGTCCGGGGTGGCCGACGCTTGTGCGATCGAGCACGTTCACCGCGAGCACGAGAGTTGCCACGCCGTATACGACGCGTAGAAGCCAACGACGTCGGGACTCCAAGGGCAGGAGACGTCCGTCGGGGAAGACGATCACCGCGTACATGTAGGCGACACCCGACAGGATATGGAAGAGGTCGTGGGGGAGCCACCAATCCCCGATGAGGTAGTCGCGCACCATGCTGTGACTCTGATGGTTGAAGGTGACGGCGGTGCCGATCATCGCGACCGCGAGAAGGCGGGCCGTGCGGTCGCGAGGCCGGCGCGCGACCAGCACGAGCCCGAGACCGAGATTGAGCACACTGAAGAGCGACTCGAGCGTCACCCGGCCGCCGTGGTCGGCGCGGTGTGACGCGTCTGCGATGCGGCGAGCCACCTCCGACCATCCGCTGACGCCGAGGCGTTCGAACCGATGCTCCGACTCCGGTACCCGGATCGAGATCGCTCGGGCACCATCGCCTGCGAATCGAATCTCACCTTCGAGCTCGGGGTGGCCGGGGGCGGTCATACGGTACGACCCGGCAGGTGGCGCCACGAACTGCAACGTGGCGCGGGCCCGCGCCGGTACGACCCGGCTCGCGAGCACTGCCTGCCCGGGCTCCGGCCCGGCGATCACAATGCGGTGGGCCCGCTCGGAGTCGAGGCTCTCGAAGTCGATTGTCACCTCGCTTTCGGCGAGCAACGCATCATCTGCGTAGTCGTGCAAGGAATCGTGCACAGCATCGAATTCCTTCGCTACCGAAGGCGCGAGCCCGGCGCCAAGGAAGATCACGACGCCCAGCACGTATGGACCGAAGAAGATCCAGAACAACGGACCACCGACTCGCAGGCGCCGATGTCTCACAGTGGGTCGCCGATCCCGCGTGGCAGGGGTACCCGGCCCGCGACCATCGTCCCGTGGCTGACGACGGACGTGATGTCGAGCGTCCCGCCGAGCGCGGCGACGCGGTCGACCATGTTGCCGAGACCGGAGCCGGGCCGGCTTTCCTCCGGATCGAACCCGGAGCCGTCGTCGCGCACCGAGAACACGATGTGGCCATCTCGCTCGCACAGCTGGACGATGACGTTTGAGCCGGCCGCGTGCTTGGCCGCGTTGTTCAAGGCCTCCAGACACGCGAAGTACACCGCCGCCTCGACCTCGATGGGATAGCGACGGAGGTCACGGTCTTCGACCGAGACTTTCACCGCGGGGTTCGCTTCTTGGCGGCGCAACGCCGCAGCCAGGCCGTACGCGGTGAGCACAGGCGGATGGATGCCCTGCGCGAGATCGCCAAGTGTGTCGAGTGCCTCGAGCGCGATGCGCTTGAGGTCCACCACCATCGCGTGGGCCCGAGGCGGATCTTTCGAAGCGAGCCGCCGCGCGACGCGTAGCTGCACCATCAACGCGACGAGGTACTGCTGCGCGCCGTCATGAATGTCACGTTCCACGCGCCGGCGTTCGGCGTCCTGGGCGTCGACGATGCGCCGGCGTGACGCGCGGATCTCCGCCGCCTGCGCCGAGATCGCTTCGAGGCTGGTCGCGAGCTCGGCGGTGAGCCGAACGTTCCGCAGCACGAGGCCGGCTTGCGATGCGAAGTCGTCCAACAATCGCAGGTCCACGGGCGAGAAGGGGCTGCCGGGGTGCTGCCTCACGGTGATCGCGCCGATCAACTCGCCGCGGTGACGTACGGCAAGCGCGTGGTGGGTGTCAGGAAGCGGTGGGAGTTCGTTGTCGACAAGCGGCATCGAGGGCAGCGTCACGGACACGACGTCGGGCCATGACGCGGCGGGTACGAGCTCATCGCCGACACGCACCCACACACGTGCGGTCGCCGCGCCGCTCCCCAACCCGAGGATCTGCGCCATGTGAAGGAGCACGTCGGTGGTGGGGTACGCGCCGGCCATTCGGTCGGACAGCTCGGTCAACACCTCATAGGGAGTCGATCGCGCGCCGTACACGAGGAGTTGGGCGGTTCGCTCCGCCCAGGCGCGCACACGCGCGAAGCCGAGCGCGACGACCGCGGTCGCGGCCACCGACAACACCGTGCTCGGACCGGTGCCGAGCAGCGTCCCGAGGCCGACCGGGATCGCCAAATACGCGAGACCGATGAACGCGGCCAGCGTCGCAAGCACGATGACACGCACGAGCATCGCCGGTTTCGACAGCACCGGCGCTCGCCGCGACGCCCCCCTCATCGCCTGCATCGGTCCGAGTATGACCCGACGGCAGTGCCCGCTGAAGGGTAAGGCCTCTCGACCCCGCATCGTGCCACCCGCACCCGCGGAGTGCGGTTACCCCACTTACGACGCGTTCGCATGCTCAGTACCCTTGACCCATGGCCATTCGGCTCGTGCTCGCGGAGGACAACGTTCTCATGCGAGAGGGTGTTCGCACCTTGATCGAGCTCGAGGAGGATCTCACGCTTGTCGGCGTGTGCGAGGAATTCCACACTCTTCTCGCGCTCGTGGTTGCCCATGAGCCCGACGTCGTCCTGACCGACATTCGCATGCCCCCGACGGGCACTGACGAAGGTGTGCGAGCGGCACAGCAGCTGCGTGAGAGCCACCCCGAGGCGGGTGTCATCGTGCTGAGCCACTATCTCGAGCCGTCGTACGCGCTTGCCCTCTTCGCCGCCGGCGCCGAGGGTCGCGGATACCTCCTCAAGGAACGCGTCGCGAACGGCGAGCAGCTCGCACGCGCCATTCGAGAAGTCGCACGCGGCGGCTCGGTGGTCGACCCAAAGGTGGTCGACGTCCTTCTCGCGGCGCGCGCCGCCGCTCGTTCGCCGATCGCAACGCTCACGCCACGCGAGCACGAGACGCTCGCCGAGATGGCACAGGGGAAGAACAACAGTGCCATCGCCGAGGCGCTGTCGCTGAGCGATCGAGCCGTGGAGAAGCACATCAGCGCGGTGTTCACGAAGCTCGGGCTCACCGAGGAGCTCGCGGTTCATCGCCGCGTGAAGGCCGTGCTCGTGTACCTCGCGGATCAGGAAACGCTGGGGAGGGCGAACCCATGAACGATGCCGGCGTGCGAGTGCTGATCGTCGACGACCAGCTGCCGTTTCGCGATGCCGCGAACGTCGTTTTCGATCTCCTGGATGACTTCGATGTCGTCGGTGAAGCGACCTCCGGCGAGGACGCGCTCGACCTCGTCGAGTCGGTGCGACCGGACCTGGTCCTGATGGACATCAACCTCCCGGGGATGAGCGGCGTCGACGCCACGCGCCATATCACGGCGGCACATCGCGACATCGTCGTGATTCTGGTGTCGACGTACGACGTCAGTGCGCTGCCCCGCGGGGCGTCGTCATCCGGTGCACTCGCGTACGTGCACAAGGAGCACCTCGACGCCGATCTCGTCGAACAGCTCTGGGAGGACCGCGCGAGTGCGCTCTGGCGTACTGCGTAGGAGCGGTTGATCCCCCGCAAGAGTGTCGGGTCTGCACGGTGTTCACGGCGCGTATGTCTCCGTAACCTTCACGGCGTGACCTCTCCCTTCGTGCTCGACCGCGACGCAACGACCGCGCGACGACGTGCGGAGCCCTGCGTGATCGAGGTCACGGGTTTGCGCAAGGTGTACCGCCGGTGGCGCGGAAGCCCGACCGTCGCGGTCGATCGACTGGATTTGTTCGTTCCGGCGGGAGGCGTGTTCGGGTTCCTCGGCCCGAACGGCTCCGGCAAGACGACGACTATCCGCTGCTTGCTGGGCTTGGCCGCGCCGTCGAGCGGAACGTGCCGGCTGCTCGGCGCCGACGTGCCGAGCGCGCTTCCGACGGTGATCCGCCGGGTCGGGTCGCTGGTCGAGGCGCCCGCCCTGCTCCCCACGTTCTCGGCCCGCCAGAATCTCGAGTTGCTCGGACGTCTGAACGGCATCGGGCCGCGAGCGGTCGACGCAGAGCTCGATCGGGTCGGGCTCGCGGAACGCGCCGACGACCTTGTGGCGAGCTTTTCGCTCGGCATGCGCCAGCGGTTGGGGCTGGCGGCGGCGCTGTTGAAGGATCCGGCGGTGCTCATCCTGGACGAGCCCGCGAACGGGCTCGACCCCGCGGCATCAAGGAGATCCGCGAACTGCTTCGACACCTCGGCGGCGAGGGCCGCACGGTGTTCGTGTCGAGTCATCAACTGAGCGAGATCCAACAGATCTGCGACCGGGTCGCGATCCTTCGCCGCGGGCGCTGCGTCGCCGCCGGACCGGTCCACGACGTGCTCGCGGCGGGTCGCGCCGGCGGGATGATTCTCCGGGTCGACGACATGACTGCCGCGTTGCAGGTTCTGCGCGACGCGGGGATGCACGCCGAGCACACCTCCGACAGGCTCTTGCGCGTCGCGCACATGCGGAGCGCGGCGCACGTCACAGAGACGTTGTCAGCGCATCGGTTGTGGGTGACCGAGATGCGACCCGACGAGCGCACGTTGGAGGACGTGTTTCTCGAGCTGACGGGAGAGTCCTCGTGAACGCCCTGCTTCGCGCCGAATTGCGGAGGGCCCTGTCGCGCCGTCTGGTGAGGGTGCTCATTGCTCTCGCGTTGGTGGCCATCGCGTTCGCGGGGGTGGTGGTGTTCTCGCACACGGAGAAGTTCGACGCGCGAGCGCGCGAGCGCGCCCGCAACCAGCTCGAAGTCGACATCCGGAGCTGCGTGACCGAGGGAGCTTCGGCCCAATGCCGGCAGGACATCACACTCGCGCACTACGACAAGAGCGTGTATCTCACGGACCTCTGGCCGGCAGACGATGATCGCGAACCGATCCTTGGGATCGCGATCCTGTTTCTCGGTTTCGGTGGGCTGCTTGCTGCTGCTTCGGTCGTCGGCGCGGAGTTTCGATCGGGCATGCTCGGCACGCTGCTCACATGGGAGCCCCGACGCGTCCGCGTCGCGGTTGCGCGTGCGACGAGTGCGGCGCTCGCCGCAGGGACGATTGCGCTCGTGCTGCAAGTTGTCTTCGTCCTCGCGCTTCTTCCTTCGATGTTGCTGCACGGCGGCACCGCCGGCGCCGATGCGGATTGGTTGCGCGGCCTTCTCGCTGCAATGGTCAGGGGCGCCGCGTTCACCGGCCTGGCCGCCGTCGTGGGAGCGTCACTGGCGCTTCTTGGACGCAACACCGCGGTCGCGCTCGGTGTGACGTTCGTCTATCTGAACTTCGTCGAGAGTGCGGTGCGCGCGTGGAGACCGGGCCTCGGGCGTTGGCTCATCGTTGACAATGCTGCGGTCTTCCTCATGGGACCGCGGACCGACGTGGTCGCGTCACCGTTCCCGGCGGTAATGCTCGTCGTATACGCGCTCGGCCTGCTCGCGGTCGCGACTGCTGTCTTCCGCCGGCGCGACATTGCCGGCCCGGGCTAGAGCCAAGCGTCCGAGTCGAAGTGCAAGCACGGCCATTTGCGGCTCAGCACCTGACCGACGCGCCTGCCGGTGTGGGCTACGGTCGCCGGGAATGCCCACCAGCGCAGACTTCGACCACGAGGTCCCTAATCTGGAACCCATTCGGGGGTGGTGTAACGGCAGCACAAGGTCCTTTGGAGTCCTGAGTCGAGGTTCGAACCCTCGCCCCCGAGCCAGAGGCAAAGAAGGAGCCCCCATGAGCCGAGCGATGCAAACATGAGCCAGTACCGGCCGCTCGCCGCCGTCGTGCTCGCGGCGGGTGAGGGCACACGGATGCGTTCGGGCACACCCAAGGTCCTGCACCCGCTGTGCGGACGTCCGATGGTGTTGCACGTCGTCGATGCCCTCGCGGAGCTGCCGCTCGAGCGCATCGTCGTGGTCGTCGGGCACGGCGCGGAGTCGGTGACGAAGACGTTGCAAGAGCAACTCGTCACCGAGGTGCCGGTCGAATTCGTCGAGCAACGTGTGCAACGCGGTACGGGCGACGCCGTGAGTGTCGCGCTCACGGTCTTCGACGACCTCGACGCCGAGGACGACATCCTCGTGGTGCCCGCGGACGCGCCGCTCGTGCGCGCGGAGACGATTGCAAGGCTCGCGACCGAGCACCGGCTCCAGGACGCCGCCGCTGCGATCCTCACCGCGAACGTGCCGGAGCCGTTCGGTCTGGGCCGGGTGGTGCGTGACAAGGAAGGTCGTGTCGCCCGGGTCATCGAGCACAGCGACGCCACGCCCGACGAACGTGACATCAGCGAGATCAACACCTCGATCTACTGCTTCCGGCGCGGGCTGCTCGCGCCGACGCTTCGACGGCTGAGCCCGGAGAACGCGCAGGGCGAGTACTACCTCACCGACGCCATCGGCGTGCTGCGCGACGCCGGGCACAAGGTGATCGCGCTCGAGATGGAAGACGCGGCCGAGGCGATCATGGTGAACGACCGGGTGCAGCTCGCCGCCGCCGAGATGGAGTTGCGCGATCGCATCAATCGCATATGGATGCTCGGCGGGGTGACGATGGTCGACCCCGCCACCACGTACATCGACGCCACGGCCGAGCTCGAGCCGGACGTGCGGATCCTTCCCGGCACGATCCTCGAAGGCCGCACCATCATCGGCGCCGGTTCGGTGCTCGGCCCCGACGTCCATCTCACCGACGTCGTCGTCGGCGAGCACGTGCGGATCTCGAACAGCGTCGTGCGCGAGTGCGAGATCGGTGACGCCTGCGAGATCGGTCCGTTCGCGTATCTGCGTCCGGGCACGCGGCTCGCGTCCGGAGTCAAGATCGGCACCTACGTCGAGGTGAAGAACTCCGAGATCGGCACGGACACGAAGGTGCCGCATCTGTCCTACGTTGGTGACGCCGACATCGGCGAGAGTGCCAATCTCGGTGCGAGCACGATCACCGCGAATTACGACGGCGAGCGCAAGCACCGCACGAAGATCGGTGACGCCGTGCATACCGGCGTGCATACGTCGCTGGTTGCGCCGGTCGAGGTCGGAGACGGCGCCGAGACCGGAGCCGGCTCGGTCGTGACACACGATGTCGAGGCCGGCCGCCTGGTGAAGGGCATTCCCGCACGCGATGCCCGTCCCGCGCGCGAGGATGAGGGTTGATGGAGGTCGTCCCCACAAAGCGATTGGTCCTCGTGGCCGGCCGCGCCCACCCCGAGCTGTCGGCCGAAGTGGCGGCCCATCTGGATGTGCCCCTCGGCGAATGCGTCCTGTCCACGTTCGCGAACGGCGAGATCTACTGTCGGTACGGCGAGAACATCCGCGGCACCGACCTCTTCGTCTTCCAGACCCACGGCGCGGCGATCAACGACTCGCTCATGGAACAGCTCATCATGATCGACGCGGCGAAGCGCGCGTCGGCGGATCGCATCACGGCCGTATGCCCGTTCTACGGGTACGCGCGCCAGGATCGCAAAGCCGAAGGGCGGGAGCCGATCACGGCGCGCCTCGTGGCCGACATGTTGACGGCCGCGGGCGCCGACCGCGTGGTGACGGTCGACCTGCACACCGGTCAGGTGCAGGGCTTCTTCGACTACCCGGTGGACCACCTGACCGCGGTGCCGGTCATCGCCGCGCACCTCGCCGAAGCCGTGGACAACGACGCCGTGATGGTCGCGCCGGACGCGGGTGGCGGCAAGCTCGCGCGCATGTTCGCCGACCGGCTGAGTGCGGACATCGCGTTCATCGACAAGCGCCGGCCCAAGGGCACCCACAACGTCGCGGTCGCGACAGAAGTGGTCGGTGACATCGCCGGCCGTACGTGTGTGATCGTCGACGACATGATCGACACCGCCGGCACCGTGGTGAGCGCGGCGAACCTGCTCATCGATCGCGGTGCGAAGGACGTCTACATCGCGGCGACGCACGGCCTGCTGTCCGGGCCCGCCGTCGATCGGTTGAAGAACGCTCCCGTGCGCGAGGTCGTGGTCACCAACACCGTGCCGATCTCCGACGACAAGCGTTTCGACTCGCTGCGGGTGCTGTCGATCGCACCGCTCGTCGGGGACGCGATCGCCGCCGTGTTCGAGGACCGTTCGGTCAGCCAGCTCTTCGACGGCGACAACGTGTAAGTCGTGCGCCCGCGCGCCGAGACACGCGCGGGCACACGAGATCGTTACTCGGTCGCGTTTCCGCTGTTCCCGCTCGAGCCGCTGCTGCCGCTCGAACCGTTGCTTCCGTCGTCGTCGCCGGGGCCACCCCGTCCGCCCCGCGGGCAGTTGCCTCCGCCGCCCGCGATCGTGTCCGTCACCTTGAAGGAGCTGTCGATCTTGAGGGTGACGAGGGAGCCGTCGGCCTTCTGGACGTGTGCCTCGTAGGGGGAGCCGTCGGAGTCGGTTTCGACCCGAAGGACGGTGCCGCCGGGCACTGCGGCCTCCGCGGCTGCCTTCACCTTGGCGGCGGTGTCGCCTGTGAGCGCGGTCTCGTTGGGGCGGTTCGGCCGGGAACCGGGATCCTGCGCGCTCGCCGCCGGGGCGGTGGTCGCCGTCGAGCCGGTCGACGACGACGAGCCGCTCGTCGCGGCACCGGCGATGCCGGCTGCCCCGACGGCGAGCCCGAGGGTTGCTGCTCCGGTCAGCAGCCACTTCTGGGTGCGTGCCATGTCCATGATCGCTCCTTGGTCGGTTGCTGTGACATGCCTCCGTGTTCCGAGGCATTCGCAGCTTCGAGCCGCCGATCAAGAGCCGAGCAAGAGCACCGTGTGAGTTCCCGCACAGGATGCGCAGAGATTGCCGCGTAACCTCGCCGCTCGATGCGCCATGCGAGCCGATTGTCCATCCTGTGGGTCCTCGTTGCGGCCACCGCGGTCAGCGCGTGCTCCTCGTCGTCCTCGTCCTCGTCGTCCGGGACCAAAGGTCCGGCCCCGAAGGCCGGCGACGCGATGCCCTGGCCGGCGCCCACGGATCCGATGCGGCTGGCACGCGCCGCCGGGCTCACGCCCGAGACGGCCGAGCGCCTCGAGTTCCACGTGCACGCGCATCTCGACGTCTTCATCGACGGCGCTCACGTCGTCGTGCCGGGAGGCATCGGCATCGACCCGAGCGATCCACAAGTGCACCACGGTGTCATCGACGGGTTCCCTGCGTACGGCGGCATCACCCAGCCGTGCGCGAAGCCGTGCATCTCACCCCTGCACACCCACGATGCCACCGGTGTGTTGCACACCGAGTCGCCCACACCGAAGGAGAACACGCTCGGGCAGTTCTTCATCGAGTGGGACGTCAAGCTCGACGCCAAATGCGTCGGGACCTATTGCAAGCCCGCAACCCAGGTCGCCGTCTACGTGGACGGCAAGAAGTTCGACGGGGACCCGACCACGATCCCGCTCAGCGACCAAAAGGAGATCGCGGTCGTGATCGGGAAGGCGCCCGGAGTGATCCCGTCGACGTTCAGCTAGGGTTTCTTGTTCGTCGTTCCGTCTCATGAGGATCTCGCGCCATGGCCGACGCCATACTCGCTGCACAACGTCGCACCAGCTCAGGAAAGGGTGCCGCGGGCCGCACTCGACGTGAGGGCCTCGTCCCTGCCGTCGTCTACGGATTGGGCGCGGAGAACGTCCCGGTCACCGTGCCGTCGCGGGAGCTCGGTCACATGCTCGCGAGCGCGGCCGGTGCGAACACGCTGTTCACCTTGAAGCTCGACGGGAGCGACCAACTTGCACTCGCGCGCCAGATCCAGCGTCATCCGGTGAAGGGCACGCTGTTGCACGTCGACTTCGTGCGCGTACGCGCCGACCAGACGATCCAGGCCGACGTCCCCGTGCACCTCACCGGCGACGCCGAAGGCGTCGGACGCGGCGGCGTGCTCGAGCAATTCCTCTACACGGTGTCGGTCGAGGCCAAGCCGGCCGACGTGCCGAACTCGCTCGAGATCGACATCTCCGCGCTCGAGATCGGCGACGCGGCGCACGTCCGCGACCTCAGCGTGCCGAGCGGCGTCGCGATCATGAACGACGCCGACGATGTTCTCGCGCAGATCTCCGCGCCGCGTGTCGCCGAGGAAGAGGTCACCGCGGTCGAGGGCGAAGCAGCCGAGGGCGAAGGTGCCCCGGGTGCAGAGGGCGCCGGCGGCGAAGGCGGTGGCGAGAGCGCCGGCGGGGAGTAGCGGTCGGCCGTGCCTGCCGACCTACTGGTGGTCGGGCTCGGCAACCCCGGCGAGGAGTACGCCAAGACGCGGCACAACGTCGGCGCCGAGGTCGTGGAGCTCTTGGCGCGTCGCCACGGCGTGCGGCTCAAGAAGCACCGGCGCGACCGCGCGCTCGTGGGCGACGCGCGCGTCGACGGCAAGCTCCTCGCGCTGGCGATCCCTGTCACATGGATGAACGACTCCGGCATGGCCGTCGCACCGTTGGCCCGGCGGTTCGAGGTCGGGCCGGAGCAGCTCGTGATCGTGCACGACGAGCTCGACCTGCCGCCGGCCGCACTGCGCGTGAAGGTCGGCGGAGGGCTGGCCGGCCACAACGGACTGCGATCGATCAAGCAGCACCTCCACTCCGAGGACTTTCTGCGCGTCCGCATCGGGGTCGGGAAGCCGCCGTCGAAAGAGCGGGGCGCGGACCACGTGCTCTCCCGCGTGTCGAAGCGCGCGCGCGAGGAGATGGCGGTGACGATCGAAGAGGCAGCCGACGCCGTCGAGACGATCCTCCGCCAAGGCGTCGACGCCGCCATGAACCAATACAACACCCGCCCCTAACCCTGTTTGCCCCTCGCCCCCTTTTCCCCCTCCACCGTTTGGTCGCCGAGTGCGCGTTTCTGGTCACCTGCCGACCAAACGAAGGTGGCGCACCCGGTGCGTAGGGTCCTCGCAGCTTCCCATCGACGATGGGAGGCACCGTGGGGTCGGCGAATCTCAAGCTCTGCGCTCTGCAACGCGCGCAATACGGACTCGTCACGCGGATGCAGGCACGCGCGGCGGGACTCTCGTACGCCACGCTGCGCCGGAGGATTGCAAAGGGTGCGCTTCTCGAACTGCATCCCGGAGTCTTCGCCGACCCGGCGGTCGACCCGTCGTTCGAACAGCGCGCGCTCGCGGCGGTGCTCGCCGCGGGTGAACCTTCCTTTGCGTCTCACGAGACTGCCGCGCAGCTGTGGCGCCTGCCTCTGCCCAGACCGGCCGCGATCGAGATCACGACAACGTTGGAGCGTTCACCACAGATCGCAGGTGCCCGTCGCCACCGCAGCGGGCTTCTCATCGACACCGATGTCACCGTCGTCCGTCGGATACCGCGCGGAACGCCGGAACGGACGATCCTCGATCTTTCTTCGCGGTTGACGATGCGTGAGCTCGGTCGACTGACCGATGACGCGCTCCATCGTCACATCACATCGCTCGGGCGAATCCAAGCATCTGCGATGCGGCTTCCCGCGGCGCCCGGCCGCAGCCCGAAGAAGCTCTTCGAGATGCTCGCGCGCCGGCTCCCGGACGCCGGACAGCGCGAGAGCAGGCTCGAGGACTTCGTGTTCGAGGCGCTGCATCGCCACGGGCTGGTATTGCCGGTGTGCCAGCACGTCGTGTGGTACCGCGCCAAGGAGCGACGCATCGACTGTTGCTATCCCGACGCCTGGCTCGCGCTCGAGGCGCAGGGTTTTGATGCGCACGGCCGCCGAGGACAGTTCGATGCGGATGCCCTGCGGGGCAACGAGCTCCAGCTCGCAGGCTTTCGTGTCCTGGAGTTCACGTCGGCGTTCACCGATCGACAAATCGCCGAACAGGTCGCGGCGGCGCTCGGCCTCCCGCAGCCGCCGGTCGTCGGCGCTCCGCTGACTTTCGCGGCATGGCTCGACCGTTTGGAGCGTTGGTGCGCGTAACCGGTCATTGACCGACCAAACGGGGTCGGTACGATGGCAAACAGGGAGAGCCCGGGGTGCGATGCATTCCCGGGTGTTGACGCGCGTTCGGGACTGATGACTCCACCGCTTGCCGATCTGGCCATGTTGCTCGCCGACGATCCGGTCATCGCGACCGCGACCGAGGGCCGGGCGCGCCCGATCGCCGTGCCCGAGCCGGCCCGGGCGCTGTTCGCGGCGACGCTGGCCCGCGCCACCGCGCGCCGGCCGGTCGTGCTCGCGGTCCCGACGGGCGTCGAGGCGGAGCGGGTCGCGGCGGACCTGCGCGAATACCTCGGCGACGACGCGGTAGAGCTGTTCCCGGCGTGGGAAACGCTCCCGTTCGAGCGGGTGTCGCCTGCCACCGAGACGATGGGCCGTCGTCTCCGCGTGATGTGGCGGCTGCGCGCCGGCGGCGAGCACCTCCCGCTTGCGATCGTCGCGCCGGTGCGCGCGCTCGTGCAGCGCCTGGGGCCGCACGTCGAGGACGTCGAGCCGATCACGGTCGCGCCGGGCATGCAGCTCGACCGCGACGAGCTCGTTGCCCGGCTCGTCGACCTCGGCTATCGCCGTGAGTATCAGGTCGAAGCCCGCGGCGAGGTGGCGACGCGAGGTTCGATCGTCGACGTCTATCCGGCGACCGCCGATCATCCGGTGCGCATCGACCTGTGGGGCGATGAGGTCGATCGCCTCTCGCAGTTCTCCGTCGCCGACCAACGTTCGACGAGCGCCGTCGGCGAGACGCAGATGTTCCCCGTGCGCGAGCTCCTGCCGACCGACGAAGTGCGGGCCCGCGCCAAGGAGCTCCTGCAGACGCAACCCTGGGGTCGCGAGCAGTGGGAACGGCTCGCGGAAGGGGCGACGTTCGACGGTATGGAGTCGTGGCTGCCGTGGCTCACCGCCGAGGAGCACCTCCTGCCGGATCTGTTGCCGCCGTCGGCGCTCGTCGCCCTCGTCGAGCCGCGGCGGCTCAGGGATCGCGCACAAGAGTTGCTCGACGAGGAAGCCGCGCTCGCGCAAACCCTCGCCACCACTTGGGGGGCGCCGATCGACAACGCGCACACCCCGCGCCTCTCGCTTCCCTTCGACCGGCTGCTCGCGCACACCAAGGCGCAGACGGTCGCGGTGCTCGCGGCACCGGATCAACCCGACACGCCGGTGCTCGCGGCGAGCGGTTTCGATCCCGTCGTCGGTGATGTCGAGGGCCTGGCGCGCCGCTTCAACGCGCTGAAGGCGGAGGGTTACCGCGTCATCGTCACGGCCGAGGGAACCGGGTCCAAGGCGCGAATCGAGGAGATGCTCGTCGCCGAGGGCGCGCCGGTCGACGTCGTCGTTGCCGCGCTCGACCGGGGTGTCGTCCTTCCCACGGTCAAGTTGGCACTCGTCGCCGAAGCCGATCTCACCGGACGACGGCGCGTGCATCGCAAGCCCCGGGGAGCGCGTCGAGCCACCGATCACTACGAAGGTCTCACGAGCGACGACTACGTCGTGCACCGCGTGCACGGCGTCGGCAAGTACCTCGGCATGGAGACGCGCGAGATGTTCGGCGTCACGCGCGACCGGCTCGTCGTCGAGTTCAAGGGAGGCGACCGCGTATACGTCGACTCCGAGGACATCGGCCTCATCCGCAAGTACACCGGCGGCGAGGAACCGAAGCTGTCGAAGATGGGCGGCAGCGACTGGGAGAAGACGCGTGCCCGCGTGCGCAAAGCGGTGCGCGACATCGCGGGTCAGCTCGTCGTGCTCTACCGGCGCCGGCTCGCGACGCCCGGCCACGCGTTCGCGCCCGACGGGCCGTTCCAGAAGCAGATCGAGGACGCCTTCCCGTACGAGGAGACGCCCGACCAGGCGACGGCGATCGTCGAGACCAAGGCCGACATGGAGCGCCCGGTGCCGATGGACCGCCTGATCTGCGGTGACGTCGGCTACGGCAAGACCGAAGTCGCGCTGCGCGCCGCGGCCAAGGCCGTGTTCGACGGCAAGCAGGTTGCGATCCTCGTCCCGACGACACTGCTCGCGAGTCAACATGGGCAGACGTTCCGCGAGCGGTTCGCGAACTATCCCGTGCGCGTCGAAGTGCTCAGCCGGTTCCTCTCGGCAAAGGAGCAGCACGACGTCGTCAAGGGCGTGGCCGAGGGTACGGTCGACATCGTCATCGCGACACATCGGTTGCTCTCGCAGGACATCACCTTCAAGGACATCGGATTGCTCGTCGTGGACGAGGAGCAACGCTTCGGTGTGCAGCACAAGGAGCGCATCAAGGAGTGGCGCACGAACGTCGACGTGCTGACGCTCACCGCCACACCGATCCCGCGCACGCTCGAGATGTCGCTCACCGGCATCCGTGACCTCTCGCTGGTCAACACGCCGCCCGAGGACCGCCAGCCGATCCTCACCTATGTCAACGAGTTCGACCAGCGCGCGGTCAGCGAGGCGATCCGGCGCGAGCTGCTCCGTGAGGGGCAGGTGCTGTTCGTGCACAACCGAGTGCGCGACATCGCCCACATCGCTGAGGACGTCCGGCAACTCGTCCCGGAAGCGCGTGTGGCGATCGCGCACGGACAGATGGACGAAGGCCGGCTCGAACGCATCGTGCAGGAGTTCTGGGAGCGCGAGCACGACGTGCTGGTGTGCACGACGATCGTCGAGAGCGGTCTCGACATGCCGACGGTCAACACGCTCGTCGTCGACCGGGCGGACATGCTCGGCCTCGCCCAGCTGTATCAGCTCCGCGGCCGCGTCGGTAGGCGCGGTCAGCGGGCGTACGCGTACCTCCTCTACCCGCCCGATCGGGCGTTGACCGAGGAGGCGTACGAGCGGCTCAAGACGATCGGCGAGTTCACGGATCTGGGGTCGGGATTCAAGATCGCGATGCGCGACCTCGAGATTCGTGGCGCGGGCAACCTGCTCGGCGCCGAGCAGACCGGGCACATCGCCGCGGTCGGCTTCGACCTCTACGTCGAGATGGTGACCGAAGCCGTCGGCGAGCTCACCGGCGAAGTCCGCGCGGAACCGGTGGAGGTGCAGATCGACGTGCCGGTCACCGCGCATCTGCCCCGCGAGTACATCGCACGCGACGACGTGCGCATGGAGGCGTACCGGCGACTCGCGGCGGTCACCACGCTGGAAGACGTCGACGACGTCCGCGCCGAATGGGAGGACCGCTACGGGCCGCCGCCGGAACCCGCGGAGGCATTGCTCGACGTCGCGAGACTGCGCGCCACCAGTCTCCGGCTCGGCGTGCGTGCGATCTCCGTCCAGAAGGGCCACGCCCGTCTCGACGGTTTGCAGTTGCGCAAGTCGCAAGAGGCGCGACTCAAGCGACTCGTGGCGCGCGCACAGATCCTCCCCGGTGCGGTCGTCGTGCCCGTCCAACCATCCCGTGAGCTCACGATCACACAGGCCTTACTCAGGCTGCTCGACGAGATCGCGCCCCCGGCGGATGCTCCGGCCGGGGCGCAGATACCATCCGCCGGATGATCTTGCGTCCATCTCGTCGGCTCGCGGCCGTCGCCGTGCTCGCCGCGGTCGGCGTCGGCGTGAGCGGCTGCGGCGGCACCAGCTCGCTCTCCGACGCCGCGACGGTCAGCTTCCACGACACTCGCGGCGACGAAACGGTGCACATCACGCGCGACCGCCTGCTCGAGCGGGTCGAGCAGGCGAACACGAGCGCGCTGTTCCGGGATCTCGCCAAGGCGAACGGTCTCGCGCCCGGCAACCCCGGCGACGAGACCACCGACGCCAACCTCACCGCGTTCTGGCTCTCACAGCTGGTCAACCAGACCGTGATCGACGCCGAGTTCGCGAGCCAGGGGCTCCAGATCACCGACGCGGACCGGACCGCGGCACTCCAATCCGCGCAGTCAGGATTCGCGCGCCAGCAGGGCGACACAGCGGTGTTCGACGCGTTCCCGAAGGAGATGCGCGATGAGCTCGTCGAGGCGCGTGCCCGCCTCGCCGCGATCTTGCGGTCGTGCGCGTCCGGAAGGTTGGTGGAGCACATCCTGCTGCGCACCCGCGCCCAAGCCGAGGCCGCAGCGTTGCAGATCCGAAAGGGAGCGCCGTTCGCCGATGTCGCGCAAGCCAAATCCATCGACAAGGCTTCCGCGGCGCAAGGTGGCGTGCTCGGGTGTCTCGCGCCGGGCGAGTTCGCACCGGAATTCCAGAAGGCCGCCGAGGCGGCTCCGTTCGACACGGTGACCGCTCCCGTGAAGACGCAGTTCGGCTACCACCTGATCCTCGTGCGCCACTTCGATCCGAAGCTTGCCGCGAACCAACAGGTCGCGCAGGCACTGCAACAGGCTGCCGCGGCCGCCCTCGACGCGCGGATAAAGGCGTTGCACGTCAAGATCGATCCGCGGTTCGGGTCGTGGGGACTGCACGACGCGGGGCAGGGCCAACAGTCCTACAGCGTCGAGGCCCCGACCGCGCCGACGCCGCGCACCGTACGCGAGAAGGGGTGACCCGGGGGCGCGTGGTCGTGGTCGGGCTCGGTCCGGCCGGCACCGAGCTGATGCTTCCCGCCGCGCGCGAGGCGCTGGCGCGCATCGCCGTGCGGTACGTGCGGACGTCACGGCACCCCGCGGTGGCACAGCTCGCAGCCGAGGGCGTGGAGCTCTCTCCGCTCGACATGCTCTACGACTCCGGTGACGACCTCGACGCGGTGTACGCCGCGATCGCGGCACGGGTCGTCGAAGAGGCGCACGAGCACGGCGAGGTCGCGTACGCAGTGCCCGGGAGCCCGTCGGTTGCCGAACGGACCGTGGAGTTGCTCCGTGTCGCCGGCATCGACGTCGACATCGTGCCGGGGCTCTCGTTCGCCGACCTCGCGTGGAACCGCCTCGGCATCGATCCGATGGCGGGCGTGCGTGTGGTCGACGCTCGCGCGTTCGCCGTCGACGCGGCCGGCTTCTCGGGGCGCATGCTGCTCGCGCAGTGCGACACCACGTTCGTGTGCTCCGAGGTGAAGCTCGCGCTCCTCGAGGACTTGCCGCCCGATCACGACGTGACGGTGCTCCAGGGTCTGGGACTTCCCGACGAGCGCGTGTTCACCGTCGCGTTGGCGGAGCTCGACCGCACGGTGGAGCCCGATCACCTCACCTCGCTGTTCGTCGACACCGGCGAGGTCGCGGTCGGCGCCGAGCTCTCCCGGTTGGTCGCGCTCACGCAGCGCCTGCGCGGCCCGGGCGGATGTCCCTGGGACGCGGCACAGACGCATCACTCTCTGCGGCGCCACGTCCTCGAGGAGGCCTACGAGGTCGCGGAGGCGATCGAGCAGCTGCCGGCCGACGCACCGGCGGGAGACGTGCCGCCCGGTGCCTACGACGCGCTGGAAGACGAGCTCGGTGACCTGCTGTTCCAGGTGATGATCCATTCGGTGCTCGCGGCCGAGGCGGGCGCCTTCACCATTGCCGATGTCGCGCGACACATCCACGAGAAGCTCGTACACCGGCATCCGCACGTGTTCGGCGACGTGCGCGCACAGACCGCCGACGCCGTGGTGACGAACTGGGAGCACATCAAGAAAGCGGAGAAGGGCCACACGTCGCTGGTCGAAGGCATCACCTCCGGGCTGCCCTCGTTGCTGTACGCGCAGAAGCTCTTCCGCAAGGCCGCGTCGGTCGGCCTCACGCCCGAGTTCTCGGACGTCGCGGAGCTCGCCGGCACAGGCGTCGACGACGAGCGCGCATTCGGCGACGCGCTTGCGGCGCTCGCGGCCGCGGGCGCGCGTGCCGGGATCGACGGCGAATCCGCGCTGGCGGCCTGGGCGCGCCGCTTCAAGGACCGCTTCGTGCGCATGGAGCAACTGGCGGCGGACGCGGGACACGACCTGTCGCGCGCCGACCGGCACGTCGTCGAACGCCTGTGGCGGGAGGCGGGCGCCCTCGAGGTCCACGAAGGCTGACTGCGCCAGCGTCAGAATGGCAGGGTGGTTGCCCTTCTCGTCATTCTCATAATCGTCGGGTTCATCGTCGTCTTCTTCGGCCTGACGGGGTTGCGCGTCGTGCAGGAGTACGAACGCGCGGTCATCTTCTATCTCGGCCGTTGCCAGGGCGCGAAGGGACCCGGTCTCTTCTATGTGCCGCCGCTCATCAGCCGCATCGTGAAGGTCAACCTGCAGACGCAAGCGGTGCCGGTTGCGTCCCAGCAGGTCATCACCAAGGACAACGTGACGGTCGCGGTCGACGCGGTCGCGTACTTCCGGGTGCGTGATCCGGTCGCGTCGGTGATCAAGATCCAGAACTGGTACAACGCCGCGCAGCTGGTCGCGCAGACGTCGTTGCGCTCGATCATCGGCCGGCACGAGCTCGACCAGCTGCTCGGTGAGCGCGACCGGATCAACCTCGAGTTGAAGGCCGCGCTCGACGAGCAAACCGAAGCGTGGGGCGTCGAGGTGCAGCTGGTGGAGATTCGCGACGTCGGGCTGCCGGAGCAGATGCAACGGGCGATGGCACGCCAGGCCGAAGCCGAGCGGGAGCGGCGGGCGAAGATCATCGCCGCCGAGGGTGAGCTGCAGGCGTCCGAGAAGCTCGGCGAGGCGGCGGCCACGATGGCCCGCAGCCCCGGCGCCATGCAGCTGCGCACGCTCCAGACGATGGCGGAGATCTCGGCTGAGCGGAACTCGACGATCATCTTCCCGATCCCGGTCGAGATCCTCGACGTGTTCCGTAGCATCACCGACGGGAACGGGGCCACGCCCGCCCGCTGAGCCGCGTTCGCAGGCGGCGAACGTTCGTTCGCCGCGTGGACATGGGCAGGAGCGTCTACATTTTCCCCGGGCGCCACAGGAGTTGACTTGAGCATCATCGAGGACGTTGCCGGGCGGGAGATCCTGGACTCACGCGGGAATCCGACCGTCGAAGTCGAAGTCGAGCTGATCTCGGGCGCCCGCGGCCGTGCCGCCGTGCCGAGCTGGGCGAGCACCGGCGCCCACGAAGCAGTCGAACTGCGCGACGGAGGCGACCGCTACCGCGGCAAGGGCGTGCACCGTGCGGTCGAGCACGTCAACGGTGAGATCCGCAACGCGGTCATCGGCCTCGACGCCGCCGACCAGCGCGGTGTCGACGCCGCGCTGTGTGCCCTCGACGGTACCGAGAACAAGAGCCGGCTCGGCGCGAATGCGATCCTCGGTGTCAGCCTCGCGACCGCCAAGGCGGTTGCCGACGAAGCCGCGTTCCCGCTCTACCGGTACGTCGGCGGCGCCAACGCGCACGTCCTGCCGGTGCCGCTCATGAACGTCCTGAACGGCGGTGCGCACGCCGACAGCAATGTCGACCTGCAGGAGTTCATGCTCGCCCCCGTCGGCGCGGTCAGCTTCTCCGAAGCGCTGCGGTGGGGGGCAGAGACATATCACGCACTGCACGCGCTGTTGAAGGAGCGCGGCCTCGAGACGGGCCTTGGCGACGAGGGTGGCTTTGCGCCGAACCTGCCCTCGAACGAGGAGGCCTGCAAGCTCTTGCTCGTCGCGATCGAGCGCGCCGGCTACCGGCCCGGCGAGGAGATCGCGCTCGCGCTCGACACTGCGTCGAGTGAGTTTTTCGACGAAGGCCGGTACGTGCTTAACGGCGAAGGCCGGAAGTTCACGAGTGCCGAGTTCGCCGACTATCTCGCGGATCTTGCGGCGCGCTACCCGATCGTGTCGATCGAGGACGGCATGGCCGAGGACGACTGGGAAGGCTGGGCGATCCTCACCGAGAAGGTCGGGAGTCGCGTGCAGCTCGTCGGCGACGACCTGTTCGTCACCAGTTCGGAGCGCCTCGGTCGCGGCATCGAGCTCGGCGTTGCCAACTCGATTCTCGTGAAGGTCAACCAGATCGGCACGCTGAGCGAGACGCTCGACACCGTGCAGCTCGCGAGCCGGGCCGGCTACACGTCAGTGATGTCGCACCGCAGCGGGGAGACCGAAGACGCGACGATCGCCGATCTTGCGGTCGCCACGAACTGCGGGCAGATCAAGACCGGTGCGCCCGCGCGCAGTGACCGCGTCGCGAAGTACAACCAGTTGCTCCGCATCGAAGAGGGCCTGGGTGAGACCGCCGCGTATCTCGGGATGCGTGCCTTCGCGGGGGGGACGCGACGATGAGGCGTTGGGGCTCCCGGGGACGGGTCGCGTTGATCGCGCTCGGACTCGCAGCGATTCTGTTCGTCTTCGTGTTCCCCACCCGCTCGTACCTCGCGCAGCGGCGCCAGGTGAGCACCGCCGCGCACGATGTCGCGGTGCTGCGGGAGCAGAACAAGAAGCTCCAGATCGCAGCCGAGGGTCTGCAGTCGCCGGACGAGACCGAACGCATCGCGCGTGAGCAGTTCAACATGGTCTTCCCCGGCGAACAGGTGTACAAGGTACTGCCGGCGCCCGCGGCGACCACGACGACCACGCATCCGTAAACTGGGCGACCCATATCGACCGTGCGGATGCGCACCGCAGCGAGGGAGCCCAGATCGTGCCGGCGACCGACGCCGATGTGCAAGACCTCACACAACTGCTCGGCCGGGCCCCGCGCGCTGCGTTCGACGTCGTCGTCCGCGGTGCGCACCGCGAGCCGATCGTGATCCGCAACGCGCCGCTGCTACACGACGGCACTCCCATGCCGACCCGCTACTGGCTGGTCGACCCCGAGCTGTCGAAGCAGGTCTCGCGATTGGAGTCGACGGGCGGCGTACGCGCCGCGGAAGCGGCCGTCGATCCCGAGGAGCTGCGCGCCACGCACGATCGTTACGCACGCGAGCGCGACGCCGTGCTCCCGCGAGGTCATCTCGGTCCCAGTCCTCACGGCGGCGTGGGCGGTACCCGCCGCGGCGTGAAGTGTCTCCACGCGCACTACGCCCACTTCCTCGCCGGCGGGGACGATCCGGTCGGCCGCTGGGTGCAGGAGCACCTGCGGTGACGCGCGTCGCGAGCGTCGACATCGGCACGAACTCGACGCGTTTGCTCGTGGCCGACGTCGACGGGACGGGCCGGGACGCCAAGCTCCTCCCGATCGAGCGGCACACTCAGATCACGCGGCTCGGGCAAGGCGTCGACCGCGACCGCACGTTGCACCCCGACGCGATCGCGCGCACCGTTGACGTGCTGCGCCGATACCGCCGCACCATCGACCAGCTGGCGGTCGAAAAGGTGCGGGCGACCACGACGAGCGCATCGCGCGACGCGCAGAACCGCGACGACTTCTTCGGGCCGGCGGAGCAGGTGCTCGGCGTCCGTCCGGAGCTGCTCTCCGGCGAGGACGAGGCCCGGCTCGAATACCTCGGTGCCACCGCCGGTCTCGCCGAACCGGGCCCGTACCTGGTGGTGGACGTCGGCGGCGGCTCCACGGAGTTCATCGCGGGCGGCGACGAGCCTGAAGGGCTGTGCTCGATCGACATCGGCTGCGTGCGACTCACCGAGCAGTTCCTGCACGGCGATCCGCCCGAACCCGAGGAGCTGAGCCAGGCCGTCTCGGTCGTCCGCGATCATCTCGCCGACGTCGACCGTCTGGTGCCGGGCGCGGCACGGGCGAAGACGCTGGTCGGCACCGCCGGCACGGTGTGGACGCTCGCCGCGATCGAGCTCGGCGTGGATCCGAGCCGGAGCGATCGGATCGACCGGTTCCGCCTCACGCGGACCGCCGCCGAGGAGGTGTTCCGGTTGCTCGCGACCGAGCCGGTCGCCGCGCGGCGCGAGAACCCGGGGCTCGACCCCGGCCGGGTCGACGTGATCGTCGGCGGGGCGATCGTGGTCGTCGGTGTCATGCGTCACTGGGGCTTCGACGAGCTGCTCGTCTCGGAGGCCGACATCCTGGACGGCCTCGCCCGCACCATGGCGTGACCCCGCCGGTACGCTCACGCTCCGTGCATCCTGAGCGGCTCTTGCTGGGACCCGGCCCCTCGAACCCGTATCCCGAGGTCATGGAAGCGTTCCAGCGGCCGGTGCTCGGTCACCTGGACCCGGACTTCCTCGTCGTGCTCGACGAGATCGGCGACGACCTGCGCACCGTGTTCCGTACGAACAACGAGCTGACGCTCCCGATCAGCGGCACCGGCAGCGCGGGCATGGAAGCGTGCTTCGTGAACCTGGTCGAGCCCGGCGATGCCGCGATCATCGGCGTCAACGGGGTGTTCGGCGAGCGCATGTGCGACGTCGCGCGCCGCTGCGGCGCGGACGTCGTGCGCGTCGAGCAGCCGTGGGGCCGTGCGATCGATCCGGAGCAACTGCTGGACACGCAGCGCGCCTACCCGCACGCGCGTCTCGTCGCCGTGGTGCATGCCGAGACCTCGACCGGCGTCGAGAGCGACATCGCGCCGCTCGCCGCGTTGCAACAGACCGACACACTGCTGCTCGTCGACTGCGTCACGTCGCTGGGCGGGATCCCGGTCGACGTCGACGCGTGGGGGGTCGACGCCGTGTACTCCGGCACGCAGAAGTGCCTCGGCGTCCCGCCCGGGCTCTCGCCGCTGAGCTTCTCGGCCCGCGCCGTGGAGCGGGTTCGTGCCCGTACCCGGCCCGCGCAGAGCTGGTACCTCGACCTGGCGCTGCTCGCGGACTACGTCGGTACCGCGCGGCGCTACCACCACACCGCGCCGATCTCGATGCTGTATGCGTTGCATGCCGGCCTCGGTGTGCTGTTGGAGGAAGGTCTCGACGCGGCGCACGCACGGCACCGGCTCGCAGGCTCGCTGCTGCAGGACGCGCTTCCCGAGCTCGGCTTCCGCCCGTTCGCGCAGGAGCAGCCGCTCCCGCAGCTCACCAGCGTCTGGCTGCCCGAGGGCGTCGACGACGCCAAGATCCGCGCCGAGTTACGCACCCGGTACGACATCGAGGTCGGCAGTGGGCTCGGCGCGCTCGCGGGGAAGGGCTGGCGTATCGGCCTGATGGGCCACTCGGCACGCGAGCGCTCGGTGGTCGCACTCCTCGGCGCGCTCCGCGCTCTGTTGTAGCCGAGGTCGTCAGGAAGCCGGCGGGACGAACAACTGCTCGCGGTAGAAGCGCAGCTCCGCGATCGACTCGCGAACGTCGTCGAGCGCCCGGTGATGTTCTGCCTTGCCGGGCCGCTTGCGATAGATCGCCGGATACCAGCGGCGGCACAGCTCCTTCAACGACGACACGTCGACGCTGCGGTAATGGAGGTACGCGTCGAGCTCGCGCATGTACCGGTCGAGGAATCGGCGATCGACGCCGATGCTGTTGCCGCAGAGGGGTGCGGTGCCCGCGACGGGTACATGCGTGCGCACGTACTCGAGCACCTGCGCCTGCGCGTCCTCGACCGTGACGTCGGATTTCTCGATTGCGGGGAGCAGCGACGACTTGGTGTGCATGTTCCGAACGAAGTCGTCCATCCGGCTGAGCGCGTCTTCGTCGGCGTGGACGACGAGGTCGATGCCGTCGTCGAGCGGCGCGAGATCCGCGCCGGTGACGACGCACGCGATCTCGACGATCACGTGCTGCTCCACGTCGAGCCCGGTCATCTCCAGGTCGATCCACACGAGCGGTGCGTCTTCCGTTCGTGGTTCGACGCGCGGCGCCCCACGCTCCTCCGCCATGACCAGCACGCTATCCGGCCCGGCGGCACGGGTAGATTCGTGCCCAATGTCCCCGGTGGTGTGGCGGCCCGACGAAACGTGGCTGCGCGAGAGCAACGTCGCTCGGTTCATGGCCGTGACCGGCATCGACGACTTCCCGACGCTCGTGGATCGTTCGATTGCCGAGCCCGAGTGGTTCTGGGACGCCGTGGTCTCATTCCTGGGCCTGACGTTCGACGCGCCCTACACGAGCGTGCTCGACACCTCGGCCGGCGCGCCGTGGGCGACATGGTTCAACGGTGGGCGATGCAATGTCGCGACGATGTGTGTCGACGCCCGGACCGACGATCAGCCCGCGATCGTCTGGGAGGGCGAGGACGGCGAGACCCGCACGCTCACGGGCGAGGAGCTGCGCGTGTTGACCGATCGCATCGCGTCCGGGCTGCACGCGCGGGGCGTGCGGGAAGGCGACGCCGTCGGGCTGTTCTGCCCGATGATCCCCGAGACGGTTGCGGCGCTGTTCGCGATCGCCAAGCTCGGCGCGATGTTCCTGCCGATCTTCTCCGGCTACGGCCCGGACGCGGTTGCGATCCGTCTCGAAGATGCGCACGCGGTCGCGCTCGTGACGGCCGACGGCTTCACGCGGCGCGACAAGGTCGTGACGATGAAGGAGACCGCCGACGCCGCCGTCGCGCAGGTCGACAGTGTGCACACCGTCGTCGTCGTGCCGCGCCTCGGACCCTCCCGCCGCGCGGCGGTGCCCATGACCTCGGGCCGCGATGTGTCGCTTGACGAGTTGTGCGCACTCGGTGCCGACCGCTTCGCCGCGCGCTCGGTCGACAGCGAACACCCGCTGTTCGTCGCGTACACGAGCGGCACCACTGGCCGGCCCAAGGGCGCCGTGCACGTGCACGGCGGCTTCACCGTGAAGGTCGCCGAGGAAGCTGCGTTCCAAACCGACCTGCGCCGCGGCGAGCGCCTCTTCTGGCTCTCCGACATCGGTTGGATCATGGGCCCGTGGGAGATCATCGGCACCCTTGCGAACGGTGGCACGCTCGTCCTCTACGACGGCGCACCCGACCACCCGGACGTCGACCGGCTGTGGGCTTTCGTCGAACGGCATCGGGTGAACGTGCTCGGTGTGTCCCCGACGCTCGTGCGCGCCTTGATGGCGCACGGCGACGATCCAGTCCGTGCGCACGACCTCTCGTCGTTACGCGTGCTCGCGTCGACGGGCGAACCGTGGAACGAGACCCCGTGGCGCTGGTATTTCGACGTCGTCGGCGGCGGCCGCTGCCCGATCATCAACATCTCGGGCGGCACGGAGGTCGGCGCATGCTTCTTGTCGCCGCACGTCGTGCAGCCGCTCTCGCCGTGCTCACTCGGCGGTCCCGCGCTCGGCATGGCGGTCGACGTCTTCGACGAGGCAGGGCGCTCGGTGCGCGGCGAGGTCGGAGAGCTCGTCTGCACCCGGCCGTGGCCCGGCATGACCCGCGGGCTGTACCACGATGCACAGCGCTACCTCGACACGTACTGGTCGCGCTATCCGAACGTGTGGTGGCACGGCGACTTCGCGAGCGTGAGCGCCGACGGACAATGGTTCCTGCACGGCCGCTCCGATGACACGATCAAGCTCGCGGGCAAGCGCCTGGGTCCCGCCGAGGTCGAGACGGCCGTCGTCGCGCATCCCGGCGTCGTCGAAGCGGCCGCGGTCGGTGTGCCCGACGAGCTGAAGGGCGAGGCATTGTGGGTGTTCGTCGTCCCGGCGGCGGGGGTCGACCCCGATGACGCGCTGCGGCGCGCGATCGTGCAGTGTGTCGTCGACGCGCTCGGGCCGTCGTTCAAGCCCGCGCAGGTGCGCTTCACGAGCACGTTGCCCAAGACGCGCAGCGCCAAGGTGCTGCGCCGCGCGATTCGCGCGGTCGTCAGCGGTGAACCGCCGGGCGATCTCTCCGGTCTCGAAGACGCCGCGTCCCTCGACGCCATCGCCACTGCCACATGACCGAGCTGGTCGGTGGCCGGGTGATGCTGCGTCCGTTGCGCGTCGACGACTGGGATGCATGGCGCGAGGTGCGCGTACGGTGTCGTGAGTGGCTCGAGCGATGGGAGCCGCGTCCCGAACCCGGAAGCGCCGACCCTGCACTCGAGCGCGAGGCGTTCCGCGCCCGCTGCGGTGCATGGGACCGGCAACGTCATTTCGACGCGGCGTACGGCTTCGGTTTGTTCCTCGTCGACGGACGGTTCGCGGGTGAGGTCAGCCTCGGCAGCGTCCAACGGGGCCCGTTCCAGATGGGCTACGTCGGTTATTGGATCGACGAGGCGCTCGCCGGTCACGGCTATGTGCCGGAAGGCGTCGTGCTGATGATGCGGCACGCGTTCGAAGCGTTGCAGCTGCACCGGCTCGAAGCGGCGATCGTGCCCCGCAACGAAGCCAGTCGCCGCGTCGCGCAGAAGCTCGACCTACGAGACGAAGGAACGGCGGTGAGGTTCTTGCAGATCCAAGGCGTCTACGAGGACCATGTGCGCTACGCGATCACCGCCGAGGAGTGGCGGGCGCGCGGCCACGAGCTGATCGAGCGCTTCGTCAGTCGCTCGCGGTAGTGCCGCGCGGGCGATCCCGCTCGGCCGACTGGATCGCCGCCACCCATCCGCTCCGTGAGCGTCCCGGGCGTTTGACCGCCGACCCGTTCGGCGGCGCGACTGCGTCCGGCGCTGGTTCGGCAACGAGCTCGTCGACCAGTTGGTCGTTCACCAGAGCCTCGTAGACCGGCGCGTCGACCGGCGCGGGGGCGACCGGTGCGAAGAAGCCGACTTCGTCGCCCGAGAGCTCGGCGCGCGCTTGCTCGTACAGCTCGTCGATGAGCGCTCGCACGTCGGGATCGAGTTCCTGGTGGACCGGTTGCGGCTGCGGTGCGGGGGGCGCCGGGGCGGGCGGAGCCGGTGCGAGTGCTGCCGGTTCGGGCTCCGGTTCCGGCTCGGGCATCGGCGCGTCCGGTACGAACAGCGCCTCGGGTACGAACAGCGCCTCGGGTACGACCAGCGGCTCCGGTACGACCAGCGCCTCGGGCTCGGTGATCGTCGCCGGCACCTCGGTGTAGACATCGAGCGCCGCCACGGGCGTCGGGGCGGGAGTCTCGTCGCGGTCGAGCTCGTTGCGCGCGGTGGTCGGGAACCGACCATGCCACGCGACCGGCGGCATCTTGTTGCGGCCGCGCGTGTCGCCTTCGGCGTCCAGGCGGTCGAGCATCCAACGGTCGACCGGCAGGAAGGACGTTCCCATGCGGGTGTCCTCGCCCAACACTCGGGGCCGCCGCCGCCGCAGGCTCTGGCCGCACGAGGGGCAGCGCCGCACAGGTGCGTCCGGGAGAAGGCCGATGCACGTCGGACAGCGGAACGGTTCCACTGGCAGATTCTAGCCTAATAGGGTCGGATACCGTCAATGGGATGAAGGCCGCGGGTGCCCGAATTCTCTTCCGGGTCACCGCCTCCGTTCCTGCCGGTGTTCCGGGGCCTTCCCGAACCAGCCTTGACCCAGCGACCAGGCCTGATGTGCGACCTCGGTGGCCACCGCCGCCTCGAAGTCGGGCTGCCAGGGGGCCCGGCGCAGCGTCGCCTTGGTCCGGCCGAGCAGCGCAATCGGCGCTCGGGCGGCACCGGCTGCGAATGCCGCGGCGGCCGCCACCAACTCCTCGTCGGGATGCCACGACCATGCGAGCCCGATCTCGACGGCTCGAGGCCCTTCGACGACCGCCCCGAAGAGGACCATGGCGGCGGCCGATTGCGGTCCGACGGCTCGCTCGAGCATCCAGGTATGACCGCCGCCCGGGTGGAGGCCGATTTTGACGAAGCGGGTGTCGAAGCGGGCCGACGCGCCGGCGATGCGGACGTCGCACGCGAGCGCGAGATTGAAGCCCGCGCCGACGGCGGGACCGTTTACCGCCGCGACCGTCGGGAGCGGCGACCGCAGCACGCGCAGGAAGCCCTCGTAGATCGAGGTCACCGATCGCCGTTCGTCGTCGTTGGATGACTGCGCGAGCGCCCCGAGGCTCGACACGTCCGCGCCCGAGGAGAACGCGGGTGGCGCGCCCGTGACGACGACGGCCGCGGTCGTGCCGTCGCCCTCGAGGTCGTCGAACGTCGCGACGATCTCGTCGACCATCGGGGCGGTCATCGCATTGCGGCGGGCTTCGTCGACGAGCGTCACGACCGCCACCGCGTCGCGATGCTCGACCCTCACATGGTTCATAGCGGTGTCTCCGCTCTGCGCTACGGAGTGCTCTAGTCGGGTCGCACGACTGCGGGCGAGTGCCGGAAGAAGTCCTCGACGTCGCGGTCGAACCGATACGACGGGTGCTTGTCGCCGACCGTGGCCGCGAGCCGCAGCCCTTGTGCGAACGCTTCGACCGTTCCCGCGCTCGTGTACCCGTAGCGGAATCCCGCGCGCTTGTAACGCGAGTTGTCGATCTCCCGACCGAAACGCAGGAGTTGCAGTGCTTCGGCCGGCAAGTCCCAGAGCCGCAGCATGCGCGCGGGCTCGGCCGCGAGGGTCGTCAAGAAGAACGGCAGGGAGACCCGTGGCTTGCCGACGATCGCGCACGCCTCGCTCCACGGCAGGCTGCCGTCGCCCGCCACGTTGTAGACGCCCGGGATGTCGTTGATCGTTGCGTACATCAGCGCGCCGACGACGTCGTCCTCGTGCACGAATTGCACGCGTGGATCGAAGCCGAAGATCTCAGGGACCACGGGGCGGCGCAACGCCATTGCGAAGGGAGTGTCGATGTCGTCACCGAGCACGTTCGCGAATCGCTGCAGCGTCACGCCGACGTGCGGGTTGTCATCTGCGAAGTCGCGTACGAACGCTTCGACCTCCAACAGCGAACGTTCGACGTTGGTGCGCGCCGGCCCGGTACGAGACATCTCCTCCCGGAAGACGTAGGGATCGGCGGCGTTCGCGCCGTATATAAGGGCGGAGCTCTTGAGCACGACCTTGCGCACCGGGCTCTGTGACGCACCTGCCGCCGCGAGCAGGTTCATCGTGCCAATGACGTTGATCTCGTGCAGGCGGCGTCCGCTCACACGCGTCGAGTCGACGATGAGGTGCGTGTGCACGATCGTGTCGACCTGGGTGGCCCGGACGATGCGGGCGATGATCGAGTGCGTGGTGTCGGCGCGCACGAACTCGGTGCGTTCCAGCTCGACGCGCGGTTCGTGCGTGTCGAGACCGACGACGACTTCGACGTCGGGCCGGCGCTCGAGCGCCTGTGCGACGCGCCCACCCCAGTAGGTGGCCAGCCCGGTGACGAGGACGCGCATGCGTCGTGCCCTATCTTCCGCTCTGCAGGGCCGCTCGGGCCCCGCCTCGATCGGCGCAGGGTACCTGCGCCGCGGATCCTCGGCTCATCCGAACCAGACCGAACGGCGTGTGCGCAACATGTCGTACAGCGCGTCCTGCACTATGCGCCGGATGCGCTCGGTCTCTTCCATGACGCGGCTGCGCGAATACCGCTCCTGGTTGGCCGGCACGTCGAAGTAGACGGGCGGGAGCACGCGGATCTTGAACTTCGCGGGCAGCGGCAGCGCCCAGCCGGCGGGTCCGAACACGAGCATGTTCGCAGTGATCGGAACGTACGGGACGCCCAGCGCCTTGGCGAGTCGATTGCTCTTGAACAGCACCGGCATCGCCTCCTCCGCGCCCATCACCGCGAGCGGGATCACCGGGACGCCGGCACGCATCGCGATCTCGACGAAGCCGCCTCGACCGAATCGCCGCAGCTGGTAGCGCTCGCCGTAGAGCTTGCCGGTCGCCTTGGTGCCTTCGGGGAACACGAGCACGAGCTGGTTTTCGTCGTGCAAGAGGCGATACGCGTTGTCGGGATGGGCCGCCACGCCGCCGCTGCGCGACCAGAGCGTGCCCACGACCGGCATCTTTCGAAAGAGATTCTCCGCGAGGCCGTACACCGGACGCCCGAGGTCCTTTTCGATCCCGTGCATGATCGACGGTGCGTCGGAGGGGATCGCGCCCGCGTGGTTGGAGATCAGCAGCGCTCCGCCCTCTTTGGGCAGCTGCTCGAAGCCTTCCCATTCGACGCGGAACCAGTGCGTGTAGAGGGGGTCGAAGATCCGTCGGGTCAGCTGGCGGAAGTGCTCGCTGCGGCCCCAACGGTCGACGTCGGAGCGGCGAATGTCCTCGGACGTCTGCTCGGGCCGCGCGACCGGGACGAGCTCACGGCCGGCGGTGGTGTCGACGTGGGTGAGGTCCAGGTCGGGATGCGTGGCCGCCGCGATCTCGACTGCGCGGTCGGGGGTGTCGGTCACCGGGCAAGCCTATGTAGCCGACACTCCCGTGACCAGCCATGCATCGCCGTGAAACCGGCGGCCCATCCCGTAGAGCCGGGCGAACATGAATAGGAACAGGGCGCCCCACAACGCGAGCAGCCCTGCGTCGGTCACCAATACCAGCACGGCGAACGGCACGTAGCACGCCGTCGCCGCTGCCATCGCGAGCGCCAGGTACCGGACGTCGCCCGCACCGATCAGGATGCCGTCGAGCACGAACACCATCGCGCCGAGCGGTTGCATGAGTGCGACGGCAACCAGCACGAGTCGCACCTCGTGCTGCACGGCCGGGTCGCGTGTGAACGTGATCGCGATCAGCGGATCGCAGACGAGCACGAGCAGCGCGCATGCGACCCCGACGATCACGCCCCACTGCATCATGCGGCGCGCCGCGGCGCGCGTTCCCGGCGCGTCGGACGCCCCGAGCGAGCGGCCGACGATTGCCTGCCCGGCGATCGCGATCGCATCGAGGCACAGCGCAAGGAACCACCAGAGCTGCCACGCGATCTGGTGCGCGGCGATCTGCACGTCTCCGAGGCGGGACGCGATCGCAGTCGCGCTCGTGAAGGTGAGGAGGAGCGAGCCCGTACGGACGGTCAAGTGCGCGCCGACGACCGCGGCCGCGCGGACCTCCGAGAGATCTGGTCGAGCCGTCGCGTTCGACGCGCGCACATTGCGGTGCACGATGGCGACATAGGCGATCGCGACGCCGATCTGCGCGATCACGGTGCCCCACGCGGAACCCGCGATGCCGAGGTCCGCGCCGTACACGAGAAGGATCTCGAGCGCGAGGTTCACGACGTTGGCCACGATCGCGATCACGAGCGGGGTGCGGGTGTTCTGCAGGCCTCGGAGGTAGCCGGTGCCTGCAAGCGCGACCAGCATGAAGGGCGCGCCGAGCAGCGAGATACGCAGGTAGGTGAGCGCGTACGGGCGTACGCGCGCCGACGCGCCCATCACGTCGACGATCGGGCCCGCGAGCGTCAGCCCGAGCGCGGCCAGGCCGATGCCGAGCGCGAGCGCGAGCCACATGCCGGCCACGCCGTGCTGGGTCGCGCCGCGGCGGTCGCCGGCGCCGATCCGCCGCGCCACGGTCGCGGTCGCGCCGTATGCCAAGAAGTTGAAGATCCCGAACACAGCGGTCAGCACCGCGCCCGCCACGCCGAGGCCGCCCAGCGGCCGCGTCCCGAGGTGGCCAACGATCGCGGTGTCCGCAAGCACGTAGAGCGGCTCGGCCGCCAGCGCGCCGAACGCCGGGAGCGCCAGCCGCAGGATCTCCCTGTCGTGGGGGCCCGGCCTCGCCCACGATGGTCGCCTCACTCGCACGGCAGTCGCACGGCGCCGAGAGCGGAGCAGCCCGGAGGGTGCGAACCCAGCTGGCCGGGAGCATCAAATCCTCCGGCACGCGGCGAAGCCGCCGCTCGGAGGTGAGTCGCGACCCAGCAAGAGTGTCTCACCCGAGATATTGAATAGGACGCGATGGAGCGCATGCCCGTGATCCGGTTCGCCGACGTTGCCCGCCGGCTCGGCGCGGCGACTCGCGCCGCCGGGCTCGTCGTGCCTGCGTTCCGCACACCGCCGCGTCGCCCCGGAGCCCCGCGCACGATCCGCCGGCTCCCGGGTGGCCCGGTGGTCGCGGTACTCGTGCGGTCGCGGCCCCTCGCCGACGTCGTCGCCGACATGGTCGAAGGCGTCGTCGTGGCGAACGGCCTGGCGGGCGACGCCGCGGCACGGATGCGAACCGTGCTCCTCCATGCCGCCGGCGGGCCTACCGTTGCACCCAACCGGCCCGGGTGGCGCAATCGGCAGACGCAGGCGGCTTAAACCCGCCGGCCCTCCTGGAGGGCATGAGGGTTCGACCCCCTCCCCGGGCACTCAATCTTCGTACTTGAACGAGACCTTTACCTTGGCTCGATACGCCTTGACCGCACCGCCTTCGATCTGAAGGTCGAGCTCGGCGACTTCGGCGATCCGCAAGTCTCGAAGGCTGGATGCCGCCTTCTCGACCGCGGCGGCCGCTGCCTTCTCCCAGGACTCGGTGCTGGTACCGACCAACTCGATGACCTTGTACACGCTCTCTGCCACAGCAGGCCTCCACTTCGACGGGGTCCGCCGAGCCTTCCCGCAGGTTGCGCGCGTGTCAATCGCGAATCGCTCGCCGACGACCGCCGCGACCTTGCCGCTAGACCGGCACCCAGCGTCGTCGACGAGATCGTGCGAAGCTCCCGGAGGACGACTTGGAGGAAAGATGGCAGACGCTCGCCCCGTGCTCGATCAGGTGAACCTCGTCGTACGAGACATGCCGGCCGCGGTCGACTTCTACCGGCGGCTCGGTCTCGACATCCCCGATCGTGGCCCGTGGGATGCACACCATCGTTCTGCCGAGACCTCCAGCGCGGTCGACTTCGACTTCGACAGCACGGAGTTCGCGACCAAATGGAACGAGGGTTCGCGCGGCGTCGGTGTCGCGCTCGGTTTCAAGGTGTCTTCACGTGACGAAGTGGATCGCCTCTTCACCGAGCTGACGACCGCCGGCCACAACGCGCAGCAACCGCCGTACGACGCCTTTTGGGGTGCGCGCTACGCGATCGTCGAAGATCCGGACGGAAACCCCGTCGGGATCATGAGCCCGATCGACGCGGAACGGCGGACCGCGCCGCCGATGTGATCAAGCGAGCTCAGGAACCGGCTGGGGCGGGGGAGGCCCGACGTATTGCGCGCTCGGGCGGATCAGGCGGTTGTCGGCCGCCTGCTCGAGGATGTGCGCGCACCAGCCGATCACGCGGCTCGCGGCGAACGTCGGTGTGAACAGCTCACGCGGGATCCCGGCTCGGTCCATCACGATGCCCGCGTAGAACTCGACGTTGGTGTACAGCCGGCGACCCGGCTTCATCTCGTCGAGCACCTTGATCGCCGTCGCTTCGATGTGGCGCGCGAGGTCCATCTTGTCGCCGCCGAGCGAATCGGCGACGTCGCGCAGCATGAGCGAGCGGGGGTCGTCGGTCTTGTAGACGCGATGGCCGAAGCCCATCAGGCGGTCGCCGCGTTCGACCGCGGCGCGGAGCCACGGCTCGGCCCGGTCCGCGGTGCCGATCACGTCGAGCATCTGGAGGGCCCGGCTCGGCGCGCCGCCGTGCAACGGTCCGGACAGTGCACCGATGGCGCCGACGACCGCGGCGCCGAGGTCGGCACCCGTCGAGGTGATCACACGGGCGGTGAACGTCGATGCGTTGAACCCGTGATCGATCGTCGAGATGAGGTACTTCTCGACCGCCGCCGCGTGCTCGGGCTGCGGTTCCTTGCCGTGCATCATGTAGAGGTAGTTCGCCGCGTAGCCGAGGTCGGGCCGCGGCGCGACCGGCTCGAGCCCTTGGCGCAGGCGCCACAGGGCACAGATGACCGTCGGCACGACCGCGCACGTCGCCATCGCGTTCTCTCGCAAGGTTGCGGCGTCGATGTCGATCGACGGTTTGAATCCGATCGTCGCGCCGAACTGCGAGACCGCGGTCCGGAGCGCGTCGAGCGGCACGAACTCGTCGCCGGCTCGAGCGATCGCGGGGAGCACGTCCGCCACTGCCGGCGGGATCGTGCGGCGCGCCCCGATGTCGGCGGCGAACGCTTCTCGCTCGGCGATGGTTGCCGGGAGGCGGCCCTCGAACATCAAGAACCACACGTCTTCGAGTGGTCGCTTCTGCGCGAGCTCCACCGCGCTGTGCTCGCGATAGTGGTAGAAGCCTTCGAGGCCGCGTACGTCGCCGACGCGGGTCTCGGCGACGACCACGCCCTCGAGGCCGCGCGGGACCTCGTGGGACTGCGCGTCGGCGGGTTGGATCATCGCGATGCGCATGAGGTCGCGCATCGACACGATGCCGACGAGCCGGTCGGCGTCGACCACCGGAATATGCCGGTATCCGTGTTCCGAGAGCCTCGTGAACGCGGCGCGCGCCTCGACGTCTGACGCGATTGTGTCGGGGTCGGCGGTCATCCACTCCGACACCTTTGCCGTCGACGCGTCCGAGCCGGCGCTCGCGATGCGGATCATGTCGCGTTCGGTGAGGATGCCGATCGCACGCTCGTCGGCATTGACGACGACCACCGAGCCCACCTTGCGCTCCCGCATGCACGCCGCGGCTTCGGCAACCGTCTCGGCCGGTCGCACCGTGACCACCGGACGACTCATGATGTCGCCGACGGTTCGCTCTTGCGCGGTCGTCTCGGCCATGCGCGCAGTCTACGTGTGCTCCGCCGCGCATCGATCGTTGCAACGCGACGCAATGCAACGCAGCGCGCGCGACGAAGGATCGTTGCGACGCGATCGTGTGGTCATCCGCTGCCGGCCGAGTCCGGGGTGCCGTGACGTCCCGCGCCCGTCGCGAACCGGGATGCGCCGGCAATGGCGTCGCCGGCAGCCAACACCCGCACGCCGTGCGCGTACTCGGCCGCGATCGCCTCGTCGAGGGTGAGACCCCACTGCTCGTAGCTCGACGCGCGGTCCTCGCGCATGCAGCGCTGGGGCAACGCCGCCAACTCGGTCGCGAGGGCGACGGCCGCCCGCCGGGCGTCACCCGGTTCCGTGAGGCGGTTCGCCAACCCCATGCGCTGCGCTTCGTCGCCGGAGACGCCCCGCCCGGTCAGGATGAGGTCGAGCGCATGGGAGTGGCCGATCAGCCGGGGGAGACGCACGGTGCCCCCGTCGATCAGCGGGACGCCCCACCGCCGGCAGAACACGCCGAACACCGCGTCGCGCGCGGCCACTCGCAGGTCGCACCAGAGCGCGAGCTCGAGGCCGCCCGCAACGGCGTACCCCTCGACCGCCGCGATGACCGGCTTGGCGAGCAGCATGCGTGACGGCCCCATCGGCCCGTCGCCGTCGGGCCGTACCTGGTTCGTGCCGGATTGGCGGCTGATCGCCTTCAGGTCGGCGCCCGCACAGAACGTGCCGCCGGCGCCGGTGAGGACGGCCACATCGCGTTCGTCGTCGGCGTCGAACGCGCGGAACGCGTCCGCGAGCCGGGCGGCAGTCGGTCCGTCGACCGCGTTACGGACGTCGGGACGGTCGATCGTGACGATCGTGATGCGGCCTTCGTGTTCGACGGTGACCGTCATTGCTGCTCCCTTCGCGCGATCAGGTGCGCGTTCTCGTTGAGCGACGCGAGCGAACGCACACCCGTTCGCGACGCGACAACCCGTGACAGCGACGTGTAGTGCGGATCGAACCAAAGGAGTCGATCGAAGCCGAGCACGACCGCCAATGCGACGTTGATGACCCCGCCGTGGCACACCGCGACGACCCGCTCACCCGGATGTCCGGCGATCAATGCCGCGAGTGTCGCTTCGACGCGCGTGCGGAAGAGCTCGGGCGATTCGCCGCCGAAGGTCTCCCAACGTCCTTCCATCATGTCCGTGAGCCGCGGATCCTTCGTGGAGCGCAGCTCGTCCATCGGGATGTAGTGGTCGGCCTGCACGTCGTACTCGACGAGCCCCTCGACGACCTCGATCACGAGCCCGTGCGCGTCCGCGATCGGCTGGGCCGTCTGGATCGCGCGCTGCTGCGGACTGGAGAGAACGGCGTCGATGTGCTCGTGTGCGAGCCAGCCGGCCAGGCGCTGCGCTTGTTCCCTCCCGCGTGCGGTGAGCTGCGGATTCGCGGGCTTCCCCGTACCCGGCGCGACGCGCTCGGGTTCGGCGTGGCGCACCCAGAGCAGCTCCATCAGCGCGCCCGCCTCGTCATGCGAGGGAGAATTCCAGGACGCGCTCGAGCTCTGCAAGCGCGTCGTGCGGGTCGACGACCTTGATCGTCGTCATGCCCATCGCGCGTGCGGGTTTGAGGTTGATGCCGAGGTCGTCGAGGAACACCGCCTCGGACGCGTGCACGTCGAGGCGACCGAGCACGAGCGAGTAGATACGCGGGTCCGGCTTGCGCAGGCCCTCACGCGAAGACTCCACGATCACGTCGAACGCGAGCGTGTCGTGCAGCGGATGGGGCGTGGAACGCGCGTCGTCGCCGGTCCAGTTGTTCGTGAGCGCGGCCGTGCGCAGCCCGTGGGCACGAATCTTCGCTGTGGCCCGCGCCATCTCCGGCCGAGGACCGAGTGACGAGCCGATCATCGACATCAGGCGCCGGGCGTCCAACCGGAAACCCGCCGCGTCGGCCTCGGCTTCGAGCGCGACCGCGAACTCGTCCATGCCGAGCTCGCCCCGCTCGAGCGCGGCCCACGCGCCTTCCTCGCTGCTCCGGCGGATGAGACCTCGCATCGTCCCTGCCGTGAGACTGTGGCGCTCGTCGTAGGCGTCGAAGGCTTCGAACGGCGACGGGAACACGACCCCGCCAAGGTCGAAGATCACGGCGCGATACGTCACGCTCAGCTTCCGGAGTCGGGGTCGACGAGCACGCCGGGGTTGAGAATCCCGGAAGGATCGACCGCCCGTTTCGCGGCTCGTAACGCGGCCGCGAAGAGTTCCGGGCGCTGGGCGTCGTACCACGGCCGATGGTCGCGGCCGACCGCGTGATGGTGCGTGATCGTGCCGCCGTGGCGCAGGAGTGCTTGGCCGGCCGCATCCTTGATCGCGTTCCATTGTGCGAGCTGATCCGGTTCGCGGCCGAGCGCGAGCACGGTGAAGTAGGGCGCGGGACCGTCGGGATAGACGTGCGTGAACCGGCAGGTGACGACCGCGGATCCCGCGCCGGCGTCCGCTGCCGCTTCTCGTACCGATGCCGTGACGTCCCGGTGCAGCGCGTCGAACGCATCCCACGTGCACGCGGTCTCGAACGTCTCGCTGATCATCCCGAGCGCGACGAGCGCGTCGCGCGAGTACGGCGCGCGTACGAACGCGTTGCGCCAGTTGCCGGCCGCGCCTTCCCGCGCGCCCGCACCCGACGCCGAACGGATCACGATCGCGCCGTCATCGATCTTGCCATTGTGGTCGCGGGCGCACTCGACAGCTCGCGCGATCCACGTGTCGCAAGGATGGTCGGCGGACTCGAATGCCAGCAGCAGGATGGCGTCGCCCGACTCGTCGGTACCGCTCACGCGCGCTTCGGTGGCATCGAGCAGGCGGCAGTTCGACGGATACAAACCGGATTGGGCGACCGCGCGTGCCGCGTCGACCGCCGCACCGAAATCCGCAAACCGGGCCGTCGCCGAGGCGCGGAATGTCGGCCGGTCCTGCAGGCGCATCCAGGCCTCGGTGATGATCCCGAGAATGCCTTCTGATCCGAGCAGCGCGCGATCGGGTGACGGTCCGGCGCCCGACCCGGGCAGCCGCCGGCTCTCCCAGACGCCGCGCGGCGTGATCGCGCGAAGCGATTCGACGAAGTCGTCGATGTGGGTGTGGAGCGTCGCGTAGTGACCGCCGGAACGGGTCGCGAGCCAGCCGCCGAGGGTGGAGAACTCGAACGACTGGGGGAAGTGCCGAAGCGTCAGGCCATGCGGTCGCAGCTGATCTTCGAGCGCGGGCCCGTACACGCCGGCCTGGATCCGCGCCGCGCGCGACAGGTGATCCACCTCGATGACACGATCGAATGCGCGCAGGTCGATGCTGACGGCGCCGCGGTAGTCGTCGCCGACGTCGCACTCGACACCACCGACCACCGACGATCCACCGCCATAGGGAATGGCGGCGACACGCGCGTCGCTGCACCAGTCGAGGAGCGCGACGACGTCGTCTTCGTTGCGCGGGATCGCGACTGCATCCGGCGGATGCGCGAAGTCACGATGCAACGCGCGCCACACGTCACGGAAGGACTTGCCATAGGTGTGCCCGGCCCGCTCGTACGGATCGACGGTGAAGAGGTGCGCGAGCGTTGGGGGTGCGCTGACGCGCGGATCGGGCAACGCGATCTCGTCGATCGTGGGCGGCTCGATCGGCGATCGGGGCGGCGCGTCGAATAAGGCCGTGACCGTGGCGCCCATTTGCTCCTGCTGGGCGCGGGTCGGGCCCTCCGCCTCGACGCCCCAACCCCAGAACCGCCGCTGCGTATGCATGGGGCCGGACCATACGGCGTGCCGACGCCGGCGGTGCATGGAGGTCGAGCCATCGGCCGACCGGCAGATACGACCGATCGGCGAGGGACGCAGTATCGAGACGACGGCAACTCATACGTTGTATACCTATTGACCGCTTTGCCCGTGGCCGTGTAGAAATTGTGCGCGTCGGGAGCCGGTATTCCCGACGAGACCTACGGCTTGCTTTGGCTCCTTGCGGGGCCGTGGGAAGGCAGGGGCGAGCTGGCATCTTGTGGGCGAACGGGCCAGCTCGCCGCCTGCAGACGGTTCAAATTGTTCTGCTGCGCCGTCGGGACCTCTCGCACGCGCAGCGAAAGGACGAGGGGCGGGGCTCGGAGAACGTGCACCCCGAGTCCCGCCTCTTGAAATGCGCGGTTCGCCCGCGCCTGCCTGGCTGTTTTCGGTACCGGCATCTACGACATTTTCGTCTTGACGAATCTCCGAACGCCGTGTGATTATCCTAACGATGTTAGGAGAAGCGAATGGCGGTCGGGTCTCCCGACGGAGGGAGGCCACCAAGGCCGAGATCCTGGACGCCGCCTGGGACATGGTCGGGGAGCAGGGGCTGGCGGCGCTCTCGCTGCGGGACCTGGCGGCCCGCGTCAGCATGCGGGCGCCGTCCATTTACCAGTACTTCGACTCGAAGCACGCCATCTACGACGCGATGTTCGGCCAGGGCGCGAGGGAAGCGCTGGAAGAGGTGAACATCGGCGCGTTCGACGGAGGCACCGCCACGCAGCTTCGTGCGTCGGCCCACAAGATGTTCGAGTTCGTGACGAGCAATCCCGCGCGGGCCCTGCTGCTCTTCCAGCGCACGATTCCCGGGTTCGAGCCGAGTCCTGAGTCGTACGCCCCGGCGGTCGCGCTCATCGAGCGGCTCCAGACGTTCCTCGCCGAGCACGGCATCACCGACCCTGATGCGCAGGACACCTGGACCGCGCTGATCAGCGGCCTGGCGAACCAGCAGGTCGCCAATGATCCGGGCGGCACGCGATGGGCGCGCCTCATCGACCGCGCCGTCGACATGTACATCGCCGAGTTCGCGCCGCAAGCGCTGGCCCAAGCGAAGAAGAGGGGGTCCTCATGACGACGATGACCGAGCGTGATGTCACGGCGATCGCGCCGCTCGATCACGACGCCGCGATGCGGCTCGCCGCGACCGAGTACGAGCGGGTCGGCGCGCTCCTGCGCTCGCTCGAGCCGAGTGACTGGACGCGAGCGACCGAGTGCGAAGGATGGGACGTGCGCGCGATGGCGTCGCACATCGTCGGCATGGTCGAATCGCTGGCGTCGCCGCGCGAGTTCGTCTTGCTTGGATACCGAGCGTGGCGCCGGCCGGAGGTGTACGTCGACGGCATGACCGCAGTGCAGGTCGACGATCGGCGCGCGTGCCCGCCCGCCGAGCTCATGGCGCGCTACGACCGGGCGGTCCCGAAGGCGATGCGCACCCGCAAGCGCCTGCCGAAGCCGCTACGGGCGCTTCCGCTCCGCTTCGCGTCTGCGTCCGGCGTTGTCAAGTGGAATGTTGCCTACCTGCACGACGTGATACTCACGCGTGACAACTGGATGCACCGGATCGACCTCGCCCGTGCCACCGGGCGCGAGATGGTCACCACCCCCGACCACGACGGCGTGCTGGTTGCCGACGTCGTGCGCGAGTGGGCGCGCGCGCACGGCCAGCCGTGCCGTCTCGAGCTCGAGGGACCCGCGGGCGGCACCTTCCGTCGTGGCAACGGGGGAGTGTCCGTTGGTCCGCTCGACGCCGTGGAATTCTGCCGAATCCTTTCCGGCCGCAGCCCCGGCTCCGGCCTGCTCACCACGGAGGTGCCGTTCTGATGGAAACCCGAATCGACGAGATCGCCAGTGATGTGTTCCGGGTGTCGACGTTCTTCCCGGACGCGAACATCATGATGAACCAATTCGTCGTGCGCGCCGACGAGCCGTTGCTGTTCCACACTGGGTACCGCGCATTGTTCCCCCTGGTGTCCGACGCGGTTGCCCGCGTCATGCCGGTCGAGCAGCTGCGGTGGATCACGTTCGGACACGTCGAAGCGGACGAGTGCGGCGCGATGAACCAGTGGCTCGCGGCGGCACCGAGGGCACAGGTCGCGCACGGTGCGATGGCGTGCATGGTGCAGGTGAACGACATCGCAGACCGCGAACCCCGACCGCTGGGAAGCGACGAGGTCATCGACCTCGGCGGCAAGCGCGTTCGCAACATCGACACACCGCACATCCCGCACGGCTGGGACGCGCACGTGATGTTCGAGGAGACGACGGGCACGCTGTTCTGCGGCGACCTCTTCACGCGTTTCGGCGAGAGCGAGCCGACGACAGACGAAGACCTCGTCGAGGTCGCGCTCGCCGGTGAGCAGTTCGGCGCACCGACCGCGTTGATGCCTTCCACCGGGCCGACGATCCGCGGACTCTCCGAGCTCGGCGTCAAGACCCTCGCGCTGATGCACGGGCCGTCATACCAAGGCGACTGCGTGAAGCAGCTCGTCGGGCTGGCCGACGGCTATGACGCGATGCTGCAAGAAGCCGAAGCCCGCGTCTGAGCGCCCTTACCTAGTCGAGCTCCGCCTCGCGTTTTTCCACGAACGCCTGGCGGAGCTCGTCGCTGTCGCCCCAGAGGTTGAGCTCGAACGTGAAGCCCTGCTCGAACCGGTAGGAGCGCTTCACGTCGACGGGGTCGATCATGTTGAGCGACTCCTTGGCGCGCTTCATCACGATCGGGCTCTTCTTCGCGATCACCGCCGCGATCTCGTGCGCGGTCTCGAGCAGTTGCTCGCGGCCCACCACACGCTCGACCGTGCCGAACGCGAGCAGCTCGGACGCCGAGATCATCGTGCCCATCAAGAACATGGCCCGTGCCTTCTTCTGCGGCACGAAGCGGGCCAGGTGTGTGGCGACCCCGAGCGCACCGCGATCCACTTCAGGGAGACCGAACGTCGCGTCGTCGGACGCGAGGACGATGTCGGCGTTCGCCGCGAGCCCGATTCCGCCGCCGAGGCAGAAGCCCTGCACGGCCGCGATGACGGGTACCTCGCACTCGTAGACGGCCGCGAACGCCTCGTAGCAACCCCGGTTCACGGCGACGAGCGAGGCGTTCGTCGGGTCGGCGGCGAGCTCTTTGATGTCGACGCCGGCCTGGAAACCCTTGCCCTCGGCGCGCAGGATCACCACCCGGACATCGGGGTCGCGACCCGCGGCACGAAGCGCGTTGGCGAGCGCGAACCAGCCGGCGACAGGAAGTGCGTTCACCGGGGGATTGTCGATCGTGACGATCGCGACGTGCTCGCGCGTTTCCGAGCCGATCATGCGCGGAGCATACTTCCGGCAATGGACGTGACAGACGGTCGCAGCCTGTGGCACGCCACCCTTCCGGCCGAGGAGCGCGTGGCTCGGCCATCGCTTCCCGGTGATTCGGTCGCGGACGTCGCGATTGCGGGCGCCGGCTACACCGGGCTCTGGACCGCGTACGCGTTGAAGCGCGCCGATCCGACGCTGCGCATCGTCGTGTGCGAGCGCGAGATCGCGGGTTTCGGCGCGTCGGGACGCAATGGCGGATGGTGCTCGGCACTGTTCGCGGGCAGCCGGGCCGTGACTGCTCGCCGGCACGGCCGCGACGCGGTGGTCGCGATGCAACGCGCGATGTTCGACACACTCGATGAGATCGAACGGATCATCGCCGCGGAGGCGATCGATTGCGATTGGGCGCGCGGTGGAACTGTGCACGTGGCGACTGCTCGCGAGCACGTCCCGCACATGCGGCACGAACTCGAGGATCATCAGGCGTGGGGCTTCGGCCCCGACGACTATCGGCTGCTCGAAGGCGACGACGCCCGGGCCGAGATCGGGTGCGAACCGAACTACGGCGCGCTGTACACACCCCACTGCGCGGCCATTCACCCCGCCAAGCTCGTGCGCGCCCTCGCGCGCGTCGTCCAGGCACTCGGTGTCACGATTCACGAGCAGACACCGGTCACCGCGATCGAGCCGGGCCGGTTGCGTACGACCCACGGCGACGTGCGCGCCGAGATCGTGGTGCGCGCCACCGAAGCGTTCACTCCTGACCTCCCGGAGCTCCGGCGGGCAGTGGTGCCGATCTACTCGTTGATGATCGCGACCGAGCCTCTCCCCGACGAGTTCTGGGCAACCGCCGGCCTTGCCCGGCGTCCGACGTTTGCCGACTACCGACGCATGATCATCTACGGACAGCGCACCGCGGATGGGCGGTTCGCGTTCGGCGGGCGGGGCGCGCCGTATCACTTCGGCTCGCGAGTCCGGCCCGCGTTCGACGTCGACGTCGGGGTGTTCGAGAAACTGCACGCGACCTTGCGCTCGTTGTTCCCGAAGCTCGGCGACGCGGCGATCACACACCGCTGGGGTGGCGCGGTCGCCGTGCCGCGCGACTGGTATCCGTCGGTCGGCTTCGACCGCAGCACCGGCATGGCCTGGGCGGGCGGTTATGTGGGTGACGGCGTGAGCACGACGAACCTCGCAGGTCGCACGCTCGCCGACCTGGTGCTCGGGCACGATTCGCCGCTCGTGCGGTTGCCGTGGGTCGGTCATCAGTCGCCGCGGTGGGAGCGGGAGCCGTGGCGATGGCTCGGCGTGAACCTCTCGCGTGTGCTCGTCGAGTCGATCGACCGTGCGGAAGCAAGCGGACAAGAAGCCCGACTGCGGAAGCGCGCGGCCGCGCGCCTGTTCGCGTGAGACCTCAGTCGAACGCGGGCATCGGCGGCAGCTCCTTCGCGACCAGCGCGTCGGCACGGATCCGGATCTGCTCGCCGTAGCTCGGCCGGGTGGGGACGAGGTACTGCTCGCCGCGGATGGCGTCGACGATCAGCGCCGCGACGTCATCGGGCGGAGCACCCTGGGTGCTGGTGAGGTCGACGAGCGCCTGTTCGACGAACGCGGCGTCGTCGGTGCGCGTCGCGGCGAGGTCGGCCGGGCGGTTGCGACCGGACGCCCCGATGCTCGTCGCAACCGCGCCGGGAACGACGGCCGACACCTTGATCGGCGCGCCCATCGACTGCAGGTCGTGCGCGAGGCACTCGGTGGCGGCGAGCGCGGCGAACTTCGAGATCGTGTACGGGCCCGAGAAGGCGTTCGTGCAGAGCCCCGCCATCGACACCGTGTTGACGATGTGGGCCGGCGTCCCGGCCTCCAGCATGCGCGGCACGAAGGCGCGGATGCCGTTGAGGACGCCCCAGAGGTTGACGCCGAGCGTCCAGGTGAAGTCCGACGCCGGACGCTCCCACATGAGCCCGCCCGCGAACACACCCGCGTTGTTGCAGAGCACGTCGACCGCGCCGAAGGTTTCGTACGCGAAGTCGGCGAGCGCCGCGACGTCGTCGAATCGGCTGACGTCGGCAATGCACGCGCTCACGCCCGCCGCGGAGACTCGCTCGACGTCGGCCGCGACGACCCGCATGCCCTCCGCGACGAACCGATGCGCAAGGGCCCAACCGATGCCGCTCGCGGCGCCGGTGACGACCGCGACCTTCCCGTGGAGTTGTTCCATCGCGGCATCGTGACAGAGGATTCGCACCATGAGCGAGCGTTGGGAGGGCGGGTATCCCGCCGAGTAGCGAGCGGGGCCCGAGCGGCCCGGCGCGGAGCGCCGAGAGCGGAGAGCGATGAGCGAGAGCGGAGAGCGATGAGCGAGCGGATCGAGAAGCTGGTCGGCGAGCTGACCCTCGCCGAGAAGGCGGGTCTGGTCGCGGGCGTCGACCTCTGGCACGGCCCCGGCGTCGAGCGGATCGGGATCCCGCCGCTGAAGGTGACCGACGGACCGAGCGGCGCACGGGGTGAGCAGTGGTCGGGCCGACCGTCGGCCAACTTTCCGTGTGGCACTGCCCTCGGCGCGACCTGGAACCCGGACCTCGTGCACGAGGTCGGTATCAGGCTCGGTGTCGAGACCAAGCGCAAGCAGGCGCATGCGTTGCTCGCACCGACCGTCAACATCCACCGCCACCCGCTCGCGGGCCGCAACTTCGAGTGCTACTCCGAAGATCCCTTCCTCTCGGCGCGCATGGCGGTCGCGTACATCACCGGCGTGCAATCAGAGGATGTCGCGTGCACGGTGAAGCATTTCGTCGCGAACGACTCCGAGTTCGAGCGCATGACGATCAGCTCCGAGGTCGACGAGCGCACGCTGCGCGAGATCTCGCTCGTACCGTTCGAGGCCGCCGTGACCGAGGCGGGCACGTGGGCCCTGATGACCGCATACAACCGCGTGCACGGCACCTACTGCAGCGAGCACGAACCGTTGCTCACGATGTTGCGTGACGAGTGGGGCTTTGACGGCGTCGTGATCTCCGACTGGTACGGCACGCACAGCACGGCACCGGCGGCGAATGCGGGACTCGATCTCGAGATGCCCGGGCCGCCCCAATGGTTCGACGAACGGCTCGCGGAGGCGGTGCGCGCCGGTCAGGTGCCGGAGGAGATGCTCGACGACAAGGTGCGCCGCGTGCTCACGCTGCTCGACCGTACCGGCCGGCTCGACGATGCCGCACCCCACGCAGAGATCTGCACGGACGATCCCGTCGACCGCGCGACGGCGCGCCGCGCCGCGCAGGAGAGCTTCGTGTTGCTGCACAACGATGCGGGCACGCTTCCGTTGGGCGACGGCGTCCGCACCCTTGCAGTCATCGGTCCGAATGCCGACGCGACGGTGATCCAGGGCGGCGGGAGCGCGCGTGTCACGCCGCATCCCCCGGTGTCGCCGCTCGCCGGACTACGCGCCCGCTTCGAAGCAGACGGTGTCGACGTCGTGCACGAGCGAGGTTGCTACAGCTTCAAGCGCACGCCGGTGCTCGACGAGCGTGCGCTGCAATCACCGTTACAGGTCGAGTATTTCGCCGGGCGCGAACGCGCAGGTGAGCCGGTGTACACGGAGGATTCGGCGCGCGCGCTGTTCACCTATATCGGTCCGGTCGGTCACGGTGTCCCGAGTGAGTTCTCGATGCGCGTGACCGGCACGGTCGTCGCCACTGAGAGCGGCGAGTGGAAGTTCACGCTCGTCCAGGTGGGTCGCGCTCGTCTGTTGCTCGACGGCAACGTGGTCGTCGACAACTGGAACCCGACGGGGCGCAGCGACGCGTTCATGGGGTTCGGCAGCGCGGAGGCAGAGGGCACGATCACGTTGACCGCGGGCGAGCCGCACGAGTTGGAAGTGCAGTTCGTGCCGCCGCGCGGGCTCGGCGGTCTGGAGATCGGGTGCCGGCCGCCGGCGCCGCCCGACCTGATGGATCGCGCGGTCGCGCTGGCGCGCCGCGCCGACGCCGTCGTCTGTGTCATCGGTACCGACAACGACTGGGAGACCGAGGGGCACGACCGGGAGTCGATGGCGCTGCCGCCGCCACAGGACGAGCTCGTACGCGCCGTCGCGGCCACCAACCCGCGTACGGTAGTCATCGTGAACGCGGCGTCGCCCGTCCACATGCCGTGGCGCGCCGATGTGGCGGCGATCCTCCAGGCGTGGTTCCCGGGCGAGGAGTGGGGCAATGCGCTCGCCGACGTGCTGAGCGGCGACGTCTCGCCGTCGGGCAAGCTGCCGACGACCTTTCCCCGCCGCATCGAGGACACGCCGGCGTTCACGACCTATCCGGGCGAGCGCGGGGAGGTGCGCTACGGCGAGGGTGTGTTCGTCGGCTACCGCTGGTACGACGCGCGCGACATCGAGCCACGGTTCCCGTTCGGCCACGGCCTCTCGTATACGACGTTTGAGCTCGGCGATCCGGCATGGGACGGTTCCTCGGTGCGTCTGCGCGTCACGAACACCGGCACGCGGCGAGGCGCGGAAGTCGTCCAGTGCTACGTGCACGACGTGGAGTCGTCGGTCGCCCGGCCGCCGCAGGAGCTGAAGGCGTTCGGCAAGGTGCAGCTCGACCCCGGAGAATCGCAGGAGGTCGCTTTGGCGCTCGACGACCGCGCGTTCGCGTTCTGGGACGTTGCCGCGCACGGGTGGACGGTCGAGCCCGGTGAGTTCGAGCTGCGGATCGGCACGTCGTCGCGCGACATCAGGCACCGCGTCACGGTCACGAGGTGAGTGTGCCGACGCTCACCGTCGGCCTCGCCAACTTCGGCGGCACGTACGCGTCGGGGGAGTGGAGACGTTTTCTCGATCTCGGACGCGCGGCCGATGATGCCGGGGTCGATCGCGTCGTGCTCGTCGACCACGTCGTGATGGGACCGCACACGGAGAACTACATGTGGGGCAGGTTCCCGGTCCCGCCGGACGCGCCGTGGTTGGAGCCGCTCACGATGCTGAGCGCGATCGCGGCGGTCACCTCGCGGGTCCGGCTCGCGACCGGCATCCTGATCGTGCCATTGCGGCCTGCCGTCTTGCTCGCGAAGCAGATCGCGACGCTCGACCAGATCTCGGGGGCACGCGTCGACCTCGGTGTCGGGACCGGCTGGCAGCGCGAGGAGTACGACGCGGAAGGACTGTCGTTCGACCAGCGGGGCCAGTTGCTCACGGACACGCTCGCCGCGTGCCGGGTGCTGTGGCGCGACACACCCGCGAATTTCAGCTCTCCGACGGTGTCGTTCCGCGAGACGTACCTCGAACCGAAGCCCCTTCAGCCGGGAGGGGTGCCGTTGTGGATCGCAGGCACGTTGCACAAGCGCAACCTGGAGCGCGTCGTGCGGTTCGGCGATGCCTGGATCCCGATCATGGGTGAGACGATCGAAGGGATCGGCGAGGGCGCCCGCCGGATACGTGACGCGCTGGTCGCCGCGCATCGCGACCCGTCGTCGTTCCAGGTGCAGGCGCCACTACGGATCGCGACGGGTGACGACGGCCGGCCCGATCTTGCCCGCAGCATGGAATCCGTCCATGCGTTGCTCGCGGCGGGCGCGACCGACGTACACGTGACGCTGCGGGCGTTCGCGCGCGACGTCGAGGACGCGCCGAAAATGATGGTGGAGCTGCGGAGGCGCTTCGACGACGTCGCGTTGTAGCGTCGCTTCCGTGCTGACACCGTTCGACGACTATCCGATCCACCAGACCGCGCTGCCGCTCGCGCACCCCGCGAGCGGCGACCCGAACCACTACGACCGCTTCTGGTTCAACGGGTACACCGAGGATTTCTACTTCGCAGCCGGCATGGCGGTGTACCCGAACCGGGGCATCATCGACGGCGCGTTCGCCGTCGTACGCGACGGTGTGCAACGGTCGGTGTTCGCGTCGGGCCGTATTCCGGTGGATCGGAGCGAGACACGCATCGGTCCGCTCACGATCGAAGTGGTCGAGCCGTTGCGTGTGACGAGGGTGCGCGCGGATGCCGCCGACTCCGGCATCGACGCCGACGTCACGTTCACCGCCCGAACGGTGGCGCTCGAAGAGCCGCGCCAGACGATCACCGCCGGGACCAAGACCGTCATGGACGCCACGCGCCTGACGCAGTGGGGCACGTGGTCGGGCCGAATCGCGGTGGCCGGTACCGAGATCCCGATCGATCATGTCTACGGCACGAAGGATCGGTCATGGGGTGTGCGGCCGGTCGGCGCGCCTGTCGCGGGCGCGCCCGACACGACGCTGCCCCAGGTGTTCTTCCTGTGGGCGCCGATCAATTGGGACGACTGCTGCACACATTTCTTGTGTTTCGAGCGTGCAAACGGCGACCGCTTCGTCGGCAGCCAGGCCGTGCTCGACTTCGTCGGGGGGCGTGATCCGGTGTTCGGTCCCGACGCCGAGTCCCGGATTCACCACCTCGCGGCAACGGTGCACGAAATACGGTGGGCGAAGGGGCTGCGGCGTTCTGACGGCGCGACGCTCCGCCTGTTCCGTCACGACGGAGGCGAGGAACGCATCGAGCTCGAGCCGTTGCTCACCTTCCGCATGCGCGGTCTCGGCTACACCCATCCCGAATGGGGACACGGTCACTGGCACGGCGAGCTCGCGGTCGGCGCCGAGGAGCACAAGGTCGAAGAGCTCGACAACGTCGAACCGTGGAACATTCACATCCAGCAGGTGATGCGTGCACGCTGGGGCAACAAGACCGGCCTCGGGGTTCTCGAGCAGCTTGCCTTCGGAGATCACCACCCAAGCGGCCTCATCGGCATCCTCGACGGCTACAAATGACCGAGCGGCGACGCGGTCATGTGAACTGCGCCTGCCGGAAGCGCCAGAAGGGATAGCTCTCGGCGAGCACCGGGAGATGTGCGTCCCAGTCCGCACCTGTGAGCGGCGCCACCGGAAAGAGCTCGATGCGCTCGTCCCGGATCTCGAACCCCCACGCAAACCCCGTGAGCGGTTCGACCCACCGCGCGCTTCCCCGCATCACTTCTTCGAGTCTGGTCGTCGCGAGGAAGCTGTGCGCCACCCAGCACATCGGTGCACGCATCGGTCGCGACGGCGCATCGAAGAGCGTCGGCTGCGTGCCGTACCAGCAGTACGGCGACGGCGCATCGCCGAACAGCGCGAAGGGATCCATCTCGAAGGCCGCACCACCCGACGCATTGTCGGTCGAGCGCACGAGCTGGACCCAGCCGAGCATCGAGCGGTAGCCGCGGCGTGGATACTCGACGGTGGCCGTGCACACCGGGAACCCCGCGGCATGCGGCAACGTGCCGACCGCATCCGGGTCGTTGTTCACGACGCATTCGACGTGCACGCTTCCGGTCGCGCCGTCGAAGCCGAACGCGAAGTCTTCGTGCACCTGCCTACACGACGCCTTCGACGTGGGAGTCGTTGACGGTGACGACGTAGCCGTCGGGGTCGCGGAACGTGAAGCTCGCGTGGTCGGCACGCATGACCGGCGTCACCTCGATGCCGCGCCCACTCATCGCCGTGTGCAGCGCATCGATGTCGTCGGACATCAGGTCGAACGGAGCACCGCGGCCGTTCGTGCGCGCATTGGGATCGAACACGAACACCAGATGCGTCCCGCCCCGCAACTCCAGCTCGACGAGGACGTCCTCGGGACCCGGTTCCCGGAACGCGCGTAGCCCGAGCTCCCGGTAGAAGGACTGCGCGCGTCCGAGGTCGTGCGTGGCGAGCACGACATGACCGACCCACAATTGCGGTCGCTCGTCCGTCATCAGACCGGCCCGGCCACGTGCGTGCTGTTCACCGTGACGACGTAGCCATCGGGGTCGGGCACGGTGAACGCCGAATGGATTCGGCCTCGCTCGATGTCCGAAGGCTTCAGTCCCCGCGCCGTCCACGCGGCGTGCGTCACTTCGAGGTCCTCCACCATGAGGTCGAACGGCGCAGCGCCCGGGTGCGGGGTGCCCGGTACGAGCACGAGATGCGTCCCGCCGCGGAGCTCCAGCACCGCGACGTGGTCGTTCTTCTCGACCTGGCGCATCCCGATCTCGCGCCAGAACTCGACGGAACGGCTGAGGTCGCTGACGTTCAGCACCAGGTGACCGACCCAGACTGGCGGCCGCTCATCCACGCGACCATTCTGGCACTCAGCATGAGCTCCCGACCGAACATCCTGTTGGTGGTCTCCGATCAGGAGCGCCACCGCACGTGGCTGCCGTCCTCCGTGCGCCTGCCGTGGCGTGATCGCCTGCGGGCCGAAGGACTCGAGCTGGCCAATTACTACACGCACAGCTCACCCTGCTCGCCGTCGCGCGCGTCGCTGTTCACCGGGCAGTACATCGCGCAGCACGGTGTCGTCGACAACGTGATCTGGCCGATGCACACCGAGCTCGACCCCGCGATCCCGACCGTGGGCTCGATCCTCGGCGACGCCGGCTACCGCAGCAGCTACATCGGCAAATGGCACCTCTCACAAGCGGTGTCGCCCGACATGACGGCGTACGGCTTCATGGACTGGGAGGGCAACGACCGCCACTTCATGGGCTGGGCCGGGACGGGCGTGCACTTCGATCCGGTCATCGCGTCCAACGCCGCGGAATGGTTGCGTGCCAACGCAGTCGGCGGGAACGAGCCCTGGTTCCTCACGGTCGCGCTCGTGAACCCTCACGACGTCATGTGGTTCCCGATCGATCAGCCCCGGTATCACGATGACCCCGCGCACGCCGGCGAGGTCAAGCTCGTCAAGGATCTGCTGGAGCTGTCGCGCTGGAAGGACGACGAGGTGCTGCCGCTGTTCGACACCCCGTACGACGAGGTGTGCGACGACCTGCCGCCGAACTTCGACGACGACCTGTTCGACAAGCCCGAGACCCAGCGGCAATGGCGATGGGACCAGCAGCACGGCATGTGGGGCTATATCGACCCGCGCGACACCAAGGCGTGGCTTCGCCACCTCGACTACTACGTCAAGCTCCACCAGATGGCCGACGACTCTCTCGGCACCGTGCTCGCCGCGCTCGAAGCGTCCGGCGCGTACGACGACACCATCGTGATCTTCACGTCCGACCACGGTGACATGTGCGGCTCGCACGGCCTGCGCAGCAAGGGACCGTTCGTGTACGAGGAGATCATGCACGTGCCGTGCTACGTGCGCGCGCCGGGAATCACCGCCGCGGGTGCGCAGTCCCACGCGCTCGCATCGCACGTGGATCTCGCGTCCACGATCTGCGCGCTGGGTGGTGCCGACCCGTCCGCGCATCCGTCGCTGCGGGGCGTCGACCTGTCGCCGGTACTGCGCGACCCGTCGGCATCGGTGCGCGATCACGTGCTGTTCGCGCACGACACCGCGCACACCCCGAACATCAACAACACGCGGTATGCAATCCGCGGGTTCTTCGACGGTCGCACGAAGTACGCGCGCTACTACGGCGTCGGCGGCGGAAAGCCGTCGAGCGGCTTGTGGGGTCAGGAGCCCGGCGCGAAGCTCTACGACGTCGACGCCGCCTTCGAGGATCACGAGCACGAGTGGTACGACCTCGACGACGATCCCCACGAGATGGTCAACCTCGCCCACGACCCCGGCCGCCGCGCCGAGCTGCACGAAAACTTCGCCCGCCTCCTCGAACACGAACGCACCGAGTTCGCCTGAGCCATGGAGGGGGGCGGGTGTGGAGCTCGGTTTCCGAGCTCCACACACGCCCATCCCGACCGGTCAGGACGGGGTGACGAGGCGGTGGTCGAAGGCGAAGACGATGGCCGCGGCGCGGTCGCGCACGCCGAGCTTGGCGAAGATGTGCCCAACGTGGCTCTTCACGGTGGCCTCGCTGACGTACAACGTGGCCGCGATCTCCTGGTTCGTCGCGCCCTGACCGATGCTGCGGAGCACGTCGATCTCCCGGGACGTGAGCGACGCGAGCGCGGCCGAACCGTCGGTCGGCGCGTCGGGCACCGCGCGATACACGGTCAGGACCCGGGCGGTGACGGCCGGGTCGAGCCACGCGTCACCCGCCGCGACGGCCTGCGCGGCGCGCACGAGATCCTCGCCGCGCGCGTCCTTCAGCTGAAAGCCCGACGCTCCGGCGCGCAGCGCACCCGCAAGCACCTCGTCGTCGTCGAACGTCGTGAGCACGAGAACCGGCGGTGCGTCAGGAAGGGCGCGGACCCTGCGGGTCGCCTCCACGCCGTCGACCCGCTTCATGCGGATGTCCATGACGATCAGATCCGGGCGTGCTCGTGCGACGGCATCGATCACCTCGTCACCGTCCGAACATTCGTCGACGATCTCGAATCCTTCGTCCGCGTGCAGGATGCGCCGCAAGCCTTCCCGCACGAGTTGCTGATCGTCGACGAGCAAGACGCGGATCACGATTCGGTCACCGTGATCGGGATGCGAATCCGCACGCGCCACTCCTCGTCCTCGACCGCCGCGAAGAGAGAACCGCCGTGCGCCCGCGCCCGTTCTTGCATGCCTTGGATCCCGCGACCTTCACCCAACTTCGGAGTGCCGTTCGGCATCGGGTTCGAAACCGTGAGCATCACGACATCGCCTGATGTCCGGGCCGACACGCGCGCTGATGCGCCGGGAGCATGTCGTGCCACATTGCTCAATGATTCCTGCACGACGCGATACAGCACGAGCTCGATGGCCGGCGAAAACGGTCCTATGTCCCCGTCGACGTCCAGCTCGACCTCGACACCGGCCCGCCGGAAGTCGCCGACCAACCGCGGAATGTCGAGAAGCGTCGGGAGGGCCGGCGCGGTGCCGTCGGCCGTCGAGCCGAGCATGCCGATGACCGATCGCACCTGCCCCAAACTGTCGCGCGCGAGTTGCTCGGCTTGTTCCAATGCCGCCACTGCTTCCTCGGGATCCCGTCGCACGGCCATACGCGCACCGGTGATGTGCAATGCCGTCACGGCCAGCGAGTGGGCGATGACGTCGTGAATTTCCCGCGCGATGCGCTGCCGCTCATCGGCCGCGGCTCGGTCCGCGAGATCGGCTTGGGCGGCCTTGAGGTCGGTGACGAGTTGGTACATCGAACGGATCGCGATCGCGCCGGTGTACGCGAGCACGATCCCAAGCACCCAGATGAGCGCGCCCGAGAACCGGTCCGCGATCTCCAGACCCACCCCCACGCCGATCGACGCGAGCAGCACAACGACGCCGTCGACTTTGGTCCCGACGATGGCTGCGCGGGCAGTCACGATGACGAGCAGGAACGGCGCCCAGTCGTTGGTGACCGGCTGCCAGATGAGGATGGCCACCGCCACGACCGCCGGCAGCGACCAGACCAGCTGCGGGATGCGCCAGAGCCACGGCAAACGTGGGTGGAAGACGTCGTCGAAAGCGATCGGGAGCATCCCAAGGGCGACAACCGCGACCGTGCGGCCCAGACGCGGCTCATCCCAGCGTTGTCCGATGACTGCGATCGCGGTGACGATCGGCAGGAGCGCGGTCAGCGGGACCCAGCGCGGGAGCGTTCCCGGCTCGACAGGCACGTCTGCGAGCCTACGAGCGCGCACGCCCGGGGGCATCCGCCCACGGTCGACAGAAAATCCCCCTCGGGGACGAGACCGTGTCGCCTACCCTCCGATGATCAGACATTCGAAGATCAATACGGTCAACACCATGAGCACCTACACCGAGCAACTCCGAGCAGTTCCCGGCTTCGCCCGATGCCGCGGCCGGCAGCTCGCCGCCCTCGCGCGATCGGCGGAGCGACTCGACATCGGCGCCGGCGGCGTCCTCGTCAGCCCGGGCGATCGCTGGAGCGGCGTACACGTCGTCATCTCCGGAGAAGCGGTCGCCGAGACGCAGGGGTGGACGTTCGTGCTGCCCGAAGGTGCCCGCATCGAGCGCACGGCGTCGACGCCCGCGGACCTCACGGTGCGCGCCCGCACCGACGTGCGCGTCCTCGCGATCGGGCGCCGGCACCGCCTCAGGACTTGAGGATGTACTCGCTCAGCGTGTAGTTCCGCATCGTCGCGGGGTCGTACAGCAGCTTCGTGCTGTCGAGCATGACGCGAGCGTTCTCACCCAGCTCTTCGTTCGACGATGCGCCGAAGAACGTGTGCAGGTTCGTGAGGTGCCCGACGCTCGGCCACGCCTCCTCGACGATCGCCCGATAGCGCGGCGCGCCGGGTGTGACCGCGCGCACGACGGCGTTGCGGACGTAGCGCGCACGCGGCTGCATCGCCTCAGACATCGGAGACTGATGGCCGTACCAGTGCCCGTAGAACGTGTCGTCGTCGATGCCGGCGGGCTTGTCGAACACCGTGAGCGTGACGATGCCCGGCGACCTCGTGCCATCCGGCCAGTCCCGCGCCGGCGCATGGGAGTTGCCGCCATAGTCGCAGTACAGCGACTCGGTCACGAGATACCCCGCGCGCCGCACGCCGGCCGATCGCAGGACGTCCTCGTACGGCACTCGCCAGTCGTGGGCGTCGAGCCACAGCGACACGCTCGCCCGGACCGGGAGCTCGTCGCCGGGGACGGGAACCATCGTCGGGGTTTGCGCGTCCGCATCGTCGACGTCGATCTGCAACCCGCGCGGCGAGAGCGAGAGCAGCTGCGGCCCGAGGTTCTCGACGAACTGCGCCCGTAGGCCGTCCGGTGAGCGCGACGGCCGCTCCCAGAAGAGGTAGACGAGCTTCTCCACGAGCAGTAACGATACGGCCCGTGGCGCCCTCGACCCGCTTCGCCAAGAGCGGCGACGTGCACATCGCGTATCAGGTGGTCGGCGACGGTCCGCTCGACCTCGTGCTCGCGTACGGGTACGGCTCCAACGTCGAGGCGCAATGGGAGTACCCCCGGTTTGCCGCGTTCCTCGACGAGCTCGCCGAGCTCGGCCGTCTGATCATCTTCGACAAGCGCGACACGGGCCTTTCGGATCGCACCGGGCACCCGGCGACACTCGAGCAGCGTGTCGACGACATGCGCGCCGTGCTCGACGCGGTCGACTCCGAGCGGTCGATCGTGATGGGCATGACCGGTGGTGCCGCGATCGCCGCAATGTTCGCCGCCACGGACCCGGCACGGGTCGAGGCCCTCGTGCTCTACGCCGCGATCGCGAACTTCGCGCGCTTGACGCAGTACCACGCCGTAGTCGGAGCTGTTGGCCCAAATGCCGAGTGGCTGGACGCGGTCGAACGCACGTGGGGTACCGGCATCACCGCACACCTCTACGCGCGGTCGATGCTCGACGAGCCGGGGTTCGTCGACTGGTGCGCACGTTACGAGCGATCGATCGCGAGCCCCGGGAACGCGCCGGCGATGGTCTGGATGGCGTATCAATGGGACCTCACGCGGATCCTCCCGACGATCGCCGTGCCCGCGCTCGTGCTCTGGCGTCGTGACTACTACGGCACCGACGACGCATACCGCGAGGTCGCCGAGCTGATTCCCGGCGCGCGTGGGGTCTGCCTGCCGGGTGATGATCACTGGCCGTGGGTCGGCGACTCTGCGACGCTTCTTGGCGAAGTACGGCGTTTCCTCGCGACGCGTACGAGCAGCGCGACGCCGTCCGGGCAGCTCGCGGCGGTGCTGTTCACCGACATCGTCGACTCGACCGCGCAGGCGTCGCGGCTCGGTGACAAGCGCTGGCGGGCACTGCTCGATCGCCACGATCTGGTGGCGCGAACGAACATCGAGCGCTTCCGCGGCACGTTTGTGAAGCACACGGGCGACGGGATCCTCGCTACCTTCGACGGACCGACGCGCGCGGTCCGGTGCGCGCTCGCACTCGTCGATGCCGAGCGCGAGCTCGGCATCGAGATCCGGGCCGGAGTTCACGTCGGTGAGATCGAGGCGCGGGACGGTGACGTCGGCGGCATCGCCGTGCACATCGCGAGCCGGGTGTGCGACAAGGCGCCGCGCGGCGAGGTGTATGTCAGCCGCACGGTGCGTGACCTGATCGCGGGCTCGGGGCTCCGGATGCACATACGCGGCATGCACCAGCTGAAAGGCGTGCCCGAGGAGTGGTCGCTGTTCGCGGCGACGACATAGGGTCCGTCCACCGAAGGGGGATCTCATGACCACCGAGACACTTGAACGCGCATTTGCCAGCACCCGGCAGGTGTTATCCAACGTGAAGGACGATCAACTGTCGGATCCGAGTCCGTGCGAGTCGTGGACCGTGGGCGACGTGATCAACCACGTCATCGGCGGCAGCTTCTGGTTCGCGGCGTCGGTGAACGACGGCAAGGCTCCGCCGACTCCCGGCACCGACTTCACCGGCGGCGACAGGGTCGCGACGTACGACGACGGCATCAAGCAGGCCGTCGCCGCGTTCGGCGCCCCGGGGGCAATGGAGAAGATGGTCGAGTTGCCGTTCGGCACGCTTCCCGGCGCCTTCTTCATCCAGATCGCGACGACCGACGCGTTCGCGCACGGCTGGGACCTTGCCAAGGCCACGGGACAGTCGACCGATCTCGATCCCGAGGTCGCGACGCAGCTGCTCGAAGGCGCGCGCGCGTTCATCCAGCCCGCGTTCCGCGGCGAGGACACCAAGTCACCCTTCGGGCTGGAACAGCAGCCGCCCGCCAACGCGACCGCTGCCGACAAGCTGGCCGCGTTCCTCGGCCGAATCTGCGAGAGCTAATCGGCGAGCAGGTCGCGCACTGCTGACGAGGCAGGCACCTCACCGCGTGCCGCGTACGCTTCGGCGCGTTCGGCGATCCGGTCGTCCTCGTACAGGTAGTTGGCCATCACGCCGAACGCGCGCGATCGTCCGACGGGTGACGGATCCGCCATCCAGTTGATGCGTTCAACGCCTGCACCGTTCGCAAGATGGAAGTTCGCGACCGGATCGAGCACGCGTCCCTCGTGGGCCGTCGTGAGATACCGGGCGCACAGCGCCAGCAACGCGGGCCGGATCGCCTCGTCGCTCTCCCATTCGACGTCGCCGAGACGTGCGAGCACCCGCCCCGGCTCGGCCGGTAACAGCTCTTGCTCTCCTTCGGTGAGCGCGCCACCCATCTCGCCGAGCTCATGTTCCACCCACGACCGGAAGGTCGGAATCGGCGACAGCGTGACGAACCGGCGTAGCCCCGGGAGGTCGAGCCGCAACGCCTCGACGACCTGCTTGATGAGTGCAGTCCCGAGGTTGACGCCTGCAAGCCCGGGCTGACAGTTCGAGATCGAGTAGAAGACCGCGGTCTCGGCGCGGTCAACGTCGAGCTCGGGGGCGCGGGCGTCGAGCAGCGGCGGCAGCATCGTCGGGATCCCGGAGGTGAGCGCAACCTCCACGAACACGAGCGGCTCGTTGGGCATCGCGGGATGGAAGAACGCGTAACAGCGGCGGTCGGAGTCGAGCCGGTTCTTCAAATCGTCCCACGAGCTGATCGCGTGCACGGCTTCGTATGCGATGAGCTTCTCGAGCAGCGCCGCGGGCGCGTCCCACGTGATGCGCCGCAACGTGAGAAGACCGACGTCGAACAGCGTCGCAATCTGTGCCTTGAGCTCGCGGTCGAGATCCGCGAGACCGTCGTCGCCGTCCGCGAGGCGCAAGATGTCGGCGCGCAGGTCGACGAGGAACTTCACGCCGCCCTCCAGGCCGGTGACGAGGCGGAGCAGTGACGCCGCGGGCGGAACGAGCGCGTCGCGGAGATGCCGCTCCGCCGATCGGCGTTCGTCACTCAGACGCACCGCGCGCATCGCCTCGTCGACCACTGCGGGGTCGGTCCAGAATTCGCGCGCGAGCATGTCGAGGAAGTTCCGGCGGCCGGTATCGGACAACGTGATGTAGGCGTCGGCGATCGCGGCGGCCTCCGCCCGCTGGGTCATCGTGTCGTGCAGGCGCAGGAGGTCGGCGACGACTTCGCGGATACGCGCGACGTCGCGCTCGGGCAGGCTCGGTGCGAGGTCGAGCGCGACAAGTCCGGGCTTGCGCCGCAAACCGCGGCGCAACAACCGGTCGAGGAATCGCCGCTGCGCCATTAGCGTGCGAACCGGGTGTGGTCAGCCACCGGGGACGGTTACCGACTCGCTGTCGCGGCCCGAGCGCAGCAACGTGCCGGGACGAGCCTCGGTGAACTCGCCGTGGTCGACGATCTCGGTGCCGTTCACGATGACGTGGTCGATGCCGTCCGCGCCACCGTAGAGGCGGGGCGCGCCCGTCGGGAGATCGAACCGCATGCGCACCGGTTGCGCGCCGACGGTCTCGGGATCGATGACCACGACGTCGGCGTGCCAGCCCGCGGCGAGGCGGCCCCGTTCCTTCAGCCCGTACAGCCGCGCGGGGACGTCGGTGAGCAGGTTGATCGCTTCCTCGATCGGCATGAGCTTGCGCGCTCGTACCGGCTGGCCGAGCAGCACGGTCGAGTAGTTGAAGGTCGCGAGGAAGTCGAGGTGCGCGCCTGCATCGCTCGCGCCGATGATCGTGCGCGAATCACGCCACACCTTCATCCGCGCCTCCCACGTTTCGTCGTCGTCGGGCCGGGACGGGAACCCGAAGCCGGTCATCAGGTCGTCGGCGACGACGATGTCGCAGAGCGCGTCGAACTCGTCGACGCCGCGCGCGGTGGCGATCTCGGAGACTTGCTTGCCTTCCCACTTCTTGTTCTCGGGCGTGAACGTCTCGCTGATCACGTAGATGCCCCAGTTCGACACCTTGAACCCGGTGGTCGGCTGGAGCGCGGCCTCCGCGAGCATCTTGCGGCTGTCGACCGACGCGAGCATTGCCTTCTTCTCGTCGTGGGGGAGGGCCATGGGCTTTTCCCACCCGGGAATCGTGTCGAGCAGGAAGCCGCTGTCGAAGCAGATGCGCGGGGAGGGCGTGAACGGCACCGTCAACGCGAGCACCCGCGCGCCGCGCTCGGTCGCGTAGTCGGACGCAGCCAGGTTGTGCTCGGTCGTGGCCTCACTGCCCTTGCCCACGAACAGCACATTCCAGTTGATCGGACGATTGGCGGCGAGCGACATACGCGTCAGCAGGTCGGGGGCGAAATCCTCGAAGAGACCGACGCACGGGATGAACTCCAGCGTCGTGCCCGGGTGCTCGCGCACGACGCGGCACAGCGCCAGGATCTCGTCCTCGCTCGCGTACCGCGACGGCACCATGTCGCCGGCCGCGTCGTTGTGCGTGCGCGCCCAACTCGACGAGAAGCCCATGCCGCCGGCCGCGAGACTGGCGTCGAGCAGCTGTTGCATGGCGCTGAGATCGTCGGCGGTTGCCTCACCCTTCGTCGCGCGCTCACCCATCACCACCCGCCGGATCGTCGAGTGGCCGACGAGGAAGCCCGCGTTCGGCGCGAGCGTCCCATCGATCTTGCCGAGGTACTCGCCGAAGCTGCGCCAGTTCCACGGCACACCTTCTTGCAGCGCGCCGACGGGCATCCCTTCCACCCGGGCGAGCATGTGCAGCAGATAGTCCGCGTGCTCGGGGCCGAGCGGCGCGATCGTGAAGCCACAGTTGCCGCCGATGACCGTTGTCACACCGTGCAGCGGCGACGGTGACAACGTCGTGTCCCAGAACGCTTGCGCGTCATAGTGCGTGTGTATGTCGACGAAGCCAGGCGCCACGACCTTGCCGTCGGCATCGATCGTGCGGGTCGCGTTGTCGTCGAAATCGCCGATCGCCGCGATGTGGCCGTCCTTGATCCCGACGTCGGCTCGTCGGCCGGGCGTGCCGGTGCCGTCCACGACCGTGCCGTTGCGGATGATCAGATCGAACATGCTCCAACTATTGTCCACCCGGCATGGGTGACGCACTCCTGAATCGTGTCGCGATCGTCACGGGCGCGTCGCGGGGGATCGGTGCCGCGATCGCGCGCCGCCTCGCCGGCGAAGGCGCGCGCGTCGCGCTGGTCGCCCGGTCGCTGGAACCCGGCTCGGGCGGCCATCTCGCAGGCTCCCTCCGGGAGACCGCCGCCGGCATCGTCGAGCACGGCGGGGTCGCCGAACCGATCGTCGCCGACCTCTCGGACCCGGCGTGTGACCGGGCTGCGATCGTCGCCGACACCGAGGCGGCACTCGGTCCCGTCGACATCCTCGTGAACAACGCGGCCGCATGCTTCTATCTCTCGATCGACGAGACCTCGGAACGACGCTTGCGGGTCGCCTACGAGGTGAACGTGATCACCCCGTATCTGTTGACGAAGGCCGTCGTCCCCGGCATGCGCGAGCGCGGCGAGGGATGGATCGTGAACATCACGAGCGCGATCGTCGATACCGAACACCTCGAAAGCCCGCAGCAGGCGCGCTCGTCGACCTACGCCCCGAGCAAGGCTGCGCTCGACCGGCTCACCGTGTCGTTCGCGAGCGAGCTGCGGGATACCGGTATCGCGGTGAACGCGCTCGCGCCCGAGCGCGCGGTTGCGACCGAGGGTGCGACCGCGGTGATGGCCCTTCCCGATGAATGGTGTGAACCGGTCGAGCGGATGGCCGACGCGTCGCTGGCGCTGTGCACGTGCGACGCGACGTCACAGAACGGCATGGTCGTGCGGTCCGGCCCATACCTCAGGTCACGCGGGCTGCTCGCGTGAAGATCGCGCTCGTGACCGGCGGCGCCAGCGGCATCGGGCAGGCGACTGCACGCGTGCTCGCCGCGCGTGGCGCACACGTCGTGGTCGCCGATGTCGACGAAAGGGGTGCACGGATCACGGCCGACGAAGTCGGTGGCGAGTCGGTAGCTGTCGACGTTGCGGACGATGCGTCGGTCGAGGCGATGGTCGCGTTCTGCATCGATCGCTTCGGTGGCCTCGACTGGGCCTGCAACATCGCCGGCATCTCGCCCGAGGTGAAGCCGTTCGCCGAGCACACGGCCGCCGAATGGCAGCGAACCATTGACGTGAACCTGACCGGTGTTTTCTTCTGCATGCAGCACGAGCTTCGGCAGATGACCGCGCAAGGACGCGGTGGTGCGATCGTCAACATGGCGTCGGCCGCGGGCGTCGTGCCGGCACCGGGCCAGCCGCAATACACCGCCGCCAAGCACGGTGTGCTCGGTCTCACGAAACAGGCCGCGCAAGAATTTGCCCGCAGTGGAATCCGGGTGAACGCCGTGTTGCCCGGACAGACGGAGACGGCGCCGATGCGTGCGTACCTCGACGCACTGCCGGACCAGGGTGAGAAAATGGCGCGGCGCCTGCCCATGGGCCGCCTCGCCGCCCCCGAGGAGATCGCGAACGCGGTCGCATGGCTCTGCTCCGACGAGGCGAGCTACGTGAACGGCGTGTCCCTGGTCGTCGACGGCGGTCTGATCGTCCGCTGAGCCGCCCTCGACACGGTTGCACCCGGCGTTCGATACTTGCAGGCGTGTCGGGCAGGGTCATTGCGGCAACCATCCTCTCGGTCGCGACCGCGTTCCTCTACTCGTTGAGCAACGTCCTCGAGATGCTGGAAGCCGAGCAGATCCCCGACGAGTACGCATTGCGCATGGGACTGATGACGCGACTCGTCAAGCGGCCGCGTTGGTTGCTCGGCCTTCTCGCGGACTTTCTCGGTTTCGCGACGCAGGCCGCGGCGCTCGGTCTCGCAGCTGTTGTGTTCGTGGAGCCGATCCTCGCGTCAGGGATCCTGATGGCGATCTTTCTCGGCGCCGCGTTCACCCACAAGCCCGTCCATCGCTCCGACATCGTCGCCGCGCTCGTGCTCTCGGCCGGGCTCGCCGTCTTCCTCTACGAAGTGTCGCCGACGGGCGGCGCAGACGTGGGTGAGCTCGCGCGGTGGCTGGTCGCCGGTCCGATCGCATGCGCGGTGATCCTGGTGTGCATGACGCTCGGCCGGAACACCACCGGTCCGTGGCGCGGCGCGTCGCTCGGTGTCGCGGCCGGCATCTCGTTCGGTATTGCCGCGGTGCTCACCAAGACACTGATGCACTACCTCGGCGACGGCGTGTTCGCCTGGGTGAACCACTGGGAGCCGTACGGGCTCGCCGCGTTCGCGATCGGCGGTGTCGTCCTGACCCAGAGCGCGTTGCAGACCGGCGCACTCGGCGCGGCCGTCGGCGCGCAGGAGGCGATGGCGCCGATCTCGGCGGCGATCTTCGGGCTCGTGCTGTTGCATGAGGAGGTCGCGGCGCAGAACGGCATCCAGATCTTCCTGGTGTCGTGCTCGCTCATCGCAGTGCTCGGTGGCATCGCGATGCTGGCGCGCGCGGAGGAGCGGTTGCTCGGTGATGCCGCTGAGCCGCGCGCCGAGGTGCGCTGACGCCTACTTCCCCTCGCTCACGACCATGAGCAGCCCGCCGAGCATGCCGACGTTCTTCAGGAAGTGAACCGTCTGTTGCGCCTTGGCCGACGGGTCCTGCTCCTCCCAGAAGCGGTGCCCGGCAAGCGTCGTCGGTACCAGCGAGCCCGCGAGCGCCAGGCCCGCGAGACGCGGCATCACGCCGAGCGCGAGCGCGATGCCGGCGCCGACCTGGACCGCGCCGTTGAAACGGACGAGCTGCACGGTGTCGGCATCCACGCCGGCCGCGTCGGCGATCTTGGGTGCGACCGGCTCGGCCCGCCGCGCCTTCGACTTGGGGTTTCGGACGGCGTCGAGGCCGCCGTAGACGAACATTCCGGCCAGCATCGGGCGGGCAACACTTCGGAGTAGACGCATGCGGTCGTCTCTACCCACTAGGTGCGCCGAAGGCACCACCGCGCCCAGAGCGGGCCGAATCCGAGGACGACGGCCTGGCCCACGGCGTACCCCGGGCTGTGCGTGATCCCGTACGTCACGATCGAGACGAGCGCGGCGGCAAGATACGCGGCGAGAAGTATGTGCCGCCCTTCGGCGGTCAGCAGGAGCCGGCGTCCGAGCTCGCCCATGAGCTCGTGATCCTACGCGCCTAGCCTGACGGCGGTGGTCCGCTTCAACCCGTACGCGTACGAGTTCCACGACGACCCGTTCCCGGTGTACAAGCAGCTGCGCGACGACGCGCCCTGCTACCACGACGAAGCGCTCGGGTTCTGGGCGCTCTCCCGCTACGCGGACGTGGTGGCCGCGTTGCACGATCCCGACACGTACTGCAGTCGCTACGGGATCACGCTGGAGAGCGGCAACCCGCTCCCGATGCTGCTGACGACCGACCCGCCCGAACAGACGCGGCTGCGTCGCTTGGTGAGCCGCGCGTTCACGCCCCGGCGCATCACCGAGCTCGAACAGCCGGTCCGCGCGCTCTCGACGACCTATCTCGGTGCACTCGGCGATCGGGCGGAGATCGACCTCATCGGGGACTACGCCGCGCTCTTGCCGATGGACGTCATCGCGAAACTCCTCGGCGTTCCCGATGGCGACCAGCAACAGCTCCGGAAGTGGAGCGACGCGTTGCTGCACCGCGAGGAAGGCAGGCCCGACGTGACCCCCGAGGGCGTCGAGGCGGCGACGCATCTCTACCGGTACTTCAGCGCGTTCGTGACGGATCGGCGCGCCCACCCAGGTGGTGACGACTTCACCGCCGCGCTCATCGCGGCCGACTCCGACGGTGAGCGGCTGAGCGACGAGCAGGTGGTCGGCTTCTGCTTCCTGCTGATCATCGCCGGGAACGAGACCACGACCAAGCTGCTCGGCAACTGCCTGCTCGCGCTGCAGCGTTTCCCCGGTGAACGCCAGAAGGTCGTCGGCGACCAAAGCCGTATCCCGGACGCGGTAGAGGAGACGTTGCGCTACGAAGGTTCGACGCAGGTGATGGCGCGCACGTTGACACAGCCGGTGGAGCTTCATGGCGCGCGCATGCCCGCCGGCGACAAAGTGCTCCTGCTCCTCGGGTCCGGCAATCGTGACGAGCGCGTGTGGCGGGCCCCGGACGTGTTCGACATCGACCGCCCGTGGCCCACGCATCACCTCGGATTCGGCCACGGGATCCACGTGTGCCTCGGGGCCGCGTTGGCTCGCCTCGAGATGCGGATCAGCCTGGAAGAGTTCCTCGCCCGGTACCCGAGGTACGAGATCGACGGCTCGAGGCTGGAGCGGGTGCACTCCGGCAACGTCCGCGGTTATTCGCGGATGCCCACGCAGCTGGGGTGACGCGTGGACGACGTACACGCGATCACGGCGCTCCTCCACGAGTACGCGCGCCGGCTCGACAACGGTGATCTCGACGGCGTTGCCGCACTCTTCGCGGACGCAGAGGTGCGCTCGACGCGTGACGACCGTGTCCGCCGCGGCGCCTCCGAGGTCCGCACGCTCTACGACCCGGTGATCCTGTACGACGATCACACGCCGCGGACGTTGCATCAGCTCACCAACGTCAGCGTCGATGTCGCGGGCGACACGGCGACCGCCCGGACCTACTTCACCGTCTTGCAGGTCACCGGCCAGGGCCTGCATCCGATCCTCGCCGGTGAGTACCGAGACCGTTTCGCACGGGCCGGCGGTGCCTGGAAGTTCACCGAACGCGTCTTCGACCCGAAGCTGTTCGGCGACCTGTCGCGTCACATGAGGCACTGAGCACGTCGCGGTCGCGGCGCGCGCCGGAGTGGCCATAGCCTGGCGCTCGTGAGCAACCCCACCACACTCGTCGTGATCGGCGCATCCGGCGATCTCGCGGCCCGCTTGCTGTTTCCCGCGCTGCTACGGCTCGAATACCGGGAGCGACTCGAGGATCTGAAGGTCATCGGGTACGCGCGGCAGGACTGGTCGACCGACGAATTCCACGAGCACCTGCGCTCGAACATCCAGATGACCGACGTGGACATCGACGACAAGTATCTCGAGCGCTTCGTCGATCGGATCGAGTTCCACGGCGGCGACATCTCGGTTGAGTCGATGCGCACTCTCTGCGGGGTGCTGGACGGCCCCGCGATCTTCTACCTCGCGTTGCCGCCGGGCGTGTTCGCCGACGCGGCCGAGACGATCGCCGAGGCCGGGCTCGCGGACGAGACCAAAGGCTGGCGCCGGCTCGTCATCGAGAAGCCTTTCGGTGAGGATCTGGAGAGCGCGCTCCTGCTCAACGAGAAGCTCCACAAGTACTGGCACGAGGATCAGATCTTCCGCATCGATCACTTCCTCGGCAAGGAGACCGTGCAGAACATCGTGGTGTTCCGCTTCGCGAACCGCTTCATCGAACCGGTGTTGAAGTCGGGCCATGTCGACGAGATCCAGATCACGGTCGCCGAGACCCTCGGGGTGGAGGGGCGCTCGCGCTACTACGACGGTATCGGTGCGTTGCGCGACATGATCCAGAACCACCTCATCCAGATGCTCACGTTCCTCACGCTCGAGCCACCCTCCATGTGGGACTCCGAGATGTTGCGCGACCACAAGGTCGAGGTGCTCAAAGCGGTGAAGCACATCAACCCGGAGAACGACGCCGTTCGCGGGCAGTACAGCGCGGGGCTGGTGGACGGCGCGCCGGTCGTCGGCTACCGGCAGGAGCCGGGGGTTGATCCCCATTCGCGTACCGACACGTTCGCGGCCGTCCGTCTGCACGTCGACACCTGGCGGTGGGAGGGCATCCCGGTGCTCCTGCGATCGGGCAAGCGGCTCGCGGCCAAGGCGCACGAAGCCGTCTACCGGTTCCGGGAACCACCGACGCGCCTGTTCCGTCACACCCCGCTCGAGCACGCCGAGCCGAACTGGCTCGTCTTCCGCATGAGTCCCGCGGAGTGCACCGAGCTCGTGGTGCGCACCAAGCAGCCCGGGCTCGAGCTCGAAGCGCGCGAGTCGGTGCTCCGTGCCGAATATGCGGCACCCGACGACTCCGAGGCGACCGCGTACGAGAGTCTGTTGCTCGACGTGCTCCAGGGCGACCACACGCCGTTCCTTCGCTTCGACGAAGTCGAGTGGTCGTGGCGCATCGTCGATCCGATTCTGCAAGCGTGGAAGAACGGTGCACCCGAGGAGTACGTTGCCGGCAGCGACGGTCCACCCGGGCAGCACCGCTTCTTGGATCCCGGCCACTACTGGCGTCCCCTGGTGCCGCCGACGATCTGACACGGGAGCCGTGCGGGAGGAGCCACGTTGACGGCCGGCTACGACGTGGTGATCATCGGCGCCGGCTCGGCCGGTGCCGCGCTCGCCGGACGGCTGTCGGAGGACCCGGATCGGTCGGTGCTGCTGCTCGAAGCAGGACCCGATCACACCTCTTCGGGCACACCCGCGGGTGTGCGGTCGCCGAACCTCTTCCATGCGTTCATGGAGCCGGGTCGCATCTGGCCGAACCTCACGGCAACGCGCGCGGCCGCACAGGCGGAAGCGATCTACGTGCGCGGGCGCGGCGCGGGCGGTTCGTCGTCGGTCAATGCCATGTGTGCGATCCGCGGCACTGTCGACGACTACGAGCGCTGGGCGAACGAGCTGGGCTGCGCGGGTTGGGGCTGGCCGGAGATGCTCGACGCGTTCCTGCGCGTCGAAGACGACGTCGACTACGGCGGTGATGGTCTGCACGGCAAGGGTGGCCCGATCCCGCTCTGCCGCCTGCCGCTCGACGCGTTGCCGCCGTTCGACGCCGTATTGCGCACTGCGATCGCCGATCTCAGCTCTCCGTCGTGCGACGACTACCACGCCGTGGACGCCACGGGTGTCAGCCGCGTCGCGCTGACGCTGCGCGACGGTCACCGTGTCTCGACGAACGACGCGTACCTCGAACCCGCCCGTGCCCGACCCAACCTCACGGTGCGCGGGGAAGCGCTCGTCGAACGTGTCGCGCTCGACGGGAGACGCGCGACGGGCGTGCGGTTGGTACACGGCGAAGAAATCGAAGCGCGCGAGGTAATTGTCAGCGCGGGCGCGATCCACTCACCGGCGCTGTTGTTGCGATCGGGCATCGGGACCGGGGACGGATTGCCGGTTGGGAAGAACCTGAAGGACCACGCGGCAACGTCCGGCTTCGAGGTGTCGCTTCGCCAAGCTGGGCGCATGAGCTCTCCCGGCGCACCCGTGCTTAGCTCGTTGCTTCGCTACACGTCCGGACTCGCCGACGCCGGTCCCAACGACATGCAGATCGTGTGGTTCGACACGACCGGGCCGACCGACGAAGACCTCGCCGGCGGCCGGCTGCTCGGTGCGGTGATGCGTGTCTTCTCCTCCGGTGAGGTCCGACTTCGTTCCGACGATCCGAACGACGACCCCGTCGTCGAGTTCCGCATGTTGACCGACGACCGCGACCTCGTGCGGCTGCGGGATTGCGTGCACCGCATGATCGACATCGTGCGGCATCCCGCGGTCCAAGCCATCAGCGATCGTGTGCTCGCGCTCACGACGCCGATCGACGAGCTCGACTCGGACGACGCGATCGATGCCTGGCTCGGCGCGACCGTGAACGACTATGTGCACGCAGTCGGGACGTGCCGTATGGGTTCGCCGGGCGATCCGGCTGCGGTCGTCGACACCGATTGCCGCGTGCTCGGCTACGAGCACCTGCGCGTCTGCGACGCGTCGGTGATGCCCGACCTCCCGAAGGCGAACACCCACCTCACCACGGTCGCGATCGCCGAGGGGCTCGCCGCCAGGATGGCTCGTTAGAGGCCGGCGATCTTCTTCTCTTCGTGGCCGCCGAACTGCTTGCGCATCGCAGCAAGCAGCTTGTTCGAGAAGTCGGCGGTGCCTTGGGAGATGAAGCGGTCGAACAGCGCAGTCGCCATCACCGGCGCGGGCACCCCCTCGTCGATCGCGGCGGCGATCGTCCATCGCCCTTCGCCGGAGTCGCTCACGCGCCCGCTGAAACCCTCGAGCGTCGGTGACTGTTGCAATGCGGCCGCAGTGAGGTCGAGGAGCCAGGACGCGACGACGCTGCCGCGCCGCCACACCTCGGTGACCTTCGCCACGTCGATGTCGTACCGATAGCGGGACGGATCGGTGAGCGGCGCGGTCTCCGCGTCCGCGGGGCGCAGCTCGGTGCCGACGTTGGCGTGATGGAGGATGTTCAGGCCTTCGGCGTACGACGCCATGAGGGCGTACTCGATGCCGTTGTGCACCATCTTCACGAAGTGACCGGCGCCCGCGGGTCCGCAATGGAGGTAGCCGAGCTCCTCGGGGTCGGGATCGCCGTCGCGACCCGGCGTGCGCGGCGCGGCGTCGATGCCCGGCGCGAGCGCCCGAAAGATCGGATCCAGACGCGCGACCACGTGCTCCGGTCCACCGATCATCAGGCAGAATCCACGATCGAGACCGAATATCCCGCCGCTCGTCCCGCAATCCACGTAGTCGATGCGTTGGCCCAGGAGTTGCTCCGAGCGCGCGATGTCGTCGGCGTAGTGGGTGTTGCCGCCGTCGATCACGGTGTCGCCCGCCGCGAGGTGCGCGGTGAGGTCCGAGAGCACCGCGGTCGTGACGCCGGCCGGCACCATGAGCCACACCGCGCGCGGCGGCGTGAGCTTGGCGACGAGGTCCTCCAACGTCGTCGCGCCGACGGCGCCGTCGCGTACCAGGGCATCGACCGACGCGGGGTTGTGGTCGTAGACGACGCATTCGTGCCCGGACTGCATGCACCGGCGCACGAGGTTCGCGCCCATGCGACCGAGGCCGATCATTCCGAGCTGCATGTCACTCCCTGTCGGTCGTTCCCACCGGGACCTGGGCTTCGGCGAGCGCGGCGGCCCCGACGATCCCCGCAAGGTTCCCGAGCTCGGCGATCCGCACCTCGCAGCCGGGATCGATGCGGCCGAGGAACCGGTCGGCATGCTTCACGATGCCGCCGCCGATCACGATGAGGTCGGGCCACAGCACATCGTGCAGGTGTGTGAGGTAGCGATCGAGTCGTCGCGTCCACCGCTTCCACGTGAGATTCCCCGCCGCACGCGCGGCGTCCGATGTCCAGTCGTCGGCGACGTGGCGGTTGACCACGATGTGCCCGAGCTCCGAGTTGGGAACGAGCACGCCGTCGTTGAGCAACGCCGTTCCGACGCCGGTACCGATCGTCACCATCACCACGAGCCCGCCGTGCCCGCGCGCCGCGCCGTAACGCGCTTCGGCGACACCGGCGGCGTCGGCGTCGTTGAGCACGACACACGGGCGATCGATCGCCCGCGAGAGCATCGTGACCGCGTGCGTGCCGATCCACGACGGATCAATGTGCGCGGCCGATTGCACGATGCCGTGCTGCACCACCGCGGGAAGCGTGCAACCGACCGGGCCGTCACCGGGAAACTTCACGACGAGCTCGGCGATCGTCGCGACGACCGCATCGGGGGTCGCAGGTTGGGGCGTCTCGAGACGGATGCGGCCCGACGCGACGCCCGTCGTCACATCGACCGACGCCGCTTTGATGCCGCTGCCGCCGACGTCGACGCCGATCAGTTGCGTAGTCATCGGCACATGACGCTAGTCGTCCGCCGGGTAGCGTTCGGACGTGATCGACGGCTCCGCCGACGGGTCGACGCCGCTCGAGGACTACGCGCTCCTCGGTGACCGTCGCACGGCCGCGCTCGTCTCGCGCGACGGATCCGTCGACTGGTGGTGCGTCCCGCGATTCGACGACGGTGCGTGTCTTGCGGCCTTGCTCGGCACGCGCGCCCACGGGCGTTTCCTCATCACGCCGGACGCCGAGACGCGCACGTCCCGCCGATACCGCGAGGGCACGATGGTGCTCGAGACCGAGCACGCGACGGACAGTGGTCGTGTGCGTGTCGTCGACTGTCTCGCGTTCGGTCCCGATCGGCCGACCCTCGTCCGTCTCGTGGAAGGCCTCGAGGGCAGCGTCGACATGGGCGTCGAGTTGATCGTCCGCTTCGACTACGGAAACGTCGTGCCGTGGGTGCGACGGGTCGACGGCGCGTGGCGTGCGATCGCCGGTCCCGACGGCCTCGAGCTACGTTCGCCGGTGCGACTGCACGGACGCGACCACACGTCGACTGCCGCGTTCACGGTGCGAGCGGGAGAGCGGGTGCCGTTCGTGCTGGGATGGTTCCCGTCGCACGATCCGCAACCGGTCGAGTCCGACGCGGCTGCACTCATCGAACGAACCGCGCGCGGTTGGGCGCGCTGGTCCGCGCGCTGCACGTACAACGAGGGCGATTGGTGCCGGCCCGTGATCCGCTCGCTCCTCACGCTCGAGGCGCTGACCTTCGAGTCGACCGGCGGGATCGTCGCCGCGCCCACGACTTCATTGCCCGAGCGACTCGGCGGGTCGCGAAACTGGGACTACCGGTATTGCTGGGTGCGCGACGCGACGCTGACGCTCGAAGCCTTGTTCATCGGTGCGTATCACCAAGAGGCGACGCGCTGGCGCGAGTGGCTGTTGCGCGCGCTCGCCGGCGACCCCAACGGCATGCAGATCATGTATGGCGTCGCGGGCGAACGCCGGCTCACCGAGCTCGAGCTCGACTGGCTGCCCGGTTATGCGCGCTCCGCGCCCGTGCGGACCGGGAACGGCGCGCATTCGCAGCTGCAGCTGGACGTGTACGGCGAGCTGACCGACGTGCTCTGGCAATCGACGCGGGCGGGAATCGAGGTCGGACCGGATACCTGGTCGCTCGTGGTCCTCTTGTTGGAGACGCTCGAGGAACGGTGGCACGAGCCCGACGAGGGCCTCTGGGAGGTACGCGGGCCACGCCGGCACTTCACGCACTCGAAGGTGATGTGCTGGGTTGCATTCGACCGCGCGGTGCAGATGGCGTTGCTCACGGGTTACAAGGCCCCGGTCGATCGATGGCAGAAGATCCGCGACGAGGTGCATGCGGAGGTCTGCGCGCGTGGCTACAACGAGGGGCTCGGCCACTTCGTCCAGTCCTACGAGGCCGAAGCGCTCGACGCGTCGTTGCTCATGATCCCGATCGTGGGATTCCTTCCCGGGGATGATCCCCGGGTGGTGTCGACGATCGACGCGATTCTCGCCGACCTCACCCGCGACGGCTTCGTGATGCGCTACGACCCGACGGACCCTTCGGTCGACGGCATCGGCGAGCCGGAAGGCGTGTTCCTGCCCTGCAGCTTCTGGATGGTCGAAGCGCTCGCGCTCGCCGGCCGGCGCGACGAGGCCCGGAAGCTGTTCGAGCAGCTGCTCGGCGTCGCGACCGATCTCGGCCTCTACGCCGAGGAGTACGACCCGGGCGAACGGCGCCTCCTCGGAAACTTCCCGCAGGCATTCACGCACCTCGCGCTCGTCGCCGCGGCCCACACGCTCGCGCCCGAGGTCTCCACCCACTCCCTGCGGCGCCGCGATCGTCCCGCCGCGCGCGCCCGCACCTAGTCTGCGGCGATGGCGCTCGTCACCAACGTCATCAAGGGGTCCGACGCGCAGCGTCTGCTTCTCCTCGTGCACGGCTACGGTGCCGACGAGCGAGATCTCGGCGGCCTGCTGCCGTACCTCGATCCCGATGGCACCTTCGCGGCCGTGCTGCCGCGCGGTCCGGTCGCGGCGCCGGGCACGCCCGGATTCGCGTGGTATGAGTTCGGCGAAGGAGCCGGCCCGGGCTTTGCGGATGCACTCGCCGCGCTGGACGCGCTCGTCGACGACCAATGCGAGGAGCTCGGCTTCGACCGCGCCCAGGCGCTCGTCGCGGGCTTCTCTCAGGGGGCCGGTCTCGCGGCCGCGCTCGGGCTGTTCCCGCCCTGCGATCGGGTCCGGCCGGCCGGTGTGCTCGCGATGAGTCCGGCACTGCCGGCGGCCGAGGTGGCCGACGAGGCGCGAACGGTGCCGGTATTCCTCGCCCACGGCACGCACGACCCGCTGATCCCGGTGCAACGGTCACGCGACCTCGCTCGCGCCCTCCGCACTGCTGGCGTGCCGACCGTGTACCGCGAGTATCCGATGGAGCACCAGGTCGCCATCGAGGAGCTGCGCGACGCACGCGACTGGATCACGAGCGTGCTCGCGGGAGACAAGCCCGACGAGCCAGTACCCGAGGATCCGGTCGAGCTCGTCCCGTCGGTCACGACCGCCCGGTGGGATGCGGAAGTGCTGCAGAGCGACGTTCCGGTCATCGTCGACTTCTGGGCGCCGTGGTGCGGACCGTGCCGGCAGGTGTCGCCGGTTGTCGAGACGATCGCGGCGATGCGGAAAGGCTCCTACAAGGTCATGAAGGTGAACATCGACGAGGAACCGCAGATCGCCCAGCAGTACGACGTCCAGAGCATCCCGATGATCGGACTGTTCCGCAGCGGCCGCCTCGAGCGGGCGGCCCTCGGCGCCAAGCCCCGCCAGCAGCTCGAAGCCGAGCTCGGCATGCTCGTCATCCCGTAACCCGGCGGGAGGCGCCCCGGCGCTACTTCTTGCGCACCTTGCTCTTGATCTCGTCGGCGACCTCGTTGAACGTCGTGCTCAGGGCGTCGCCGATGGACGTGCCCGCGTGCTTCAGGTCGTCGCGGATCCCCGGGTCGCGCAGCGAGTCGCCGATCGCGGTAAAACCGGCATCGAGCGCGTCCGCCATCTTGCGCAACGCGTCATTCATCTTCTCCTGCTGATCCGCCCCGAACGCGGCGCTGGCGTCGTAGCGCTCCTTGAAGCGCTTGCCGATCTCGCCGAACCGGTCTCCGACCTCGTCCCACTTCTGCTTGGCCTCGGACATGTCCTACCTCCGTATCGTGATACGTCCCGCGTTCCGCTCGGTCATCTCACCGATCATCGCCGCGATCATGACGCCGTGGGTCGCGCAGGCGTCAACCAACTGTTGGGCGCGGTCGGACGCGACCGACAACAACAGGCCGCCCGAGGTCTGGGCATCGGCGAGCAACAGCCGCTCCGCATCCGGCAGATCGCCGAAGTCGACGTCCGGTGCAACGAACGCGAGGTTGCGCTGGGTGCCGCCGGCCACCATGCCGTCGGTGAGCAGGTCCCGGACGCCGGCGATCACCGGCACGGCAGCCGCGTCGACGATCGCCCCCGTTCCGGACGCGGCGCACATCTCGCGCAGATGTCCGAGCAGGCCGAAGCCCGTCACGTCGGTGGCCGCCTGTACGCCCACCTCCACTGCCGCATCGCGCGCCGCGGCGTTCAATGTGGTCATCACCTCGATCGCGCCGGCGAGCAGCTCGGGCGTCGCCGCGTGCCGTTTCACCGCGGTCGAGATCACCCCGAGGCCGATCGGTTTCGTGAGGATGATCGCGTCGCCTGGACGGGCGCCGGCATTGGTGAGCACCGCGTCGGGATGGACGGTGCCGACCACCGCCATGCCGTACTTGGGCTCGGCGTCGTCGATCGAGTGTCCGCCGGCGACGAGGCAGCCGGCCGCTCGGGCCACGGCCGCGCCCCCGTCGAGCACCCGGGCGAGCAGCTCGAACGGCAGGCTCTCGCGCGGCCAAGCCACGAGGTTCAATGCGAGCAACGGTGTGCCGCCCATCGCATAGACGTCCGACAACGCGTTCGTCGCTGCGATCCGCCCCCAGTCGTAGGGGTCGTCGACGATCGGGGTGAAGAAGTCCGTGGTCACCACGATCGCGAGATCGTCTCGTAGTCGATAGACGGCCGCGTCGTCGGCGGTGTCGAACCCCACCAGGAGATCGGGATCGCCCGCGGGCTCGAAGCCTCGGACCAGGCCCAGCACCGTGCGCAGGTCGGCGGGCGAGAGCTTGCAGGCACAGCCCGCGCCGTGCGAGAACGCGGTCAGCCGGATCGCGTCGGTGTGATCGGGCCGCGCTTGGGGCGAAACGGGCGTCAACCCGGCCGTACGGAGTACTGATAGCCCTCTCGGAACACGGGTTGCAGCCGGACGAAGTCGCCGGTGTGCGTCGCGGAGATCGTCATGCCGTTGCCGACGTACATCCCGACGTGACCGTGGTCGGGGTAGTAGATCGCCAGGTCACCGGGTTTCAGGTCGGAGTCCGGCACGCGCGGGAACATCGCGCCCTGGGCGATCGAACCATGAGGCATCGACACGCCGCCTTGCGCCCAGGCCATCATTGTCAGGCCCGAGCAGTCGTACGCGTCGGGACCCACGCCCGCATATCGGTATGGCTTGCCGACCTGTGCCCACGCGTACGCGACGGCGGCGGTGGCTCCCGCGCCCGGTGCCGGCACATCGAACGGCTGTCCGCCGATGCTCGGCGAACCTCCTCCGCTCCCCGCGTTGGCGCGGGCGGCAGCGGCTTCGGCTTGGGCGCGTGCCTGCACGGCCTGGAACTCGGCGCGCGCTCGCGCGTCGTCGGCGCGCTGCTTCTCCGCCGCGATCTGGTCGACGAGCTGACCGATGTCGCCCTTGACCGAGGCGAGCTCGTTCTGCTCGACCTGGACGGCCTGCTTCACTTCGTTCAGCGCTTTGTCCGCAGCTCTCTGCTGGGACCGAGCCTCGTCCTGGACCTTCAGGAACGTCTTGCGCTGGATGCCGAGCGTCTCTTCCGCGACATGAAGCTTGTCGAGGAGTCGCTGGTCTTCGTCCGCGGCGGCTTCGCCGTACTTCGCACGGCTGCCGAGCTCGCGCACGTCGGTCGCGTCGATCGAGAACGGGTCGGAGTTGCCGGCGCCCATGTAGAGCGTCGCGGCCCTGCCACTGAGCCGCAGGCGCGACTCCTTCGTGTCGGCTTCGGCGCGTGCGATACCGGCTTCGGCGTCGGCAATCTTCTTCTGTGTTTCCGCGACGGCCGTCTGCGCCTGGAGGTACTGCTCGTTGAGCATTTCCGACCTACGATGGTCGGCGTCGATCTTTGTCTCGAGCCTTGCGGCACGCTCTTTTTTGGCCGCGAGGTCGTCCTGCGGTGATGCGTGCGCGGGCGCCGCGAACGCGATGCTTGTCGACACCGCGAGAGCGAGGGCCAGGCCAAGAGTGACCGGGCGTCGGCCACGGGGCGCGACGCCGCGGGGGGATCCATCTCTCCGCCGGGGCATCCGGAGAGGTTAGACCCACCCTCGCCCCACCTGTCACATCCGGCGCGTTTCCCCAGGTCAGCAGGGGACGAAACGGTCGAAACGGGCAGATCGTCAGCTGGCCAGCGGCCAACCCGGTGTCGGCGCGGGATCGCCGCGAGCCGCCACGACGGGTGACGTCCAGTGCTGATCCTTCGCGATCTCATCGGCGACGCGCTGCCACTCGGTCGGGCTCCAACCCTGCGCGGCGGTGACGAGCGTCGTGTCCTGACGCAAGTGCACGAACGCCGGAAGCCGTTCGAGGCCGAGGCTCGTGACCAGGGCGCGGTCGGCGTCGCACCACACGAGCCACTCGTTCACCACGTTGCCGATGATGCGTTTGGTGATTGGAGGTGTGCTCGGCACGCAGACGATCGTGCGCACATCACTGTCGCCGAACGTCGCGAAGATTCGTTCGATCACCGGAACGAACTGCGAGCCCTCGGGCCGGTCGGGCAGCACGACGATCGCAAGGTTGAACACCGTCGCCCAGTCGTCGAGCGTGCGCGTGATCCCCGTGTAGCTCGTGATCGCCAGCTGCGGATTCGGGTTCTGCGCCATATCTCCGGGTCGCGCTCGCTTTCCTGGTCGCGTTCGCTGCTCGGCGGGATACCCGCCTCGCGGTCGCTCACCGCTCCGCCAGTTTGCTTCGCTTCGCTGCGCTCACGGCCTCGTGCAACCTCTCCGAAACCTAGCGCGCACCCGGGCCCCCGCTTACTCTCTTCGCTCATGGCAGAGATGGTCAGCTTTGCAAGCAATGGCGACACCGCGCAGGGGTATCTCGCCGTACCCGCGACGGGTACCGGGCCGGGCGTGCTCGTGCTGCAGGAATGGTGGGGCCTCGTCCCGCAGATCAAGCGGGTGTGCGATCGGCTTGCCGACGAGGGGTTCGTCGCGCTCGCACCCGATCTCTTTCGCGGAGAGATCGCGGAGCACACCGAGATGGACAAGGCCGGCCGGCTCATGTCCACGCTCCCCGCCGACCGGGCCGCGCGCGACATGGGCGGCGCGGTCGACTTCCTTCGCGCCCATGACGCAGTGCAAGGTGACAAAGTCGGCGTCGTCGGCTTCTGCATGGGCGGGATGCTCGCGCTGATCGTCGCGGCCCAGCAGGGCGACAAGATCGGCGCGGTCGCACCCTTCTACGGCGCGCCGCTCGGCGAGGACGCCCCCGATTGGTCGAATCTCACCGCACCCGTGCACGGCCACTACGCCGGAAACGACGACTTCTTTCCGCCCGGGCCGGTCAAGGAGCTCGAAGCGCAGTTGCGGGGCATGGGCAAGGATGTCGTGTGCGAGATGCATCCGGGCACGGGCCACGCGTTCGCGAACGAGGAGAACGCGCTCGGCACCCACGACGAAGGCGCGGCTGCCGACGCTTGGACGAAGACGGTGGCGTTCCTCCGCGACCGCTTGACGAAGAGCTAGCGGGCGGGTCTCCCGTCGGCGCGTACGAGGTCGCGACCCGACGCGCGCCACGCAACGACGCCACCACCGAGGACCGCGGCGTCGTAGCCCTTCTCGCGCATCGACGAGACGATCTCCTCGGCGATGCCCTGGTCTCGTCCGGCGACGACGATCGGCCGTTCCTTGGCGATCCGCTCGAGCTCCATGTCCAACAGCTCGGGCTCGACCAGCAACGCGTCGGGCATGTGCGCGACGAGCCAATCTTCGGGAGCGCCGAGGTCGATGAGCAGCGCGCCCTTCTCGACGGCGTGGGCGGCGGTGTCGGCATCGATCTTCGGGACAGGCTCGTGTCCCCAGAACGGGGGCGGCGGGTCCCCTTGACCCCAGAACGGCATACGTCTCTTCTACCCCCCGGGCGCAATCGATGATGTGTCGAGGTCGGCCCACAGCGATCGCATGCGCGGCGCGAGCCGGCGCAGCTCCTCGAGGTGCAGCCGGCTGAGCTGGCGGAGGCGACGCGACCCGAGCGTGGTCAGCCGCAATCGGACGACGCGGTGGTCGGCGGGGTCGGCGTGTCGTTCGACGAGCCCGGCCACCACCGCGCGGTCGACGAGCCCGACCGCGCTGTGGTGCCGCAGCAGCAAGCTCTCGGCGAGGTCGGTGATCGTGGGCCCCTCCGGTTCGGGATGGCCGCGAATCGCGAGGAGCAGCTGATGGTGCGCGGGTGTGATCCCGATACGCGTCGATTGCGCCTCGCTCCATCGCTGGAAACGTCGAAGGCCGGTACGGAACTCGAGCAGTCGCTCGTAGTCCTCGTCGCGCAGCTCATGGGCGCCGTCGGCCACGGGTATATCGTAGTACGATATGAATTCGTCGCCGGGCCGCCTGGCATACCTGTCGGCGCTCGCGCTGCTGCTCGGGCTCGCGGGGGGTGGCGCATCGTGGGTCCTGCTCCGCCTCATCGCGTTGCTGTCGAACGTGGCGCTGATGCACCGGGTCGGGTGGCAGCTGCCGTCGCTCGCGCACTATCAACCCGACTGGTGGATCGTGCCGACCGCGATGGCCGGCGGTCTTGTCGTCTCGTTGCTCGCCCTGTGGGCGCCGGTCATCCGGGGCCACGGGATCCCGGAGGCAATGGAGGCCGTGCTCGTGCGCCGCAGCCGCATCTCGCCGCGCGCCGCGCTCGCCAAGCCGTTGTCGGCCGCGGTCGCGATCGGGACCGGCGGGCCCTTCGGCGCCGAGGGGCCGATCATCGTCACCGGCGGCGCGCTCGGGTCGCTGGTCGGGCAAGCGCTCCGGATGTCCGCGGCGGAGCGCAAGATCCTGCTGGCCTCGGGCGCGGCGGCGGGGATGGCCGCGACATTCGGCGCGCCGCTGGCCGCCGTGGTGCTCGCGATCGAGCTGTTGCTCTTCGAGTTCTCGCCGCGCGCCTTTGTCCCGCTCGCGGTCGCGGCGAGCGTCGCGGCCGGTGTCCACGCCTGGTACGCCGGCAGCGGGCCGCTGTTCGCGGTCCCGGCCCACGGCTTCAGCGGGCTCGGCGAGCTCCCGATCTTCGCGTTGTTGGGCGTGCTGTGCGGATTGCTCGCGGCCGTGGTGTGCAAGGGGTTGTTCGTGGTCGAAGCGGGCTATCGCCGGCTCCCGGTCCGCGAGTTCTGGCACCCGATCATCGGCGGTGCGCTGTTCGCACTCGTCGGGCTCGCGGTGCCGCGAGCGCTCGGCGTGGGGTACGACGCGATCACCGACACGCTCGCGTCCCGTCTCGCGGCCGGGACGCTCGCCGCGCTCCTGGTCGGCAAGTTGGTCGCCTGGTGGTTCGCGCTCGGCTCCGGCACCTCCGGCGGCACGCTCGCGCCGATCCTCCTGGTCGGCGCGACGTTCGGCGGGCTCTTCGAGGTCGCCGTGCACCGCGTCGCGCCGGGCGTCAGCGTCGCACCGGCCGCGATCATCGTGGTGGCGATGGCCGCGACGTTCGGAGCGTCGACGCGCGCGACGTTCACCTCGATCGTGTTCGCGTTCGAGCTGACCCGTGACTACCAGGCGATCCTCCCGCTCATCGGCGCGGTCGTGCTCGCCGACCTGGTGTCAGGGGCGTTGCTCGAGCACCACCTGATGACCGAGAAGCTCGCGCGGCGCGGGCTCCATGTGCCGCGCGAGTTCATGCCCGACGTGTTGTCCGCGACGCGGGTGGCCGATGTGATGACCAAGGTCGAGCAATTGTCCGCGGCGGGCCGGCCGTCGGTGGCACCGGAGGCGTCGCTGCTCGACGCGCTCGTCCGAATGGTGGAGGAGCACGTCGACGAGCTCGCCGTCGCCGACGGCGACGGGCGGCACCTCGGCATCATCACGCAGTCCGACATCATGCAGGCGCGTGCGGCGCATCTCGCGCACGAACGCGCCGAGGACGGCTGGTTTTCCCAGCTCAGGCGCCGAGGGCGCGCATCATTGCAGGCGGAATCTCGTCCCGACCCTGGGCCAGGAGCCGCGCCCGCTGAATATTGATCGCGTCGCGCGGGTCGCGCTCGGGCCACGCGTCCCACGGACCCGGTGGAATCTCACCCGACACGCAGTGCCGCAGGTACTGCTGCAGCTCACGCACCTCTGCCTCGCCACCGACCGGGCCGTGTCCGGGCACGATCACGTCGGCGAGCTCGGCCACTGCGTCGAGCACGTCGGCCCACATCTTGGGATCTCCCTGGAAGGCGAGCGGGGTGACGCCGAAAAAGCACAGGTCGCCCGCGAACAGCACGTCGACGTCTGCGACGAGTGCCATGAGGTCGCCGGCCGTGTGGCCGGTCGCCGGCAGCACCTCGATGCGCGGCGTCAGCTGGGCCGCGTCGGTGACGAGGTGTGTGACCGGACGCGTGCCGATCTCGGCGAGGTCGTCGAACTCGGCGTCGAACGCGGGCATGAACGCCTTGTACGCACCGAGGGGCATCTCGCCGTCGAGGAGATCGCTCGTTTGTGGTGAGCCGAAGACGGCCGCGTTCGGGAACGCTGTTGTGCCGCCGACATGGTCGACGTGCGCGTGCGTGAGGAGCAATCTCCTGATCGGTTGACCGAGCTTCGCGACTGCAGCCGCGAACGGTTCCCATTGCGATCGCACCATCAGCGTGTCGACGATCGTGAGCCCGTCGTCATCGGCGATCACGCCGGCGTTGCTCACGCCCGACTCGCCGCCGGGTTGCAACCACGCGAATACACCGTCGGCGATCTGGTCGAGATTGGTCATGTCCAAAACTACCCAGTGACATATTGAAGATGCCGACGCGCAAGCGAAATGCGTGCGTGTAGGATTCCGAAAAATGTGGGGCGAAGTTGGAGGTTGAAATGACGGACGTCGTAGCGGAGACGTCGCCCGTTTTCGCGGAGCGTACGCGCTTGCCACGGCTGCGGAGCCTCGTGGGGGGTGGCGCAACGGTCGGGCTTGTCGCGCTCGTCGCGCTCGTTGCTCCCCATGTCGGTACGAGCGCGTCAGCGCCTGGTCACGCGCCTGTGCTCCAGCTCCCGGACGTGCCCGGCGTCGCGTCACATCCCGACGCGTTCGAGCTCGACGCGCTGAAGGCCATGAGGCAAACGACCGTGGCGCACAAGACCGTCACGCACAAGGTCGCAAAGGATCCCGCCGTTCCGGTGGCCCCGCCACTCCGGACGTACGCGGGTGCGCCCGTCGCACACGCCGCGCAGGCACCCTCGATGTCGAACGAGACTCATGTGGTGTCGAACGTGCAGGGTGTGGCGCCGGCGAATACGAACAAGAACACGCAGATGAACGCAAACAGCGTCTCGGTCACGAGCGCGAACAAGCACGTGAACAGCAACCGCTCGGTCAATGTCTCGAACAGCACGGTCCAAAAGGTGACATCGGGACAGGTCGAGCACTCGACGCACGTGTCCAGCTCCACGAGGGTCTCGCGCACGCACACGAACTCCCAGACCGCGCCGTGACTCGCTGACCGGGCGCGAGCTATTCGGTGAGCGCCTCGAGGAGCGCTTCGCCCATCCCGGTCGACCACCACACGGCCGTGTCGTCCTGATGGCGAAGTGACCAGTCGACCTGCCGGAGCACCATGTGCGCGCCGTACAAGCGGAGTGCTTGCGGAGAGGTGAGGGTCCGGGCCGCGTCGAGGAGCCGGTCGCGGAGCGCGAAGTCATACGTGTAGTACGCGAGGGTGACGAGATCGAAGGCGGCGTCACCGCTCGTCGCGCCCTGCCAGTCGACGACGCCGGTGATGCGGTCACCTTCGGCGAGGACGTTGTACGGCGAGAAGTCATAGTGCACGACGTCGCGGCTCGCGACTTCCAGGTCGCGCGACCTCTTCGCGATCTCCTGGAGCCGGTCGAGCAGCGCCGGATTGTGGACTCGTATGCACTCGAGCTCGCAGTGACCCACGAAGCCGTCGGTCAGGCTCGCGACCATGTCGGCGATCCACGGCGCGCGGCCCGGCAGACCGACGTCGCGCTGCTTCTCGACCAGGGCGACGAGCTGGGGTACGTGGGACTCGGTGATCTGCTCGACGGGATCGCCGGGCATCCGCTGGGTGAGCTCGTATCCCGTTCCGTCGACCTCACCCGACGCGAGGCTCGCCGGCACGGGGTATCCGCGGCCACGCAGGGCTTCGGTGAATCTGATCGAGTGGCCGAAGTCGAGCGCGTCGTCGGCGTCGCCCTTCAGCACCGCGGGCGTCCCGTCGGCCAGGCGGACTTCGTATGCCCCGGCTCCTTCGCCGTGCGCGAGCTTGCACACGACCAGGACCCCGATCGCCTCGGCCAGCGCTTCGGCTTCCACGGGCACGAGCATCGCAGGGTTGGAGCACCTGTCGCCGTGGCATTTAGCCTGGCCACATGTCAGAGCGCTCACGTTCGCTGCCGCGTCGTTCCTGCCTGTCGGTGCCGGGCTCGAGCGAGAAGATGCTCGCCAAGGCGCCCGGCCTCGGAGCCGACATGGTGTTCCTCGACCTCGAGGACGCGGTCGCGCCGCTCGAGAAGCCGGCGGCCCGGGCCAAGGTCGTCACGGCGATCAACGACCTCGACTGGGGCGACACCGTGCTGTGCGTCCGGGTCAACGCGTGGGACACCGAGTGGACGTACCGCGACGTCATCGAAGTCGTGGAAGGCGCGGGCGAGCGACTCGATGAGCTCATGCTGCCCAAGGTGCAGAACGCCGGCGACGTGCAGGCGCTCGACATGCTCCTCACCCAGATCGAGAAGGTCACGGGCCGCCAGTCGCGTGTCGGTATCGAGGCCCAGATCGAGACCGCCCGCGGGATCATCAACGTCGAGGAGATCTGCGCGGCGTCCGATCGTTTGGAGACGATCATCCTCGGGCCGGTCGACATGTCCGCCTCGATGGAGATGCCGTCGTTGGCCGGCGGCCTCGACATTCCCGAGTACCCGGGCGACTACTTCCACTACGTGTTCGTGAAGATCCTGATGGCGGGCCGCGCCAACGGGCTGCAGGTGATCGACGGGCCGTATGTGAAGGTGCGCGACCCTGAAGGGTTCCGCGAGTTCTGCCGGCGCACCCAGATCCTCGGCTACGACGGCAAGTGGGCGTTGCATCCGGACCAGGTGACGATCCTGAACGAGGTCTTCGGCATCAGCCAGGAGCGCTTCGACCGCGCGAAGGACATCCTCGAGGCCTACGAGAAGGCGACGACCGAAGGCGACCGCAAGGGCGCAGTGATGTTCGGCGACGAGATGATCGACGAGGCGTCGCGCAAGGTTGCCGAGAAGGTCGTCGCCCGGGGCGAACGCGCGGGCATGCGTCGCTCCGCCGACTGAGGGAAATACGACCGGGAAGACGTCGCTCCGCCGGTACAGTCCACCCTCGTGAACACGGCGCGCACCCGAATGATGGACCCCGCCACGGGGTCCTGACGCGCCTTTTCGGACCCTGCCGCGTGCCGGGTCCGTCCGTCCAATGGTCGTGCACCGACACCTGGCGTCGGAGGATGACCAATGGACGATCTCCTACTCACGACGGCGCTGCCGTTCGTCAACGCCGCTCCGCACCTCGGGCACGCGCTCGAATACGTGCAGGCCGATGTCGTGGCGCGGCACGCCCGCGCCCGGGGGCGTCCCGTGCGGTTCCTCACAGGCACCGACGAGCATGCGGTGAAGAACGTGCAGGCCGCGGCCCGCGCCGGCGTTCCGGTCGCGGCATTCGTGTCCGAGAACGCGCGGCGGTTCCGAAGCCTCGCCGACGCATTGCAGGTGTCGTACGACGATTTCATTCGCACGAGCGCAGACGCGCGTCACGCGCCGGTCGTTGCCGAGCTCTGGCGCCGCTGCTTGCGCGCCGGTGATCTGTACCGCGCCGAGTACCACGCCTCGTACTGCGCGGGGTGCGAGGAGTTCCGCGACGACCCGTGCCCGGAACATGACCGCCCGCTCGAGCTCGTCGAGGAGGAGAACTGGTTCTTCCGGCTCTCCGCCTACGCGGGGCAGCTGCGGACGCTGATCGCGAGCGGCCGGTTGCGCATCGAGCCGGAGGCGCGGCGCAACGAGGTGCTCGGCTTCCTCGCCGGCGACGTCCGCGACATCAGCGTGTCGCGCCCGCGCGGCCGCGTGGGGGACTGGGGCATCCCGGTTCCCGGTGATCCCGAGCAGCTCGTCTACGTATGGTTCGACGCGCTGGCGAGCTACGTGAGCGCGCCGGGCCTCGACGGCTGGACGAACGGCGCCGAACGCCGCCACGTGATCGGCAAGGGCATCCTGCGCTTTCACGCGGTGATCTGGCCGGCGCTGCTGCTCGCGGCCGGATTGCCGCTTCCGGACGTGCTGCTCGTGCACGACTACGTGACGATCGGCGGCCGGAAGATCGGCAAGTCGCTCGGCAACGCGGTCGACCCGACGGCGTTGGTCGAGCGCTACGGCGCCGACGCGGTCCGGTGGTGGTGCGCATGCGACGTCGCGCGGATCGGCGAGACCAGCTTTTCGGAGCGGCGCCTCATCGAGACGGTGAACCGCGACCTCGCCCATGGCGTCGGCAATCTCGTGCAGCGGGTGGTCGCCCTGGCCGCCGCCGACGGCGTGAACGGCGCGATCCCGGGCCGCGACGCCGCGAAAACGGTCGGACTCACCACCGCTGCGGGCTGCTCCGCAGCCGTCCCGGGCCGCGAGTCCTCGGCGCTCTTGCAGTCGTGCCGCGCAACTTCCCGTGCGGTCGACGACGCGGTCGACGTCCTCGATCTGCGACGCGCGTGCGGGGCAATCGTCGGGCTCGTCGCCGACACCAATCGATACGTGGAGGAGACGACGCCGTGGAAGCTGTCTCCCGGCCCGCGCCGAGCAGTGCTGGCCGCGCTGTTGCACGCGACCAGCACCGTCATCGACGAACTTTGGCCCTTCGTCCCAGGCCTGGCGACACGCGCCGCTGTGCGACTGCAGCGTCTCCAGCCCGGACCGCCCCTTGTGCCCCGATTGGGCGGGGCCGAGTAGTGGACTACCGCTTCGCGGCGGTGGTCTTCCCCTTGCTCCGGACGACGAAGAAGCCGGCCAGCGCAGCGATTGCGAGGATGGATGCGAGAACGATCATGAGAACTCCCTCTTCTCTCCGCATGAGGCGCGCGAGCAGGCGCTCACGAGCACGTGTCATGTCCATCGGCACGCCGCGGCGGGAGAGAATAGGGTCAATCCGCATATTTTGGGGAGGATCGTCAGGCCGGAGCTCCCGCGGCCTGCTCGGCCAGCCGGCGGGCGATCACCCGCAGGCAGAGGGTCTCGTCGGCGCCCTCGAAGATCGACAGCACCCGGGCGTCGACGAAGAACCGCGAGACCGGGAATTCCTCGGCGTAGCCCATGCCGCCGTGGAGCTGCATCGCCTCCCGGGTGACCCACTCGGCGGCCCGGCACACGTATGCCTTGACCATCGAGGCCTCGAGCGTGCCCTCGCCGGCCGCCATCTTGCGGGCGACGTCATAGGAGAACTGCCGGCCGGCCTGGATCAGCGCCGCCATTCGGGCCAACTTGGCCTTCGAGAGCTGGTATTCGAAGACGGGCTTGCCGAACACCTTGCGCTCCTGCGCGTACGCCAGGCCCGCCTCGAAGGCGGCTTGCATCAGCCCGACGGCCCGCGCCGCGGTCTGGAGGCGCCCGTTCTCGAAGCCCGCCATCTGCAGGTAGAACCCACGGCCGAGGCCGGCCTCGCCGCCGATCAGGTTCCCGGCGGGCACGAACCAGTTGTCGAAGGCGACCTCGTAGGAGTGCATGCCGCGGTAGCCGATCGTGTCGATCGCGCGGCCTTCCATCTTCCCGCCCCGCCCGTCCTCGAACGCGAACGAGTGGCCTTCGGCCTGGGGCTTCTCGACGATGAGCACGGAAAGGCCGCGATGTCCCTTCGTGCGGTCGGGGTCGGTGCGCGCCAACAGCATCAGCACGTTGGCGCGGCCCGCGAACGTCGCCCACGTCTTCACGCCGTTGACCACCCACCCGCCGTCGCTCGCGGTCGCGGTCGCCTTCACACCTGCGACGTCCGAGCCGAAGTCGGGCTCCGTGACCATGATGCCGACCATCACCTCGCCGCTCGCGATGCGGGGGAGCCAGGACCGTTTCTGTTCCTCGGTGCCACCCGCGACCAGGGCGCGCGTGAGGATCTCGGGCCGCGTCACCAGCGAGCCGCCGATGCCGAGCGACCCTCGCGACAGCTCCTCGGTCGCGACGACCATGCCGATGTAGTCGGACTCGCCGCCGGTCGCGAACCCGTCGTACTCCTCGGGTACCGACAGGCCGAACCCGCCGATCTCGGCGAGCCCGGTGATGATGTCCTCGGGAACGTCGCCGTTCGTGCGGTGCACGTGCTCGGCCGCGGGCCGGATCTTGTCCTCGGCAAAGCGGCGGAACGTGTCGGCAACGAGCTCGAAGTCGTCGGAGAGGTGCGAGGGGCCGGAGCCGTGCTTGGCGCACTGGTCGGCCAGGGCTTCAAGGAACGCGGGAGCCCGGTGGGCCATCACGAAGTCGTGCGCGGGGGAGAGGTCCGCGGGATCGACGCCCCAGACCTCGTCTCGGCCCGCGATCCGGGTCGCGAGATCCGCGTATGCGTCGGCGACGTACGCCCGGGCGAGCATCGACTCGACCTCGCCGTGCTCGGCATAGGCGCACATCACGCGTGACGCCTCGACCGCCGCGGCCGCGTGGGCCAGGTCGTACGCCACGACTTGGTGCTCGTCGAGCTTGGCGACCGAGACCTTGCCGTCGACCGCCGTGGCGGATGCGAGATGCCGCGCCGCGCCGTCGACGGCGCCGCCCGCGAGCGCGACAGCGCGCGCGGCCGCGGCGAGCTGGTCTGCGTCCGATGGGCTGGTCATCGCCGCACGTTAGAGCCCGCCACGAGAACGGCGCGAATCAACTGTGCGGTGGGGAGCCCGAAGTCATCGGCACGGGGTGCACCGTCTTCGGCGTCGTCGCGGGCGGCTTCGCGGTCGTCGGCGTCGGCGCGGCGGTCGCGGGTGGCGTCGTGACGCTCGTGATCGGTGGGCTCGTTCCGCGGTACGTGTAACGCGGGCGTGGCGGGCTCGCGTAGCCCGGCACATTCTCGCCGCTCCCGGGTGCAAGCGACCACTCGATCGGGTGGGCGGTGTCCGCCTGCTTGTTGAGGTGCCAGCGGGCGTCGACGAGCCGGAACACCGCGCGGCCGAGGTACTCCGCGCCGCTCGGCGTGAAGTGCACGCCGTCACCGATGCGTGCGGTGATCGCGACGCCCTTCTCGTCGAGGATCGTGCGCGAATACGAACCGTCGGGACCTTGGAACATGCGATAAGTGTCGACGAACACGACATCGGGGCTGCGCTTCTTCGCCTCGTCCTGGGCGACCTTGTCGATCTTCACGGCGGCGCTGTCCGTGCTTGTGGTGCCGAGCGTCGGGGCGCCGAGCCAGAACACGGTGCGGTGTGTCGTGCCCACGAACAGATCCATGAGTCGGGCAACCTTGAAGCGATACACCAGCTCCCAGTCCGGCGTGCCGTCGTGATTCGTATCGACGTTGTTGACGACCGACGTGTCGTTCGTGCCGATCATGAACACCGCGGCTTCCGGATTCGCGCTGGCCATCTGCTCGGTGGCGCGGCCGTACCAATCGCGGACGTCGTTGCTCCAGAGCCCGCTCGACACCCTGTAGTCGATCTCCGTCGAGACCACGCCGGTCGCGCCGAGCAGGTCGCCGAGCGCCGGACCGAACGAGCCTGCGAGAGAGTCACCGCCGACCCAGAGGCGCAGCGGGTGGGCGTGGTCCAGGGCGCGTACCGGCGCGCGCTTGTTGGCGGCCGCGACCTCGGGCAGCTCCTTCGCGGGGCCGAGCGGCGATGTCGGCTGCGCGCCGGCCCGGGCCTTGGCCGGCGCGTCGTCGTTGTTGAGTGCGTACGCGCCGACCGCGATTGCCGCCGCGACGAGCACCACGAGGACCCCCGCAACCGCCGCGCGCGTGTTGTGGCGGCGGCGAGTGTCGAGGCGCGCGCGACGGGTCTCGTCGGGATGGGGGTCGGTGCCGGCCGGGTCGGTGTCGGTCATCGCGGAGTCCGCGGGATCGTAGTTGTCGTCACCGCGGGTTTGCCGACGGCCCCCGGTCAGGCGGTTCTCGGAGTGTCGGTCGCGGTCTCGTCGTCGCCCGAGCGGCCCCGCTGCGTGCGGTACAGCTCGGCGTACAGGCCGCCGCGAGCGAGCAGCTCCGCGTGTGAACCGGATTCGACGATACGACCGCCGTCGACGACAAGGATGCGATCGGCATCCACGATCGTCGACAGCCGGTGCGCGATGACGATGGCCGTGCGTCCGCGCAACGCCTCGTCGAATGCCCGCTGGATCGCGACCTCCGACTCCGAGTCGAGGTGTGAAGTCGCTTCGTCGAGGATGACGATCTTCGGGTTCTTGAGCAACAAGCGCGCGATTGCCAGCCGTTGCTTCTCACCGCCCGACATCCGGTAACCGCGCTCACCGACGACAGTCTCGAGGCCGTCGGGAAGCGACGCGACGAGCTCCCAGATGCGGGCGCGGCGGAGCGCCTGCTCCAGCTCGTCGTCGGTGGCGTTCGGCTGCGCGAACCGAAGGTTGGCGCGGATCGTGTCGTGGAAGAGGTGCGGGTCCTGCGGCACCAACCCGATCGCCGCATGCAGCGACTCGAGGGTCAGCTCGCGCACGTCGTGCCCGTCGACGCGCACCGCGCCCTGGACGGTTTCGTTGACGCGGGGCACGAGCATCGCAATCGTGGTCTTGCCCGCACCCGACGGTCCGACGAGCGCGACGGTGTCTCCCGGTTCCACGACCAACGAGAGGTCGCGCAGGATCCAGTCGCTCGGTTCGTCGCCGCCGGGCGTACCGGGCGCCTCCAGCGATTCCAATGACACGTCGCGCCCCGGCGGATGCCGGAACCAGACGTGGTCGAGCTCGATGCGACCGCGGGGCTCGACGAGCGCCACGGCGTCGGGCCGATCGGCGATGGCGGCCGGGAAGTCGAGCACCTCGAAGACGCGTTCGAACGACACGAGCGCGGTGAGGACGTCGACCCGCGAGTTCGTGAGCTGAGCGAGTGGTTGATAGATCTGCGCCACGTACAAGACGAACGCCGAGAGGGTCCCGACCGTGATGGTGCCGGAGATCGCGAGGTCGCCCCCGATCCAGAACACGATCGCGGTGCCGATCGCTGTCACCAGCCCGAGCGCGATGAACAGCACCCGGCTGTACATCGCGGTGGTGACGCCGACGTCCCGCACGTTTGCGGCACGCGTCGCGAACTCGTCCCGCTCGCGATCGGGACGACCGAAGAGCTTGGCGAGCATCGCGCCGGCGACGTTGAAGCGCTCGGCGGTGATGGTGTTCATCTCCGCGTTCTGTTGCATGCCGATGCGTGCGAGTCGCTGGATGCGAGGCCCGAGCCACCGCGCGGGGTAGATGAAGGCGGGCAGCGCGACAAGGGTCAGCAGCGTGACGCGCCAGTCGAGCCGGAACATGATCGCAAGCGTCACGACGAGCTGGATGAAGTTCTGGAGCACCGTGCCGAGCGTGCTGGTGACGGCTTGCTGCGCGCCGATGACGTCGCTGTTCAGCCGCGACTGCAGGGAACCGGTCTGCGTGCGAGTGAAGAACGCGATCGGCATCCGCTGCACATGGTCGAACAGCGCGACCCGCAGGTCGTAGATGAGGCCCTCACCGATGCGTGCCGAGTAGTACCGCTGGACCAGCGAGAGCACGCCGTTGGCGAGCGCGAGCGCGACCGCGCCCAACGCGATCCACATCACGAGCCTTCGGTCGTGGTGCGGAATCGCGGTGTCGAGCAGGCTCTTCAGCAGCAACGGGGAGACCGCGGTGGCGACCGAACCGGCGATGACGGTGGCGACGAATGCGATCAGCTGCCTCGTGTACGGCCGGATGTAGCGCAAGACGCGCCGCATGACCGCGCGGTCGATCCGGTGCTGGGCGAGCGTCTCGTCGCGCCGGAACCCCATCATCGTGCGGTGATCCATCATCCGGAGGCCGAGGGTACCGGCCCGGTGCAGCGACCCAAGCCCCCTTCTAGGCTCCCGACATGAGCCCGACCGTCACTGATCCGGACGTCCGGCGCGAGCTCGTCGAGACGGTTCGCCGCTTCGTCGCCCGCGAGGTCGTTCCCGTCGCGTCCGAGATGGAGCACGCGGACACGTATCCGGAGCGCATCGTGGCGCAGATGAAAGAGCTCGGCCTGTTCGGCATCACGATCCCGAACGAGTACGGCGGCCTCGGTCTCGACTTGCTCACCTACATCGGTGTCGTCGAGGAGCTTGCGTACGGCTGGATGTCGCTGTCGGGCATCGTGAACACCCACACGATCGCCGCGCATCTCATTGCGCACCACGGCACCGAGGTGCAGAAACAGCGCTGGCTCCCGCGTCTCGCAACCGGGGAGATCCGGGGTTGTCTGTCGCTCTCCGAAGCCGATTCGGGAAGCGACACGCGGAACATCGCGTGCCGCGCCGTGCGGGACGGTGAGGAATACGTGATCACCGGCACGAAGATGTGGGTGACCAACGGCGAGCGGGCGGGGATCGTCGCCCTCGCGGCGCGTACCGAAGAAGGCATCTCGTGCTTCGTCGTGGAAAAGGAGCCCGGCGAGAAGTTCGGCGGTATCACAGTGAGCCGCAACATCGGCAAGCTCGGATACAAGGGCATCGAAACGGTGGAGATGCAGTATGACGGTCACCGCATGCCCGCGGACACGATGCTCGGCGATCCCGGACGTGGGCTCTCCTACATTCTCGGCGCGCTCGAGGTCGGCCGCATCAACATCGCGGCGCGCGCCGTGGGCGTGGCACGCGCCGCGTTCGATGCTGCGCTGACCTACGCACAAGAGCGTCGGACGATGGGCAAGGCCATCGGCGAGCACCAGGCCATCCAGCTGAAGCTCGCCGACATGGCGACGAAGCTCGAAGCTGCCCGCCTGCTCACGAAGTCGGCGGCCGAGCGGAAACAGTCCGGCGAACGTGCCGATGTGGAGGCCGGTATGGCGAAGCTGTTCGCGAGCGAGGCGGCGTTCGAGATCGCCACCGACGCGATGCGCATTCACGGCGGCGTCGGCTACACGACCGAGCTTCCGGTCGAGCGCTACTACCGCGACGCGCCGTTGATGATCATCGGCGAGGGCACCAACGAGATCCAGCGTCTCGTGATCGCGCGCGGCTTGCTCGCGCGCGCCGCCGCGAGGCAATAGGCCCGGCCGATCAGCTCGCTGTAGTGGGCAACGTTCTCCCCGGGTGAGCGCACCCGGCATCCCTTAAGAGGTCCTGAGGACCCGCCGATGCGATGCATGACGAGTCCGCAACCGGCACGGTGTCGTACCGAAGCGGTCCGCCCGGACGAAGGGACGACGATGACGAACCCCTACGAGCCGCAGCCGGCGCCGCCGGGCCCAGGCGGTCACGCCGCGCAGACCTTCGAGCCGCCCGTCCCGCCGCCGTACCCGTCGCCCCAGCAACCGGGTTCACCGCCCGGCTACTACTACGGGCCTCCCGCCGCGCAGAAGCAGACGACGAACGGTTTTGCCATTGCCTCGATCGTGCTCGGCATCGTCTGGATCTACTGGATCGGGTCCATCCTCGCGCTCGTGTTCGGTTACATCGCAAAGAAGCAGATCGAACAGGCAAACGGAAGAGAGGGCGGCGGCGGGATGGCACCCGCCGGCATCGTGCTCGGCTGGGTCGGCGTCGGATTCTTCGCATTGCTGATGGTCATTCTGATGATCTCGGCCGCAACCCGCCCGCACAACACCTGAGGTCTGGTGCGTCCGCCGAGACTTCGGCGACCGCGTCTCTCACGACGCGCCGCTCGCGCGGTCGCGTTCAGTTGACCGCGGCCGCTGTGGCCGTCCTAGCCTCCCTCGCGTGACGACCTACGACCGCCCGTTCGGGCGCCTCTACGAAGATTTTGAACCCGGCGACGTCTACAAGCATTGGCCGGGCAAGACCATCACCGAGTACGACGACCACCTGTTCTGCATGATCACGATGAACCATCATCCGCTCCATACGGATGCGTGGTACGCCGAGACGCAGACCCAGTTCGGCAAGAACGTCGTGGTCGGCAATCTCGTGTACTCGCTGGTTCTCGGCATGTCCGTGCCGGACGTCAGCGGCGCGGCCATCGCGAATCTCGAGGTGGAATCGCTGCAGCACAAGATGCCCACGTTCCACGGCGACACGATCTACGCCGAGACCAAAGTGCTCGAGAAGAAGGAGTCTCGAAGCAAGCCCGACCGCGGGATCGTCGCGGTCGAGACGCGGGGCTACAACCAACGCGGCGAAGAGGTCTGCTACTTCCGGCGGCGTGTCATGGTGCCCAAGCGCGATGCGGTGAAGGCGCGCCTGCGTCCCTACTCGGCGCCGGAGTAGACATCCCCGCCATGCGGGATGCGGACGATCGGTCCTTCGCGAATCGCCTGCCCGTCGACGATTGCCTGTTCTGCGCGATCGTCGCGGGCAGCGCAGCCGCGCACGTTGTTTCCGACGAGCCGGACGTCGTTGCCTTCCTCGACATCCGGCCCGTCTTCAAGGGACACGTCCTCGTCGTGCCGCGGGCCCACATCGTCACGCTGCCCGAGCTGCCGACCGCGCTGCTCACCGCCCTATTCACCGTGGTGCAGCGGTGCGCGGCCGCGATGGTCGAGGGTCTCGGCGCGCAGGGTTCCTGGGTGGCCCAGAACAACGTCGTCAGCCAGGCCGTGCCGCATGTGCACGTCCACGTCGTGCCACGCACCAAGGGCGACGGCTTGCGCGGCTTCTTCTGGCCCCGGCAGAAGTACGCGTCCGAGGCGGAGATGGAGCAGTACGCCGATCGCCTCCGGGAGGCGTTGCGCGCCGATACGGGAGAATGATTGCTTCATTTCGTCCGGTCATGGTCTCGGCGGCTTCAGAGACGCATACGCGTGCCCGACCTGCCGGCACAGAAAACGGCCCCGACGGGCGGGGACCGTCGGGGCCGTCTCGAATACGGGAGTGGATGGGCAGGCATCGTGCTGCCTGCCATCCGCCCGGGTACCCGGCGATGCGCCGGTCAAAACCTGTCGTACGTGAGTCGACGTGTCCCGGGCCACGCGACCGTGACCCGGCGTCCCCGCGGGAACCGCACCCGAAGCCACGACTCGGCCCCTTGGCAACTATTTTTGTTGGGAATAGGTTGCTTTCGTCGAGCCGCCTGGGCGTCTGCTGCGCCCCGCTCTCGGATGTCCCGGGCGGCCCGGCCTCACTTGGCCTCGGCGGGCGCGGCGCGCTCGGAGCCGTTACTCGCCACCCCGTTTGCGGGTCTCGACGCTGACAATGAGTCCGTCTTCAAGGATGCACTGCGCTTCGTAATGGACTGCCGACGGTTCGCCGTCATCGCCGCGCTGGACGAGCTGGCCGTGTCCGGTGACGGTCCCGTCATCCGCAACGGTGACGCCTTCGACCGTCATATAGCGGGGTCCTAGGAACTGGTCGTCGATGTCGTGCATCTCGCGGATGCCGTCGTGGCCTCTGTAGAGGGCGCGCCCCGGTCGAGTGAGCGGACGCCACTCGACGTTGGGATCCATGTGCGCGACGACGTCATCCATGCGGCCGTCGCGTTGGGCTTCCAACATCCCGCGCACCACTGAGACCGCGTCGTGCTCCGCCACATTCCTCTATTGGCAGGCGCAACCGATACCTGAGGGAACGTGCCAGCATCAAAAACTTCGTGCAGGCGGCCCGTGGTCGTCGGCGCCATCGCTGCCGCCGAGGATGATCAGCCCGACTAGATTGACGCCCGGATGGCGATGGGGCTCGCCGAGAACCGCGGCACACGCTGCTGATAGCTCCTACTAGGTCACGAATACCTGGGAGGAGCCATGCGGTTCTTTTGGGTCGGGCTTGCGGGCGCGGTCGGTTCGATCGCCCGATATGCGATTGGCCTCGGCGTCGACCAGTCCCACTTCCCATGGGCGACGCTCGGCATCAACCTGTCGGGAGCGTTCATCCTCGGGCTGTTTCTGACGGTCGCGCTCGGGCAACTGTCGGTCGCCGTGATGACGCCGATAGCTGTCGGCTTGATCGGCGGGTTCACCACGTTCTCAACATTCGCGTGGGATGGCGTCACCCTCAGCCGGAACGGGCGGCCCGGAGTGGCGCTGGTGTACGTCGCCGCATCGGTCGTCGGCGGATTGACCTTGGCGTGGTTCGGCCATCTGCTCGGGCAGGCCATTCGCTGACCACGTGAGCCAAGTACGTCCGCGCCCGCGCTTGACGTTGGCAACGATGTAATGATGTAATCATCATATGCGTGGAAGCATCGATCTCTCGACCCTGGCCGGCTGGTTCGCCGGACGGCTGCCCGACGACTGGTTCACCGGCGCTCCCGACGTGCGCGCCGATCGCGAAGAGATCCTCGTGGTCGGCACGCTCGCCGAGCCCGAGTATCCCGACGGTGCCGACGAGCCCGCCCGTGCCGCGGCCCGCCGGGCCCGCATCCAGCGGTTCCGTGAGGACACGCGGGATCAGCGCATGAAGATCGCCGATGAAGCCGAGCACCGCACGGGCCGGAAGGTTGCGTGGGGCGCGCGGTGCGGCGACGAGGAGCGCGTCTTCACGAGCCTGGCCGTTCCCGTCATGACGCGCTTGCGCATGCCCGAGCGTCAGGTGCTCGACACGCTGGTAGGCGCCGGCGTCGCGCGTAGTCGCTCCGACGCACTCGCGTGGTGTGTCCGCCTGGTGCGCGATCACGAGGGCGAATGGATCGATCAACTGCGCGACGCGCTCGTCGCGGTCGAAGAGGCTCGCAACTGCGGCCCGACGCCCGCGGCTTAGCTGAGGACACGTTTCTTGAAGCCGTCGATACCGAGCTTCAAGAGGATGGCCGTCGCAGCCAACAACGCGCCGTAGATCGCGACCGCGGGCATGTGCGGCACCCCTTTGGTGAGCGCCATGCGCATGCCCTCGCTCATGTACACGAGCGGATTGAGGAGCACCGTCCACTTCAGCCACGCCAGCGGCGCCAGGCTCTTCCACGGGTAGTACACCGCGCCGAGAAACGTCATCGGGATCACGAGCAGGCTGAAGATCAATGGCACCTGGCGCGGCTCGACCCGGGTGCCGATGGTCAAGCCGAGCGCGGCGCTCATCGCGGCCGCGAGCGGGAGCAGCGTGACGAGCGCGAGCCAGTGCACCTTCAGATGCACAGGAGTCGCGGGGATGAGCGCGGCGAGCGGAAACACGACCAGGGCCGCGATCACCGCCTGGATCGCTCCCGACGCGACCTTCTCCACGGCGACCGCCCACACCGGCATCGGTGCGAGCACGCGGTCCTCGATCTCGCGCGTGTACCCGAAGTCCTGCACCAGCGGAAGGGCAACTGCCTGCACGCCTTGGAAGATCATCGTGCTCGCGATCACGCCGCCGACGAGCAGTGTCGAGAACCCGGCGGCATTGCGGCTTCCGCCGATCGCCTCACCGATCTTCGGGAACACGTACGTGAACACGAAGATGAGCAGGAGGGGCTGCATGACCGTCCGACTCAGGAACATCACGAATTCCTTGCGGAGGACGGCCAGGTCGCGCAGCAAGAGGGCAAGGAACGCGTTGCGCGATGACGTGCGCGAGGTACGAACCGTGACGGTGCTCGTGCTCATTCGCGCAGCTCCCTTCCGGTCAGACCGATGAACACGGTCTCGAGAGTCGTCTCGGTGATGCCGACGTCCTGTATCTCGAACCCCGCGTGTTCGGCACGCGTGATGATCTGCGGAAGCGTCGCTCCGCCGTTCCTCGAGTACACATAGACCGTTCCCTCGACGACCCGACCGCCGTCGATCCCGGGAGCTCCTCGAGCGCGCGCACGAGCGCGGCCAGGTCGCCCGACGCGTGGATGCGCACCTCGGTGTCGGCGCCGGTCGACCGCTTCAGCGCCGCCGGGGTGTCGAGCGCGAGGAGTCGCCCGTGATCGATGATCGCGACGCGCTTGCACAGCTGGTCGGCTTCCTCCATGTAGTGCGTCGTGAGCACGATCGTCTGCCCGTTCCGGTGCAGCTCGCCGATCACATCCCACAGGGCCAGGCGACTCTGCGGATCGAGACCGGAGGTCGGTTCGTCCAGGAAGAGGACGTCCGGGACGTGCATGATCGCTCGTGCGACCATCAGGCGCTGGGCCATGCCTCCCGAGAGCTCGGCGACGTTCGCGCGCGCCCGGTCTGCGAGCCGGAACTGCTCGAGCAGCTCGGTCGTCCGGCCGTGCGCGTCCCGGGCGCCCATCCCGAAGTAGCGGCCGTGGAAGTACAGGTTCTCCGCAACGTCGAGCGCGCGGTCCAGCGTGTTGGTCTGCGGCACGACGCCGATCACCTGCTTGAGGGTCGCGGGTTGCGCCACCGCGTCGATCCCGCCGACCGTCGCCCGACCGGATGTCGGGATGGCCCGGGTCGTCAGCATCCCGACGGTGGTCGTCTTGCCCGCGCCGTTGGGGCCGAGCAGCCCGAAGATCTCACCGCGCCGCACGCGCAGGTTGAGGTCATCGACCGCACGAACGCCGCCGCCCCGTCCGTGAAACACCTTGGTGAGACCTTCGGTCACGATGACGTCGTCGTCGATGCCGGCAGGAGCGTCGTCTCGCGATGCGTCGACTGCCATGGCATCCCCTTTCGGAGGGGCGATCCTACGACGGCAAAAGCTGGGCGGCGCTCCGGCCAGAGCGTGTCGCGGCCGTCACCTTTTGTGGCAACGAGGCCACGCGCGCACTGATGTTGTTGTGAGAACGCGCGACGATGAGAGCAATGAGCCTGGGCTGCAATACCGCGCGTGGCGTCGCTGACGACCAAGGACCCTGTTGACCGCCGGCCATGGGTGGGTATCCTCACCGCCAATGTCCGGGGGGATTCGCGTTGTGTTCAACGGTGTTCGCGGTTCGACGCCGTGCGCCGGTGGCGCTTACGCGCGGTATGGCGGGAATTCGTCGAGCGTCGCTCTCGAGGCCGACGGCTCGCCACCGATCCTGTTCGATCTGGGGACGGGTCTGCGCCCGTACGGCGCGCGCTGCCAGGACGAATTCCACGGCTCGGTGCTGCTCTCGCATCTGCACTGGGACCACGTGCAGGGCATTCCGTTCTTCACGCCCCTGCATCGGGAGGGCTCGGCCGTCGACATCTACGGCCCGCGCCAGTCGCAGGGCCCGCTGGGCGAAGTCTTCGCCCAGATGATGCGGCCGCCGTTCTTTCCGATCACGCCTTCGCAGCTCGCCGGCAACGTCCGGTTCCACGACACCGGCGACGACGACTTCCCGGTCGGCTTCGCCAAGGTGCGATCCCGTTGGGTTCGTCACGTCGGCCCCACACTCGGCTTTCGCGTCGACTGGAACGGCGTGTCGGTCGCGTACATCCCCGATCACGGGCCGGGGTGCAGCCCGGACGACCCCGACGACTACGTGCCGCATGAAGTGCTCGAGCTGTGCGACGGCGCCGATCTCCTGATTCACGATGCCCAGCACACCCACGCGGAGTACGGGCCGAAGCGTCATTGGGGCCACTGCACGATCGAGTACGCGGTCCACGTTGCGCGTGAGTCCGGTGTGCATCGGCTCGCGCTCTTCCACCACGATCCCGTGCACAACGACGACGATCTCGACGTCATCTTGCGGGACGCCCAAGATCACGCGTGCCGCGTGAACGCGCCGGAAGTTGTGGCTGCGTCCGAGGGATTGGAGCTCGCGCTCTCGCCGGTCGCGCCGAGAGCGTAATGAGCTCGTCGCAGCTGCACGTACTGCCTCCCGAGCCTGCAACGTTCCGCACAGTCCTCGGTCACTTCGCCACCGGTGTCACCGTGATCACCGCGGTGGACGGCGAGGAGCCTGTCGGCATGGCCTGCAACTCGTTCACCTCGGTGTCGCTCGAACCCGCGCTCGTGCTCTTCTGTGCGGCGAAGGAATCGACGACCTGGCCGCGCATCAGGGCGTCCGGGAAGTGGGCGGCGAACATGCTCGCGGAGGACGGCGAAGAGACGTGTCGCTTGTTCGCGCAGCGAGGCATCGATCGCTTCGCGCACATCAATTACACGCTCGGCCGGAGCGGCTCGCCGATTCTGCGTGACGCGCTCGCCTTCGTGGATTGCGAGACCGTCGACGAGCACGACGCCGGCGATCACACGATCGTCGTCGGTCGTGTCCTCGAGCTCGGGTACGCCTCGGAGGCCAAGCCGCTGATCTTCTATCGCGGCGGGTACGGCCGGTTCGAGATTTAACGACCGAAGTGGATGCGGCCGCGATCTCGTTCGCGGTCCGTCTCGTGCTGGCGGGAGTGCTCCTCGTCGCGGCCGTTGCGAAGCTGCGCGCGCCGGCGGTCACACGTCGCCAGACCGTCGCGCTCGTCGGTCACACGGTCGGCGCGGGCGTCTCGATCCTGTTGCCGTTCGTCGAGCTCGTCGTCGCGGTGATGCTCCTCGGCTGGTGGAGTGCGGCGCCGGGCGTCATCGCGGCGATCCTGTTCGGCGCCTTCACCGTGATCGTGGTGCGGGCGCAGCTGCGCGGCGTGCCGTGCCCGTGCTTCGGCAGCGGATCGGCCGACACGGGAGCCGGGCCGTGGACGCTCGTGCGGAACGCGCTGTTCCTCGCCTATGCGGTGCTGGCGACCGCCTCACCCGATGATGCGCGCCCCGTGGCCGTGCTCGCGGCAGTGATCGTGCTCGGCATCGGGGCGGTCGCGGCGACGCGGCTCGCGGGACCGCGGACCATCAACGGGCGGTGAACCTCCGCAGCTTGTCGCCGAGGTGGATCCGCGTCGTCGCTGCGAAGATCGCGACGATCGCGGCCCCGATCACGATGAGCCAACCGAGCGGGGCAATACCGAGACCGAAGCCGAGCATCGCGACCGCGCACAGACCCGCAACCAACGCGTCTTGCCGGCGGATGGTCAGCGGGTCGATGAGCACGCCGCCCGCCGCGAGGCGCGGCGCGAGGAGCCGCGCGAACGCGACATGGAACGGATTCGCCCGGGGGCCGATCGCGGCACCCACCGCGAGCACCACCCCGACGACGAGAACGATCAGCGGGAAGCCGAACACGAACGCGGCAAGCAACAGCACGCCGACCGACCCCTGCACCAGCCGGTCACCGCGGGCATCGACGCCTCCGTGCGGCGGGAGATCCACCGCCGCACGATATTCCCTACGTGTCTGCTCAGGAGTCTCTGTGTGAGACCGAGTCCGCGGCCGCGTAGAGCGCCGCGATGTCGAGCTTCTTCATGCCGAGCATGGCCTTCATGGCTCGCTGCGCGCGTTCGTGGTCCGGGTCGTGCATCATCAGCTTGGCCAGGTCGGACGGCACGACTTGCCACGACACGCCGTACTTGTCCTTGAGCCACCCGCACGGACCTTCCTCGCCACCTTCGGAGAGCCTGGCCCAGTAGTAGTCGATCTCCTCCTGGTCGGCGCAGTTGATCAACAGTGAGATCGACTCGGTGAAGGGGAACTGAGGTCCGCCATCGATCGCCGTGAACTCCTGACCGTCGAGCACGAAGTCGACGGTCAGCACGGTCCCGGCCTCTCGCGGCCCGGCCTCGCCGTAATAGGAGACGTCTCTGATCTCCGAGTTCGGGAACACCGAGATGTAGAACTCGGCGGCTTCCTTGCTCTCGGTGTCGAACCAGAGGTTGGGGGTGATCCGGGGCATGGCGGTGCTCCTGTCAACGGCGTTGCGGCGCTTCACCGGTGCTGACCGGGCCGCCGGTCCAGAATCATCGCCGGCGACGAAGCTCACATGTTCTCAAGGTGTCGCTCTCAGCGTCCGACCCTTGAGCCATGGACCACGTCAATCGCCCGCGCCCGGACGCGATCGTGACGGCCTTCAAGAGGTTGTTGTGCGCGCATTCACATACCCGGGTCGCAGCGATCGATGTGCACGGCCTGTTCGTTCCGGCGCCCGAGACGCTGGATCTGGGCGACGCCGGCGTGCTGTCGGCAAGGTCGATGCTCGATGTCGTCGACCCCTCACATCGGATCGTGGTGATCGATGCCTGGGATCGTGTACGCGCGCGCGGCGCCGCGAAAGCGACGATCGCCTTGCGGGGCGGACAGTGCGCGCAGCTGTACTTCTTCGACCTCCGTCCCGACCACGGGGTGCTCGTCGGTGTCGTCGTGGCTGACTCGGACGTCGACCTGCTCACCAACACCGTCACGACGGATGTCGTCCCGCGCGTTTCGGTGCAACGCAAGAATGATGTCGCGGTGTTCCTCGATGTCGACGACGCGACCACGAAGATGCTCGGTTGGTCGCGAGAGGAGATGATCGGGCAGGGATCGCTGGAGTTCGTCCATCCCGATGATCACAACCGTGCCATCGAGAGCTGGATGGACATGCTCACAACTCCTGGCAGCGCGCTGCGAACACGATTGCGATATCAGCATGCCGACGGTCGCTTCGTGTGGCTGGAGATCACGAACCACAACCTGCTGGCGGATCCTCAGCACGAGTGTGTCGTCACGGAGGCACTCGATGTCGGCGACGAGATGGCAGCCCACGACGCGGTTCGCGCGAACGAGAGACTCCTGCGCCGGGTGGCCGAGACGATTCCCCTCGGACTTTTGCACCTGGACCGGCAAGGAATTGTCGTATACGGCAACGAGCGGATCCACGACGTGCTCGGAGTGCCGAAACCCGTTGCCGACGCCGATCCGTTCTCGAACGTGACGACGCGCGACAGGAGCCGCCTCGACGACGCGTTGCGCGGGCTGATGCATGATGGCATCGATCGCGATCTCGAGGTCGTCGTCGCGAGTCGGCGCCACGCCGATCGGCGCCTGTGCCACGTTCGGCTTCGAGCATTGACCGACGATGACGCGATCGTGAGCGGCGCCATCGTGTGCGTCGAGGACGTGACCGAGCGCGCCCACGCTCGGGCGGAGCTCGAGAACCGGGCCACGTACGACGCGTTGACCGGCTGCCTCAATCGCGTGTCGGTCCTCGGGCGTCTGCGCAGCCTCGTGGAAGTGGATTCGAGGGTCGGTGTCGTCTTCGTGGATCTCGACGGGTTCAAGCGAGTCAACGACGAATGCGGCCACGCGACCGGCGACGCGGTGCTGATGGAGGCCGCGCGACGCGTGCAGGAGTGCGTCCGCGAGACCGACATCGTCGGACGGCTCGGAGGCGACGAGTTCTTGGTGGTGTGCCCCGCCATCGAGAGCGGCGCGGCCGTCTTCGAAGTCGCGATGCGGATCTCGAACGCGCTCGCCGTGCCGCTCGTGCTCGACGAGGGACCGTTCACCATGCAAGCCAGCATCGGCGTCGCCGTCGCGGACGACGGCAATGAACCGGAATCGTTGGTCGCCAACGCCGATGCCGCGATGTACGTCTCGAAACGCAACGGCGACGGTCGACCCGTTGCCTACGTGCCTACCGCGTGATCGCTCCCGCCGGGCCGAGCCACGGCGGAACGACGGCGTGTGGCTCGACCCGGGCGTGTCGACCTCAGCGTGGTCCTGACTCGATGCTCGTGACCTTGAAGCTCGCGTCGACCTTCACCGTCACCTGCGAGCCGTCGGCCTTGGTCACGTGCGCTTCGTAGGGCGATCCCTCGGCATCGTTCTCGACCCGTTGGATCGTGCCGCCCGGTACGGCCGCGGCCGCTGCGGCCTTGACCTTCGCCGCGGTGTCACCGGTGAGCAAAGCCTCGGTGATGCGGTTCGCCGTGTGTCCACCCTTGGTCGGATCGAACGCGGGGGCGGTCGCGGCGGCGTTCGACGGTGATGTCGACGAGGACGCCGCGGTGGTGGTGCTCGTGGCGGCCCCGCCGATCGCGGGGGTGAGCACGGTGGCGCCGAAGATTCCTCCGGCTGCGATCGCACCGAGCACCGATGCGGCCAGGACGCCTTTTCGGGGGGTTTTCATGACTGGCTTCCCTTCTTCCGTTCGCATCCCGAACCGTTCGGGACGATCTCACGATCGCAACCGGACGTGAATGTGGGCTGGCGGTGAGAAAAGAAACGGTGAAGATGATCCGGTGACTCTTGGCACGACAGGCGCCTCATTCCGCCCAGGCCCTTCCCGAAACGCGGCCATTTGGTTACCCTGCGTGTTCAGGGCCTACGGCAAGACCCCGCGGGAAGGACCAGGAGTGGAAGTACCTCCGTCAGGGCGTGAGATTTCGGCGTCGGCGCGCACGGCCGAGGACACCCGCTTGCTCGGCATCGGCGACCTGGGGCTGATGGGAGGCGCCGACGTCCTGACCGACGCCCTCGACGTCGGCCGTATCCGGGAGTCGACCCGCCGCCTGCGCCTCTGGCGCCTGTTCTTCTGGCTGACCCCGGTGGCCGCCTACATCTACTGGCGGATCGGCACGACGAACCCGATTCGCCTCGGCATGCCGCATCTGACCCAGACGCAGATGCAGATCTTCCTCCCGCTCGGGCTCATGGTCGTGCTCTGCATCGTGCTCGTCGTCCCGATGGTCGCGATGGGGAAGTCACCGCACGTTCGCTACGACCCGAGCGAGATCGATGTCACGCTCGACGACGTCGTCGGCCTCGGTCCGGTGAAGGACGAGGTCGTCAAGTCCCTGAATCTCTTCCTCGGCTACCAGACGTTCCGCCGTGTGATGGGCGGCAACCCGCGAAAAGGTGTGCTGTTCGAGGGGCCGCCCGGAACCGGCAAGACGTACATGGCGAAGGCGATGGCGCGCGAAGCCGGAGTGCCCTTCCTCTTCGTGTCCTCCACCGCGTTCCAGTCGCAGTTCTACGGCGCGACCGGCCGCAAGATCCGGAACTTCTTCAAGGAGCTGCGCAAGGCGGCCCGCGAAGAGGGTGGCGCGATCGGCTTCATCGAGGAGATCGACGCGATCGCCGGCGCGCGCAGCGGCATGCGCATGACGCCGCTCGCCTCGAGCCCGACAGACGCGTGGGGCCGTCAGCTCGCGCCCAGTCATTCGAGCGAGGGCATCTCGGGCGTCGTCAACGAGCTGCTGATCCAGCTGCAGTCGTTCGACGCGCCGACGGGCGGGCACGCGTTCAAGGGCTGGTGGATCGACGGGCTCAATCGCTTCCTGCCGACCCATCGTCGCATCAAGAAACGTCCGCCGGAGGCGTCGAACATTCTCGTGATCGCTGCGACGAACCGCGCCGCGGACCTCGACCCGGCGCTGATGCGCCCGGGCCGGTTCGACCGGTCGATCCACTTCGACATTCCCAGCCGGTCCGGTCGCCGCGAGATCATCGACTACTACCTCAACAAGAAGGCGCACGTCCCCGAGCTCGACAAGGAGGAGCGGCGCGACCAGCTCGCGGCGATGACCTTCGGGTACACGCCGGTCATGATCGAGCACCTCTTCGACGAGGCGCTCGTGTGGGCACTGCGCGAGGGCAAGGCGTCCATGGACTGGACCGACGTGCAGCAGGCGAAGCTCACCGAGGAGATCGGTCTCAAGCAGCCGGTCGAGTACATGGAAGACGAGAAGCGCACGATCGCGACGCACGAGGCCGGTCACGCGACGGTCGCATACCTCGTCGGCCAGAACCGCAAGCTCGAGGTGTTGTCGATCATCAAGCGACGCGACGCGCTCGGGCTGCTCGCGCACACCGACACCGAGGAGCGGTTCACCCGCACGCGCTCCGAGCTCGTCGGGATGATGAAGATCGCGTTCGGCGGCATGAGCGCCGAGGAGCTGTTCTTCGGAGAGTCCGGCACCGGACCTTCGGGCGACCTCGTTCACGCGACGAAGATCGCGGCGCAGATGGTCGGCTCGTTCGGCATGGCCGGCACGCTGGTGTCGTACGAGGCGGTCGAAGCCGGGCCGCTCACGCAGGGAATCGTGAGCAAGGTGCTCGGCAACGAAGACGCACGCACGGCGGTCGAGAGGTTGCTCGGGCAGGCGAAGGCTGATGTGCACCGGTTGCTCGACGACCACCGGCACCTCGTCGTCGCGCTGCGCGACGAGCTGCTTGCGAAGGAGGAGCTCGTCGGCGACGAGATCGTCGACGTGCTGCGCGAGGCCGAGGCGCGACACCAGCTCGCGCAGAGCGGGATGTAGAAACCGGCATCCCGGAGCTCCCGTCCCGCCTGACGTTGGCGGGTCGAGAACCGAATTGGCCGCTCGAGCGTCTCTTCTCCGTGGCGCCCGCCGACCTGACCGCGTTCTGCGAAGCGGAATGGCCGCGCCTGGTCGGTGCCCTCAGCCTCTATACGGGCGATGCCGATCTCGCCGAGGAGCTCGCGCAGGAGGCCGTCGCGCGCGTGTGCCGGCATTGGCGCCGCGTCCGAACCATGGACGTGCCGGCCGCATGGCTGCATCGGGTCGCGCGCAATCTCGCACACTCGCACTTCCGACGCGCCCGGGCCGGGGCGCGCGCACACGAGCGGGCGCGAGTGGATCTCGAGCACGTCGCCGGCGACGACGCCGTTGCGTTGCGGGTCGTCGTCGCGTCCCTCCCACCGCGCGAGCGCGATGCGATCGTGGCGCGCTTCTACCTCGGGATGTCGGTGCGGGAGACGGCCGGCGCGCTCGAGTGCCCGGAGGGCACCGTCAAGACCTTGACGCACCGCGCCATCGCGCGGCTGCGAGACGCGGGCTTCGTCGACGAGGAGATCATCGATGCCTGACATCAGTTCTGTGCTCGAGCGCGCCGCAGCCACGCCGACGCGCGGTCCCGACGTCGAGCGTCCGTTGCGGCGGCGTCGGCGGAGACGCATCGCGGCCGCGACGTCAGCTGCGTGCGTGATGCTTGCGGGAATCGCGGTGCTTGCGAGCGCCCTGCAGCCGCAGCACCGGAGCGGCCGGGTACAGGTCGTGCCGCCGCCCCCGGCCGTGAGCAGCACCGCGACATCACACGGCGCGGCGATCGAGGTGCCGCCGGGTTGGCACGTGACGACGAAGCCGCTTGCCCCGTGGTTGTACTCGCCGTTCGAGCTCTTCTCGATCGCGACCACGCCGCTCGAGCAGGCGCCGCCTCTGACGGTCGATCCGCAGCGCTGTACTCCCCCGACCGGGCAGGTGCTGCTGCCCGCCGCCGACTGCAACACCAACCAAGCCGCGTGTCCGAGCGAGATCCCGCAGGTCGCCGTGGACGGGATCGCCCCGGACGGTGCGTACCTCTGGATCGGAGAGTGGCGGGGCGGCCTCTACCAGCCCGGGCTCCGGCCCCCCACGTTCGACGGCGTGACGCTCCACGACCTGTGCGCACTGCCCCGCGGTCTCGAGGCGTACGGCGGGGCCTACCGCGACGGCACTACCGACTTCGAGGTAACGATGATGTTCGGTCCCGATGCGCCGCCGGCGCGGCGCGCGGACATCAACCGCATGCTCGACTCCCTGCGCTTCTAGCGCCAGCTCATGTGCACTTTGCATCCCCAGCCGCTGATGCCGTGACGCGCGTAGATGCGTTCGGCGACGATGATCTGCTGCTCCTTCGTCGCGTACCCGGGATTGGACGCGAACTCGTCACCGCCGAACGCGTGCCACGTGCCGATGAAGATGCCGAGACCACCGCCGTAGCGATCGACGACGTTCCAATCACCGCCGTTTTCGCATCGCGCGAGCTCGTCCCATTGCGCGGTGCGTTGCTGTGCCGCGCGCAACAACGCGATCGCTTGCAACGTCCGCTCCGCATGTGCGCGCACCGTGTGCCGTCGCGACGACAGCAGATGTGCATCGATCTTGCGGACCGGAACCGCGGGCGTGACACGCGGTGGTGGTGCGGTCACTGCGTTTGACGTCGACGGGTGTGGCGCGTCGACCGCGGACCATGCCGCAACCGGCAGTGCCAGCAAGAACGCGAGCGCGCGCAGCGGGTGCGCGCGACGACGTGAGGAACGAGGTTGGTGCATTGCGCATTACTCCCTTGGCCCGGAGAACGTGCTGGAGGTGCCACCACCTCGGCGCAGCCGCGCGGGCGCAGCCGGGGGCAACAGGGGAATGCCGTGCTGTACCCCTCGGACCCATCCCGGAAACCTGACGGGAGCGTCAGGGTCGCGCTGCTAGCCTCGTTCGACGGTGAGCGGGTAGTGAACGACAGGGACAACACCGACGACGGGGCGACGCGCAAAGCCGGCTTGCGGCTGATGCGCGAGATGGTCCGCCCGCATCGCCGGATGATGTACCTCGGCATCGCCGCCGGCCTGGTATGGGCGGTCGCGAGGGTCTCGGTACCGACGCTCGCCGGCGACGCGATCGACTACGGCATCCGGCGCGGACGCTGGGGCACGACCGCGATGTGGACGGGACTCATTCTGGGCGCCGGCGCGGTGCAGGCCGTCAGCACGGGGCTCCGCCGCTATGCCGCCTTCGGGCTTGCGTGGCGCGTCGAGACCGACCTCCGGATGAAGCTCGTCGCGCACCTTCAGCGTCTGCACTTCGCGTTTCACGACCAGGCGCAGACGGGCCAGCTGATGGCCTACGCGAACACCGACATCCAGCAGATCAACAACGTCATCTTGCTGATCCCGTTGACGATCGCGAGCACGATTCAGATGCTCGCGGTCGTCGTCATCTTGTTCTTGCGAAGTCCCGGGCTCGCGCTGTTCGCGCTCGGCACGTTGCCGCTGCTGAACTTCTCGGCGGCGCGCTTCAACCGTCGCATGTATCCCGTCGGCGCGCAGCTCCAGCAGGAGCTCTCGGAATTGTCGGGCGTCGTCGAAGAAAGCGTCACCGGCGTGCGGGTCGTGAAGGGCTTCGGCGCCGAAGGGTTGCAACGGGCGCGGCTCTCGGCCGAAGCGTCGAGCGTGTACGACCGCTCGATGGACCAAGCGCGATTGCGTGCGAACTTCTTGCCGCTCATCGACCTCCTGCCGACGCTCGGACTCGTCGGAATCCTGTGGTACGGCGGCCACCAGGTCCTCGCGGGCAATCTTTCGGTCGGCGACGTCGTCGCGGCCAACTTGTACGTGTTGATGCTCATCTGGCCGCTGCGCATGATCGGAATGCTGATCGGCCAGCTGCCCCGTTCGGCCGCGGCCGCCGGGCGGATCAACGCCGTGCTCCTGACCGACCCTGCAATCGAGGATGCTCCGCACGCCCGGCCGCTCCCCGACGGGCCCGGCACCGTGCAATTCGAGGACGTGACGTTCTCCTACGGCCGGGGTCCGGCCGTGCTCGACGGTCTCTCGCTCGAGATCCGCGGCGGTGAAGCCGTTGCCCTCGTCGGTGCGACCGCGTCGGGCAAGACGACGATCGCGCGTCTGATCCCGCGCTTTTACGACACTCCGGCCGGCCATGTGCGGATCGACGGCGCGGACGTCCGCGAAGCGCGCCTGAGCGACGTCCGGCGGGCGGTCGGCATCGTGTTCGAGGACACGTTCCTGTTCTCCGACACCGTGCGAAGCAACATCGCGTTCGCCGATCCGAGCGCACCGAGCGAGGCCATAGTTCGGGCCGCGAAGCTCGCCGGCGCGGACGAGTTCGTGCGCGAGTTGCCCGACGGCTACGAGACGATCATCGGCGAGCACGGATACTCGTTGTCCGGCGGCCAGCGGCAGCGCATCGCAATTGCGCGCGCGGTGCTCGCCGATCCGCGCGTCCTGATCCTCGACGACGCAACGTCCTCGGTCGATCCGACGAAGGAGCACGAGATCCGCGCCGCGTTGGCGGAGGTGATGCAAGGGCGTACGACGATCATCATCGCCCACCGCCCGGCGACGATCGCGCTCGCCGATCGGGTCGTGCTGCTCGACGGCGGCCGGGTCGTCGCCGACGGCACGCACGACGACCTGCTCGCGACGTCGGCTCGCTACCGCGAGGTGCTCGCCCGGGCGGCGGCCGAGCAGCACGCCGGCGTGGTCGACGACGAAGAGCGCGCCGAAGACAACGTGCGGGAGGCGATTTAGCGAATGGGCTGGTGGGGGGACAGTGTTCCGGAAGAGACGCTCTCGCGCGACGAGGCGTCACGCGTGCTGCGCCGCCTTGTGCGCATGCTGCGCCCGCAGCGCGCGCTCATCGCGCTGGCCACGCTCGTGCTCATGGGGCAGGCGGCCGCGTTGCTCGCGGGTCCGGCGCTCGTGCGGCACGGCATCGACGAAGGGCTGCTCTCGAACGACGGCAAGGGCGACGCGGGCGCGCTCAACCTCTCGGTCGTGCTGTACCTGTCGATGGCCATCATCGGCCTGTTCCTCGGTCGCGCCGCCATCGTGCTGGTCGCCCGCGTCGGGGAGGCATTCCTGCGCGACCTGCGAAATCGCCTGTTCGGGCACACGATGAGCTTGTCGCTCGACTACTTCGACACCGAGAAGACCGGCAAGATCGTGGCGCGGATGACCTCGGACATCGATGCGTTGCAGGAGCTGATCTCACAAGGGCTCGTGTTGTTCGTGCAGAACATCTTCTTGTTCACCGGCGCGATCATCGTGGTGTTGCTGTTGTCGTGGCAGCTCGCGGTCGGGGTGCTGATCATCGTGCCGCCGGTCTTCTTCGCAAGCCGGTGGTTCCGCCGCGTGTCGAACAAGGCGTACCTCGAGGTGCGCGACCGGATCTCGACGAACCTGTCGACGTTGCAGGAAAGTCTCGAAGGCGTCCGCGTCGTGCAGGCCTTCGGGCGGGAGCGCCAGTTCACCGAGCGGTTCGAGAAGTCGAACGAAGACCAGTACGAGGCGAACATGCGCACGACGCGCATCTCGGCCAAGTACTTCCCGGTCATCGAGTACGCCGGCGTCGCCGGCACCGCCGTGATCATCGGATACGGCGGCTGGCTGTCGACGCGGGGCATCATCACCGTCGGCACCGTCGCGGCGTTCGTGCTCTACCTGAACAACTTGTTCGAGCCGATCAACCAGCTCAGTCAGCTGTACAACACCGTGCAGTCGGCGGGCGCGGCACTCGAGAAGATCTTCGGCGTTCTCGACACCCGGCCGACGGTGCGCCAGCATCAGGGCGCGGTCGACTTGCCGCCCGCGAGCGAGATCGACGTCGATCACGTCTCGTTCGCGTACGGTCGAAACGATCCCGTCCTCCACGATGTCTCGCTGCACGTCAGCGCCGGTGAACGCCTCGCCCTCGTCGGCCCGACCGGTGCCGGCAAGTCGACGCTCGCCAAGCTCATCGCCCGGTTCTACGACCCGGTGGACGGTGCGGTGCGCGTCGGTGACGTCGATCTGCGCCAGGTGACGTTCGTCTCGTTGCGTGAGCACATCGTCGTCGTGCCCCAGGAAGGCTTCCTGTTCGCGGGCACGTTGCGGGACAACGTGCGCGTCGGTCGCCCCGACGCGTCCGACGCCGAGGTCGAACAGGCGTTACGTGCACTCGGCTTGCTCGAGCGGTTCCTCGCGTTTCCCGACGGGCTCGAGACCGAGGTGCGCGAGCGCGGCTCCCGGTTGTCGGCGGGGGAGCGGCAGCTCATCTCGCTTGCGCGCGCGGCGTTGGCCGACCCGACGATCCTCATCCTCGACGAGGCGACGTCGAACCTCGACCCGGGGACCGAGCGCTCGGTGGAACAAGCGCTCGAACGGCTGACATACGGCCGTACGGTGGTGGTCGTGGCGCACCGGCTGTCGACGGCCGCGCGCGCCGACCGCATCGCGGTGATCTCCGACGGCCGTCTGGCCGAGCTCGGCACCCACGACGAGCTCGTCGCCCACGAAGGCCACTACGCGTCCCTCTATCGCGCGTGGTCCGCCCACCAAGCAACCCCCGACGTCGCGTAATTCCGGGTCGCGACACACCTCCGAGCGGCGGCTTCGCCGCGTCAAGGAGGATTCGCAGCTCCCGGCCAGTTCGCTCCGCACCCTTCGGGCTGCTCCGCTCTCCGCCTCGTGAGCGAGGCAGTTGGTGCGCACCAAGACTCTTCACCCGACATCCATCCGGGGGTACCGTCGGCCGGATGGCCACCGTCGATGTCGTCTACGACCCCTATGACTATGCGATCGACGCCGATCCGCACCCGGTGTGGAAGCGGCTCCGCGACGAGGCGCCGGTCTATTACAACGACCGGCACGACTTCTACGCCCTGAGCCGATTCGACGACGTGCTCGCGGCGCATCTCGACCCCGTGCGGTTCAGCTCGGCGCACACGACCGTCCTCGAGATGATGAGCGCCGAGCCGAGCGAGTTCGAGCAGTCGCTGATGATCTTCATGGACCCGCCGCAGCACACGCGTTATCGCAAGCTCGTCGCCCGGGCGTTCACGCCGCGCCACATGGCCGCGGTCGAGGTGCGCGTCCGGGAGCTCGCGGCCGGCTTCCTCGACCCGTTCGTCGACGCCGGCGAGCTCGACTATGTCACCGACTTCGGCGCCCGGCTTCCCGTCATGGTGATCTCGGCGCTGCTCGGCGCGCCCAAGGAGGACGAGGTACAACTCCGCGAGTGGAGCGACGAGATGCTGCATATCGAGCCGGGCGAGATACTCGGTCCGCGTGCCATGGCCGTTCGCGATCAGGTGCACGACTACTGGCAGGCCCACATCGACGAACGGCGCAAGCGCCCGTGCGACGACATCATGAGCGAGCTGATGGCCGCGGAGTTCGAAGAGCCCGACGGCTCCTCCCGTCATCTCGTCGACGACGAGCTGCACGCGTTCTACGGCTTGATCTCGGCGGCCGGGAACGAGACCGTCGCGCGCTTCCTCGGCTGGGCGGCGACCGGCCTCGATCAATTTCCCGACGAGCGCCGCAAGCTCGTCGACGACGCGTCGTTGATCCCGAACGCGGTCGAGGAGATCCTGCGCTGGGAAGCACCGTCGGCCATCCAGGGGCGCTGGACGACCGCCGACATGCGGCTCCACGACACCGCAATCCCGAAGAACTCGAAGGTCGCGCTGCTCACCGGTGCCGCGAACCGTGACGACCGGGTGTTCGCCGATCCCGACGCGATCGACGTCGAGCGCACATTCGCACGTCACGTCGCGTTCGGGTACGGCATCCACTTCTGCCTGGGCGCGGCGCTGGCACGTCTCGAGGGCAAGATCGCGCTCGAGGAGACGTTGCGCCGGTTCCCGACATGGACGATCGATCGCTCGCGTTGCGAGATGGTGCACACGAGCACCGTGCGCGGCTACGCCAAGGTGCCGATGTCGACGCGGTGATGCAGGAGCTCGTGTGTGGTGTGGATCGCGATCCACTCCACCGTGCGGAGCTGCGGTTCGGGATAGTTGTAGAGGCCTTGTCGCGCCCAGCCCGCGTCGTCGAGCACGTGCAACGTCGCGACGAATGCCTCCGCCGCTGCCAGCACTTCCGCTGCCACGACATCCGGATCTTGCTCGTTGTACCTCTCCTCGAGCACGCGCTCGTCGCGCCGCATCGGCACGAAGCGCGGCTCGTCCTCGCGCTGTGCTTGCACCACCCGATCCCGTTGCACCTGCAGCACGTCACGCACGTGGCACGCGTACTCGAGCGGCGACCAGACATCTGATGCTGGTCGCGCGCGAACATTGACGGCGTCGATCGCACGCAACCGGTCGACGAAGGCTCGCGCGTCCGATCGCAACCACGGGATGATCTCGGCCCTCCCGACCTCGTACGAGAAGCCGCACGTCTGGCAGGCATCGCCGAGCGCGTCGTAACCGACGAAGTCGAAGATGCGGACGTGGGGCCGGAACGGCGACGGCGTGCCCGTGAAGCGGTGCATCCCGATGCCGAACGCGGAATCGTTCGGCGCGACGAACGCAACCTCCGCGAAGTCCTCTTCGGCGAACCACGCCCGTACCTCCGGCGTCACGTCGGGCGGTCTCCGGTGGCGGGTCCAGATCACATGCGCGCCCGGCGCGCAGAGCATCGGCAGCAGTCGCACGGTGTGCTCCATGTCGGCGTCGGTGATGTTGCCGAACACGCCGCACACGAGCACGAGATCCGCGGGCGCCGCGTCCTCGTATCCGGTCGACATGCCCGCGTCGCCGACGAGGACGTCGACGGCGGGTCCGACGTTCTCCCGGGCGCGGCGTGCGAGCTCAGGGTCGAGCTCGACGAGGACGCCGTGCACGTCGCGAGCGCGCGGATGGTCTTCGAGCGCGCCGGCCAGGTCGCGCGCTTCGCCGGCGCACATGCTGATGACCGAGATCGGCCCCGCGGGCGCCGCGTCCAGGGCGTCCCTGATGCATTGCTGCACGATCGCGAGACGCTGCGCGAGCGGGCTTTCGGAGATGTCGTACGCGCGGTGCCACTCGTGCCAGTCGCGAGCCATGAGGAAGAATCATTGCATGACGTACCGAGTGATCCAGTGGGCGACCGGCCTCGTGGGCAAGGAGGCGATCAAGGGGGTGGTCGCACACCCCGAGCTCGAGCTCGTCGGCGCCTGGGTGCACAGCGAGGACAAGGTCGGCCGGGATGTCGGCGAGCTGTGCGACCTCGGACCGATCGGCGTCCGCGCCACCAACAGCCTCGATGAGATCTGCGCGCTCTCCGCCGACGCCGTCGTCTACGCGCCGGTGCTCGCGTCCACCCGGGACGTCATCCGGCTGCTCGAATCCGGCAAGAACGTCGTGACCCCGGTCGGGTGGATCTATCCGGGTGACACGCCCGGCGTCGCCGCGCTCCAAGCCGCCTGTATAAAGGGCAACGCGACGCTGCACGGTACGGGTATCAACCCCGGCGGCATCACCGAACGCTTCCCGCTGATGTTGTCGGCGCTCTGCCGCGACGTGCGCCACGTGCGCGCCGAGGAATTCTCCGATATCCGCAACTACCCGACCGAGATCGTGGTGCGCGACGTGATGCTCTTCGGCAAGCCGCCCGAAGAAGCCGCCAAGAGCCCGATGGTCGACGTGCTCGGACACGGGTTCATGCAGTCGGTCGACATGCTCGCGGACACGCTCGGTTTCGGGCTCGACGCGGAGCGCCGCACGAAACACGAGATGGCCGTGGCGACCGAAGCGCTCGACACACCCGTGGGCGTGATCGACAAGGGCACGGTCGCCGCGCAGCGGTTCACGTGGGAGGGCACGGTCGGCGGGACGCCGGTGATCACCGTGCGGGTGAACTGGATGATGGGCGACGCGCATCTCGACCCGGCCTGGAAGCTCGGCGAGCAGCGATTCGAGGTCGCGCTCGATGCGGACCCGCCGGTGTCGTGCACATTCCACGGGCTGCACCCGCCGGTGATCGGGGAGCACCCCGAGATCGGTCTCACCGGCCCCGCGATGCACTGCGTGAACGCGATCCCCTACGTCTGCGCCGCCGAGCCCGGCATCAAGACCTATCTCGACCTCCCCCTCATCGCCGGCCGCGCCAGGACTTGATTGCAACGGAACGGCCCGTTCCGGGCCGTTCCGTTGCAAACGGGGGCTCTACAGTAGGTCGAAGGGGATCGTGAACGCGGGCGCCTCGACGCCGCCGTCGACTTCGAGGATCTTGCCGGTGACGTAGGACGACGCGGGGGACGCGAGATAGACGACCGCGGCCGCGATGTCCTCGGGCCGGCCGACGCGCCGCATCGGCGTGTTCCGCTCGAGCTGGGCCCGCACCGTCGCGTCCGTGAGCACGTGCGCGAGCGCCTCGGTCTCGACGCCTCCGACCTCGATTGCGTTCACGCGCACCTTCGGGGCGAGCTCGGGAGCCATCGCCCTGGTCATCATCGAGAGTGCCGCCTTCGCGGTCGCATACGCCGTGAAGCACGGCTGCACCATGCTGGCCGCGCGCGACGAGATGTTGATGATGCTGCCCTCGCCCGCGGCGACCATGTGCGGGACGGCGAGCTTGGTGAGCAGGAATGCCGACGTCACGTTGAACCGGAACGCGGCCTCGAACGACCGCTCGCTGGTCTCCATCAGCGGACGGGGAAGCCAGCCGCCTGCGTTGTTCACGAGGATGTCGATCCGCCCCATCTCCGCGACGGTCGCGTCGACCAGCGCCGAGAGCTGTTCGGTCACCGTCACGTCGGTCGGGACCGCGGCCGCGCGCCGGCCGAGCGCCCGCACGTCCGATGCGACCGCCTCGATGTCCCCGACGGTGCGGGCCGCGCACACGACGTCGGCTCCCGCCTCTGCCAGCGCCCGCGCGCACCCCGCGCCGATGCCCTTCCCGGCGCCGGTGACGATCGCGACGCGTCCGTCGAGCCGGAACTGATCGAGCACCATCGCGGCGACCCTAGTGTCGCGGTCGTGAGCGATGTCGTGCGAGGTTCCGACGGCGTGCGCCGATGCGCGTGGGCCGCGAGCACCCCCGACTATCTGCCGTATCACGACGACGAATGGGGCCGGCCGGTCGTCGACGACACGCACCTGTACGAGAAGCTCTGCCTCGAAGGCTTCCAGGCGGGTCTTTCCTGGCTCACGATCTTGCGCAAACGCGACGCGTTCCGGCGTGCGTTCGCGGGGTTCGATGCCACAAAGGTTGCCCGTTACGGCCCGCGCGATGTCACGCGGCTGCTTCGCGACGCGGGCATCGTCCGTCACCGCGGCAAGATCGAGGCGGCGATCGCGAACGCCCGCGCGATCGTGGACGTGCGTGAGCATCACGGATCGCTGGCGGCGCTGTGCTGGTCCTTCGAGCCCAAGCCGCGCCGGCGCGTCCCGCGGACATTCGCCGACATTCCGGCCAAGACCGAGGAGTCGAAGGCGTTGTCGAAGGAGCTGCTTCGGCTCGGCTTCCGCTTCGTCGGGCCGACGACCGTGTACGCGACGATGCAAGCCGCGGGACTGGTCAACGACCATCTCTCGGGTTGTGCGGCACGCGCGCCGTGCGAGGACGCGCGCCGTCGTCTCAGCCGGCCAGCGCCTTTTCGATAGAGCCGACGAGCTCGTCGTTGCCGGGCTCGACCATGGGCGAGAAGCGCGCGATCACGTCGCCGTCGCGGGACACGAGGAACTTCTCGAAGTTCCAGCGGATGTCACCGCTGTGTCCCTCGCCGTCCGCCGTCTCGGTGAGCTGCTGGTACAGGGGATGCCGGTTGTCGCCGTTGACCTCGACCTTTTCGGTCAGCGGGAATTCCACGCCGTAGGAAGTACTGCAGAACGTCTTGATCTCGTCGGCCGTGCCCGGCTCCTGCGCGCCGAACTGGTTGCACGGAATGCCGACGACCGAGAAGCCCTGTGCGCCGAACCGCTCGTAGAGCCCTTCCAAGCCCTCGTACTGCGGGGTGAGGCCGCAGAACGAAGCAACGTTCACGAGCAGCGTGACCTTGCCCTTCTGCCCGCCGAGCACGCCGGGATCGCCGTCGAGTGACTTGAGCGGAACGTCGTACACCGACATCGGCCGGCCCCTTTCGTCGTGGAAGCTGCACACTATGCTGGCAGCAGCTCCTCCAAAAGTTCGACGCACTGCAGGTCCGCGCACGCGGCGGTCGCCCGCCGGGTACCGCCGAGTCCGATGTGCAACGGCTGCCACTTCGAGCCCATGCCGGCCGTCGATGTCGCCGAGACCCACGAATAGACTGCGAACAGGCGGTACTGCTGCCATGCGTCGTCGGTCGAGAGGGTGATCCCGGACGCGCCCAACAGCTCGCAGTAGCGCGCGATCCAGGCCCGTTCGTGCGCGGCGCGGACAGCGGACGGGATCGAGTTGCACACGACATACGCGACGTCGCGCAACCCGGGCGAGCGACCGATCATCGCCCAGTCGAGAAAGCCGGTGCGACCGCCACCGGCCGTGTCGACGAACAGGTTGCCGAGATGCGGATCGCCGTGCACGAGGGTGCGCGGTTCGGTATTCCACAGGGCGACGATCTCGGGCGCGCGTGCGAGGTACACGTCGGCGATGCGGTGAAAGGTTTCATCCAACCGGTCGCCGAGGGCGTCGACTGCCATCCGCACGAACGTCGCACCGCCGCCCGTGTCGCCCGTGCCCCGGCGGGCCAGCCACGCGAGGTCGCCTCCCACCTCGAAGCGCGGCGACTCCCAGAACTGCGCGTGAAGCGCGGCGAGTTGTTCGACGATGTCGCGGCCGCGCGCGGTGATGTCGTCGTCCTTCGGTGTCGGGAACCGGCACCCGGTGGCTTCGAGGTCTTCGAGCACCATGACGTAGCGGTCGTCGTCGGTGTCCGCGAACCACACTCGAGGCACACGCACCGGCATCTCGACGGCGAGGTCGCGGTAGAAGCGCGCTTCGGCGACACCCATGCCCTCCGAGGTCACGAAGGCGCGTTGGCGATCGTCGAAGGGTGCCAGCTTCACGAAGACGCTCGCCGGTACGCCGGGTTCGCCGCGCAACCCGAAACGGGCGCGTCCCGTCGTCCCGGAGTGGTGATCGAGCAGCTCCGCGCGCTCCACCTCGACCTGCAGCGCGCCGGAGAAGAATGGTGGCGTCAGGTCCTCGACGTCGAGCGGCAGCACGGGCGGAACACTACGCGGGCCGATAAGTTCATCTGCGTGACGAGGCGCGTCAACCGCCAGATCGTGCTGCGCAAGCGGCCCGTCGGCATGGTGTCCGAGTCATGCTTCGAGACGGTTGAGCGCGAGGTCCCCGACCTCGGGGAGGGCGACGCGCTGCTCGAAATTCGCTCCCTCGGCATCGACCCGACGATCCGCGGCTGGCTGAACGAGCGCGGCAACTACATGCCGGGTGTTGCACTCGGTGAGGCGGTCCGATCCAACGGCGTCGGCGTGGTCGTCGAGACGAACAATCCCGACGAATATCCGCTCGGCGCCGCGTTCATGCATCTCACGGGCTGGCAGCAGTACTGCGTCGTGCGGGCGAATCCGTACCCGCCGATCACGATGGTTCCTCCTGGTGTCGAGCCGATGGACGTGCTGGGCGTGATGGGGAACACCGGCATCACCGCGTATGTCGGGGTGCTCGAAGTCGCCGCCCCTCAGCCCGGCGAGACGTTCTGCGTGTCGGCTGCGGCGAGCAGCGTCGGATCGATCGCAGGCCAGATCGCGAAGATGCAAGGTGCACGGGTGATCGGCATCGCGGGCTCGGCGGCGAAGTGTGCGTGGGTCACGTCGGAGCTCGGCTTCGATGCGTGCGTCGACTACAAGCGTGAAGACGTTGCGGCGCGGCTCAAGGAGCTCGCGCCCGAAGGCGTCGACATCTTCTTCGACAACGTCGGCGGCGAGCTGCTCGACACCGTGTTACGGCGTATCGCGATGCGTGCCCGCATCGTGCTGTGCGGCGACATCTCCACGTACAACGCCGACGGTCGCCCCGCCCCGTTGCACAACATCAGGTACGTCATGGGGAGACGAGCCCGGATGGAGGGCTTCAACACCCTCGACCACTGGGACCAATACGGTGCGGCCGCAGCCCAGCTTGCCCGCTGGGTCGCCGACGGCAAGATCCTCCACCGCGCCCACGTGCTGGACGGCCTCGAACGCGCGCCCGAAGCGCTGGTTCGTTTGTTCGCCGGCGATCACCTCGGCAAGCTGGTGGTAAGGGTGAGCGGCGAGGCCTCGCCAGCCGGCTGAAGCGTCGATCCCCTGCGGCTACGCGTCGGACGACCGTCGCACGGGCGCGTCTTCGAGCTCGGCGATCGGGATGTCGGGGATCGGCGGTCGTCCCGCCGCCGGCGCGTCACCGGCATCGCGGCCGTCATCCTCGGCTTTCTGCGCAGGGTCAGGACGTTCGGTCTTCGGAAGGTGCACGCGGAACGTCGCACCTTGCCCCGGTACGGTGTCGACCGACGCCGAGCCACCGTGGGCGTCGGCGATCGCGGCGACGATTGCAAGCCCGAGCCCGGTGCCGCCGCTCGCCCGTGTGCGCGACGCGTCGCCGCGCCAGAACCGCTCGAAGACACGATCCGCGTCATCGGTCGGCATGCCAGGTCCTTCGTCGCGCACCTCGATGATGGCCTCGTCGTCCTCGGTCATGACGCGCACGTGCACGGGAGCGTCGGCGGGCGTGTGCCGCACCGCGTTCTGGAGGAGGTTCGCCATGACTTGCCGCAAGCGCACCTCGTCGCCCGGTACGACGATCGCGCCGTTCGGGGAGTACTCGATCCGTCGGCCCGGCGCGACGGCACGGGCATCGTCGACGGCGTCGCCGACGATACGGGTGAGATCGACGCGCCCCCGCTCGAGTGGCCGGCCCTGATCGAGTCGCGCGAGGAGCAACAGGTCGTCGACCAACACGCCCATGCGGTCGGCCTCCTCCTCGATCCGCCGCATCGCCTTGGCCAGGTCTTCGGGACGCTCGGCCGCACCGCGACGGAACAGCTCGGCGTACCCGCGAATGGACGTCAGTGGCGTTCGCAGCTCGTGAGACGCATCACCCACGAAGCGCCGCAGCCGCGCCTCGGACGCGGCGCGCTCGTCGAACGCGTGCTCGATCTGCTGCAGCATCTGGTTGAGCGCGAGTCCCAGCCGCCCGACCTCGGTGTGTTCGTCGGCGGTCTCGACGCGCTGTGACAGGTCACCCGCGGCGATCGCGCCGGCAGTCACTTGCATCTGTTGGAGCGGACGGAGGCCGAGCTTGACGACGTACCACGCGAGTCCGCCGAGCGCGAGCAACACGCCTGCTGCGACGACCAGCTCGATGAGCAGCAGGCGATGCAGGGTGTCATCGACATCCCGCAACGGAATTGCGATGACCAGCGTCCCCGGCGAAGTTCCGAACTGTCCGTGGACGATCCGCACCGGTTCGACGAGCACGCGAAAACGTGGCCCGGAGACCGTGAATGGATGCTCGCTGGCGCTCGCGACCTGGTCGGTGGGGATCGAGGGGGGCGTACCCATCGTGGGGATCTCGCGGACCACCTCGCCAGAGCTGTTGATCAGCTTGGCGTAGGTGCCTACCGGCACACCACGAGAGTTGTCGGCTTCGGTGGCTGGCCCGAGCTCGCCGAAGAACAGCGAACGATTCTTCGCCGCCGAGCGGAGCTCGGTATCAACTCGGTGCGTGAGGAACGACCGTTCCTGTCTATAGGTGACGGTGCCCGCGACCGAGAGCCCGACTGCGGCGAGGAGCACCAGACCGATGAGGAGACGCGTCCGCAGCGTCAAGAGGTCAGTTCTCCGGTGGTGTGCGCAACGTGTAGCCGACGCCTCGGATGGTGTGAATGAGCGTTGGGCCGAGGCGGTCGATCTTCTTGCGCAGGTAGCTGATGTACGTCTCGACGACATTGGCGTCGCCTTCGAAGTCGTACTCCCACACGTGATCGAGGATCTGCGACTTCGACAGGGCGCGTCGCGCGTTGAGCATCAGGTAGCGGAGCAGCTTGTACTCCGTCGGGGTCAGCTCGATACGCGTGCGGCCGCGCCACACCTCGTGCGTGTCATCGTCGAGCTCGAGGTCCGCGAACACCAGACGCGCGGAGCTCTCGCCGTTCGTCGCGCCCGTACGGCGCAACACCGCACGCACCCGGGCGACGAGCTCCTCGAGGCTGAAGGGCTTGGTCACGTAGTCGTCGCCGCCGACAGTGAGACCCTTCACCTTCTCTTCGGTGGAGTCGCGAGCCGTGAGGAACACGACCGGCACATGACGGCCGTCGGCGCGGAGTCGTTGCACCACCTGGAAGCCGTTGCGGTCCGGAAGCATGATGTCGAGCACCATGAGGTCCGGCCGGAAGCTTTCGGCGGCCCTCAGCGCGTCGGTGCCGGTGCTGGCGACCTCGACGTCGAAGCCTTCGTAGCGCAAGGCGGTGGCGACGAGGTCGGTGATGTTCGACTCGTCGTCGACGACGAGGACCCGGGTCTCGGACACGCGCCCCATTCTGCCAGGATCGACTGTGGGCAAGCTGTGCGCCCCCTGAGGGTTGCGCTCACCGCTCACGGCCGTCCAGGCTGATCCCCAGGTCAATCCCAGACGGCGGACTCATAATCCGGGAACGTTTTTTGCCGTCGCCGACCGATAGGAGCAGCCGTGCTCGGACGCCGTCTCACGATCCCCCTCATCATCACCGCATCGGTGGTGGTGGGTGGTACTGCCGGCGCCCTCCTCGGCGTGCCCGCGTTGTCGGGCGCATCGACGAACTCCACGACCAAGGTGACGAACGCGTCCGGCCCGGCGCCCGGCATGCGGCCCGCGGGAGCGTCGGCATTGTTCGACGCCGCGGCGAAGGCCCTGAACCTGACGACCGACGAGCTGCGCAACAGGCTGAGCGACGGCAAGACGACGATCGCGGGCATCGCCAAAGAGAAGAACATCGACATCAACACGGTCATCGACGCGATCGCGGCTGCCGACCGTCAGCGCATCGAGGACTTCGTCAACAATCCGTTGCCCCAGGGTGGTCACGGTCCCGGCCCGGGCTTCCGCCACGGACCCGGCAAGGCGTTCGGCGCGGACGAGAAGCTCGACGCTGCCGCCAAAGCGCTCGGCGTCACGACCGATGACCTGCGGTCGGCACTGCGCGACGGGAAGTCGATCGCCGACGTCGCCAAGGACAAAAACGTCGACGTGAACAAGGTCATCGACTCGATGGTCGCGACCGCCCAGGCCCGAATCGACAAGGCGAAGACCGACGGCAAGATCACCCAGGCGCAGGCCGACCGCTTGACGGCCGAGCTGAAGGACCGCATCACCAAGCTCGTCAACGGGGACTTCGCCGGCCCGGGCAGGGGACCGGGCGGACCGGGTGGACCGGGACGCGGCTTTTGGGGACATCGAGGCCCGTAGTCGCAGTCCTTGGATGATTGGGCGCCCGCCGCCGCGGGCAAAACCTCCTGATCCGGCCGGGCGCGGGCTTTCACGGAGGCATCCTTGAGGCACATCCGTCGTCTGGTCCTGCTCGTTGCCGTCGCCGCGGCCTGCACGCTGGTTGGCGTACCGCTGACCTCCGGGAGCGCGCCGCAGTGGGCGCCGGCCGCCACCGCAGCCGTGCATCCCGGCGTACAGACGTTCACCGCCGGCGCGCAGTGCACGGCGAACTTCGTCTTCACCAACGGCACGACGGTGTACATCGGCCAGGCTGCGCACTGCGCGGGCACGGGTACCGCCACCGAGACCGACGGTTGCTCATCGGCGTCCTTGCCGCTCGGCACTCCGGTCGACGTCACGGGCGCAACCCACCCGGGGACGCTCGTCTACAGCTCGTGGCGCAGCATGCAGCAGCAGGGCGTGACCGATCCCAACACGTGCGCATACAACGACTTCGCACTGGTGCGACTCGACCCTGCGGATGTCTCGCGCGTGAATCCCTCGGTGCCGTTCTTCGGTGGACCGACCGCGGTGGGCGCTCCGACGAACCTCGGCGCCAAGGTCTACTCGTACGGCAACTCGGAGTTGCGCGCCGGTGTGGCGCAACTATCTCCCAAGTACGGCGTGAGCCTCGGGAACACGGCCGGTTGGTCCACGAACGCCTACACGGTGACCCCGGGGATCTCCGGCGATTCCGGGAGTGGGTTCCTCGACGCGCAAGGCCGTGCCATCGGCGTGCTCTCGACGGTCGAGTTCGCTCCGCTACCCGGTTCGAACAACTTCGGTGACCTGGGACACGAGCTGACGTACCTGCACGGACAGACCGGGTTCGCGAACGTCCAGCTCGCGGTCGGCACCCAGCCCTTCAAGGTGCCGGTCACCGGCTGACGGCCGGGGTCAGCAGAAGCCCAGCATCGCCCGCGCCGCGTCGACGGCGCGGGCGTCGCCCTCGATCTCGAGCAGTCCCTGCGCGCCCGCGTCTTCGCATGAGAGCACGCGCTGGCGCAGCCACTAGCTTGCCGCGACTGCGATGACTGACGACGACTGACGATCAACGAGGAGCGGCGCGATGCCCGAACGCAAGGAATACGCACCCGGAACTCCCAACTGGGTCGACCTGCAGACCAGCGACCAGGACGCGGCCAAGCGCTTCTACGGCGACCTCTTCGGCTGGAACTTCAACGACATGCCGATGGACGAAGCCGGCGGCGCCGTCTACTCGATGGCGCAACTGAACGGGCACGACGTCGCGGCGATCGCGCCCCTCGGCGACCAAGCGGCCGCGGGAGTGCCGCCGCACTGGAACTCCTACGTCACCGTCAGCGATGCAGACCAGACCGCATCGCTCGTGGAGAAGGCCGGCGGCACGTTGTTCGTGCCGGCGTTCGACGTGCTCGACGCAGGCCGCATGGCGGTCTTCGCGGACCCGACCGGGGCGACGATCGCGGTATGGCAGGCGAAGAATCACATCGGCGCGACGCTGGTGAACGAACCGGGCACGTTCTCGTGGAACGAGTTGCTCACCGCGGATGTGCCCAAGGCTGCCGCGTTCTACAGCAAGGTGTTCGGCTGGGAAGCGAGCCCGGTCGCGGACATGTCGTATACCGAGTTCAAGCTGAACGGTCAGAGCATCGGCGGCGCCCAGAACCCGCCAATGCCCGGCATCCCGCCGATCTGGACGATCTACTTCTCGACCGCCGACACCGACGCCACGGTCGCGAAAGCGAAGAAGCTCGGCGGCTCGGCGTTCGTGGAGCCGACCGACATCCCGCCCGGCCGCTTCGCGGTGCTCGCCGACCCCCAGGGCGCGATGTTCAACGTCATCAAGTTCGCCCCGATGGAATAGTATTGACCGCATGACGTACGAGTGCGCGCAGCGATTTTGTTGCCCCCGGGCCCCGAGAGGGCGCCGCGGGGCACGCGCGCACTGACGCTCGGCTCCTTCTCGGCGTCGCCGGCCCGGGGGCATTCCTTGCCCGCAACGAGCTGCGACGCAGAAGGAGTCACGTCATGTCCGTCCGAATACTCAGTCCCGAAGAGGTCGCGCGCGCGTTGGCCGTGCGCGACCTCAGCGACCCCCGCGAAGGCGCGCATGCCATACAGCGCCTCGTCGACGACATCCTCACCGCGCTCCGGCGCGCATGGGCATGCGACGTGCTCGTGCATCGAGGCGCGCGGGTCGTCGATATTGCCGAGAACTATGACGCGCTCGGCTATGAGCGGGACGCGATCACGCGCGACGCCCGCTACACCCGGTATCTGACCCGCACGCAGATGCTGCGGAGCCACACGTCGGCGATGGTTCCGGCGGCGTTGCGGTCGATCGGCAACGGCGCTTCCGACGTGCTCATCGCGTGTCCGGGTGTGGTGTACCGCCGTGATGCCATCGACCGATTGCACACCGGCACGCCCCATCAACTCGACCTGTGGCGCGTCACGCGGGATCGACCGCTCGCCGGTGGTGATCTCAAGGAGATGATCGAGCTCGTGGTGCGCGCGGCGTTGCCGGGCGCGGAGTGGCGCATCGTGCCGCGAGTGCATCCGTATACCGATGACGGCTTGCAGATCGACGTGGAGAACGGCGACGAGTGGGTCGAGATCGGCGAGTGCGGGCTCGCGGGCGCGCACGTGCTGCGCGGCGCAGGTCTCGATGTACAGTGGACGGGCCTTGCGATGGGCCTCGGGCTCGATCGTCTGCTCATGCTGCGCAAGGGCGTCGCCGACATCCGGCTCCTACGTGCCACCGACGGACGGGTCGCCGCGCAGATGCGCGACCTCTCGCTCTACCGGCCGGTGTCGAACCGGCCCGCGGTCGTGCGCGATCTCTCGATCGCGGTGGCCGCCGATGACGACGTCGAGCTCCTCGGGGACCGCGTACGCGAAGCCCTGCAAACCGATGTCGACTGTGTCGAGGCCGTCGAAGTGCTGTCGCAGACCCCGGGCCCGGCACTGCCGCCGATCGCGCGTGAGCGACTCGGGTTGCGACCCGGGCAGAAGAACGTGCTCCTGCGTGTCGTGCTCCGGCACGTCGACCGCACATTGACGCGCCAAGAAGCCAATTCTCTCCGTGATCGCGTGTTCGGAGCGGTGCATGCTGGTGAGCATGGCCAGTAAGCGATTTACCGAGCTCGTCGGGTGCGACGTGCCGATCCAGCTCGCGGGGATGGGCGGGGTCGGCACGATCGAGCTCGCCGCCGCCGTCGCGCATGCCGGCGGATTGGGCATGGTGCCCATCAGTCTCGTGCGCGACGACCAGTCAACGCTCCGCGCCGCTCGCCGGATCCATCCTGCGATAGGCGTGAACGTGCTGGTGGTATTCCTCGAGCGCGATGTCGTCGAGCGCGTCGCGCTCGACGCGCGGGTGTTGGAGTTCTTCTACGACGATCCCGATCCGACCCTGGTCGCGATTGCACACGAGGCCGGTGCCCTCGCATGCTGGCAGGTGGGATCGTCCGATGAGGCGCGCCGCGCGGTTGACGCGGGGTGCGATCTGATCGTCGCGCAAGGCGTCGAAGCCGGCGGCCACGTGCGTGGCGTCACACCCTTGGTCGAGCTGCTGCCGGAGGTGCGCGATGCGGTGGACGTACCGGTCGTCGCGGCCGGCGGGATCTCGACGCGTGCCGCGGTGCAGCGCGCGCTTGAGGCCGGGGCGGACGCGGTGCGCGTCGGCACGCGCTTCGTCGTTGCCAACGAGTCGGGGGCGCACCCCGAGTACGCCGCCGCGTTGTGCGCCGCCGAAGGAGACGCCACGATACTGACCACTGCATTCGGTGTCTTCTGGCCGGACGCGCCGCACCGGGTCCTGCGGTCGGCAATCGATGCCGCCGGAGACCTCGCGCCCGATGCGCCGGTCGCGAAGCTCGGCGACCTGGACATTCCGCGGTGGGCCAGCCTGCCGCCGTCCGAAGGGGTCGATGGTCGTATCGACGCGATGGCGCTCTATGCCGGCACCGGGGTACGCGAGGTGACCCGCCGCGAGAGTGCCGCCGCCATCGTGCATGACCTCATGGGGTGACGCGCGCTCAACGTGTCAGTCGAGGTGGCGGCGCATGACCTTGCCGGTTGCGTTGCGGGGGAGCGCATCGACGAACTCGACCTCGCGCGGCACCTTGAAGCGCGCGAGGTTGGCGCGGACGTGGTCGCGCACGTCGTCGACGCCGAGCTGCGCACCCGCGCGGGGCACGACGAACGCCTTGAGGCGTTGGCCGAACTCCGCGTCGGGCACGCCGATCACCGCCGCTTCGACGACGTCCGGGTGCTGCGCGATCACGTCTTCGACTTCGGCGGGGAACACGTTCTCTCCGCCGGAGATGATCATGTCGTCGTCGCGGCCTTCCACGAACAAGAGGCCGGCCGCGTCGCGGTGGCCGGTGTCGCCGGTGTGCATGAATCCGTCGACGATCGCCTTCGTGGCTCCGTCGGTGTAACCGTCGAACGACAGCGGGCTCCGGACGAAGATGCGGCCGGTCTCGCCCGGCGCGACGTCACGATCCTGGTCGTCGAGCAGACGGACCTCGGTGCCGTGCGGCGGCCGTCCGGCGGTGGTCGGCGCGGTTCGGAGATCGTCGGGGACGGCCACCGACACCGCGCCGACCTCGGTCGAGCCGTAGAGGTTGTACACGACGTCGCCGAACACGTTCATGAACCGCGTCGCGAGATCGCCGGGGAGCGCCGAGCCCGACAGCGGCACGACGCGCAGCGACGAGGTGTTGTAGCGCATCCGCACCTCTTCCGGCAGCTCGAGGATGCGCGACAACATCACCGGTACTGCGACGAGTACCTGCGCGCGGTGCCATTCGATCGATGCGAGCGTGTGCTCGGGGTCGAAAGAACGCTCGAGCACCATGGTGTCGCCGAGCATCAGGCTGACCATGGCGTTGGTCAAGCCCCAGGAGTGGAAGCACGGTGCCGCGATGACCATCGTTTCGCGTGCCCGGTACGGGATGCGCTCGAGCACGCCGATCCCGCCGAGGGGATCGGACGGCCGGCCCTGCAACGCCCCCTTCGGCGCGCCTGTGGTGCCGGACGTGAGGATGATCGTGCGGCCCTCGCGAGCGGGTCGCGGAAGCCCGGGACCTTCGTGGTGTGAGGCGATCAGGCCGTCGATCGTGGGCTGCTCGTGATCCGCATTGCTGCCTGTGTCGGTCCATGCGAGCACCCGCGTCGCGACGCCGGCGTCGAGCGCGATCGGCGTGAACTCGTCGTCGTGCACGAGGACGCGTGCGCCCTCGCGTTGCATCACGTCTCGGACCTGCGGGGCCGAGAAGCCCGTGTTGAGGAACAGCACGTTCACGCCGAGCTTGGCGAGCGCGCCGGTGACGTCGAAGAAAGAGCGGCTGTTGCGGCACAGGACGCCGACCGTGTCACCTGCGACTACGCCGATGTCGCCGAGCCCGCGTGCGAGCGCGTCGGTTCGGTGGTCGAGCTCGGCGAACGTGAGCGGCCCCACCTCGTCGACGAGTGCAATCCGCGAGTCGAAGCGAGCGGCGGTGATTGCAAAGAGGGCGGCCAGGCTCGGTCCCCAGTGCCGCACCGCGGACGCGATCCGCAGCATCCGGCTGGGCGGCTCCGGATGGAGGACACCCGCGCGCGCGAGCACGGCGGCCGCGCGCGCAGCCTCGGTCAACCGATCGAACGGACCCACGAGGTGATGTTACGAGCCCGGGGTGTTCTGGAGATCCGTGAGCGCCTTCCAGTGACCGTAGGGAGGAAGTGACGAATCGAACTCGCTGAGTCGCGCCGTGTCATCGATGTCGTACTTGCCTTGGTGCAACGACGCGTATTGACCGCCGTCCATGTTGTGCACCGGGCCGATGTTGTCGACCGCGTTCACCCAGGTGTCGTTGTTCAGGTTCGGTCCCGCCTTGGTCGCGATCTCGGCGAACAGCGTGACCATCTGGCACGCGTCCTTGATGGCGCCGTTCGTGTCGAGCGTCTTGCCACCCGGAGCCGGGATGACCACCGTGGAGTCAGGCGCGTCCTTGCCCGTCTGCTCCTTGTAGATGCGAGAGCACGTCTTCCAGTTCTCGCTCTTGTCGGTCTCCGCGTCGGTCGGGCCCTGCGCGCTGAGGATGCCCTCGTAGGGATTGGGCTTCAGGTGGCCTTGGGTCTCCTGTTGGCCGAACTCCTCGACATCACCGACATCGGTGAGCAGCACGACGTCCGGCATCTCCTTGCGGACCTTCTCGATGAACTGCTTCGACGCCACCTGCGTGCCGGTGACGAACAACGCATTGGTGCCCTCGGATTTCCACCGCTCGATGAAGCTGTCGAGCTGCGATTGCGCAGCAGTGGTGTCGCTGCCCGCGATCTGCAGGATTGCCTTCGAGCCGGTCTCGACACCGAGCTTCTGGAGTGCAGGCACGACACTGCTCGTCACGATCTTGGCACTCGCCGTTTCGCCGAGCACGCCGACCTTCTTGCCATCGAGGGTGTGGCTCTTCACGAGGAGATCTGCGAGCGTGCTGATGGTGCGCTCCGGGGTTCGGCCCGGATAGATGATCAGCCCCGCCGGCGACTTGTTGATGATCTCCTGCGACAACATGAACGCGAACAGCACGGTCTTGTGTCGCTTCGCGATGCAGGTCTGCGTGTTCCCGGAAGGATCGAAGAGGTTGCCGATGACGGCAAAGACCTTGTCGTCGTCGGTAAACGTCGTGCAGATCGACGCGAGCCGCTGCGCGTCCGGGATCGGGCAGAACTTGTGGAACACGGGGACGATCTTGCGACCGTTGATCCCACCCTTGGCATTGATGTCGTCGATGTACGCCTTGTAGTTCTGTTCCTGGTCGACGCGGAGCTGGTCGACGAACTGCGTGATGCAATCGAAGTCCGAGAGCGAGATCCCGAGCTTGATCTCATTCGCGGTGACCCCGGTGCCGAGCGCGGTCGAGAGCGCGCTCGGCGCCTTGGTACTGCCGGGCGTCGTGCCCGTCTTGGAGCTGCTCCCGCAGGCAGCAAGGACCACGACGATGCCCACGAGCACGAGCCGCCGAACGCGCATGTCGACCTCCCGACCAAGAATGTCACGAGACTGTAAGCCGTAGCATCGGTTCGTGGCGACCAGTCCCGGCAACGCGATCACATGGGGAGTGCTGCCCGATGCTTGCCTCGACCGTGTCGTCGCGTGTTCGCCGCACTTCGACGATGCCGCGCTCGGAGCCGCGCATCTCTTGCTGGCCCATCCTGGTTCGACGGTGGTCACAGTGTTCGGCGGCCGGCCCGCGCGCTACCCCGATCCGCCCACGGAGTGGGACGCACTGGGTGGGTTCCGCGCGGACGACGACGTGGTGGGACTGCGGCGTGAGGAGGATCGTGCCGCCATGGAGGTGCTCGACGCGCGACCCGTCTGGCTCGACTTCGTGGACCATCAGTATCTCGCACGCGACGAGCGGCCCGAGCCCAAGGAGATCGCGGTCGCGCTCGAAACGGCGCTCGACGCCGTGCGGCCGACCGCCGTCTTCCTTCCGATGGGTCTCGCGAATCCCGACCACGTGTCGACGCACGACGCCGGCATGGTTCTCGCCGCGCGCCGGCGCGATCTCACGTGGTTCTGTTACGAGGACAGCGGATACAAGCACATTCCAGGAATGCTGGCGTGGCGGATCGCCAAGCTGTTTCGTTCCGAGTTGTGGCCGACACCGATGGTGGTGCCGGTCGTTCCCGACAATGCCCGCAAGCGCGGGGCGATCGAGTGCTACCGGTCGCAACTGCCGCCGCTCGATCGTGACCATGCGCTCGGTGCGCGCATCGGCGGTAACGTTCCCGAGCAGTTCTGGTTGTTGGCGCCGCCGCCTCCCGGTTGGGAGCGGATGCGGGAGATGTGACGATGACGATGCGGGTACCGGTGCTCGAACCCGATGCGGCCATCGACGAAGTCGAGGCGGCGGTACGCGAGGCCGGTTGCGCGGTCGTCGAACGGCTCGCGACGGTCGAGCAGATGAATGCCATCGAGTCCGAGCTCGAGCCGTTCCTCGCTGCAACGGCGACCGGTGGTGACGACTTCACCGGCTTCGAGACGCGGCGAACCGGCGCGTTGCTCGCACGCTCGGTCGGCTTCCGTGATCTCGCTGCGCATCCGGTCGTCGTCGGGGTGCTCGATCGCGTGCTCGGCGATCACGCGACGAGCTACCAGCTACACCTCACGCAGGTGATCGACATCGGACCGGGCGCGCCCGCGCAGATCGTGCATCGTGACCAGTGGGCGTTCGACTTCTTCCCGTTCCCCACCGGATTCGAGGTCGAGTGCCACACGATGTGGGCGATGACCGACTTCACCGAGGAGAACGGCGCGACACGCGTCATTCCCGGGAGCCATCGCTGGGAAGACAAGCTGCGGCCGTCCGTCGACGACACGATCGCGGCCGAGATGCCGAAAGGCTCGGTGCTGCTGTACGTCGGATCGCTGTATCACGGCGGGGGAGCGAACCACTCGCCGGCACCGCGGCGCGGTGTCAACGTGGGCTACACGTTGTCGTGGTTGCGCCAGGAGGAGAACCAGTACCTCGCGTGCCCGCCCGACGTCGCGCGTGAGCTTCCCGAGGATCTCGCACGGCTCGCCGGGTACCGCCGAGGCGCGTACGCGCTCGGCTACTACGGCGACCTGCACGACCCGTTCGACGCAGTGCGTGGCGAATCGTCCGACGGTCCCGCCACGTTCTCGCCGGTGCCCCGCAGCTGACGCTCATCCGTTCTCGGCGGCGCTGCGAACAACCCAGCGACGTTCGCGAAGGAGGGAATCATGGCGGCATCCGACGAGGCAGTGGTCCGACGGTTCTACGAGCAGATGAACAACGAACGGAAGAACGAGCTCGCGGGTGAGCTCTTCACCGACGACCACGTCATGCACGATCCGCAGTTGCAGGCCGGCGTCGGCCCGGCCGGCATGGCCGAGGCGATCTCCGTGTATCAGAACGGCGTCGACGGGCACTGGAACATCGAAGAGATCTTCTCGACGGGTGACCGGGTGGTCGTGCGCTGGACCGGCACCGGCACGCATGTCGGCGAGGTCAACGGCATACCGCCGACCGGCAAGAAGGTTCGTGTCGACGCAATCGCGATCCACCGCATGCGCGGCGGCAAGATCGCGGAGACGTGGGAGGTCTGGGACACGTTGGGCTTCCTGCAAGGACTCGGTGTGGTGCCGAAGTCCTGAGCGCGTCGCACGGGCCGCCGTTTCGAGGCGCTTTGTCTCGCCCAGTCCTGACCAGTACCATGGCTGGTCCGCCGCGGGGTGGAGCAGTCTGGTAGCTCGTCGGGCTCATAACCCGAAGGTCGCAGGTTCAAATCCTGCCCCCGCCACCAACGAATAACCCTGGTCAGAGGGGGTTTCCGAACAGACGGAGGCCCCCTCGATCGCGAGAACAACCGCCAAAATGTACACGGTGGGCATGACGGTGATCTTGCGCGAATGGCGCGGCCGCGCGGCGTGAATGCGGTCAGAGGAATATCCAGCCCACTTTCATGCCCACGTCCGTCCCGGAGCCACGAAGGGTCGAGTGGTTCCTCGGCGCCTGCAGCTCGTGCGCAGCATCGGTGAGCAGGTTGAGTTCACGGTGCACACACGATGGAGTTTCAATGGACGCTGTCATACGGTTTGCTGGCAGTGCACCCAATCGCGCTGTCGTCGAGCCCGACGCCATCGCCGCGCTCGATGACTTCGATCCGTTCGTGGTCCATCATCGGGTGATCGACATCATCGAATAGACGCTGACGGCCGTAACATTCGGGGATGCCGCGCACGGACACTGCGTCTCGCGTTATCTCCGCGCCGCTCGCGCAGGTGTACGCGGCGCTCGTCGATTGGGA
>JBBRXX010000003.1:0-189854 GCA_038238245.1 Acidimicrobiia bacterium
AGTACTTCCCGAAACGCTCCGAGATCGCGCACCTCAGCCAAGGCGACCTCGACAACGTCGCAGCAGAACTCAACGGCCGCCCTCGACAAACCCTCCGATGGAGATCACCATCACAAGCGCTCGACGAAGCGTTGCGATGACTACCTGAACCCGCAGCCGACCGGCGCTGCTTCACTGTCACGTATCAACTGTCACGGCTCACTCATCCTGCACGCGGACGGCACGGTCGCGGGCTGCACCCTCGACTACGAGCCGGACGGGCGCCGCGGGCGTGAGGTCCGCCAGGCCGTCGTCAGGCCGTGAGCTGTCGCGAAACTGCGCGATCCCTGGCCAGTTGTCACGAACATTTTGCCTGGTCAGACGGCGAATCGAAGGTAGTCGCCGGTAGGTGAAACAGTCTTGAAAACCGTTGTGCGCAAGCACCCAGGGTTCGAATCCCTGTCCCTCCGCTCCGTTCTGGCGCGTCATGCGCCGGCATCGGTCGCCACGGAGTGTCCGCGTCCGTCGCCGACAAAACTCGTTTGCCGCGGAGCTAGGCCGTTGGCAGCATCAAGGTCCGCGATGTTCGGGTGAGTTGTCGGGATGCGTGATCGTGTCGGGAATGCCGGGGGCGGGAAAGTCGACCGTGACCGCGCTTGCCGCCGGTTTCCTTCCGCGGGGCGCGCAGGTCAAGGGCGATGCCGTGAACCAGATGATCCGCGGCGGCCGCGTCTGGTTCATGGGCAAGCCCAAAGAAGAAGCGCTGCGGCAGGATGAGCTCTGTAACCGCAACATGTGCTCGCTGGCGAACAACTTCGTCGACTTCGGATTTACGGTGCTCATGGACACTGTGGTCGCGGACCGTGAGGAGCTGGACTTCCTCCTCACCCTGTTGTCGCCGCGCCCGGTGCGGCTCGTCACGCTCGTGCCGGGGGTAGCGGTCTGCGAGCACCGGAACGCAGCCCGACACCCCGATGAGCGGTTCCAGTTCGACGACTATCACCGACTCGACACCGACATGAGACGAGAGCTCGGCGATGTCGGCTGGTGGTTCGACACCTCCGCGCTCACGCCCGCCGCATCCGCCGAGCAGCTCGTCCTCGAAGCCGACACCCCTGCCGCTCCCTTGCAAGGCGGTTGGCACGCTCGCCTGGCGCGCCTGCATGACGCGTAGGCGTCGCGTCACCGTGAAAATACCTGCAAACGCGAGCAGTGCGACACTTCACGTGTGCAAGACATCCGCGTACGGCTGATCACGCACAACGGGTTGCTCGAGTACGACGCCGTCGTCCTCTCCGACGACGGAAACCACCTCGTCGTGCAAGCCGAGTTCGCCGAAACCGAGCCGCACGATTTGGGTTTCGTCGTCCTCGAGCTCGGCGACATCTGGACCGAGCACTACTGGCGCGACCGTTGGTACTCGGTCAAGGCGATCAGCACCGCGTCGGGGGTGTTCAAGGGTTGGTACTGCGACGCGGCTCGACCGGCCGAGATCGACGGCGACCTTCTGGTGTCGGTCGATCTGGAGCTCGATCTCTGGGTCTCGCCCGATCGCGCCGTCATTGCCCGCCTCGACGAGGACGAGTTCCACGCCCTCGGAGTGCCGCAGCAGGATCCACCCGCCGCGGCCGCGGCGCTGCACGCCATCGACGAGCTCGAACGGCTTGCGACGAGTGGCGAGGCACCATTCGAAGCGCCACACCCACCGAGCTGACAACGAGCTTCGGTCCGGGGCGCGAGGGTCGCTACCCTCGGGCGCGCATGACGTCGGAGACGGTGACCGTCCTGTTCACCGATGTGGTGAGCTCGACCGAGTTCTTGTCTCGGGTAGGCGAGGAGCGGGCCGAAGTGATTCGGCGCGAGCTGGTCGATCTGATGCGGATCGCGATCGCTGCGCACGGCGGCCGGGAGGTGAAGAACCTCGGCGACGGGCTCATGGTCGCGTTCGACGGGGTGATCGGGGCGCTCGGCTGCGCGGTCGCGATGCAGCAGGGGCTGCACGCCCGTAACGAGCACGCCTCCGACCCGCTGTCGATTCGGATCGGGATCTCGTCGGGCGAGGCCGACATCGAAGACGGCGACTACTTCGGCGTCCCGGTCGTGGAAGCGGCCCGGGTATGCGCGAAGGCGGGCGCGGAGCAGATCTTCGCGACCGAGATCGTCCGCCTCCTGGCGGGCTCGCGCGGCGGGTTCGAGTTCGCGGCGCTCGGGCCGTTGGAGTTGAAGGGCCTCGACGCGCCGGTCGTGGCCTATGAGGTGCGCTGGGCGCCGATCGCACCGCCGGCTGCGACGGTGCCGCTGCCCGCGCGTCTCCAGCCGGCCGAGGGCGCGATCTTCGTCGGCAGGGTGCCGCAACAGGCACTGCTGCACGACGCGTTGAAGCATGCCGATGTCGCCGCGCACCAGCGCGTCGTACTGCTCTCGGGAGAGGCCGGCATCGGCAAGACGACGCTGGTGTCGACCTTCGCGGCGGAGGCCTACGCGGGCGGATCGATCGTGCTGTACGGCCGGTGCGACGAAGATCTGGCCATCCCCTACCAGCCCTGGGTCGAAGCGCTCACGCACCTCGTCGAGCACGCGCCCGAGGACGTGCTGCGCGACCACGTGGAGCATCGGGACGGAGACCTCGTCGCGCTGGTGCCGGCACTCACGAGCCGGCTCGATGACGTGCCGGCGTCACGGTCGTCCGATCGCGACACCGAGCGGCATCTGCTGTTCGGCGCGGTTGTCGACCTCCTGGCTCGCGTGTCGGCACCGACGAGCGTCGTCTTGGTGCTCGACGATCTGCACTGGGCGGATCGCACGACCTTGCAGCTCCTTCGTCACGTCGCGTCGACCTCCACACCGATGCGTCTGCTGGTGCTCGGGACGTTTCGCGAGACGGACATCAGCGCGAGTCATCCGCTCACCGAGGTGCTCGCGGCATTGCATCGCGAGGCCGCCGTCGAACGGGTGTCGCTCGAAGGGCTCGACGACCTCGAGTTGCTCACACTGATGGAGTTCATTGCCGGGCACGAGATGGACGGCACCGCGACCGCGCTCCGAGACGAGCTGCGAGAAGAGACGAACGGCAATCCGTTCTTCGTTACGGAGATCCTCCGCCATCTCGTCGAGACGGGAACGATCGCAGCATCCGAGTTGCGGTCGACCGGCCTGCCGGTCTCGGTGCGCGAGGTCGTCGGCCGGCGTGTGCAACGGCTCGGCGAAGACGCGGGGCGCGTCCTGTCGATCGCGGCCGTCATCGGCCGCGACTTCGATCTCCCGTTGCTCGCGGGCGTTCGTCATCGGCGAGGTACCGGCAACAGTCTACCGCTACACGTTCGTGCACGCGCTGATCCAGCGGACGCTGTCCGACGATCTCTCCGCCGCGCGCCGTCGCCGGTTGCACCGGCGCATCGCCGAGGAGCTCGAAGCGCTGCCTGGCGCTCGAACCCATCGCGTCGCTGAGCTCGCCCGCCACTGGTTCGAGGCGGCCCAGGCCGAGGACGCCCCCAAGGCGTTCCAGTACGCGATCGCGGCGGGTGACGAGGCGCAGTTCCACCTTGCTCCCGACGAAGCCGTGCGTTGGTTCTCCCAAGCGCTCGAGCTCGTCGATCAGGTGGACGAACCCGACGTCGCGCGTTGCGACACGCTGATTCGCCTCGGCGTCGCCCAGCGCCTGGCTGCGGTGCCCGCGTTCCGGGAGACCCTGCTCGAAGCCGGGCGGCTCGCGCAGACTCGAAGCGACACCGAACGTCTCGTCGCGAGCGCACTCGCGAACAACCGCGGGTTCCAGAGCAGCGCGGGCGCGGTCGACGCGGAGCGGGTGAACCAACTCCACGCGGCGCTGGACTCGGTCGGCGAGGGATCGCCACCGCAACGAGCTCGCCTCCTGGCGCTCCTCGCAATCGAGTCGTTCTATGCGCCCGACGTCGACGTGGGCGCGCTCCTCGAGGAAGCACTCACGCTCCCGAGCGACGGTGACGCCGAGTCGCGCCTGTTCGTGCTCCGCGCCGCGCAGATCTGGTTTCCTCCGCACACCCTGCGGCGGCGCGAGGACCTGCTGCAAGAGGAGGCAACGCTGCTCGCAGATGCCGATCCGGCCCGGCGAGCATGGTACGAGAGCGAACGCTCGCAGGTGGCGTATCAGGTCGGTGACGCCGTGCGGATCCGCGATCACCTCGAGCATTGGCATGTCGCCGCGCAACAGATCGGCGATCCAGCCGTCGTATGGGCGAAGAAGTTCGCCGACGCGATGGTTGCGACACTCTGGGATGACCTCGCGCAGGCGGAGCAAATGGTCGAGGAGTCGTTGCAGTTCGGGCTCGATGCCGGCCAGCCCGACGCGTTCGCCATCTACGCAGCACAGCTCTCCTCACTCCGGCGTATGCAGGGTCGCGAGGACGAGATCTGCGACATTGTCGCCGAGGTTGCCGAGGCAAACCCCGGGATCCCGGGTTTTCGCGCGACCCTCGCGGACCTGTACGCGTCAGCCGGGCGAGAGGACGAGGCGCGAGCGATCCTCGACGACTTCTGCGCCGTCGGGCTCGATCGTCTCCGCGTCGACATCGTCTGGGGCTCGCTGATGGCCGGATTGGGAAGAGCTGCGTCGATTGTCGAGCACCGGGACACCGGGGCCCAGCTCGCGCCGCTCGTCGCACCGTTCCACGACCAGGTCGCGTACACCGGATGCACCGTCGACGGTCCGTTCGCGCTGGCGGTCGCGATCAGCCACCGTCTCCTCGAGCGCTACGACGACGCTGACGTCGCGTTCCACGAGGCGCTCGCGATCAGCGAACGGCTCGAGTCGCCGTACTGGCTTGCCATGACGAAGCTCGAGCTCGCAAAGCTGCGGGTTGATCGGGACGCGAGCGCGAGCGGGGTACTCGAGGATGTGGTCACCGTGGCGCGTCAGCGCGGCTACCGCGGTCTGGAACGGCGCGCCGACGCGCTTGCGTCGTCGTCGTGAGGTCGAGCACGCGCGACGTGTCGCCACGCGCGACCGAGGCACCGTACGCGCCGACGATCGCGATGTTCGCGAGCCAGCCCAGATAGACCCAACTCCAGCCCGAGTCCCAGCGCACGTCGTCGCGGAACCGCATCAGGGCGGAGAACTGGAGGACCGCGAACGCGAGGTAGGTGATGGCGGCGGGGCGCAGACGCGGGAGGTCGCGCTCGAGGGTCGCGTGGAACGCGGCGATCCCCAATGCGATGAACCACGCGCCGATTGCCCGAGCCGTCAGCGGGGTGAGCGGCCACGGCCACGAACGTCCCATGCGCGTGGGAGTGACGAACAACGCGATGCCCGCGGCCAGCATCGCCGTGCCCTGCACGATGAGTGCGGCAGCGAGTGGGCGCGGCAGAGGACTGGTGACCGGCGGGTCGCTCCCGGGCGTCCGCATCTGTACGACGATGAGCACTCCGACCACGGCCGGGAACGCGATGTACACGACCAACCACAGCCACGCGGCGGCTCTCGCGGCGGCGTTTCCCTTGTCGAGGTGAAACTTGTCGAGGTGCAGCAGTGTGGCGATCAGCGTCAGGACGGTGAACTCCCAGACGGTGATGATCGCGATCCGCGCACGCGACCAGGAACGGTCGCGCGACGAGAGGAAGAACAGCACGAAGCCGGCGGCGAAGCCTGCGCCGAGAAATGCGGCGCTCAACGGCGGCTTGATCGTCCAGGGCGAGTAGTCCTCGGTTCGGTCGGCGAGGACGTACAGGTCCACGAAGCCGACGACCGTGAGGGTGAGCGACGTGACGAAGACGATGCGCATCGGCCGGCTCAGCCCCCGCCCGTCAGAACTCAGCGAGGAGCCCATCCCCTGGATGTTGGCACCGAACCGGCCTCCGGGGAAAGCGTCGGAGGGGCCGCGGTGAGCGCGCGGGTTACTCGGCGAGACAGATCGCGAGGCGGTCGACCAGCTCGGACTTCTGCTCGTCGAAGTCCTCGAACGAGATCCGGCCGGCGTCGTAATCCTCGTGCAGTGTCTCGATGCGCTTCAGGAGGGACTCGGTCGTGAACCCGCCCTCGTTGCTCTCGGTCGTCGTGACCTCGGGGTCGTCCTCGGTCTTGTCCTGGCGGCGGGCCCGCTTCGCGGCTGCCTTCGCCTGCTTGGACCGCTCACGCTCTCGCTTATCGAAGGTCGTTCGTCGGGTGGCCAATGGGACTCCCTCGCCTGATCGTGAAAGAACCGCCGGTACCCAGTACCAGCGGCCCCGCATGCCCCCGGGTGAGCACTCTCTGTGGCGCGGCTCAGGCGCCAGGCTCAGCGGATGCTTGGTAACAGTGTACGCGATTCGCCTTGCCACGCGGTATCAGGCCGGTCCCGCGGCAGCCTCGAACCCGTCATATACGCGAAGAACCGGCCATTTCCGGCAGACGTCGGCTACTCGACGTCGGCGATCGGAACGTCGGGCGGGGCCGGCACCGACTCGAGGACGGGAGGGGCGTCGAGGCCGACGACCCGGCCGTCGCGCAATCGCACACGCCGTTCGGCGAGGCGGGCGACCTCTTCGGCGTAGGTGACGACGATCACCGTCACCCCCTGTTCGGCCGACAGCTGTTGCAGCGTGCGGACGATCTCGTCCGACGTCGCGCTGTCGAGATTGCCGGTCGGCTCGTCGGCGAGGATGACGCGCGGTTCGTTGGCAAGCGCCCGGGCGATCGCCACTCGCTGTTGCTCGCCGCCCGACAAGCGCGACGGGAGGTGGCTCGCCCGGTCTGCCAGGCCGATGCGGTCGAGGACCTCCGCGACCCGCGATCGGCGGGCGGCGCGGCCGCTTCGGAGGGGGACCATCGCGGTCTCGACGTTCTCGGCCGCGGTGAGCGTCGGGATCAGATTGAAGGACTGGAACACGAAGCCGATGTCGCGTGATCGCAGCTGCGTCAGTGCGCGATCATCGAGCTTCGAGAGCTCGCGACCGTCGAACACGAGCGATCCACTGGTCGGGCGGTCGAGCGCGCCGAGAAGTTGCAACAGCGTGCTCTTGCCCGAACCGCTCGGTCCCTCGACCGCGAGGAACTCGCCCGGCGCGATCGTAAGGTCGATATTGTCGAGCGCGCGTACGGTTCGCGCCCCGGAGCCGTACGCGCGCTCGACCGACCGCAACTCGTAGAGCATGTCCGTGGTCATCCGATGTCTCGCAGTGCCGTCGCCGGCGCCAGCCGAGCCGCGCGCCAACTTTCGACCAAGCCGGCGATGAGCCCGCCGATCAGCGCGAACAGGACGCCGAGCAGCAGCGTCGACGCGTGCAACGGGGCACTGAGCGCCACCTTGGTGGTCGTCTGCGCGGTGCTCTGCGCGATACCGATGAGCGCGCCCGCGCTCCCGCTCGCCGTGCCCGCGACACCCGGTGTCGTCGCGGTCAGCTTCGTCGACGAATGATCGACGGCGGCCGATGCGCCCCACCCGATGAGCAGACCGAGCGCGGCGCCGACGACTGCGATCCCGAGCGTCTCGCCGAGCAACTGGCGCACCACCCGCGACTTGGACCAGCCGATCGCCCGCAGTGTGCCGATCTCGCGCACGCGCTTGGCGATCGAAGAAAGCGTCAGCAGCACCGCGCTGACGAACGCCGCGATCAACACGATCACGGCGAGCACGCCGCCGAACCGGCTCGTCAGGTCATGCGCGTCCTTGAGGCTGCCCGACGCCTGGTCGGCGAGTGACTTCGTGGTCACGACCTCGGCGCCCGGCAACTGCTGCTTGATGGCGGCCGCAACCTTGTCGACGTCGCCCGAGCTGTTCGCTTTCACGAGGATCTGAGTGACACGGTTCGGCTTCGACGCGAGCTTCTGCAGGGTCGTCAGCGGAAAATACACGTCGGCGACGCTGCCCGTGAGGGTCGGCTGTACGAGGCCGACGACGTCGTAGCTCGTGCCGTTGATCGTCAACTTCGAGCCGACCGCGAGCTTCTTCGTATTCGCGTACGCGACGTTGAGCAGGACCTCGTTCGGCGCGCCCGGCGCGATCCAGCGACCCTTGGTGAGCTGGTCGACCGTCACGAGGCCTTCGTGCTGGTTGGCCGGGTCGACGCCGGCGACGTTGTACGTGGTGTTCGTGATGTCGGTACGCGGCGGGTTGACGACCTGGTTGATCGTTTGCAGCGGAACGGTGAACTGCGCTCGGAACTCGCGAAAGCGTGCGGGCAAGCAGTCTTCGAACGCAGGGTTGTTGCGGATCCCGCGGCCGCCGAACCCGCCCCGACGACCGCCGCCGGTGCCGCCCGCGCCCGGTCCGATCTGCACGCCCTTGGCCTGGAGGCATTGCTGGAACGCCTCGCGCTCGGCCGCGGTCAGCGGCGCGGGCCGCGTCGTCTGCGTGTACGTCTGTCCGCCGGTCTTGATCGACGCGACGATGTTCGGGACGGTGCCCGTCTCGTGTTGCACGCGCTGGACGAGACCGGGCACTGCACGGGTTACACCTGGAAGCTTCTCGACCTCGCTCACCGCGTCCTGCGGGAACGAGAGCAGGGTCGCCGACAAGAAGAAGTCGTGGGTGAACTTGGTGCCGGCCTTGCCGAGCTTCGACAGGTCGGTCACGACGTTGCTGTGCTCGTTGAGCAGCGCGGTCGCGTCCTGCGTGTTCAGCTGGGTGTTGCGTCCGCCACCCCCGAAGAAGCCGCCGCCACCTCTCCCACCGCCGCCACCAAAGGGCCCACCCCCTCGACCATTCGGGGTGGTGGTCGTGGTCGTCGAAGCCGAGCTCGAGGCAGGTGTGCCGGCCACGCGGGTGACGAGAATGTCGGTGCCGACCGACTTCAGCGGCGCGAGGGCGTGGTTCTGGGCATCGTCGAGACCCTGCGACACGCCGACGATCCCGATGACCAGCCCGACGCCGACCGCGAGTCCCAGAGCGGTGAGCAAGGTGCGGCCGGCTCGCCGACGCAGCTCGCGCCCGATGTAGATGACGTGGAACATTTCGACCACGAGACCATCGGATACTGGGAGTTGGATGTGAGTTTTGTCAGGTTTCCCGAGGTAGGCCCTGGTGCTTGTCGAGCATGTCGGCCATCACGGTGCGGATGAACTCGTCCGCTTCCGATGTCATGCCGCCCTCGATGCCGCCATACACGGCGCCGCTCGCCGGCTTGTCGTCCTTGTGCTCGTGCGCGTACTGCACGGCTTCTGCGAGGTCGCTCGTGAAGGCGTCGACCAGGCCGGGTTGGGTCTGCGGGCGCGTCACGGCCATGTGGATCGCGTTCGGGTATTGCTGGCCGTTGAGGCGCCAGCCCTTCGTTCGCATGAAGTCGTTGACGTGATAGATGTCGAACGCATCGCTGGTGAAGCTGAAGCAGAACGTGGGGTTGGCGCCCATGATCCGCAGCTCGGGGTGCGACCGCACCGCGTCCTGCATCGCGAACGCGGTCTCGAAGATCGAACGCGCGTAGCGCAGATAGCTCTCGCGCCCCATGCTCACCATCGCAGCCCACGTCGCGGCGAGCAGACCGCCCGAGCGTGAGCCTTCGATACCCGGCGACGCGTACTTGCCGCCACTCCAGTCCGTCATGAAGAAGTATTGGCCGTCACGCAGCGCCTTGTCGCGAAACGCGAGCACCGATGTGCCCTTGAATCCGTAGCCGTACTTGTGCGTGTCGGCCGAGATGCTCGTGACGCCCGGGACGCGGAAGTCGAACAGGGGGATGTCGTAGCCGAGCTCCTGTCCGAAGGGAAGGATGAAGCCGCCGAGGCACCCGTCGACGTGCAGACCGATGCCCCGCGCCTGCGCGAGGTCGGACATCTCCGTGATCGGGTCGATCGTCCCGTAGCCGTAGTTGCAGGCCGAGCCCACCATTGCGATCGTGTTCTCGTCGATCGCCGACGCGAGCGCGTCGACGTCGGCGAGCGTCGTCTTGGGGTCGACCGGAATGTGCCGGCACTCGACTGCGAGCAAATGACAGGCCTTGTCGAACGCCGGGTGTGCAGTCTCGGGCTTGACGAAGTTGGGCCGCTCGATGCCGCGCTGGTCCCGCGCCCACTCGCGGTACGCGAACACCGAGTGCAGGATGCTGCCGCTCCCTCCCGAGGTCACGAGGCCCGCGGTCTCGGTGCCGGTGACCGCGTCGGCGTGCAGCAGGTCGAGGGTCATCGCGATGATCTCGCCCTCGAACTTGGTCATGCTCGGGCACATGTCGCGCTGCAACGCGTTCACGTGCGCGAACAGCTCGAACGCGCGCCCCATGAACTCATAGTGCTCGTGGTCGCCGCAGTACATGGTGCCCGAGCACTTGCCGGTCTCCCACATGCGATCCTCGTCATGGGCGAAGCCCTCGAGCTCCTGCAAGATCGACGCGCGTGCGCGTCCTTCGGAGGGCATGCCGCGGATGACGTCGTGCGTTTGCGCGTACGGGTAAGCACTACTCATTGGAGGGCCTCGCTGATCGGGAGCAGAGCCGCGTATGCGGCTTCGAATTGCGCTTGCCGGAGGTCGTACTGCTCGCGGTGCGCGGCAGTGGGCTCGAACCGCTCTCCGGCGGGAATCTCGTCGAGGTCGGCGCGGGTGAGCGTCCCGTGACGTTGCAGCGCTAGGAGCGCCGTGGCGCGCGCCACGGACCGATCGGGCGCATGCAGCGCGGTGATCGGACGGGCGAGGACGTCGGCGAGGATCCCGCACCACGCGGGTGACCGGGCGGCGCCGCCGACGAACGCGACCTCGTCGATGCCGGCGCCGGTGAAGCGCTGGACGTGGGGCAGGAGCCACCCGAGGTTGTGGGCGATGCCCTCGACGACTGCCCGCACCATGTCGCGCCGGGTCGTGTCCAGCGACATGTGCACGAAACCGCCGCGCATGTTCGCGTCGCCGCCGGGCGCGAGCGAGCCGCGCAACCACGGCAGGAACAGCACTCCCCCCGCGCCCGGTGCAGTCGCGCGCAGCAGGGGGTCGAGCGAGCCGAACGCATCGTCGACGCGGTGGTCGCCGAGCTCGTCGGTCGCGTACACCATGTTCTCGAGCACGTGCTCGAGGACCTTGCCGCCCAGTCCGTTCTCCGCGCACACGACGTACCGGTCGACGTAGGGACCCGGCATCGAGAACATCTGGTGTTCCAGGTCGACGCGGAAGTCGTCGACGGCATCGACGAGGACACTCGTCGTGCCGATCGCGAGGCCGGCGCGGCCGTCGACGAACGCGCCACCCGCGACCGCGACCGTCACCGTGTCGTTGGTTCCGGCGTACACGATGACTCCGGCGGCCAGGCCGAGCTCGGTCGCAACGTCGGGCAGCAACGGCCCTACCGCCGCGTCGACGCGTACGAGCAGGGGGAGACGCGTGGGATCGACGCCCGCGAGCTTCACGAGATCGTCGTCGTACGCGGTCACGCCGAGCGTGCGGTTGTCGCACAACTGGAACATGTACGTGCTGTGCTGACTCGCCGTGATGCGTCCGGTGGCGCGTGCCGTGACATAGTCCATCGGCTCGACATATGCGGCGGTGCGCGCATGCACGTCGGGGCGGTCGTGTTGCAGGTACAGGATGTGGCCGAGCGAGAGTCCGCTCCCGATCGTCGGGATGCCGTGGCGCTCGATCCACGTCATGAACGCACCCTCGTCGCGGGTCATGATGTCGAAGCAGTGGTCGGTGCCGCGTTGGTCCTGCCACATGAGCATCGGCGCGACGGGGTGGCCGCGCTCGTCGATCGCGACGATCGACGAGTACTGCGTGCACACACCGAAGGCCGTGACGGTCGCGGCCTCGGCGGGGTGGGCCGTCGTGAGCTCACGCACCGCGTCCGAGAGCTGGGTCCACATCACGTCGGCGTCCTGCTCGGCGACGTCACCCCGCTTCTCGGTGTGCAGGGGGCGATGAGCGCTGGCGAGCAGCGTGCCGTCGTCGGCGACCAGGGCGGCCTTCACGTTGGTCGTGCCCACGTCGACGCCGATCGCGCAACTCATCCCTGGCATTCTTATGGGTCGACTCCACGCTCCGCTCCCCTGCGGTCGCCGCGCTGTCGTCTCCCTCTTGCCACGGCGGTCGGCGATATAGTTCGGCCCTCTAACGGTTCGGTATCCTTGCCCGCATGACGGATCCCGACCTCGTGCGTGCCGCGCGGGCGCTGGCGCTCTCGGCCCGGGCGCTCGAGCGGGCCGCGGGAGAGTGCGATCTCACCTTGGCGCAGTACCGCGTGCTCGCGCTCGTGGCCGCCGGTGACGAGCGGTCGTCGCTGTTGGCCGAACGCCTTGCGGTTGCCAGGCCCACGATCACCGCCGTCGTCGACGGTCTCGTCGAGCGCGGGTGCATCGAGCGGACGTCGGTGCAGGGCGATCGCCGCTCGATCCGGCTCACGCTCACCAAGCCGGGCCAGCAGGCACTGCGGGTCGTGGAGCGAACGATGGCCGAGGTGCTCGACCGCGTGTTCGGGCACGCCCGCGACCGCGACAGCTTGCTGGCCGCGCTCGCCGACCTGGACGACGCGCTGGCCGCGCGCATGGAAGCGCGGTTGCGAGGCGAGGTTCGTCGTTGAGCAGCCGCGCACCCAGGAAGCAAGGATGGATCCGCCGGCTCGTCGGCTACATGAAGCCGCACAAGAAGAACGCGTACGTCGCCTTTGGTGTCGCGATCGGCGGCCAGCTCATCCAGTCGTTGCTGCCGGTCGTGCAAAAGGTCGTGGTCGACGACGTGATCACGCATCATCGCCGACCGCTCGCGCCGTGGCTCACGCTGATGATCGTGATGGGCGTCGCGACGTTCGTGTGCGCGTACTTCCGCCGGTTCCGTGGTGGCCGCATCGCCCTCGACGTGCAGCACGACCTCCGGACCTCGATCTTCCGCCAGCTGCAGCGCCTCGACTTCGCGCGGCACGACGAGCTGCAGACCGGCCAGCTCGTGAGCCGGGCGTCGTCCGACGTCGCGCTTATCCAGGGCTTCTTGCAGTTCCTCCCGATCGGCGTCGCCAACGTCTTGTTGTTCATCGTCTCGCTCGGCGCGATGTTCTGGCTCTCGCCGCCGCTCGCGCTCGTGATGCTCGCGGTCGCACCCGCCCTGCTGATCACCGCGATGAAGCTTCGGACGTCCGTGTTCCCCGCAAGCTGGGATGCACAGCAGAAGGCCGGGGACGTTGCCAACGTCGTCGAAGAAGACGTCACCGGTGTACGCGTCGTGAAGGGCTTCGGCCAGGAGGCGCGGGAGCTCGACCGGCTCGCCGGCCGTTCGCAGAAGATGTTCGCGGCGCGCGTACGGCTCGTCGACATCCAGGCGCGTCTTCAGCCCGCGATGCAGACGATTCCTGCGTTCGGCCAGGTGGCGGTGCTCGCGGTCGGCGGCTGGCTCGCGGTCAACGGCAACATCACCTACGGCACGTTCCTCGCGTTCTCGACGTACATGCTCTTGATCACGCCGCCGGTCCGCCAGCTGGCCGCAATCCTCACAGTCGGGCAGCTCGCCCGCGCTGGGGCCGAGCGGATCTACGACCTGCTCGACTCGACGCCGATGGTGCAGGACGCGCCGGACGCGTCCGAACTCCACGTCGACCGGGGCGAGGTGAGGTTCGACGACGTGACGTTCGGCTACACCTCGACCGATCCGGTGCTGCGCGCGTTCTCCCTGACGGTGGCACCCGGGGAGACCGTCGCGTTGGTGGGAAGCTCGGGCTCGGGAAAGTCGACCGTCGGGCTGCTGCTCCCCCGCTTCTACGACGTGCACGACGGCGCGGTGTCGATCGACGGTGTCGACGTACGCACGGTGACATTGCAGTCGTTGCGACGCAGCATCGGCGTGGTGTTCGAGGATTCGTTCCTGTTCTCCGACACGATCACGAGCAATATCGCGTTCGGGCGACCCGACGCGACGCCCGTGGAAGTCGAGTCCGCGGCGCGCGCCGCCGAAGCCCACGAGTTCATCGAGCGCTTGCCGCACGGCTACGACACCGTCGTCGGCGAACAGGGTCTCACGCTTTCGGGTGGTCAGCGCCAGAGGATCGCGCTCGCGCGCGCGTTGCTCTCCGACCCCGAGATCCTTCTACTCGACGATGCGACGTCGTCGGTCGACGCGAGGATCGAGGAGGAGATCCACGCCACACTGCGGCGCATCGCCCGGGGGCGCACGACGATCCTCATCGCGCATCGCCGGTCGACGCTGTCGCTTGCCGACCGGATCGTCGTCGTGGACAAGGGGCGCGTGCTCGACAGCGGCACCAACGAGGAGTTGTGGGCGCGATGCTCCCTGTATCGCATGCTGCTCTCGGGTCCGGGTGACGACGCCGAAGGACTCGACGCCCCCGACGTCGCGGTCGACGGCGACGAACCGCAGGTCGCCGGGATCACCCCGTCGGCGTGGCGCGGTCTCGATGCGGACGAGCTTCGCGACGCGCTGGTCGCGGACGCGACCCGGCCCGCGAGTCCAGCGCAGATGCGCGTCGCGGGAGGAGGCGGCGGGGCCGGTGGCAACTGGATAGGCGGGATGGGAGGCGCGCTCGCGCCGACACCCGAGCTGTTCGCGCAGGTCGACGCGCTGCCGCCCGCGACGGCCGATCCGCACGTCGATGTCGCGGCCGAAGCCGCGCTGGTGCACGGATTCCGGTTCCTCCGCTTTCTGCGCCGATACCGCGGGTGGCTTGCCGTCGGCATGGTGCTGGTCGCGACGGACGCGCTCTGCACGCTCGCGGGACCGGTCCTCGTGCGGTACGGCGTCGACAGCGGCATCACGCACCACGCGATCAGCGCGGTATGGGCGGCCTCGATCGCGTTCCTCGGGGTTGCGCTCGTCGACTGGTGGATCATGTGGGCCGAAGCGCGCGTGATGGGCCGCACCTCGGAGCGGCTCCTGCACGCGCTGCGGATCAAGGTCTTCGCCCATCTCCAACGGCTCGGCGTGGACTACTACGAGAACGAGATGGCGGGCCGCATCATGACCCGCATGACGACCGACATCGATGCGCTGTCACAGCTCTTGCAAAACGGGCTCGTGAACGCGCTCGTCAACCTGGTGACGTTCCTCGGCGTCGGGATCGCGCTCGCCGTCATGAATCCTCGCCTCGCGCTCGTGACCGCGACCATCTTGCCGCCGCTCGCGATCGCGACGATCTGGTTCCGGAGCGCGTCCTCCAAGGCGTACGAGTCGGCGCGGGAACAGATCGCGGCCGTGAACGCCAACCTCCAGGAGGGGCTGTCGGGGGTGCGGGTGTCGCAGGCATTCGTGCGCGAGGAACGCAATCAGGAGCAGTTCGAAGAGGTCGCGGCGGGCTACCGCGACGCGCGCGTGCGCGCGCAGCGACTCGTGGCCACGTACTTCCCGTTCGTGGACTTCCTGTCGGATATCGCGGTCTGCGTGGTGCTCGGTGCCGCGAGTGTGTTCGTCGCGAACGGGTCGCTGACGGTCGGCGAGCTGATCGCGTTCTTGCTGTACCTGAATCTGTTCTTCGCGCCGATCCAGCAGCTCTCGCAGGTGTTCGACTCGTATCAGCAGGCACGGGTCGCGGTCTCTCGCATCACCGAGCTGCTCGACACGGCCACCACCGTGCCCCCACCCGCGTCGCCGGTGGCGGTGCCGCGGCTGCGCGGCGACGTCGTGCTCGACGACGTGCGTTTCCGCTACGCGAACGCGATCGACGACGCGCTGCGCGGTATCGATCTGCAGATCGCACCGGGCGAGACCGTCGCGCTGGTCGGCGAGACGGGTGCGGGGAAGTCGACGGTCGTCAAGCTCGTCGCCCGCTTCTACGATCCGACCGCGGGCTCGGTGTGCGTCGACGGTGTCCCGGTGAACGCGTACGACCAGGTCGCGTTCCACCAGCAGCTCGGCGTCGTGCCCCAGGAGGCGTTCCTGTTCTCGGGCACGATCCGCGACAACATCGCGTACGGGCGCGAGTCCGCGACTGATGCCGAGGTCGAGGCCGCGGCCCGTGCCGTCGGGGCGCACGACTTCGTCGCCTCGTTGCCCGGCGGGTACTTGCAATGGGTGAGCGAACGGGGACGTTCGCTGTCGTCGGGCCAACGCCAGTTGATCGCGCTGGCCCGCGCCCACCTGGTGGATCCCGCCATCCTGCTGCTCGACGAGGCGACGTCGAACCTCGACCTGCAGACGGAGGCGAAGGTGCAGGCCGCGATGGGGGTCGCCGCGCACGGGCGCACGACGATCCTGATCGCGCACAGATTGCAGACCGCGAAGCTCGCCGACCGGATCGTGGTCATCGACCAGGGTCGTGTCGTCGAGGACGGAACCCACGACGAGTTGGTCGCCCGCCGCGGCCCGTACTCCCGCATGTGGTCCCTCGCGGTCGGCGAGCCGGCCGCCGCGGCCACCAACTGACCAACAGATTGGACGCTCAGCCCGCCACCGGCGGGCTGAGCGTCCAAACACGGGCGACGGGTAGCGTCCCCCGCCATGCCGGAGATGCCTGCGGACGAGCCGGGACGCACGTGGTGGCGCGACGGCGTGCTGTACCAGATATACCCGCGTTCCTACATGGACACGAACGGCGACGGTGTGGGCGACCTGCGCGGGGTCACCGAGCGCCTCGACCATCTCGCGTGGCTCGGCGTCGAAGGCATCTGGCTCGATCCCGTCATGCCGTCGCCCAACGACGATTGGGGCTACGACGTCGCCGACTACGTGAACGTCGACGCCGCGCTCGGCACGCTGGCCGACGCCGACGAACTCATCGCAGAGGCGGCGAAGCGCGGCATCCGCGTGATCATGGACCTCGTCCCGAATCACACGAGCGACCGGCACCCGTGGTTCCAGGATTCCAAGTCCTCGCGCACTTCCAAGCACCGTGATTGGTACGTCTGGGCCGATCCCAAGCCCGACGGCTCACCGCCGAACAACTGGAACATGGCGTTCGATCCTCGCGTGCCCGCGTGGACCTTCGACGAGCGAACCGGCCAGTACTACCTGAACCAGTTCCTGCCGTCGCAGCCCGATCTCAACTGGTGGAACCCCGAGGTGCGCGACACCTTCGACGACATCTTGCGCTTCTGGTTCGACCGGGGGGTCGCCGGCTTCCGCATCGACGTCGCGCACTCGATCGTGAAGGATGCGCAGCTGCGCGACAACCCGTCCGCGACGAAGGACGATCACTGGTGGGTCCAGCTCCGCGGGCAGCGCACGACGTACAGCGCGTGCCGGCCCGAGGTGCACGACGTGCTGCGCCGGTGGAGAAAGCTCGCCGACGGTTACGACCCGCCCCGCGCGCTCATCGGCGAGACGTACGTGCTCGAGCCCGAGGCCTTCGCGTCGTTCTACGGCAACGACGACGAGCTCAACCTCGCGTTCAACTTCATGCTCATTCACGCCCGCTTCCGTGCCGAGGAGCTACGCACCGCGATCGAGACCGCGGAACGGCTCCTGCCCGAAACCGCGTGGCCGGTCTGGACGGCCGGCAACCACGACAACCACCGCTTTCCCACGCGCTGGGCCGACAAAGACCCCACACGCGCGCGCACCGCGATGGTGATGCTCATGGCGCTCCGGGGCACACCGTTCCTCTACTACGGCGACGAGATCGGCATGACGGACACAGAGGTTCCGCCCGAGCACGTCCTCGACCCGGTCGGCAAGTTCCACGGCCCGCGCATGGGTCGCGACCCGGAGCGAACCCCGATGCACTGGACGGGCGTCGAGGGCGCGGGCTTCAGCACGCCGGGCGTCGAGCCCTGGCTGCCGTACGGCGACTACCGGTCGAACAACGTCGACGCGCAACGCAACGATCCTGACTCGATGCTGACGCTGACGCGCGACCTCATACGCCTGCGGAACACGCTGCCGGAGCTGCGTACCGGCGGCTACGAGACGTTGCCCGGATCCGACGATCGCGTGTGGGCGTGGCGACGCGGCGACCGCGTGGTCGTTGCGTGCAACATCTCGGACGAACCCGCCGAGGTGCCGGGCGTCGGGCCCGCGGCGACTCGCATCTCGACCATCCGGGCGCGTGACGGCGAACGTGTCGCCGGCGCGTTGCACCTCGAACCGTGGGAAGCACTGATCGCACTCCGCGATTGACATAGAGGCGCGTCCGGCCGGGACAGCGCCTTCCTTGCGAGAGGCCGGTGGAACTACGGCGTCGGGTGCGACGCACACCAGGCGAGCAGGTCGTCCGCAGCCCATGCGTTGACCACGTGCTCGGCGGTGACGCCGCACTCGGCGGCCCGGTCCGTGCCGTAGGGCTGCCAGTCCAGCTGATCCGTGGCGTGCGCGTCGGTCGAGATCGCGACCTTGACGCCCGCGTCGACCGCCTGGCGCAGGATGTCACGCGGGGGATCGAGACGTTCGGGCCGGCAGTTGACCTCGAGCGCCGTGTCGAACGTCCGCAAGGCTTCGATCACGACCTCGTGGTCGAACTGCGATTTCGGACGGCCGCGTCCGGTCAGCAGCCGGCCGGTGCAATGACCGAGCACATCGCTGTGCGGGGTCGCAATCGCGCCGACCATGCGTCGCGTCATCGCAACCGGTTCCATGCGCAGCTTCGAGTGCACGCTCGCGACGACGACATCCACCCGCGCGAGCAGCTCCTCGGACTGATCCAGCGCGCCGTCCTCCAGAATGTCGACCTCGACGCCCGTGAGGATCCGGAACGGCGCGAGCTCATCGTTGAGCTCCTCGACCACGTCGAGCTGCTCACGCAGGCGTTCCGCGGACAGGCCGTTCGCGATCGTGAGTCGCGGCGAATGGTCGGTGAGCGCGAAGTATTCGTGCCCGAGCGCGCGCGCCTTCTCCGCCATCGCACGAATCGTGTGCCCGCCATCAGACCAGTCGGAGTGGACGTGCAGGTCGCCCTTGAGCCGCACGCGCAGCGCCTCGCCCGCGTCGGTGTGATCGTCCGCGGTGGCGAGCAGCTTCTGCAGGTACTCCGGTGTCTTTCCCTCGAGCGCTTCGACGATGACGGCCGCGGTCTTGTCGCCGACGCCCGGGAGCTCCTGCAGCCGCCCGTTGTCGGCGAGGAAGCGCAGTTCCGCGTCGTCGACGCGCGAGATCTCACGCGCGGCCCGACGGAACGCCTGCGCCCGGTACACAGGCGCGCGACCGCGAATCAGGAGCTCCGCGATCCGTTCGAGGGCCTCGACCGGCGTCATACGACGACCGTACCCTCTCGCCCATGGGCTTCTACAACGAACAAGTGCTGCCCCGCTTCGTCAACGTGATGCTCGGCAACAAGGCATTCGCCAAGGTGCGCAAAGAGGCCTGCGCGGGTCTCCGCGGCGACGTCATCGAGCTCGGCTTCGGGTCCGGTCTCAACCTGCCGCACCTACCGGCGGAAGTCACCGGCGTGTGGACGGTCGACCCGTCGCGGGTCGGCTTGCAACTGGCGGCGAAACGCATGGCGGCCGCGCCGGTCGACGTGCATCTCGGCGGACTCGACGGCGAGCGCCTCGACTTTCCGGACGACCGATTCGACAGCGCGCTCTCGACGATGACGCTGTGCACGATCCCCGACGTCGCTGCGGCTTTGCGCGAGTTGCGGCGCGTGATGAAGTCGGGCGCCATCTTCCATTTCGCCGAGCATGGCCACTCACCCGACCGCAAGGTCGCGCGCACCCAGGATCGATTCGACGGCTTCCAGCAGAAGACCGCGGGCGGGTGTCACCTCAATCGCCCGATCGATGCGATGCTCACCGACGCGGGCTTCGAGATCGACACGATTCGCAACTCCTACCTCAAGGGACCGAAGCCGTGGGGCTACATGTACGTAGGCCGGGCCCGCAACCCATGAACGAGGAAGACTCTTCGGGTTCGTCGGAGTCTTCCTCGTGCACGGGCCGTACTTCAGCGCGACCAGCAGCAGCTGACCGGCCAGGGCTGCGGAAAGTCGCTCGTCGCTGCCCTGAATTCGCCACCGTATAATCGTTGACTCCGGAGGGCTGACCGAGTGGCCGAAGGTGCTCGCCTGCTAAGCGAGTAGGGGGTGATAAGTCCCCTCGAGGGTTCAAATCCCTCGCCCTCCGCCAAGCACTCACCCATGACCAACGACCTCGCCTCCACATTCGCTGCTCTCGGTGCTGCCACGCTCGGCGAGAGCGGCGGTCGTCCGATGGCACCGCGCATCCGCCCGGTCTGGCCGGGCGCCCGCGTCAGCGGTCCGGCGTTCCCGGTCGTGTGCAGCACGGCCGACAATCTCGCGATCCACGTCGCGGTCGCCGAGGCGCCCGCCGGATCGGTGCTCGTCGTGAGCGTGGGCCTGGAGCCAGGTCGGGGTTACTGGGGTGAGGTGCTCACGACGGCGGCCGAAGCGCGCGGTATCGCCGGCCTGGTGATCGACGGCGGTGTCCGCGATGTCGACGCGCTGCAGTCCCACGGCTTCCCGGTGTTCTCGGCGTTGATCGCGTTGCGCGGCGCGACCAAGGTCGAGCCGGGGCGCATCGGCCACGAAGCGCTCGTCGGCGACGTCGACGTCGTCGCGGGCGACTGGATCGTCGGCGACACCGACGGGGTCACCGTCGTCCCGCGCGCGCGCCTCGAGGAGATTCGCGTCGCGGGAGCGAACCGCGCCGATCGGGAGCTGCACTACTTCGAGCAGCTGAAGGCCGGACGCACCACCGTCGAGCTGCTCGGCCTCGACGCCGCACCGATCGACCGCGAATAGACGCCCGCCTCAGGCTCTTCGCAGGGTGTTGCGGTCGGTGTGGGCGATCGTGTCGCCGTGCGCGGCGTGCTCGATCGTCGACGTCTCGTCGTAGGACCACGAGCCGTCGTCGTGCACGGTGATCGTGCACGAGTAACGCGCCGTGCGGGCCTTCTCGGCGAGGAATGGGTTCGACAAGATGCCGTAGATCTCCGAGCCGCACTCCGCGGCCATGGTGAACGTCCGGTCGGTCGGCTCGACCGTGGCGCCGGCGATGAGCACTGAACCGCGCGGCACCATGAAGCACCGCATCACCTGGCGGTCGGCGGCGTCCCAGAGCCAGTAGCCGACCTCGGTGTGGAACGGATTCTCCTCTTCGATCTCGGTGCGCCACGCGGCGGTGCGGTAGTCGAGCCCGTACAGCACTTGCTTGCCGTTCTCGACGGGCCCGAACGGCTTCATCGACAGCTTCTCGCGGAACTTCGTCTCACCCGTGGAGCCGCGGTCGTTCGCGTAGGCGAAATCGACGCCCTCGCTGCCTTCCCACTCGCCGATCAGCGCGGCGAGCGGACCCCATTCGCTGTTCTCGGTCATCCCGACAATTTAGAGAACGACGACGGACCGCAGCACCTCGCCGCGTTCCATCTTGTGAAACGCATCCTCGACCTCGTCGAGCGTGATCGTCTCCGACACGAACTTGTCGAGTGGGAAGCGCCCCTGCAGGTAGAGAGCGATCAGCGTAGGGAAGTCGCGATTCGGCAGGCAGTCGCCGTACCAGCTCGGTTTCAGCGCGCCACCGCGGCCGAAGAAGTCGATCATCGGGATGTCCGGCAGCGCCATGTCGGGCGTCGGCACGCCGACCTGCACGACCGTACCCGCGAGATCGCGCGCGTAGAACGCCTGCTTCAGCACCTCGGGACGGCCGACGGCCTCGATGCACACGTTGGCGCCGTTGCCCTCGGTGAGGGCGCGCACGGCGTCGACGGGGTCTTCCTTCGACGCGTCGACGGTATGGGTCGCGCCGAAGTCGAGAGCCCACGCGAGCTTGCGCGCGTCGAGGTCGACGCCGATGATCGTCCGGGCGCCCGCGAGTCGGGCCGCCGCGATCGCGGCATCGCCCACGCCGCCGCAGCCGAACACCGCGACCGTGTCATCACGGCCTATCGCGCCGGTGTAGGTCGCCGCGCCGAAGCCGGCCATCACCCCGCAACCGAGGAGACCGGCGGCGGCGGCGTCGGCCCGGGCATCCACCGGTGTCGCCTGCCCCGCGGCGACGATCGTCTTCTCCGCGAACGCGCCGATGCCGAGCGCGGGCGACAGGGCCGTGCCGTCCGCGAGCGTCATCTTCTGCTGCGCGTTGTGTGTGCTGAAGCAGTACCACGGCCGGCCGCGCCGGCACGCCCGGCACTCGCCGCACACCGCCCGCCAGTTCAACACGACGAAGTCACCCGGCGCGACGCTCGCAACCCCCTCACCGACGGCCTCGACCTCGCCCGCGGCCTCATGGCCCAGCAGGTACGGGAAGTCGGCGCCGATACCGCCTTCGCGATAGTGGAGGTCGGTGTGGCACACGCCGCACGCCTGCACGCGCACCTTCACCTCGCCGGGTCCGGGGTCGGGCACGACGATCGTCTCGACGGAGACCGGTTGCTTCACGCCCTTCGCGACGACGCCGCGCACCTCTTCGCTCACGACCACATAGCTCCCTCGCTGCGCCATTCCTGGCTCCGCTGCGTCCGCACGGTCACATGGCTCCCTCGCTGCGCCTTCCCTGGCCCCGCTGCGTCCGCACGGTCACATGGCTCCCTCGCTGCGCCTTCCCTGGCTCCGCTGCGTCCGCACGGTCACATGGCTGCCTCGAGCGGCGCGGTGAACATGGCCACCAGCTCCTTGGCCTCATCGGGCGCCCGCACACCGAGCAGGATCGCATCGCGCGACACGGTCAGCGTGAACGTGAAGAACCCGCAGCAGTCGACTTCGCGTGCGACGAGGTCGGCGAGCTCGCTCGCGAGCGCCGGGTCGCGGGGAAAGGTGAGCTCGGCGCGGCCGTCGGTGAGCGTACGGCTCGACGCACGCGCGAGCATCCGCGCCCACTCACCACCGCGATCGACCTGCTGGTCCGGCGCGAGCGTGCACGCGATCGGGATCTTGGTCACGGCTTCACGATATTCGGCGGCGTCCCGCCCTCCAACACGGTGGCGACGGCCGACGTCGCCATTGTCGCCATGCGCGTGCGCGTGGTCTGCGACGCCGACCCGATGTGCGGCAGCAACACCGTTCGCGGGGCGCGCAGCAGCTCGGGCGAGATCTCGGGCTCCCGCTCGTAGACGTCGAGCCCGGCTGCGAACAACTGCCCGGCGCGCAGTGCGGCGGCCAGCGCAGCTTCGTCGACGACGGTTCCCCGGGCCGTGTTCACCAGCACCGCGGTCGGTTGCATCAGCGCGAGTCGACGGGCATCGATCAGGTGCTGCGTCTCGGCACCCCCCGGGACGTGCAGCGACACGATGTCGGCGTCGCCGAGCATTGCATCGAGATCGGCGACGTAGCCCTCGTGGCTGGTGTCGTGGCGGGCGTGGTGCAGCACGCGCATCCCGAACCCCTCGGCGCGGCGCGCGACCGCGCGGGCGATGCGGCCGAACCCGACGAGTCCGAGCGTCGCGCCGTGCACGTCGCGCCCGAGGTACTGGGTGATGCCCCATCCCTGCCAGTGGCCGGATCGCAGGTCGCGCTCGGCGTCGGCGGCGAGACGCGACGCCGCCAGGATCAGCGCGAACGCGAGGTCGGCCGTCGTCTCGTCGAGCACAGCGGGTGTGTTGCACACCGGAATGCCGTGGTCGTGCGCGGCCCGCACGTCGATGTTGTCGTAGCCGACCGCGACGTTCGCGATCACACGCAGCGAGCTCGCGCCCGCCTCGATCACCGCCGCGTCGATGCGGTCGGTGAGCAGGCAGACGATCGCGTCACACGAGCGCGCCTGCGCGCTCAGCTCGTCGTGCGTGTACGCGGTGTCGTCAGGCTTCGGTCCGACGACCTCGTGGCCCGCGAGCGGGTCGAGCCCGCCGTCGGGCAGACGGCGAGTCACCAACACTTGGCCCATCGTGCGGGCTCAGTGCTCGGTGTAGTTGACGGCTCCCGCGCCGTCGACACCGACCGCGAAGCAGAAGCAGTGGATCGGCGCGTGGTCGCTGACCGGCCGGAGCGAGTGCACGGCGTTCGGCGGGATGTGCACGAGATCGCCCTGGCTGATCTCGCGGTCCTCGCCTTCGATCGTCATGATCCCGCGTCCCGCCGTCACGTAATAGAACTCGTGGGTCGGATGGTTGTGCGGGTCCACGAGACCGCCGCCCGCAACCTCGAACTCGCTGACGAGCTCCAGGTGTCCGCCCTTGGTGATGTCGAACATCTCGCGGGGGTTCACCAGCCACCACACCGGCACGGTGCCGTTGTGCTCGACCACCGGCTCGACGTCCTCGATCGACCGCACGTCCATCTCGCAACCTCCGTAATGTGCTGAGTCGCCCGGAGGCGAAGCCGTGCGGGCGACGTGGCCCGAGCGGCCCGCAGAGCGGGAAACTTGGTGAAGCGTACGCCAGGAGGCGTGATGGGCGACCTGAAGACCGTCGGGCTGAAGCCGGTCGAGGCGACGATCGAATCGTTCGCGCCCTACGGCGTGCTGCCGCCGGACGAAGGCGACGGCAACCCGACCGCCGATCTCGAGTTCCTGTTGCACGATGGTTGGGTCAACTACATCGGCCACTCGCTCGACGAGATCGAGGTGCGCGACGGCCGCCTCCGGTGCGAGCTGCTCAACCGGCACGACACCCACACGCAGACGCTCATGCCGCTCGACACCGACGCGATCGTGGTCGTGGCGCCCCCGGCCGCAGACTTCTCCGAGCCCGCGCATTTCGACGCGGTTCGGGCGTTCGCGCTCCCGCGCCTCACGTGTGTGCACCTGCACCGCGGCACCTGGCACTGGGGCCCGTATCCGGTGGGTGCCGAGCACGTACGCATGTTCAACATCCAAGGACGCGGCTACCCGAACGACAACGGCATCGTGTGGCTGACCCGTGATCACGGGGTCGTCTTCGAGGTCGCGGCTCAAGTCTGAGGCGCCAATCGCTCGATGTAGTGGGGAAACGGACCGGGGCACTCAGGAGGGGGGAGCCATGCCGGCGACGGTGACGACACTGGATCGTGAAATTGCCCGGGAGGAGCGCTCGGTCGGACTCCCGACCGACCAGCCGTTGACCGACCGCGCGATCGCGCAGCGGCGCGTGCAGATCGCGGCCGTGCTGTTGATCTGCGGCTTCGTGGCGTTGTTCGCCGTGTTCGCATCCTCCGGGGTGCTGCAGATCTCCGCGATCGCACTGGCAGGCGGGTTCGGGATGTACGCGATCGAACAGGACCGGCATCTCCGACGACTCGCGTTGCTGCGCGGTGACTCGCGGCGCATCACGCTCGTGGTCGCGGGCGAGCTCATATATTCCGGTGCGCTCGCGAGCGACCGGGAGCTGCTTGATCTGCGGGAAGGCGTCGGCAAGACCGCGGGGCGCCTCGCGGCCGCGCTGGCCGACGTCGTGCCGGCCGAGTGCACGCGCGTCCGGTTGGTCGGGCCGTCGGGTGAGGTGCCGATCGCCGCCGAGCGCGAGCTCGTCCCCGGACGATCTGTCACCGACGACGGCGCGCCCGCGGAGGAGGCGATGCGCATCGGCGCGCCCGTGCGCAAGGAGGTCGGCGGTCGCACGGTGCTCGCCGTGCCGTTGTGGCGGCGCGACGACCTCGTCGCTGTGCTCGAGGCCGTGTCGCCGCCGGGGGAGCTGTACGAGCCGGTCGATGCCGCGCTCGTAGACTCCTTCGCCCGCGGCGCAATCGCAGCACTCTCCTGAGCGGCGGTAGCTTCGCCGCCTGTGGGTGAGCTCGAAGGACGGGCCGCGCTCGTCACCGGTGGCGCGTCGGGGATCGGCGCGGCGACCGCGCGGCTCTTCGCGGAGCAGGGCGCAATCGTCGGCGTGATCGACCGCGCGGGCGCATCGGGCGAGCACACGTTCGACGTCGACGTGCGCGACGGCGACGCGGTGACGCGCGCCGTGAACGAGTTCGCCGACGCGGTCGGCGGCCTCGACGTGTTCGTCAACAACGCGGGAGCAGGTGACCTCCGACCGTTGCACACCGTCGACGACAAGCTGTGGCACCGCCTCATCGACGTGAACCTCACCGGCACCTACCACGGCATGCGCGCCGCGGTCCCGCTCATGCTCGAGGCGGGCGGCGGATCGATCGTCAACAACGCGTCACTGTCGGGCTTCATGCCGACCCGCAACGAAGCGGCGTACTCGGCCGCCAAGGCCGGAGTGATCGCGCTCACGAAGAGCGGTGCCCTCGAGTACGGGCCGACGGTGCGGGTGAACTGCGTTGCTCCGGGTCACGTGCGGACGCCGCTGACGTCGGTGTGGGACCAGTTCCCGGAGGCGTTCGCGCCCATCGCCGACGCGCTGCCGTTGCGACGCATCGGCGAGGCCGATGAGGTGGCGGAAGTGATCCTCTTCCTCGCGTCCGATCGCGCGAGCTACATCACCGGGCAGACCGTCGTCGTCGACGGTGGCGCATCCCTCCCGCAGGCCGGGACCGATGCCGCGCTCGCCCGGCTCCTCGACGACCTCTCGGGCGCCTGAGTTTCAGACGTCCCGGCCAGCGCCGATGACACGCACGTGTTCGATCCCTCGTCGATGCCGATCGGCGTGGAGACGCGAACGAACCTGCGTCATGAGGTGCCTCTCGACACCTCGCGGACGCAGGTTCGCCGGAAAACTTTAGACGGCTTCGAGCAGCTCGCGGGCGCCGACGTCCGCAGACGGGTGCCGCAGCTTCGACATGGCCCGGGCCTCGATCTGGCGGATCCGCTCGCGGGTGAGGCCGAAGTGCTCGGCCACTTCCTCGAGCGTGCGCTCGCCGCCGCCGTCGAGACCGAAGCGCAGGGTCAAGATCGTGCGCTCCCGCTCGTCGAGCACCGACAGGACCTTGGCCACCTCGTTCGGCAGCAGGCTCGTGGCGGCATGATCGAACGGCGCAACCGCATTGCGGTCCTCGACGAAGTCGCCGAGCTCGGCGTCGCCGTCGTCGCGTACCGGCTCGTCGAGCGAGACCGTGTCGACTGCATAGCGGAGCACCTCGACGACCTTCTCGAGCGGCAACTCGGCTTCTCGCGCCAGCTCGGCCAGCGTCGGCGTGCGGCCGAGCGTGCCTTCGAGCGACGCGCGCAGCTTGAGCAGCGCGGTGAGCATGTCGCCGGCGTGGACGGGAAGCCGGATCACCCGGGCCGAGTTCGCGATGCCGCGCTGGATCGCCTGACGGATCCACCACGTGGCGTAGGTCGAGAACTTGAAGCCCTTGCGCCAGTCGAACTTGTCGACCGCGTGGATGAGACCGAGATTGCCCTCCTGGACGATGTCGAGGAGAGGGAGTCCCGAGCTCTGGTACTTCTTGGCGATCGACACGACCAGCCGCAGGTTCGAGTTCACGAACTGGCGGTGGCCCTCTTCACCTTGGCGGATCGCGCGACGAAGCTGGCGCCGTTGTGTGGGCGTCAGCTTCTTGGCGGTCTCGAGCTGCGCTCGCGCGGCAACGCCGCCTTCGATGGCTTGGGCGAGGCGGATCTCGTCGTCCTTGGTGAGGAGGTCATGACGACCGACGTCCTCGAGGTAGAGACGGACGAGATCCTCGTAGTCACGGTCTTCGCGACGTGGTTTCACGTGCTTTGCGGGCATTGCTTCACTTTCAACGGCGGACGGTGGAACTGGCTGTGAGATCTCTTCGTACGATCAATATCGGCCGGACGGCCTCGAAGGGCGAGCACCCTTGGGAAACGCCGGCGCCCGGGGAGGTTGTTCCCCAAGGCTGAGGAAGTGCTGGGGGGGAAACGTCGGACGGGCAGCGGCCGGAGCCGGTCCCAGAGCGTAACGGATCCGAGCCCCGCTGTCGAGTTGGAATAATGGCTCTGACCAGGCCAAACGCGCCTTCACGAGCCGTTCACAACCCGGCCAATCAGTGCCTTGCCGACCCGTTGGACCATACGTGCATGGCGCCGTAGGCCCGCCAGGGACGCCATGCCTCGGCCCGCCGGCCGACGTCCTCACCGAGGGCTTTGCGCAGGCCGAGGTCACGGGCCGGGAACGCATCGCGTTCACCGCAACCCCGCATAGCCACGTACTGCGCGGTCCAGTCGCCGAACCCGGGGAGCGTGCGCAGCGCCTCGAGGGTCGGTCCGAGCCCGGCGCCGACCTCGAGATCGATCCGGCCCGACGCGATCGCACCGGCGAATCCGTTGACAGCTCCCGCCCGGGCGCCGGTCAGGCCCACCCCGCCGAGATCGGCCCGCGCCAGCCGGCGGGGCGACGGGAAGAGATGCGTCAGGCCCAGTGGCTCGATGCCGGGCACGGACCGCCCGTGCGCGGCGACGAGCCGTCCTGCCAGCCGCGTCGCGGCCGCCACGGAGACCTGCTGGCCGAGCACTGCCCGGACGCCGACCTCGAACGGGTCGATCGCGCCGGGCACGCGGAGCCCGGGCCGGGCGCGCACGAGCGGACGCAGCACGGCGTCGCGCGCGAGGACCGGGTCGATCGCCCGCGGGTCGGCGTCGAGGTCGAACAGCCGGCGCACGCCGCCGACGACATGGACGAGACCGTCGAACGCGGGCAGGTGGGCGCGGAGCCGGAGCGCGTTGCGGTCGGGTTCGTTCCATACCTCGAGCACGCCGGGCGCGCCCGCCACTTCGAGCGTGCGCCGGTAGACACCGGCGTCGACGTCGACTGCCTCGACCCCCGGGATCGCGCGCGGCGCCAGGAACGCGAGCAGCGCGTCCCACGCCAGCGGCGGGCGGTACGGCACGCGCAGCTCGAGACCGCCGTCGGTGACGCACCGGTCCGGCGCGCGGCGGCGAGCGCGCAACTCCAGCGGCGTGAAATGGAACACGTCCTTCATCACGCGGTTCATCTGCCGCACGCTGTTGAACCCGGCCGCGTCGCTGATGCGCGCGACCGGCAGATCGGTGTCGTCGAGCAACCGGCGCGCGAAGTGCGCGCGTCGCGACCGCGCCACCTCGGCCGGTGTCGCGCCCACGTGCGTGTCGAACAGCCGGCGCAAGTGGCGGGCGCTGACACCGAGGCGTGCCGCGAGGTCGTCCTCGGTGGCGCCGTCGAGCGCGCCGTCCGCGATGCTGCGCAGCGCACGGCATACGAGCTCGGGCGCATCGACCCAGCCCGGATCCGGCTCCCGGTCGGGACGGCATCGCAGGCACGGCCGGAATCCGGCGGCCTCGGCCGCGGCCGCGTACGCATAGGGCCGGACATTGCGGCGCAGCGGGGTTCCCGGACAGCCGGCCCGGCAGTAGATCCCGGTCGTGACGACGGCGGTGAACTGGCTCATCGGTTGCGTTCTAGCCCATCGCGATAGACAGATCCGGACATCGAGCCGTGTGTCCGGATCTGTCTCGCACGTCTGACGTACAACAGCAGCATGACCACCGAACTTGCAGTCGTGATGTTCCCCCTCGGGTCGTTCCGCGCGGTCGTCGAGGATGGCGTCGTGCGCGCCGCGACCTTCGACGCGACCCCACAGCAACCACGTCGAGACCGATGGGACGTCCACGTCGTACTGAGCGCGTACTTCGACGGCGATGTCGACGCCCTCGACAGCATTGCGGTCGAGCCCGATGGCGGCACCAGCTTCCAACGCGACGTGTGGAAGCACTTGCGCGAGGTTCCTGCCGGTTCGACGATCTCCTACGGAGAGCTGGCGCGCCGCGTCGGGCGGCCGAGCGCTTCGCGCGCCGTCGGTATGGCGAACGCGGCGAATCCGGTGACGTTGATCGTGCCGTGCCACCGCGTCGTGCGCAGCGGTGGCGCCCTCGGCGGCTACGCGTACGGCACCGACTACAAGCGCTGGCTGCTGGACCACGAGTCGAAACTGCTCGCGGTCTCGGCGCCGGTCGCGTAACCCCGGGTCACACCGCCGCCGGTCGGCGCGGCGACCGCAATCCTTCGAGGACGACGGCTCGTTCCGGCTCGCGGAGTTGGGTGCCGGTCTCGAGGAACGCGGCGGCCACGATGTCGTTCACGTGTGATTCGCTCATGAAGTCCGCGGTGACGTGCGCGAGCACCTCTTCGCCGGGTTCCAGCACCAGGGTGCGAATGCCCTTGCGTTCGACGATTGCCAGCTCACGGAGAAGCTGCGATCGGGCGCGCTCGCGCACCACACGCTCCAGCGAGTACCGCGGCAGCGTCGCGGTCGTCGACATCGGCGAGACCCCGATCACGAGATCGAGGTCGCAGTGGCGCAGCGCGTCGGCGTTGGTCGGTGACCCGATCCCGCCGTCGACGTATTGCTCGCCGTCGACGATGACCGGCGCGAAGTAGCCGGGCACTGCACACGATGCCGCGACGGCGGCGGTGAGCCCGTCGGCCGGAATGCGGCTACGGCCGAAGACGACGCGGTGACCACTCCGGCGGCGGCACGCGGGCACGAACAGCTTCTTGTCCGGCCACCCCGTACCGAGGAAGTCGAGGTGCTCGCGAAGTGATCGATCTCCGTCCGCGAGGTGCATCACGAGCGCACGCATCGGATCGAACCGGTGCGGGTGCCGGATCGCGGACCATACGGCGTGCGGATGCGGGACGCGCGGCAGGCGGAGGAACATGCGCATCGACACCGGATCGAAGTCCGGGTGTAACGCATCCGAGAGTGCCACGCCGTCGGGAGACAGTGCCGCGCCGACCGTCCAGGCTGCGAGATCGCTCGCGGGAACGTTCGACCGCAACAAGGCGCCGATGAGCGAGCCGGCGCTCGTTCCGACGATGACCTCGGCGGTGCGGGCGTCCCACCCGAGGTCCTGTTCGAGCGCGGTCAGCGCACCTGCGTGATATGCCGCGCCGACGACGCCACCGGCGCCGAGCACGAGCCCAACCTTCACAGAGGTCCGACTTCCCTGACGCGCGTGGAATGAAACGCTTCTGACGTCACTCCATCGGCACTCGGGGCACGATCTCGGCGCCGACCCGCTCGAAGATCTCGTCGAGGCTGTGACCGGTGATCGTGAGCCCGTGGTTGCGCAATCCGACTACGGCGCGGGAGGGATCGGGCGCGGATCGCACGAGGTCGGCGACCGACGCCGCGAGTTGCAACGTTCCGCACGGATAATTGACGTCGGTCGAGACCGTGCCGTCGATCCACCCGTGCACATGGAGGATCGCACCCACGTCCGGGTGCTCCCGATAGATCATCCAATGCTCGATCGCGTCGACGGAGACGCGCCGGGTCTTCACCTCGGGGGGCACCGAGAGCACCATCGTGTCGCGGTCGGGGTCGTAGCCCCGGACGAGCAGGATGTGCTCGCCGATCAGCCTGAGGTCGCTCTTGTCGACGCCGCTCGCGCTCATCCAGTACACGGGGCCGTCGGGGTCGGGGACGCCGTGCAGGTCGTCGCGCTGATAGCGAACGCTGACGTTGCCGTAGGACAGGCCCCCGATTCCGTAGAGCAGTTGCACGTGACGGAGGTCGCGCGGACCGAGGATGTCCTCGATGGGGAACGGCGCGGGCAACAAGTCCAGCGATTCGAGCGCGCGTCCGGCACCGAGCATCTGCGCGGTCTGCGCGTCACCGCCCCAGAGGTGCGCGGGCAGGTCGGTGACGAACTCGTTGGCGATGACCAGCTGCGACGACGCGAGCGGTTCCACACGCGTGAACACCCGCTCGAGCAGTTCCTCGTCCGCGAGACCCGGACCGACGCCGTACATCCCTTGCTCGAGGGTCACGAAGCGAACGGCCAACCCGTCCGGCGTGTCACTCACCATCACGCACAAGTTCGCGAGGCCGCGCACCAGCAACGGGTACCCGGCGCGCAAGATGTCGTCGGGAGGTTCGGGCAGCTCTGCGATCGCGACCACGAACGTGGGCGCGGCCTTGCGCCGGTAGGGACGCGCCGCGATGGCGTCCATGGAGTGGAGCACCACATTGGTGTCGGCATCGGGCGCGTCGAGCTGCGTGTAACCGGCCGTTTGCATGATCCGTGCGAGGCCGGAGACGAAGCGATCGAGGGTGGGACTCTCGTGGAGATCGTTGCGTGCGAACGTACGCGCTTCGGTCCCGATCCGCGACAGGATGGCGGCGGCAGCGAGGTCGGTCACCCATCCAGGGTGGCACTCGAGGGCGTGGGTCACAAGCCGGGCGCCGGTAGCTTGCCATCGTGTCCGTGTCGTTCCGTTGCCGCGGCCATTCGGCCATCGCCGGCACGCACGGCAAGACGCTGGAGCTGACCCGGGATCCTCAAGTGACCCGGCGTGCCACGTGCGTGCTGGGTGTCGACAGCGACCATGACGATGCCGCGTTGCTCGCGTTGCGCGGCGCCGTGGAAGTCTCGCTCGCGTGTGGTTCGCTCACCGACACCTTCGAGGCGACGGTGACGCCCTTCTTTCTCGGTGATGACTCGTTGGTGTTCCGGCGCGGGCCCGCGCTCCGGGGCCGTACGTTCGCATACGACTCGACCAAGATCGCGGCCGACATCGACCGCGAGCTCGTGCACGCGCTCACGGACCCGAACGCGGTGCTCGACGTCACTGTGCGCGAGCTCGGCCGCGGCGACCGCCGCGGCGTGTTGCTCATCGTCGCCGTGCCGATCGGCAACGACGACGATCTGTCGCCACGCGCGCGCCGGGTGCTCGAATCGGTGGACATCGTGCTCGCGGAGGACACGCGCCGGTTCCGCGATCTCGCACAGCGAGCCGGCCTGCACCTGCGGGGCTCGGTGGTCAGCTATCACGATCAAAACGAAGCCGCGCGCAGCGCGGACGCGCTCGAGCGTATGAACGACGGCGCGCGCATCGCGTTGGTCAGCGACGCGGGCACTCCGCTGTTCAGTGATCCCGGCTATGTCGTCGTGCGCGGCGCGCTCGATGCAGGGATCGACGTCACTCCCGTCCCGGGACCGTCGTCGCTACTCGCGGTCCTGAGCGCATCCGGACTCGCGATCGACCGGTTCACCTACGTCGGCTTCCTGCCCCGGCGCTCGGCGGCCCGCCAGGCGGAGTTGCGCCGGTTGACCGACCGGCGCGAGACGTTTGTGTTGCACGAGTCGCCGCACCGGGTCAGCGCGCTGTTCGCCGACCTCGCGATCGTGTGTCCGGACTGGCAGGTGTGCGCAGGACGCGAGGTCACGAAGGTGTTCGAGGAGTTCCGGCGCGGGACCGCGCGTGAGCTGGCCGGGGCCGTCGCCGACGAAGACCCGCGCGGTGAGTTCACCTTGGCCGTCGCGCCGCCCTCGGGCGCCGCGAGAGCCGTCGACGCGGACTCCGACGCCCAGCTCGATCGGTTGGTGCGTGCCTTGCTCGCGCAGGGCGTGACCGCCAAGACGCTCGCTCACGCGCTGGGCGACCTCCCGGGTGTGAGTCGCAAGGAGGCGTACGCCCGCGTGCTGGCGATCGCGGACGAGCAATGACGCTCACGCGTGTCGTCGGCAAGGGCCGGACCGCCGAGATGAAGCCGGACGAATTGTCCGCGCTGCGCGGCGCGGCGATGCGCACGATCGTCGATGCGGGCACGGGCGACGGGCGATACCCGTACGCGTTGGCATCGGCCCACTCCGACTGGCTCGTCGTCGGTCTCGACGCGCTCGACGAACCGATGGGCGAGATGGCGCACAAGGCATTGCGCAAACCGGCCAAGGGCGGGCGCGCCAACGTCTTGTATCTGCGCGCTGCAGTCGAGGCGTTACCCGACGAGTTGCTCGGCATCGCCGACGAGGTGCATGTGCTCCTCCCGTGGGGCCGGCTCCTCGAGGGCATCGTGCTCGCGCGCGACGACGTGGTGCAGGGACTCGCGGCGCTGGGCCGTCCCGGTGCACACGTCGACATCACGTTGAACGGCGAGATCTGGGAGGAGTCGACGCCGACCCGCTACGAGCATCTCCCGGTGCCGACGCCCGGGTATATCGCCGAGGTCGTCACCCCGGGGTTCGCGCGCGCGGGCATACACCTTGCACCGGCGCGCTATCTGCCGGCTGACGAAGCAAAGGCTGTGGCGACGACATGGGCGCGAAGGCTCGGGCACGGGCGCGCGCACCCACGTTTCGTCCAGTTCGAGGGAACAAAGAAGGCGTGACGCGCGTCGCATGGCGGCGCATCCAACGACGACGTAGCTTTCGCGCCGTGCGCAGCTGGCACAAGCACTGGACCGACATCGAGCTGTCGGTCCTCACGCGGTTCGGGCTGGCGAACCTCGTCGGCGCGTCGTTGTCGTTCTACGCAGGCTCACTTGTCGAAACGAGCCGGTCGGGACCGGGCCACACTCAACGCGACTTCGTCGTGTTCCTCGCGTACGTCGCGGTCATGTTCCCGATCGGTGGCGCCATCGCGCACCGCGACGTACACGGTGTGACCGCCTGGCGCTTCCGCGGCGCCGCGCTCGGTCCGCAGAAGCGGCGCACGTTGCTGCGTTTGCCGCTCCGCCAGGCCTGCTGGGGATTGCTGTTCTGGATCGGCGCGGCGGCGTTGTTCGGGTTGCTGCCCGTCGTGCTCGACGGCCAATCCTTCGTGTACAGCTTGCGCGTGGCGGGGTCGATCGTGCTCGGTGGCCTGACTACCGCGGGGGTCACGTTCTTGCTGCTCGAGCGCGCGATGCGCCCGGTATTCAGAGAGCTGTTCGCAACGGACGCGCCCGACGGTACGAGGACGCTGGGAATCCGCACTCGGCTGCTCGTGTCGTGGGCTCTCGGCGCGGCGATCCCGCTGCTGATCATCGCGTTGAGCTACGTGGGCCGGCGCTCGGAGGACGCGCCGAACCATGTGGCGATCTGGGCGTTGGTGGGGATCGGCATCGCAGTGGGTGCAGTGGTCATCACCACCGCGGCCCGCTCGATCAGCGAGCCATTGGATGAGATTCGCACCGCCCTCGCGCGGGTGCAGTGCGACGAGCTCGATGTCGACGTCCCGGTCGACGACGGCGGCGAAGTCGGCCAACTCCAGGCCGGCTTCAACCGGATGGTCGCCGGTCTGCGCGACCGGCGTGCGCTGGAGGACCTGTTCGGCCGCCACGTCGGCACCGAGGTCGCCAGTCTGGCCCGCGAGCAGGGCGTGCATCTCGGTGGCGAGCGCCGCGAAGCGAGCGTCGTGTTCGTCGACCTCGTCGGTTCGAGCCGCCTCGCGCAATCACGACCGGCCGATGCCGTCGTCGGCCTGTTGAACACGTTCTTCGGGACAGTCGTCGAGCGCATCGAGCAGGAAGGTGGATGGGTCAACAAGTTCGAGGGCGACGCGGCGTTGTGCGTGTTCGGCGCACCCGCGGACCAGCCGGACCATGCCACTCGCGCGTTGCGTGCGGCACGCACCCTCCGGCGCGACCTTCTCGCCCTCTCGCTGACCCATCCCGAGCTCGTGGCCGGGATCGGCGTCTCCGCCGGCGACGTCGCCGCGGGCAACGTCGGCGCCGCGCAGCGCTACGAGTACACCCTGATCGGCGACCCCGTGAACGAAGCCTCACGCCTGACCGAAGCGGCAAAGGCGCGCCCCGGCGGTGTGCTCGCGAGCGAAGAGGCCGTTGCCCGCGCATCTTCGGAGGAGCGCAAGCGCTGGGTCGTCGCCGACGAGCTCGCGTTGCGCGGGCGCAGCCAGCCGACGCTGGCATACGAGCCCCGGATACAAAGCACCGTCACGACCACGGTGACGTGATCTAGGGTCGCTCCCGCTTCGAGGGGGTGCGACATGGCGATTGCCGAAGAGGTTCGTGACGCGTTGTTCGAGCGCATCGCGTACCACGCGGTCAGTGCCGACGTCGACGAGGTGTTGACGCTCGCCAAGGCGTACAACTTCCTCATCGACGAGGACGACGACGACGAGGATGACGACGACGACGAATAGTCGCCGGGACGCCGCATGGCGATCCAGCTGAATCAGGTCGGTTACGCATACCCCGGCGGCGACGCGCTCTTCGAGAACGTCTCCCTGCGGGTGGCGAGCGGCGATTGTGTCGGGCTGGTCGGACCGAACGGTGTCGGGAAGTCCACGATCTTGCGTCTCGTCGCCCGCGAGTTGGAGCCGACCTCGGGCACAGTGCACGTCGACGGAAACTTCGGCGTGCTGCCGCAGGACCTCGGACGCGTCGAGGATCGCACGACGGTGCGTGACCTGCTCGTCGGGTTGTCGTCACCGCGCCTTCGGGAGATCGGCGAGGCACTCGCAGCCGCGGAACGCAGGCACGAGCGGGAGGGTTCCGACGCGTCGGGCCTCGCGCTCGCGGAGGTGGTGGCGCGCTGGGCGGAGGCCGGGGGTTACCGGGAGGAGCAACACTGGACGAGCTGTACCGAGCGGGTTCTGCGCCAGCCGTTCGCCGTCGCGGAGTACCGGCTGCTCTCCGAGCTCTCCGGTGGGGAGCGCAAGCGGCTCGCGCTCGAGGTGCTGCTCGACTCCGACATCGACACGCTGCTGCTCGACGAGCCGGACAACTTCCTCGACCTCGCCGGCAAGGAATGGCTGGAAGATCGCCTTCGTAGCGCGCGCAAAACGATCCTGCTCGTGAGCCACGATCGCGCGCTGCTCTCGCGTGCACCGGGGAAGATCGTGACGATTGAGGCGCAGGGCGCGTGGACGCACGGCGACAACTTCGCGACGTATCACGACGCGCGCGACGCGCGGAACGCGCGTCTGGGTGATGCGGTGAGCCGGTGGCAGCAGGAGGAGCGACGCCTCTTCCGGCACTACAAGCTGATGAAGCAGCGTGCCGCGCTGAACGATAGCAACCAGGGCCAGGCGAATGCGGCGGAGTCGCGGTGGCAGCGCTGGGTGCAGGCGGGACCGCCTCCGGAGCCGCCCAACACGCGCGGTGTGACGATGAGATTGCGCGGTGGCCGTTCGGGCAAGCGTGTGCTGGAGTGCACGCGGCTCGAGATCTCGGGCCTGACCGAGCCGTTCGACCTCGAGGTCTGGTTCGGGGAACGCATTGCGGTGCTCGGACCGAACGGCACCGGCAAGTCGCATTTCATGCGGCTGCTCGGCGGGGCGGCGATCGAGCACGCGGGTGCGTGGAAGCTCGGTGCCGAGGTACGTCCGGCGCTGTTCCATCAGACGAACGAGCCGGAAGGCTTCGCGGGCAGAACGCCGGTCGAGATCCTCGAGCGGTACGTGACGAAGCCGGCCGTGCTGGCCGGGCTCGCCCGGTATGGCATTCGTCAGTGCGCCGACTTGCCGTTCGACATTCTTTCGGGCGGCCAGCGCGCGCGGGTGCAGATCCTCGCGCTCGAGCTCGAACGGGCGAACCTGCTGCTGCTCGACGAGCCGACCGACAATCTCGACCTCGACTCTGCCGAAGCGCTGCAGGATGCGCTCGAGCAGTTCGAGGGCACGCTGCTCGCGGTCACCCACGACCGTTGGTTCATGAAGGGCTTCGATCGCTTCGTCGTGTTTCGATACGACTGCACGGTCACCGAAGCGGCGGATCTGGGCGGCGCGCTCGAGTTGATGGCGGCCGATAGGGCGTGATCGTCGGCGACGCGAACGGGTGCGATCAGCGCTCGCCGGTCACGACTTCGCCGGCATGGTCTGCGCGCACACGATCTGGCGGAGCTCGTCAACGGCGCGGCGAAGCTCGTCGACCTTGGCTTCGACCCGGGCGACGCCGCCCACCGACACCGAGGCCGGCACCGGATCGGTGTCGACGTGCAGCTTGAGCTGGTCGTAGCAACGTCGCAGCATGCGAGCCGTGTCGCGCTCCTCGGCGATGTAGCGACCGAGCAGCTCGCCGGTCTGGATGTCGATGGTGTGATCCTTGAAGATGCCGTCGAAGATGTCGGGCTGATCGCCAGTGTCGAGGCGGTGGAGCTTCAGCGCCTTCATCTTCTCGAGGTCCGACCGGTTCGACGTCACCACTTCCGTCGTCTTCTCCAGGCTCGCGTCCTCCTTGGCTCGGACCTGGTACCCGAGCTCGTTGATCCGCCGGGAGAAGCTCATCGCGTGCTCGCCTTCGCGTGCCGCCACGGTGCGCAACACGTTGCGGACGTCGTCACTCGTGGTCACCTCGGCCCACGCGCAGAGATACGTGTGGGCGCGGGACTCGGCGAGCGCGATCGCGTTCAACAGACCGAGGTAGCGGGGCTTGTCCGACATATGGGGTCCTTTGGTCGAGGCGCAGTCCCATCCTCCTCCGCCCGCGTGCGGGCCGCAATCCGCACGCTTAGGCTGACGCCGCGCGTGCGTGACCAGCGCGCCGCGGGGAGGCAATCGACATGGTGCATGCCACCGAGCACGAGCCGGCGACGCAGCACGACGAGACCGGACAGACGATCGACGAGACGACCCATTCGTGGGGACTCCCCGCGGCCGGTTCGACGATCTTCGACTTCGACTACACGAGCGGTCGCGACTCGTTGCTCCGGCTCTACGACAAGGGCACGCGCCGCCAATGGGTCGCGTCCGACCGGATCGATTGGGACGTCGACGTCAACTTCGAGAACCCCCTGGGCGTCGGCGATGAGAGCGTCATGCTCGCGGGGACGACGTTCTGGGAGAAGATGAACGAGCGCGAGCGGGGCGAGGTCCGCCGCCACCAGGTCGCGTGGCAGTTCTCGCAGTTCCTGCACGGCGAGCAGGGCGCGCTGATGTGCGCGTCGAAGATCGTGAACACGGTGCCCACGATCGACGCGAAGTTCTACGCAGCCACGCAGGTGATCGACGAGGCTCGCCACGTCGAAGTGTTCGGCCGCTATCTGCACGAGAAGCTGGATCTGGCCTATCCGCTGAACAGCAACCTGCAGTCACTCCTCAACGATGCGCTCACCGACAGTCGTTGGGACATGACCTATCTCGCGATGCAGGTGCTCATCGAGGGGCTCGCCCTCGCTGCTTTCAGCCTGATCCGCAACAACGCCACGGACCCGCTTGCGCGTTCCATTAACGCGTACGTCATGCAGGACGAGGCTCGTCACGTAATGTTTGGACGCCTCGCGTTGCGTGACTTCTATCCGCAGCTCACCCAGGCCGAGCGCGACGAACGCGAGGAGTTCTGCGTCGACGCCTGCTACCGCATGCGCGATCGGTTCCTCGGTGAAGAGGTCTGGGCGCGACTCGGCTTGCCCGTGGACGAGATCGTCGACATCGTGAAGCATGCCGAGCTCCAGATCATGTTCCGCGGCTTCCTGTTCACGCGCATCGTCCCGGTACTGCGTGACATCGGACTCTGGGGGCCACGTATCCGCGCCGCGTTCGAGGACATGGGCGTGCTCGGTTTCGCCGAGGCGGACATCGAACAATTGGTTTCCGAGGACGAAGCATTCGCCGATGACCTCGACCGCGGGCGACTGCAGTCGGTGCACGCGGTGGCCGACACCGCGAACAGCTGAGTGTCGAGGCGTTGCCCTACACTGTCTCGGCCCAGCGCTCGTAGCTCAATGGATAGAGCATCTGACTACGGATCAGAAGGTTGGGGGTTCGAGTCCCTCCGAGCGCGCGACGCGTCCAGACTGGTTCGAGATCGTTGAGCGGCGTCTCCCGGGAGCGGTCGGTGTTCGGCTTCCCCGCTCCGGGCGACCCGTAGTGGGACGAGCAGACCTGGCCCGCGCCCGCCAGCGGGTGTCCTCTACCGCCGGGAGTGCGCGCCGTTTGACAGCGACCTCCAGGTGAACCGTCGGTCGTCGTCGTGCGATGAGTTTGGCTGCGCGCAACCGTCCAACTGGTCGTGAGTGTCCGCGAGGGGCGCCGGGGCTGCAGCAGGAGGAGCGCACCATGAACTCGATGGCACGCCGGATGTTCGAGCTCGTCGAGCCGATCGGTGTCATCCCTTACTCAGCTGACGAACCCAACGAAGCGATGTTCGCCCTCGGGTTCACCAACTACTGGGACACCTACTTCGCCGGACGGGCGGCGCCCCTGGGCCGCGCCACCGCGGAGGTAGTGGACGCGCTCTTCTACAACTTCGCTCCCGGTGAGGTGGCCCGACACATTCCGAAGGTGTGGCGCACCACCACACCGGAAGCGGCGATCCCCGCTCGCCAGGCGGGCTGCGTGAAGGCATTGCGACGGATCCTCGGCGATCACGTCGACTCTCCCGGCTTCGCCCGCGCCGCTGAACTGTTGACCAAGGCCGCGACCAGCGCACCGTTCGAGGGCCGGCCGATGTACGCCGCACTGCGCGCGATCCCGATCCCCAATGACGTGGTGGCCCGCCTGTTCCATGCCGCTTCCTTGCTGCGCGAGCACCGTGGCGACGGACACATCGCAGCCCTGATGATTGAGGGTGTCGGCGGCCTCGAGGCGCACGTCCTGTTGGCCCTCGACATGGACATGCCCGCGGAGAAGTTCGGACGCATCCACCACCTCCCGGCAGCGCAGCTCGCCGCCGTAATCGACGGAATGCGCGATCGCGGCCTGATCGGCGATGACGGTTGGCTCAGCGAACAGGGTCGCGCTGTCAAACGACGGGTCGAGGCGCTCACCGACGACCTCGCGGCGAAGCCCTACGAAAGCCTCGAGCCGGGCGAGCTCGACGAGCTCATGGCCACGCTCGAGCCGCTCGCCGCGCTGCTCCTCGCCGCCCAGGACGGGTAGCCGCAGCAGCGACAGTTGTGTTCGCGGCATTGTCGAGAGGCCGCCCGCAACATCTCGAAGACTGATGCGCGACATGCGGGTCGAGGCGCGATAACCGTTTGACACGTTGCGCGCGTTCCCGCATCATCGTCGTTCTATGGCACGCATATTCACCACCGAAAGATTGCTGCGGGGACAATCCCCGAGCTTCGGCGAGCGCGCGTGCTTCTTCGATCGCTGGCTCGCATACGCGAGCCGATCGAAGCTCTCGTAGGGCGAGCGTTCTCGCACCAGCGTCGTTGCGGCTTCTGCCTTGCGCGCACCGCGTCGTGCGCGTATTCCATCCATGGGCTCGAGCCACGGTGGCGCCGCGGTCTCCAACACCGACGGCAGGGGGTTCGACACCTTCCGAGCCTGCTCAGGGACGGTCCCGGACACCAGCACCTTGACAACTGCACACACATGCTGTCGTAGCTCAACTGGTTCGAGCGCCGGCCCGTCAAGCCGGAGGATGCGGGTTCGAGTCCCGTCGACGGCGCGCTCGTCGACGTCGCCGAATGGAAAAGGTGCCGGCCTACGAAGCCGGAGGTTGCAGGTTCGACCCCTGCCGTCGACGCCAATCGATCAACTCGCCGTAGCTCAGCGGGACAGAGCACCGCGTTCCGAACGCGAAGGTCGCACGTTCGAATCGTGCCGGCGAGGCGCAAGCGTTCTCGGAAACGATCCGGCGAACCACTTCGGCGTTTCCTTGCTCACGAATCGGCCTGATGCGCAGACGGGGGTTCCTTCTGCTTCAGACAGGGTGGTTGCGGGTTCGAGTCCCGTCGTCGTTCGCGACGTACACGCTCGGCGGCTTCACCGACGCGACCTTCACCGCGATCAAGGTGATCGAGGACGGCTGCAACGCGACCTGGCCGTTCTGAGACGCGCGCGCTACGCGCTCGCGGTTGGACCGGCCGGGCGGTAGACGCAGATCAGCACGCCCGTCTTCGCCTGTGTCACGGAGACGAGCTCCAGCGGCCGCGCCCGGCCATCGGACGGGAAGATCGTCTTCCCGCCGCCCAGCAGGATCGGCTCGAGCATGAGCTGGTACTCGTCGACGAGATCGTGCTCGATGAGCTGGCGAGCCAGCGAGGCACTGCCCCAGATCTGCAGGCCGCCGTCACCACCACTCGTTCGCAGCGTGCGGATCGCCTCGATCGCGTCGCCGTCGCCCCCACCGAGCAGGGTCGTGTTGTTCCACCTCGACGACGCCTCCTCCGCCGACAGCGTCCGCGAGACGACGTACTTCGGGATGGCGTTCATCTGGTCGGCGTACGGATCGCCCGCGCGCTCCGGCCAGGCGGCGGCCATGCCTTCCCACGTGCGCCGCCCGAACAGCAACGCCGCGGTGCGCCCCATGACCTCGGCGATGACAGCTCCCATCGAGTCGGGGTCGAAGAACGGCATCGACCAGCCTCCGCGCTGGAACCCGCCCTCGGTGTCCTCGTCCTTTCCGCCTGGCGCCTGCACGACGCCGTCGACGCTGATGAAGTCACTGAGGATGATTCGCATGTCGCATGAGACGATGCCGCGTCGCCGAACTCATCGCAACCGGCGATGACTTTCGGTCTCGCGTCACGTCAGAAAGTCATGGACGCAACGAACCTCGCCGACCTGTACCGACTGCCCCCGCTCGACTGGGCCCGCATCGAAGCCCGGCTCGACCAGGGCATGACGCAAGCGCCGGAGACCGGCGGCCCGGACCGTCATACGTGCTGGTTGGCGACGATCAACCGGGATGGCACCCCGCACCTCACGGGCGTCGGCGCGCTCTGGGTCGACAGCGCCTTCTGGTTCGAGACCGGCGGAGCGACACGCAAAGCGAGGAACCTCGCTCGCGACGCGCGCTGCACATTGAGCGTCTCGACGCGCGAGTTCGACCTCGTGGTAGAGGGCGAGGCGCGCAGGATCACCGACCCGACGACGGTCGCGGCAATGGCCGCACGATGGGCCGCCGGGGGGTGGCCTGCTCGCGTCGACGAATCCGGTCAGGCGCTCACGGCCGAATTCAGTGCTCCTTCGGCGGGACCGCCGCCATGGTTCGTCTACCGGCTGACGCCTTCCTCGGCTACGGCACTCTCGACGGTCGAGCCGGGCGGTGCGACGCGCTGGCGCAATTTCCACCAGTGACGCACCGTCGACGCGCGGCGCATGGCAATGCGATCGCGCCGCCGAAGGTCATGTGCGTGCGAAATATGGGAAACGTCGTTACGCACCCGTTACGTCACGTATGCCGGGGATCGTCGGCCTGACGTCCCGCTCTGTCAGCACAGTGCGCCGGATACCTCGTCGGAGAGCGGGGGCGGCCGCTTGTGCTCTCCGCGCGTCGGGTGTAGTCCTTCGGTACTTGGAGCGGGGTCCGTTCTCAGGTCTTTGGGGGATTCTTCATGCGCAAGTTGTTCTTGATCGGCATGGTTGTCGCGCTCGTCATCGCCGCGGCCGGATGCAAGCTGGTGGTCACACCGAACGCGCCGAACGGCTGGTCCTTCGTCAACGAGGGAAGCAACGGGAGCGGGTACTACGTCAACGGCCCGGGCGATCCGCCGGCCGGTCGTGGGAGCGCGCTCTTGACGATCGATGGCACCGGCCGTGAGGCGGTCGCAACCGGCCTCTTCAGCGGGAGACGGCTCGACACGTTCACCACGTTGAAGTACTCGACGTATCAGGCGTTCTCGGGCTCGCCCAACGAGACGCTTTATCTCCAGTTCGACGTCGATTACGACTCCACCGACTCGTCCACCGTCTACCAGGGCCGGCTCGTGTACGTGCCGTCAGCCTCTCAGACGGTCTTGCCAAAGACGTGGCAGGAGTGGAACACGATGGACACGAATGCGTCGTGGTATTCGTCGGCCAGCGGTGCATCTGGGAACCGCCCGATCGTCAATGACACCCCGGAGGCGAACCCGCCCTGCGACGGGACCCCGTCCTGCACGTGGGCGACCATATTGGCCGACTACCCGAACGCGCGAGTGCGCCCGACGCTGAACAGCGTGCCGAGCCCGCTCCTCATTCGTGCCGGGGGTCCGGTCACCGGTGGCTTCGTAGGCGCGACCGACAACGTGATCGTCGGCATCAGCGGCACCGACGTCGAAACGAACTTCGAGCCCGGTGACGGCAACGTCGTCATCAACACGTCGAACGCGGCCTCCCGCGGGTTCGCGTTCGTGAACGAGGGGGCGAACGGCAGCGGATCCTTCGTCGGCGGGCCGAGCGGTTCGGACGGCTCGGGCAGCGCGAAGCTCACGGTCGACCAGACTGGAGGCGAGGCGTTGGTGAACGGTCTCTACGCCGGAACGCGGCTCGATCACCTCAGCTTCTTGTCGTACAAGACCTACCAGGCGGCCGCAACGCACGCGACGACGCTGCAGCTCGACGCCGACTACGACGCCACCGACAACACGACGCAGTTCCAGGGCCGCATCGTGTTCGAACCCGAACTCGCGGGAGCGGCGCCGATCACGAACGAGATCTGGCAAACGTGGAACCCCCTTACCACGCCGTCAGGTTGGTGGCAGACCGGCACGCCGAGGGTCGGCGGGATCGTCGTCGCACAGGAATGCACCCAGGCGAACCCGTGCTCGTTTGCCGAGCTCCTCGGCCACTACCCCAACGCGGCGATCCGCCCCATCACCGGGCAGACCGGTGGGCAACCGATCGCCGGCGGGATCTGGCTCAAGGCCGGGAGCGGCTGGGGGAACTTCACCGGCAACATCGACTCGCTGACCACGGCGGTCAACGTCGGTGCAGTCAACGGCACCGCGACCTACGACTTCGAGCCGTAAACCGACCCGGAGAAACTCACGGCCGCCGCGTCCTCGGACGCGGCGGCCGTTTCTTGCGACGGGTGTCGCGCGCCCTGCAGGACCCGATCTCGTTGGGTCTACGAGCGCGCGCCGATCATGGGATGACGACCTCGCGTGTCGACGAAGACGGTGGGCCGGTCCCGTTCGCGTTCACCGCTGCGATCACGAACGTGTACGGCTGCCCGTGAATGAGACCGGAGACGGTTCCTGAGGTTGCGCCCGCCGGGAAGCTCACGGCCGCGGACGTCAGCGGCACGGCCTTGTAGCGCGGCGTCACGACGTAGCCCGTGATCGCCGACCCGTTGTTGTTCGCGGGCGCTGTCCAGCTCACCGTTGCCGAACCAGGCGGCCCGGTCGTCACCATTTGATTGGATGGTCGGGTGGGTGCGCCGACAGTGATCGCGGAGGTCGTCGTCGGCAGGCCTGCACCGCGGCCGTTCACGGCGACGATGCTGAACGTGTAGTTCTCGGCGTTGCTCAGGCCGGTCACGACCCCACCCGTCGCGGATGCAGGGAACGAGGTGGTCGGAAGGGTCGTGAACCCCAAGTGCGGAGTGACGCGGTATGTGACGATCCCGGAGCCGTTCGTCGTCGTCGGAGGCTTCCAGTGGAGGGTGGCACTCTGGTTGCCGGGCGTCACCGTGACCGACAAAGGCGGCGTCGGCGCGCCGATCGTGATCGGGGGGGTCGCTTGCCAGGGAATGCCGAGCCCGAGGGCGTTCGTGGCGTACATCGTGAACGTGTACGCCTGCCCGTTGGTGAGATTCTTCACGCTGCCGGTAAGGGGACCGGTCGAGGCGCTGCCCGGGTAGCTGGTCGACGGCAAGACGGTCGTTCCCTTACGGGGAACCACCTTGTAGCTCGTGATCGGTGAGCCGCCCGTGCTGAGCGGAGCGAACCACGTGAGGGTTGCCTTGCCGTCGCCCGTGACGGCCGTGACGTTCCGTGGCGGGTACGGGGGCACGTTCGTCAGCGTCGTCGCCGGATGGACCGGGAGCAGCATTGGCGGTCGCGGCGCCTGCGTGAAGTCGAAGTCGTTGACGAGATCTCCGAGGATCCCGACGTTCTCGCGGATGGTCGGCCGCGGGTCCGGGCGGCCATCGTTGGTCGGGTCGAGACGCTGACCGCCGAGAAAGTCGTCCTCGATGAACTTGAGGTACGCGTCGAAGCTCAATGTCTGATGGTCGACATAGCCGCGCTTTGCGTACGGGCTGATCACGATGCCCGGGACGCGCAGGCCGTAGCCGTTGACGTCGACGTTCGGCGGCACGACGTGATCGTAGAAACCGCCCCAGTCGTCCCACGCCAAGAAGATCGCGGTCGATGACCATTCCGGGCTCTTCATCACGGCGTTCACGAGGCTGGTCACGTACGACTGCCCGGCGCTGACCGACGAAGGCGGGTGCTCGCTCACGTCGCCGGACGGCACGATCCACGACACCGCGGGCAACGTTCCGTTTTTCGCGGCCGAGTAGAAGTTTCCGATCGACTGAATGTTGCCGACCTGGCCGTTGTTGCGGACGGTGTCGAAGTACGGCAGCGGGTTCCAGATGCCGAACGTGGTCGGCTGCTGCACGACCGGCGCGCACGAGACGGAAGCGTCATCCTCGCAGTCGGGTTCGGTTCCCGCCACGACGTAGTAGCCCCACGACACCGCGTTCTTGTGCAGCAGGTAGGTCAGATCCGTCCACGCATAAGTGGGTGACAGGGGGTTGATCTGTAGGTTCGTCGGATCACCCGCGATCGCGGGTTGGGCCCCCGCCTGGTCGGGGTCGTTCGTGCACGATGAGGGGGCGTGGCTCGTGCATTTCGCCGACCAGCCTGACACTTGGAAGAGGTGGGCGGGCAGGCTCCAGGACGCGTTCGGCTGAAACATGCGGTCTTGCAGCACGAAGTTGCGCGCGTACGCCCAGTAGTTCCTGATGTCGGACTCCGTGTGATAACCGAGGACGTTCACCGGGTTGTAACGGCAGCCCACGGCGATCCCGCCGCACGCCTCCGCGTTTCTCTGCGCCTCGGTCAAGAAGCCGTCCATCCTGCCGCCGTCGATGTTGGCGATCGCGTTGGCGCCCCCGTGCGGACCACCCACGACATAGCCGCGGTGATCGACGAACGGGTGCACGCAGGGACCGCTGCCGCTCGGGATGCACGGGCTGGGCTTGCCGTTCACCATCGGGATGCCGTCGGCGCCCGGGTAGGTCCCGAAGTACTGGTCGAACGAACGGTTCTCCTGCATGATCATCACGACGTGCTGGATCTTCTGGATGCCCGTCAGTGGCGCAGGCGCTGCCGCCGATGCGCGTTCCGCACCAGAAGTCGTTGCAATCACCAAGTTGACCGCCATCACGGCGAGCACCAGCGCGATTGATCCGTAACGCCAACCCGGACGCCGTGCGCGTCGGCGCGACGTGAAAGCGTCAGCGACGTTCGGACGCGAGGACTCGACCGACAGGTGAACCGAATCGAGATCGCGCATACGAACCTCCGACTGATTCAGTCGCGAGTGTTGTCCGTGGTCTTCGAAGGATCGGCCTGCTGCGCGGCTGCGCGCTCGGCCTTTCGTACCCAGGCGTGCAGGGCCTGTCGCGTCGTACCGATTTGCGAGGCGACATGCATCATCGTTTGCCACTCCGTGCGGCGATCTCGCCGGGAATCGAGGACCAATTGCACCGCGCGCTGGCGTTCCTCTGCCGAGAATTCCTTCCTCTTGCAGTCCACGACGACGCTGACCCGTTTGCCCCGTAGGTAGTCGAGCATCTGCTCCCTGTCGAGCAGTCCCGATGTTGCCCAGTCGAAATATTCATACGTCCACGCGAAGCTGGACAACATCGCGTCGAGCGCTCCGCGGCTGGGATAACCCTCCACTGATTCTCCGAGCCGAAGCGGACGACCGTCGACCGGGCCCCGAAGCTCGATGACCGCACCCTCGAGGAGAGAGATGTTGGTGTCGATGATCAAGGTTCGAGGATCGAGCTCAGCGATCTTTGTCAACAACAGCAGGTGAGAGTTGACGTGATAGAGGATCCCGAAGCAGAGAACAACGTCACAATGCTCGATCTGGTCGATGAGCTCGTAGATGTCTCCGACAAGGAACTCGTACTTGTCGGAGGGGACGTTGTAGTACGCCATGTTGTCGAGACTCTTTTGTACCAAGTCTGCACCGAACTCGATTCCGATCACCCGGGCCGCGCCGGCCTGCAAGGCGGCGAAACTGAACCGGCCGTCGTGGCTCGCGAGGTCGAGGACCGTTGCTCCTTCGATGAGCTTGCGGTTCTCGTGAATTATCCCCAGGTAACGAGCGTTGAGCCGATCCACGACAGAGCCCAACTGGTCCGTCTCGACGAATCTCGAAAAGTGGTCGAAGAATCGAGTTGGATCGAAGGACTGATCGGTCATCCAAGTTCTCCTACGAGGTACGCCGGTGCGGCGAGCGCCGCGATACTACGCGGCTGCTCGCGCGCCCTCTCCGGAGCGCACGCGAGGTGGTTCGATCTGCCAGCGGCGTGCATCTTGCGAAACTCACTGGAGTGCGCCGATCCTTCGGGGACCACATGACGGCTGCCTCGCTAGCTGCCGCACTCGACGATCCGGTCGGGCTTGACTTCGCAGACGATCTCTTGCGTGACCCACGGATGTTGCAGGTCGGAACGCCGCACCAGCGGTGTGCGAACAAGGTCGACTTCTTCTCCGCGCACCACAGCTCGGCGAGACGGCGGACGATCTCATCGCGCTCCCCGCTGGACACGTCCGAAGGGTACCGACGCCCCAGGTGCACAGAAAGGACGTAATGGCTACAGTTTGCTCCCTCGGAGAGGGACAACGTGGGGAAAATTGGCAGGGATTGCTCGAGCATTGGTGCGCGGCGTGAGCGAGGCATCGCTCGTGTCGTGACTACGGCGGTGGTCGTCGCGATCGCGGCATCCACGTTGATCTTCGTGATGCCGCAGGCACGTGCGGCGACCGAGGTCCATCTGACTGCCGCCGGCGACTACGGCGCCAGAGCGAGCACCGCGACCGTGCTCCAGAAGATCGCCGATCTCGACCCGGATGCCCACCTGGCGCTGGGAGACCTGCGCTACGGCGACGTCGCCTCGGAGAATGCGTGGTGCAGCTACGTGAAGGCCCGGGTGGGTGAAGGCTTTCCCTTCGAGCTGATCTCGGGCAACCACGAGAGCCTCGACGAAGCAGAAGGGCTCATCAACAACTACAGCGCGTGCCTGCCGAATCAGGTCCCGGGTGTCGTCGGCACGTACGGCCGCGAGTACTACATGGACTTTCCGCAGGGCGCACCGCTTGTTCGCGTGATTCAGGCCTCGGCCACGCTGACCTTCGAGGACGGCAGGTGGGCCTATGCGCTCGGGGACGCGCACTACAACTGGGTCTCCAACGCCATCGACGATGGTCGTGCGAAGGGTGCGAAGTGGATCATCGTGACGTCGCACATTCCTTGCCTGTCGGTCGGTATCTACAACTGCCCGGCAACGGACCTCTATCGACTCTTGGCCGCGAAGAAGGTCGACCTCGTCCTGCACGGTCATGAGCACGGGTACATGCGCACGCACCAGTTGCGCTCCGGGGTCGCGGGCTGCACCACGATTCCGTCAGGGACCTTCAACCCTGCGTGTGTCGCGGATTCCGACAACGCGTACGTCGCCGGGGCGGGTTCGGTCTTCGCGACCGTCGGCACCGGAGGAACGGCCCTCAGGGATGTCAACGCGGCCGATACGGAGGCCGGATATTTTGCGGCGTTCGAAGGGCTCAATTCCAACCCGACCTATGGCTTGCTCGACCTGTCGATCACCGACTCGCAGTTGACCGCGCAGTTCGTTCCCACGTCGGGAGGGACCTTCTCCGATTCGTTCACCATCACCAAGGGCGCGCCGCCGGAGAACCAGCCGCCGGTCGCAGCGTTCACCACACAGGTCCAGGACCGCACGTTGACCGTCGATGGCTCCACCTCGTCGGACGCGGACGGCACCATCGCCACCTACGACTGGGACTTCGGTGACGGGTCCGTCGCGACCGGGCGTAACCCCGCCGCGCACGTCTACGCCGTGGCCGGGACCTACCAGGTCACGCTGACCGTCCACGACGACCAGGGGGCGATCAACAGCACGACGAAGTCGGTGACCGTCACCGATCCGGTCCCGCCGAACAAGTTGGCGGAGGATCTGTTCGCGCGCACGCTCGCGTCGGGTTGGGGTTCTGCTCCGCTCGGAGGCGCGTGGACGGTTTCCACGGCATCCGCCTTCTCGGTCAACGGGGCGGAAGGATCGATCTCCTCGAACGCAGGGGGCGGACGCAACGCGTACCTGCGCAGCATCTCGAGCAACACCACCGACGTCGTCTTCACGATGGGCAGCAACAAGGTCGTGACGGGGAGTGGTCTGTACGTGAGTGCGGTGGGTCGGTCCGTCACCGGCGCCGGCGACTACCGATCGGTCGTGCGTTTCATGGCCGACGGGAGGGTGTCGGTCCGGCTGGGCCGCACGACGGCTGACGGTACCGAAACCGTCCTGAGGCCCGAGACCATCGTGGCCGGCCTCACGTACGGCGCTTCGGACAAGCTGCAGACGCGCGTCCAGGTCACGGGAACGAATCCCACCACGGTGCGAACGAAGGTGTGGAAGGTCGGTGCATCCGAACCTGCCGCGTGGACGCTGACCACCACCGACGCAACCGCGAACCTGCAAGCAGCCGGGGTGACAGGCCTCGTGACCTACTTGTCGAGCAGTGCCACCAACACGCCGATCGTCTTGTCGGTGGACAACTACGTCGTGACGAAGCCGTGACCACCCCCAAGGCGCGCTGACCTGGGTTGCCATTGTCGGCCCACGCGACCCGCACTCGGATTTGGCCGGCAGTCGGCCGGACCGACCATTCTTAGCGTGCTCATCGTCAAGCTGGGGTCACCGCGTGGACGTGCAACGGATCCGAGAGCTCTTTCCGGTCGACGAATCCGTCGTCTCAGCGTTGCGCGACGACGATGCGATCAGATCGCAAGGGAGATATCACGCGTGGGTACAGGCGATGGGTGGTGAGCAGCGCTTCCCCGTCGAGTTCCTGTTGCCACGTATCCACCGAACCATTCGTGAAGAGTGGCCGCCGTTCATCTCACGTCGGCGCGGACATGTCGACATGTCGCCGGACGACCTTCGCGCCGTCGTAGAAGGTCTCGGCCCTTGGAACATTCCCCTGCGGATCGCGGAAGGTGTCAGCACGATGCCCGATGCCACGTTGCTTGCCGCCGCCGTCGTGACGAGCCGGCTCCTCTTTCGCCGGGACTTGATCGCCGGCACCATCGCAGCGGTGCTCGGCGCCGACGCATCGCGCACCACCGTCTTGGACATCGGTTGCGCGAGCGGCTTCTTCAGCATGGATCTTGCCGACCGCGGCGTGGGCGAGGTGCAGGGCATCGACCTCCGGCCGGCCAACGTCGCGCAGGCAAAATTCCTCGCCGAACACTACGGAGTCGACCGGGTCAACTTCGACGTGAGTGATGCCGACGCACTTGGCACCGACAAGACGTGGGACGTCGTCATGAACCTCGGCGTTTTGTACCACGTCGTCAACCCGCTGCAGTTCATCCGCCAGACCTACGAACTCTGCAATCGGTTCGCGATCATCGACACCGTGTGTCATCGCGAACCTGTCTCGGGCTATTTCATCTTCGGCGACAAGGACGTCGCCGAATTCACCGAAGGCCGCGAGATCTACGAGCTGCACCCTACGTACCGCGGCGTGATCGACACGATCCGGTACGCCGGCTTCCGCGAAGTGTTCGAGGTGGTGGGCGACGCCGAAAGACCTCACCCGCTGTACGAGAACGGCGGAAGAAGGTGCTTCCTCGCGGTCAAGTAGTTGGACGACTCACCGCGCGCTCATCCGAGCACATGCGTTCGTCGCAGGAGGTTGTCGACCTCAGCGGCTCGCGACCGGGCGAAGGTAGCCGTGAGGTGATTCACGTCGCGCTTGACGATGATGTCGTCAACGATCGGGTCACACGTGGGCAGGCGTGGACACACGACCCGATCGAGGTCCAGCGTCACGATTTGTGGCGGCGAGGCACTCTGCCGGAAGAACTGCTCGAGAGGTGTCGGGCCCCGACTGGCTTGATACGTGCAGCGCGAGCGCCCTTCGGAGATGCAAGACAGCGGGTCGAAGGGATCAGGTGGTCGCGGCGTCGGTTCGATGATCACGATTCTTCTTCCCGCCGTCATCAGGGCGCGAAGGCTGTCCGCCGAACGCGCTTGGAGGAACGGCTCGAATTGCTCCGAGCGAGCATCGACGACGCGGCCGTCTGGCCCGAGGAAACGGTTTGAACGTATGGGATCGTCGTACGGGGCTTGCGCAAGCACCACGATGTCGGGTGCGTACTGCGGGACGACACGGTCGTACCAATCTTTCTGATGGGCGTCGCATTGCCGCGTGACTACGGCAGCCCCGGCGTACTGCAGCCCGCGTTGCCACGGACAGCCCGGGTAGATCGCGACCGAGAGCTGGAACGACTCGCGCTTCGCGATCTCGGTGAACGTCGGGAGCCACATCCGGGCGATGCTGTCGCCGACCAGTAAGACGCGACGACCGCCGCCGCGAACGGCCGCGCAACGATCGATCGGTGCGTGGAGGCAGTCGGGAAGCTTCGGGACGTCAGCCCGTGCGGTCCGCCAATCGAGGAGACGCAGACCGGTCTTCGTGCCGGTCGAGATGGATTGCGCCGCGACCGAGGAGCTGGTGCGGTCGAGGATCGCCGGCATGACGAGAAGTCCCATGAGCGCGCTCGACACCAGGCCGACCGCGATGACCGGCAGTTTCACACGATCGAGCGGGCGCGAAGTCCGCACCGGGCGCTCGAGCAGGTGGAAGCTCAGCATTGCGAGGCCGGTTGCGCCCAGCGTCGCGAGGATGAACAGCGGCACGGGATCGATGTCGCGGTCGTGGGTGACCAAGACGACGACCGGCCAGTGCCACAGATAGGTGCCGTAGGAAACGCGGCCCAGGTAGGTGAGCGGCCGCCACGAGAGAAATCCCCGTGCCGCGCCGCCATCGGCTTCTCCCAGCGCCACGATGACCACCGCAGTGAGGACTGCCGCCACGACTCCCCGGGAGATCGGGCCGAGATCCAACGCGGCCGTCCCGGTGAACACGAGCGCGACAAGCGCGAGCGCGGCGCAAACCCGGGCCGGTCTCCGGACGCGCTCGCTTGCGTTGAACAGCTGGGGAGTCAGTGCGAGGAATGCCCCCGCAAGGAGCTGATACGCGCGCGTGTCGGTGCCGTAGTACGCGCGGTCGAGATTCGTCCGCGCGATGTAGAGCGCCTCGATCGCCGAGACAATGCCGAAGGCAAGCACGAACCCTCGCAAGACGACCCAGCGCTGCCTTCCGGCCCGCTTTGCGACGAAGTACAGGCCGCCCAGCAGCGCCGGCCAGAAGATGTAGAACTGCTCCTCGACCGCGAGGGACCAGAAATGCAGAACCGGGTTCGAGCCGACCGCCCCCGCGGCGAAGTAGTCAGTCGATTGACGAATGAAGAACCAGTTCGCGACGTACAAGAAGGCCGCGCGAAACCCACCGAGGGCGTCCTGCATCTCCGCAGGCGACGCGACGACTGAATAGGCGATCGCGGTGACGAGCAGCGCGAGCAGCGCGGCGGGCAGCAATCGGCGCACGCGCCGCGCGTAGAAGCGTGGCCAGTTGATGCTGCCGGTCGTCCGCAGGTCACCGAGCAGGATCGAGGTGACGAGAAACCCCGACAACACATAGAAGACGTCGACGCCGATGAACCCGCCGCGGAACCAGCCCAGGCGCGAGTGAAACGCGACCACCAGGTACACCGCCACCGCTCTGAGCCCGTCGAGCTCAGGCCGATACTTGAAGGCCGACTCATGCGAACGCGCGTCGGGCGAGATCTCTCGCCGCGGCCCGTCGGTAGCCCCAATTGTCGGTGTCGCCATCTGGGGACCGCCCCGTTGTACGCGAACGGGGGAGAGGTGCTTCTTCGCGATTAGGGAGTCGGGCTCATGGCGAGGTTGGCGGGGGTGTCGTGCCCGTTCCGCCGCTTCCACTGGTCGGCAGCGGGATGAGCGGTGTGAGGTTCTTGTCGAACGGCAGGATGATCGTGCTGTTGTTCGGCGAGTTGACGAGCTGCTTCAGCGCCTGGATGTAGCTGAACTGCAGGTACGCCGGCGTCAACTGTGCTTGCGAGCACTCGGCGATCGGGTTCGGAATGACGGTCTGCACCACCTGGCCGTCCCGCAGCGTCGTGGACGGCTTGCCGCCACACGCGAGGATCTGCTGCGAATCAGCCGTCGCCAACGCCTGGATCCTGGTGATGTCCGCGGCCTGCCTTGCCGTGAGAAGTTCGAACTTCTGCTGCTGTGCATTCTGCTGTGACGCCACCTTGTTGTTCACCGCGGTCTGCAGGCCTGTGCCGAGCGCCACTTCACGCAGCTGGAACTCCTGGAGCAGGAGGCCCTGCGGCTCGATCTTGGTCTTCATGCACTGGGCGACCTCGGACTCGAGGCGCCGCCACGCCGTCGTCGCCGCCTCGACGATCGTGTAGAGCGTGAACTGCGTGCGAATGCACGTCCTGGCGGTCGGCCGAACGATCTGGCTCGCATACTTGGTTCCGAGGGTGCGGTACACGTCGGTCGCGCGCCTCGGGTCGAGGCGGTACAGCACGGTTGCATTCACGTTCGCGGCACCGCCGTCCGAACCCAGCACCGCAACGGAGTCATCGGCGCTCGCCGCCGCGCCCTCACCCTTGAGCGCCGACATCGTGTAGTTCTGCGTCCGCACAGACATCCCATAGGTAGTAGTGAACGGAAGCGTGATGTGGAAACCCGCCGACAACGGCTTGCTCGCGTGGCCGAGGGTTACCGGCACCGCGACCGAGCCCGGCTTGACGATGTGAATCGACGTCCACACGAACACGATGGCGAACGCGATGGCAATCGACGTCCCGAGGCGCTTCCACGAGCGCGGCCCGATGGTGCCGTCGGGGTTGCGGGGACGCATGATGCCCAAGGTGATCAGGACGGTGCTGATCCCGGCGCCGATCTGACGGAAGAGGAACCGCCCGAACGACGGCGCCGTCTTGGGCTCCCGGCGTTCGGAGACCAGGGCGCCGATGGGCCGCTGTACCCGAGGTTCGCTGGTCATTCTGGGCGGCTGGTCGATCGGCGGCCCGTCGCCACCATTGCCGCCATCACTGAAGTCGTCCGTGGAACCGCTGTCCGGCATCGGCGCATCGTAACGAATATCGACCAACGCGTACCGTCGTCCCCGTCGGCCGCCCGTCCCTGTACCCGCCCTCTATTTGGCACTCCAACGCGCGCGGAACGCAGCGAGCTCGTCCGGTGCGTAGAAATGCCGTGCGTACGCAGTCGCGTACGCACGTTCGAGCACGGCGTCGGGCAGGGACACTTCACGAAGGAACGAGCGGTACGCGGCGGCGTACTCCAAGGCCTCGGCGTCGTTGCGGCGCGCGATCGGTACGGTCGCCGGGAGGCGGAGGAACTCACGCAGCGCTTCCGGTGCGCGGTCGAGATCCTCCTGCCGCGCGAGCAGCACGCGAACGGCGGGCGTGTCGATTGTCGAGAAGCCGGCCGATGGGTCGAACGGGTACGCGAACACGTCGACGCCGAGCGTTGGCAGGAATTCCCGTTCGAACCAACGCATCGGCATGCGGAGCCAATCCTCGGCGAGTATGCGCTCGGTCAACGCCGCGACATCCTGGTGGTCCTGCAGCGTGCCGCTGCGCCGGCCGCCGTGGAAGAACGCGGACACGGCCTGGGCGACCGGCTCGCGCACGGTCGTGATGACATCCCACGGCTTCTGCGGCGTGGGCATGTGCCGGAGGAGGAATTCCGTCTCCCAGAGGTGAAGCGCTCCGGGGAACCGCACAGTCGACGCATCCTTACGACCACGTTTCGCATCGCGGTGCGATGCGCGGTAGCGCTTCTCGGCGCCGGCGAGCTCGGCCGCGTTGAGCCGGAAGACCTGAAATGCGCGTCGACCCGTCGCGTCCGAGACGGCGCGCGCGATTGCAGTGCTTCCGGTCTTGCCCATCGTGAAGACGACGATTCGCCGGTCGGCATCACCGCGCATCTGCCACATGGCGTAGCGCTTCGAGATCGCGTAGCTCCGCCCCGCGATACTTCGAGCTGCATCGTGCGCCCGGCGCCGAGCGCGGATCGAGGGTGGCGCCATGTTCGCGTCCCTAGACGTCTTCGAGCGCTGCCGCGTCCGTGTCCTCGATGTCCTCTTCCGCGAAATACGCCTCGACCGCTTCGGACGCGGGGGCGTCCATGCGGAGCTCGCCGCGGTCGAGCCAGATGCAATGCTCCGCGAGCAGCCTCACCACCTCGAGTCCGTGCGACACGATCAACACCGTGCAGTCCCGCTCGCAGAGCTCACGGATCTTTTCCATGCATCTCAGCTTGAACGCGGCGTCACCGGCGGAGAGCGCCTCGTCGATCAGCAGGATCTCCGGGTTCAGGTGCACGGCGACCGCGAACGCGAGGCGGCCGAACATGCCCGACGAGTACGTGCGCATCGGGAAGTCGATGGCGCCACCGAGCCCTGCGAACTCCTCGATCTCGTCCTCGTGGACCCGCACCTCGTCGCCGGCGAGACCGACGGTCAATCCTCCGAGGAGGATGTTCTCTCTTCCGGTGAGCTCACGGTTGAATCCGATGCCGAGCGACAGCAGCGGCGTGACGTGGCCCCACACCGCGACCCGCCCCGCCGTAGGCGGCAGGATGCCGGCGATGCAGCGCAGCAGTGTGGTCTTGCCGGCGCCGTTGCGGCCGATGATCCCGTACACGGCGCCCGACGGCACCTCGAAGCTCACGCCGCGCAACGCCTCGACGAGCATCGCCTGCTTGCGCTCGCTGCGGCGATGCAAGCCGACGAGCCGGTTTCTCAGGGTCGGGCGTCCCTCTCGGTTGGCGCGAAAGGTCACCCAGAGGTCGTCGACCCATATCGCCGGAGGACGATCAGAGCCGGACGGCAAATTCCCGCTCCTTCGCAAGGAAGATGAGTGCACCGACGACGAAGATGCCGACCGCCCACGCGGCGGCCGCGAGCAAGTTTCCCGAAGAAGGGAACTGCGCGTTGAAGATCTGCTCGAGAGCCCCGAAGAACGGGTAGAGCGGATTCCACTGCAGGTACACCTTGAGGTTCGCCGGGATCTCCTTCGTCGAGTACAGCACCGGTGTCATGTACAGCCAGAGTCTGTTGAGGTACGGCAGAAAGTTCGCCGTGTCTCGAAAGAACACGTTGGCGGCGGCCATGATGAAGATGACGCCCAGATTGAAGACGGTCAGGAGCGGCACCACGAGCAGCAGGCTCAGCAGGGAAAGGCCGAACGGCTGGCCGAGAATGGCATGGAAGATTCCGTAGATGGCCAGCGTCGGCAGGAAATCGAGAATGCTTTTCACGATCGCGACGAGCGGGAGCACGGCGCGCGGAAACGACGCGTTGAGGACCAAGCCCCTCCCGCTGATGAGCGAGCGCGCGCCATAGCTCATCGAGTTGTTCGTGAAGGTGAAGAAGAAGACGCCCCAGATCAGGTGCGACAGGATGAGGGCGCGGGTGTCGCCGGTGCCGGCCGACTTCACGACGGAGCGGAAGAAGAAGTACACGCCGGCCGACAGCAACGGATCGAGGATGATCCACGCCTGTCCGATGACCGTCCCGTAGTTCTTCGACTTGAGGTCGGTGCGGGCGAGGTGCCAGATGAAACGGCGCCGTACACGCAGGTCGTGGAGGTAACGCCGCATCGGCGGAAGACCGGACTCGGTCGCCTCGTAGACCGATGGCATGCGGATGGAGGACGCCGACATGGATTCCCGGTGCTGCCTCGAGCGAAATTCTGGGAGCGATTGCTCCGGCATCCTACCGATTGCCGGGCGCGCTGGTTTCGAGGCGCTCGAGTGCGCTCACCACCCGTTCCACCGACCGGTCCCACGACCAGTGTGCAACCGCGGCCGCTCGTCCTTGCCGTCCGAGGCGTGCACGCTCCTCCGGACGATCGCGCAGCCAAGTGAGGGAGCGAGTGAGCTGCGCGACGTCTCCCGGGTCGACCAGCAGCGCGTCGACGCCGTCATCGAGTTGGGCGGGTATCGCGCCCGCCCGGGGCGCGACGACGGCGACGCCGCACGCGAGGTACTCGGCGAGCTTGAGCGGCGAATAATGGAAGTCGGCGCCCGGCTCCGCGAGGACCACCGCCGCGTCCATCGCGGCAATGTGCGCCGGGAGCTCTTCGTGCGGGACGGTCCCCGTGGACACCAGCGGGACGCCGCGCTCGCGTGCGAGCGTCTCGATCGTGGCGCGCTCCGGTCCGTCGCCGACGAGCAGTAACACCGTGCCCGGCATCGCCGTCAGCGCGTTGACGAGTTGGCCGAGGCCGTGGAACTTGCGAAAGCTGCCGACCCACCCGACGACGAACTCGCGGCCGAGACCCAACCGGCGACGAACAGCCGCCCCATCGGCGCGCGCGTTGAAGACGTCAGGATCGAAACCCGTGCGTACGATGACGACGCGCTCCTCGGCGACGCCGAGGCGACCGACCTGCTCCGCGACGAGCTCGGAGCCGCACGCAACCAGATCGGCACGGCCGAGGACCCGCGCCTCTCCGAACTGTTCGAGCAGACGACTCCAACCCGGTCTCCGGACGCCCCACTGTCGTGCCTGCCACATCAGTGGCGCGGGCACGAACAGCACCGAGGGCACGCCGAGCGCACCCGCGAGCTCGACGCCGGCGGTATGGAACAACTCGTGCCGCTGCCAGACGAAGCGCACGTCGTGCTTCGCCCAGGCGCCATCGGGCGTGACGTGAAACGTCTGCGCGCGGCGAAATTCGCGAGCGTCCTTCACCGCCGTCTTCGCGACGACGGGCAGCCGGCGCCGCCACGAAGTCGTCGGCGCGGCCGCGAGCTGAGGGTGCGCGGCCCGGCGACGCACGTCGTCGACACTCATCAGACCGGCGGGCGCGACGATCCAGATGTCGCCGACGACCCGTCGGATCGCCGTGGCCCACCCGGCGGTGCTGACCCATGCCGCTACGGGGCCTTGTTGTCCGGCCGTCGTGGTGGGCAGCACGAGGATCGCGCCTGCAGGCCGATCATTCACACGGCCACGCTATCGCCGGCGTCGCGAGTGGCACGATGACGGCGTGCGCATCCTCCATGTCGTGACGCGGAGTCAACGCCGTGGCGCCGAGCTCGTGGCACTCGAGCTCGCGCGCGCGCTCGACCGGCTCGGTTGCGAAGACCGTGTGATCGCCCTCGCTCGCGCGTTCGACGGGAGTGCGGTCGACGAGCTGCCCTCGCTCACACCGCGTTCGGATCTCGGAGTTCGGACGTTGTTCTCGAGTATGCGTGCACTACGCCGGGAGCTCGTCCGCGAACCCGTCGACATCGTGCTCGCGCACGGCGGACGCGCGGCAGAGATCGCGGCCCTCGCGCGACGCGGCGCGCGCCCCAGAATCGTGTGGCAGCGCATCCTCGGCTTGCCGCCGCGTTTCTCGCACCCGCTGCGCCGGCGATGGTGGCGGTTGCTCCTGCGCCGCACCGACGCCGCCGTCGCGCTCACGGAGGAGCTCGAGAACGAGCTGCGCCAGCTCGGCTTCAAAGGGCGTATCTGGAGGATCCCGAACTTCCGCGATCCGACGCGCTTCGAGGGCTTGAACCGCGCGGACGAGTCGACGCGATTGCGCGCAGAGCTCGGAGTCGCGAGCGACGAGCCTCTGATCGGTTTCGTCGGGCATCTGATCGCGCAGAAGCGTCCGGACCGCGCGATAGAAGTGCTCGCCGAGGTGCACCGGCTCGGAACGCGCGCCCACCTCGTCGTCGCAGGCGACGGGCCTTTGCGCGCGGCGCTCGAGGACCAGGTTGCCGAGCGACTCCTCGACACCTACGTGCACGTCTTGGGAGAGCGCGAAGACGTCGAGCACATCTTCGGCGGTATCGACGTCTTCGTGCTCACGAGTGATCACGAAGGCATTCCGGGAGTACTCATCGAAGCGCAGATGGCGGGCTGCCCGGTCGTCACTCCACTGATAGGTGGCGTGCGCGATGTCATCGAGGACGGCGTGACGGGGATGATCACGGCCCACTCTGACCCCAAAGAGATCGCTCATGGAGTCGTGGAGCTCCTCGGCGACCAGCAGCGGCGCACGCGCATGGTCGAAGCGGCGCGTCGCCGCGCTTCGCAGTTCACGTCGAGCCGAGCCGCTGCAATCTACGAGCAATATCTCACCGGACTCTTGACTGACGGCCTCAGATTGCCTCACGAGTAACAAAGGGTTGCTTCAGAAGTAACAAAACCGGGCCGGACAGCCTTTGTTCTACGTGCACGTGGCGCGATAGCGTAGTGAAGGCGTTGTTGAGGTTGACAGCGCCGAGGAAATCTCGGAACCGACGGGAAATCCAGGGAACCGATCAAATTTTCGCAAAAAGGTGGAAGTTCAAGTTCCCGGAAGTTTGGGCAGAGCGGTTTGAGTGCCATGAGCCGCTAAACGGTCGGGGGGACACAACGTGGGGTCGGCGAGGACGCCGGATCGTTTCGCACGAAGCGTCTACGACGTCGCGCGCGGGCGCGGTAACACAAGCCTGCGTATCTTGGATATCGGCGTCATCACGGCGGCGTGGCTTCTCGCGTACGTCGCGGGCTTCGACGGTGCGGTGCCGCTCGGAACGCGCGGCCTGATCCCGTACCTGGTGATTCCGGTCGCGACGCAGCTGCTCTTCAACCACCTCGTCGGCCTTTACGGGCCGGTGTGGCGCTATGCCTCCGTCGAGGAGGCGTTGCGCGTCGTCGGCGCGGTCGCCGGCGGTCTGTTGGTCTCGGTCTTCGAGCTCGCCTGGTACGCGGACCTTCGCGGAACGCGACTCCCGTTGCTGAGCGCGCCGCCGATTGCGGCGCTGCTGATGTTGTTGGGATGCGGCGGTCTCCGATTCCAAGCGCGACTGTTCGCGCTGGAGCGTGAGCGGAACAGCAAGAACCGGTTGCGAACGCTGATCGTCGGCGCGGGCGATTCGGGTGCCGGGCTCGCGCGTGAGCTCACGCAACGCAGGTCCACGGATTCGATGCCGGTCGGCTTCGTCGACGACGACCGAACGCTCTTCCGACGGTCGGTGCGCGGCCTGCCGGTGTTCGGCCCGATCGACGACCTCGAGAAGGTCTGCCGGGACGAGCGCATCGATCGCATCATGATCGCGCTGCCGGGTGCACCTCGTGAGCGGTTGCGCGACGTCGTCACCCAGTCATTGCGAACGGACGCGCAGGTCAAGGTGCTCTCCGACGCGTCCGGGCCCCACGGCGAGCCTCTTGTCGACAACCTGCGCAACCTCGACCCTGCCGACCTCCTCCGTCGAGAGCCTGCGCTCATCGACTCAGAAGGGATCGCGGCCTACCTGCACGGCGCGACCGTGCTCGTCACCGGCGCCGGTGGGTCGATCGGCTCCGAGATCTGTCGGCAGGTGGCTTCCTACGCGCCGCGCAAGCTCCTGCTGCTCGACCGCGACGAGAGTCTCCTCTTCGAGGCGATGTCGACGATGCCCACCGGCGAGCCTCTTCTCGTCGACATTCGCGACGAGGGGCGGTTGCAGGACGTCTTCGAGCGCCACCGGCCCGACGTCGTCTTCCACGCCGCCGCGTTCAAGCACGTTCCGATCCTCGAGACGCACGCCGCGGAGGCGGTCGAGACGAATCTGCTCGCGACCTGGACGCTCGCGCAGATCTCGGCCAAGTACGGCTGTCGCTTCGTGTACATCTCCACCGACAAGGCGGCCGCGCCGCACTCGGTGCTCGGCGCGACAAAACGCGCGGCCGAACAAGTCGTCCTCGCCGTTGGCCGGGAGAACGGGCTCGCGTTCTCGGCCTTGCGTTTCGGCAATGTGCTCGGAAGCCGAGGAAGCGTCGTGCCGACGTTCTTCCGGCAGATCCTCGAGGGTGGTCCGGTCACCGTGACCGACCCGGGGATGACGCGCTACTTCATGACGATCCCCGAAGCCGTGCGACTCGTACTGCAGACCGGCGCGATCGCCGAGGAACGAAAAGTGTTCTTGCTCAACATGGGCGAGCCGGTACGCATCGTCGAGCTCGCGCGCCAGATGATTCGCATGAGCGGCTTGCGTCCCGATCGGGACATCGAGATCAAGTTCGTGGGCATGCGGCCCGGCGAGAAGCTTTGCGAGCAGCTCTACGACGACACCGAGACCATCGCACCCACCTGGCACCCCTCGATCCTCGGTGTGACCTCGCACGTCGTCGCCGAGAACGACTTCTTCGGCGCCCTCGAGCTGATGCGAGACAGGTGCGCGGGCGCAGAGAACACTGACGTGTTGGAGCTTCTCGACGAGCTCTTGCGGGAGTGCGGCGTCACCTGCAACCTCGCGGGGCAGGCGCGTATCGAGACCGAGAGCGACGACCACGACCTCGGTACCGCGCCTGCGCAGGTCACCGACCTCACCGAGACGAGCGCAGATCGCAAGCGCATCGTCCTGCCGACGCGGCCCGCGCTGCTCGGTGGCACACCCGCCTTTGCCGCGGGCCTCCCGTTCGCGCGTCCTACCCGACCGTCACTCGGTCGCGTGATGCGGCGGCTGCGCTCATCGTACGAAGCCGGCATCCTGACGAACGGTCCTCTCGTCGCGGAGCTCGAAGAACGCGCCGCAGAGCGTCTCGCCGTCCGGCATGTCATCGCGATGAGCTCGTGCACCTCGGGGCTGATGCTCGCAGTGCAGGCGCTCACCGACGGCAGATCCGGACCCGTGGTGCTGCCGAGCTTCACCTTCTCGGCAACTGCCCATGCCGTCATGTGGAACGCGCGCCTGCCGAGGTTCGCCGACTGCGTGCGTGAGTCGATGCAGATCGATGCAGTACACGCCGCGGCCCTGCTGGACGGTGCCAGCGCGCTCATCGCCACGCATGTCTTCGGCGCCCCATGCGATCCCGACGGCATCGTCCGGCTCGCACGGGCCCACGATGTCCCGGTGCTCTTCGACTCCGCGCATGCATTCGGCGCGCGCGCCGGAAGCGACGTCGTGGGGGGATTCGGCGCGGCGGAGGTCTTCAGCTTGACACCCACCAAGGTGTTGGTCGCGGGGGAAGGCGGCCTCGTTGCGACGAACGATGCCTCGCTCGCAGAGCTTTTGCGCATGGGCCGCAACTACGGCGACCCGGGCGACTACGACACGAAGTTTGCGGGCTTGAACGCGCGCATGTCGGAGTTCCACGCCGCAACTGCTCTCCAGTCGCTCGAGCTCCTCGATGACGCATTGCACCGGCGGAATGCGATCGCACAGATCTACCGCAACAACCTGCGCGACGTGCCCGGCGTCGGGTTCCAGCACGTACCGCAAGGCGACTTCAGTACCTACAAGGATTTCGTGATCACGATCGATCCCAATGCGTTCGGTGTGACGCGGGACGTCCTGGTGCTCGCGCTCGCCGCCGAGGGGATCGACACACGGAGCTATTTCGATCCGCCGGTGCACCGCCAACGCGCGTACCAGCACGTTGCGCACGACGATCTCCCGGATACCGAGGCCGTGTCCTCGCGTATCCTCGCGCTGCCGATGTTCACGGACCTTCGTGACGAAGAAGTCGAGCGGGTCGCCGACGTCATCGCCGCGGTACACGAGCACGCGGATGCGATCGTGGCCAGCGGCCACGCCTACGCCGACTGACGGAGCGCCCGGCCCGAATCCTGTGTCAGGGCTCGGCTGCCCACGAACGAGGCGACGTGAACACGACGAGCGCCGCGATCCCGATACCCGCGACTGTGACGATCGTGATCCCGATCGCGGTCGTGGACGCGAGCGACGCAACGCCTATTCCGACGGCCGTCAGCGCGACCTGCCCGGCTGCGCACGCGAGCACTGACGCCTCGAGCGGCCAGCCCCGGTCGACGAGCTGATCGTAGACATGGCCGCGATCGCCTCGGAGCACGGGACGTCGCGCGCGCACTCGCCGGACGATCGCGACGACGGTGTCGCCGACGGGAACGCCGACGAACAGGATCGCGCCGCTGATCACCGGGGAACCGTGCTGCGTCGCATCGGCGAACATCACCGCGAGTGCAGTCCCGATCAGGTAGCTGCCGGCGTCGCCGAGATACACGCGCGCCGGAGGCCGGTTCCACACGAGGAAGCCCGCGAGCGCGCCGACGAGTGCGAGCGCCAGCGTCGACACCGCCCCGCCCAGAACGACTGAGAAGCCGACCGCGCCGGTCAGGGTCACTGTGGCGGCGAGGCCGTCGAGACCGTCGAGCAGGTTCACGGCATTGAGCAGCACGAGCTCGACGACGAGCGCGACGGCCAGGTGCCAGAAGTCGTGGGGTGCGACCATCCACGCCACGATGACCCCGAGCACGGCCTCGGCCGGCAGCCGGATCCTCACTGACAGGTCGCGGATGTCGTCGACGAGGCCGAGCGCGGACGCCAGGCCGAGGGGAACCAGCAGCGACGGGCGGTCCACCGCCACCGGTACGACGATCGCGAGCAGGACCGCGATGCCGCCCGCATACGGCACGGCCTGCTGGTGGACCTTCAGCGGTCCGGGCCGATCGACGAGACCGACACGTGTCGCAGCCCACGCGGCGACCGGCGAAAGGATCACCGCGACCGCAAAGCCCGCGATCAGGGCCACACGAGCACCTGTTGCGTGACGTCGCGGTGCACCTGATCGAACCCGTGGCGGCGGAATCCGCCGAGCTCATAGGCGCGGATGGCGGCGACGTTGTCGACTGCAGTGACGACGCGGGCCGTGGGGACACCACGGCGCCTGAGCTCGCTCACTGCAGACACGACGAGGAGCGCACCGAGCCCGCGTCGCTGCACGCCTGCTGCGACGGCGATGGCCATGATCTCGGCCGCGGGCGCGTCCTCGTCGCCGCGAAAGCCGTACCGCATGGTCTCGAAGACCGCGCGGGGCGCCCGCGCGATGCCCGCAATCGCCGTCACACCGGCCGCGAGTCCGTCGTGCATGAGGAACTCTCGATAGAACGCGCCCGTGTCCTCGGCGGCGGCAACGAAGCCGCAGACCTTCCCGCCGTCGTCGACGACAAGTGCGAACGCCCGGTGCGACCGCACGACGCGACGATAGAGCCGGCGCAGGAACGGGCGCCCGAGCGTGACGAGGAAGCCGTCATCGATGCGACCCGCGTGAAGGTCGACGATTGCGTCGACGTCGTCGAGCGTCGCCCGCCGTACCCCGACATCCGCATCCTGCGGCATCACCGGTGCGGCACGCGTGACGCCGGGCGTTCCTCCATGAGCCGACGATACGTCTCGAGCGTGATCTCGATGCACCGTTGCTGGTCGAACTCTCGCTGGGCCTTGTCGCGTGCGGCGACCCCAAGCCTCTGCCTTCGGTCTGCGTCGGCCGCCAACGTCTGGATCGCGCCTGCCAGCGCGTGCGTGTCGCGTACGGGTACGAGGATGCCCGTCACGCCGTCGTCGACCACCTGCCGGCAGCCGCGGATGTTCGTTGCCACGATCGGCAGACCCATCGCGGCCGCCTCCATGGCCGCGCGCGGGAACCCCTCGCGATGCGACGCCAGCACGAACAGATCCATTCCTGCGCACAGTCGCACGATGTCGTCGCGCGCCCCCAAGAGGGAGACGCCGGCTGCGCGCGCTTGTTCGAGATCACTCGGTGTAAGTGCGTCAGCCTTCTCGTGCTCGTCGCCGCCGATGACCGCGAACCGGAGCCGGGGGTCGAGGTCGCGGAGCTGTCGCGCCGCCTCGAAGACCTCGAGATAGCCCTTCTCGCGTACGAGGCGGCCGACGAGCCCCACAACGACGTCGTCAGGTTGGCGTGCGCCCAGCTCGGCGCGTGCCGCAGCGCTCTCGACGGGCGAGACGGCCGCCGGATCGAACCTTCGCAGGTCGATGCCGTTCCCGAGCAGCGTGAGCTTGCGCGCGGGCACGCCGACGCGACGGAGCGTCTCCAGATCTTCCTTGTTCTGCACGAGCTCCGCCTGAGAGCACATGCTCGCGACGCGTTCCGCGCCGTAGACGAGAGTCCGTTTCGACAGGGCACTGTCGGCTTGGGCGTACAAGCCGTGCACGGTGTTCACGATCACGGGGACGCGTGCCGCTCGCGCCGCGACGCGGCCGTAGAGCCCCGGCTTCGGATTGTGGGTGTGCACGATCGTCGGCCGGAGTTGCCGCAGCAATTGCACGAGCTCGAGCAGCGCTCGTGCGTCGCTTGCCGGTGCGAAGGCACGCGTCGCATGACGCAGCGCCACGTGTCGTATGCCGCGTCGCTCGATCGCCTCGACGAATGGACCGGCGGCCGAGATGCCGACGACCTCGAAACCGTCTCGGGAAAATGCTTCGAGCTGCGGTCCGAGCAACAATTCCAAGCTGATGTCGGTCGTCGTGATGTGGGCGACGAGCGGGCGCGTCGCGGTCACGATGCAGACCGCGAGTAGCGGATCCGATCCACCCAGCGTCGCGCCGTACCCTCGAGGGCCATCCCTCCGGCGGCCTTGCGCTCGAACCAGCGCATGCCGTCGCTCGTCTGGATCGGCGAACGCCCGAGGCGGTACGCGTCGCTGCGGCCATAGGGATTCGTGCGGTTCCCGGCGATCGCCGCCGACCGGAAACGGCGGCGCACCTCCCGAGCGGCCTCGGGTGATCCCAGCACGGCCTTGGGATAGGCGAAGTCGACGGGCGCTCGCCCGAGACGCTCGCCGATCAGGTCGATCGACCGGTCGAGCTCGTCGGCGACGTCTCGTCCCGGCAGGCGATCGAGCAGGCGATGCGTGTGCGTGTGCGAGCCGACGTTGACCAGGCCGGTCGCGCACGCGTCGGCGAGGGCGGACCACGACAACGGACGGCCGTTGTCGGGAAACGATCGGTCCTCGTCGACGAACGCGGTGGCGAGGTAGAGCGTGGCCGGCACCCGGTGCCGCACCATGATCGGCAACGCGACCTCGGCGAAATCGGCCGTGCCGTCGTCGAAGGTGACGACCACCTGCGAGTCGGCGGACGCCGGTGGATTCGTCAAGCGATCGAGCGCGTCGCCGAGCGCGACGACGCGGCCCGACGCGCGGAGTGCGGCCATCTGCTCCTCGAAGAGCACGGGGTCGAGATCGATCTCGAGCGGGGACCGCCGTCCGACCCGGTGGTAGAGGAGTACCACCGCGCCCGGGGCCGGCCGTCGTCCACGGTCAGCGAGCGAGCAAGCGACCTTGAACGACTGGCGGAGGAGCTCCTCAGGCGCCACGGCCGCCGGCACCGAGAGTCTGCGGCGTGGAGAGGACGGGCATCTCGGGCGAGGGTCGCGCGCGAGAAGTATCGAGACACAAGAGCACATAGAGCGCCGGGAGGACGAGCGATCGCTGGCGAACGAGGAGGCCGAAGTTCGCGAAGGCCTGGAAGCTCACCGCATAGAGAAGTGTCAGCGTCCAGCAGTAGAACAGGAACGGCGAGCTTCGTATCTGGCGCAGTGACAACGCCACCGACGATCTTCGATAGATGATGAACCCCGCGAGCGCGACGCCCTCGAGCGACGCGAGGATCTGGAGACCGGTGCTCACCTCCCAGGGGAAGGGCCGCAACAGCACGGTCATCGCGCCTTGGGGAAGGTGCAGCGGCGACAGCGAGTTGCCGCCGTTCGTGAATTTCGCGCTGCCCTGCTGGGTGCTCTCGGTCGTCTTGTCGAGCTCGGCCTGCACGGATTCGAGCGACAGAGAGGGCAATCCGAGGGACTTCGCACCCTGGCTCACCGTGAACACCACGAGGAAGCCGACAACGATAAGCCCGATCGGCTTGAAGAGTGAGCCGCGATCTTCCGCGGTGCTGCGTCTCGTTCTTCCTGCCGCGTAGGCCGCCGCCGCGGCGAGCGTGACGAGGGCCAAGAGGTGTGGCCGCACCACCCACATCATCCACGCGCCGGGAAGCGCGACGATCAGCCCGCGGATGACCCGGTTGTGCAGGAGATGCGCCGTGCCGAGCGCGGTCGACCCGATCCCGAACTGCATCAGGGCTTCCTTGCCGAGGGAAGAAGGCCAGAAGGCGATGCTCGGCGCGAACATGACGAGGATGAAGAAGAGGCGCCGGTCGAGGGACGGGAGTGCTTGCTCGGCCGCGCGGTACCAGAGATACGAGCCGACGAAGGCGATGAGGCCGAACACGAAGTAGCCCGCGACCATGTCGGAACCGAACAGGTAGTACACGACGCCCGTGAACCAACGGACGAAGTTGCTCTTCCGCAAGTCTGGGAAGTCGGGCGCGATCACGCCCGCCTTGTGCAGCCAGAACCCGGCGAAGCGCTTGCCGTACTTGTCGTACACCGAGGCGTCGCCGGCGTCACCGAAGGTCCGGTACCGAAGTCCGGACCCGATCAGCTTCACGATCACGCCGCCGACCAGCAGGCGCGGGAGCCACGGTTCGTCCGGGTGCCGCCGGAAGAGCAAGCGCGCCGCCCCCACGGTCGCTGTCAGACCGATGACCGGCACGAGCACGCGCGACAGGACGGGCTGTGGGAACCAGTGCGCGCTTGCGACGAGGAACGCGAGCAGGGCCGCGGCGGCGACGACCATCGCGACCCCCGACCCGGAGTCGACCGCGTGCGGGGCCTCCCCCCCGGCCGGCGGCGTGCGCGGATCCTCGACGGGCATCGCCTTCGGGTCGGCAACCGGCCCGGGCACGCGCGCCTGAGACCCGCCGGGCCGGCGATACATCCACCAAGGCGCGCCCGGGCGGCTGCGGTCGACCGAACCGCTCGGTACCAGGTCCGGAGACGCGGGCAGCGAGCCGTCCTCGCCCACGCTCACCGGTTCACGATCCGTTCGAGCTCGCCCCGACCATGACCACGCCGAACGACGATACGCCCGCGAGCTCGAGCCGGGCGGTCGCGGCGCGCGCGTCGGCACGAGTGATCTCACCCGGCGAGATCGCCCACATCACCGAACGCGTCGCCCAGGCGATGATCGTCGCGTCGGCAGCCTCGAGGAACGGTGGACCCGCGATGACCGTCACGTCGACACCCATCTCGGAGATTGCTTCGAGCAACGGCGGGAGGCCGTCGATCGGGAGCTGCGCCATCGGGCCCGCCGCAGGCGGAACGACGACGAGGTTCGGCGTCCTGTTGTCCGACGATTGGAGCTCGGCGATCAGTTCGCCGTTGAGCGTGCCGCTGTGCGCGCGCGTGAGGAGCTCGGGAAGGGTGGTCTGGCCGTCGGGCGGCCTGGAGAACGACTTCAGATACCAATTCTGATGCGACGACGTCGCGATCAGCGCGACCTTGACCCCGAGACTCGAGAGCGCAACCGCGAAGTTGGCGGCGACCTCCTCATAGGCGCCGCCGGTCGGGGCGCTCACCATGATCGCCGTCGGCAGACGATCGGTCGCGATCGACAGCGCTGCGAGCCCTCGATATGCCTCGCCGATTGCCGAATGCGGCGAGGCAACCTCCCTCGAGATCCACGGAATCACCGAGAGGACGGGCGCCGAGAACGCCGCCGCGGCCTGTTCGGGATACCGGATCGTGCGATCGGAGAAATCGACGAGCACCGCGGCCGCGAGCGCAACGAGGAGTCCGACGAGCAGCGCGATGAGGGCCGGGTTCCTCGCCGACTCGGCATTCGACAGGCGTGCGGCCGGAGTCTGGCCGAGGATCTGGCCGAACACGTTGGGCGTCCCGGCAAGCGCCTCGACCTGTGCGCGCTTCTGGCCGGTCTCGGTGAGCTGCGCGATCAGGTTGATCCGCTCGTAGGCCTTGTTGACCAGGTAGACCGACACCTTCGAGGTCTCGGGGATCGGCGGCGGCGGTGGTCCATGATCCCCGCTGGCGCTCCCCCCGTTGGTCTGTCCGAACTGCTGGTCGAAGTTCAAGGCGTTGCCGTATTGCTTGGGCAGCAACTTGGCAAGGTGCATGTCGACTTCGACGAGCGCGTTGTGCAGGTCGGTCGCGCGGTGGAACAACGCCGTCTGCTTCCGCTGGACGGCCTTTGCGGCATCCTGTTTGCGGGCGACGATGAATTGGTTCGCCCAGTTCTTGGCGACCGACGTTGCTTCGACACGTGTCGGCGCGCTCACCTGGAGCGTGAGAAAGTCGGCGGCCTTGCTCACGTTCGCGCGGAAGCCGATCCTCGGAGCTTCGTCGGACGCAATACTCGACGCGGTCAGCGCGGCCTGCTCGTTGGCGGGGAGCAGCGCGAGCTTGCTCGCCGGGGAGAGGATCACCGCAGGCGCGGTCGTCGAGGGGGTCTTCTTCGGGTCCTTGCTCGTCGGCGGCGTCGGTGCGATGCGTATCGTCACCGCGGTGACATAACGCACTGGATGGTTCTGGGTCCGTCGATTGAACACGAAGACGCCCACGCCCACACAGACGAGCAGGAAGACTCCGATGACGATGCGCCATCTGCGCTTGACCGCACGGAAGACGTCTTGAGCGCTCAGCGTTCGATCCTTAGCATCGGAATTTGGCCTCCGTACGTGTCTTCAGAATACTACGCACCGTGACGACCGCAGAGAGTGCGGTGCCGACCGCGCGGGATGAGTATCTGAGGGTGTTGTGGCTGATTAAGGGCCTCGGTGTCGGTGGTGCCGAGCAGCTGCTCTTGATGAGTGCCCGGAATCGGGATCGCAGCCGCATCCGCCCGACGGTGGCATATCTGCTCCGGGTGAAGTCCGATCTGGCCGGAGCCCTCCGTGACGAGGACGTCGAGACACACTGTTTCGACGGCCGCACGTCGTGGAATGTCCGCTGGCTGTTCGCGCTCAGACGGTTGTTGCAGATCGGTCGCTTCGATGTGATCCACGTCCATTCGCCTCTGATGGCGGTCGGGGCCCGGCTCGTCGTGAAATCGCTGCCCGGTAGGGACCGGCCGCGAATCATCGTCACGGAGCACAACGTCTGGAAGAGCCACACTCGCCTTACCCGTTTCTCGGACCGCCTGACCGCCAGTCCTCGAGAGGTCCGCCTGGCCGTCTCGGCAGCGGTGCGCGATTCGATGCCGCCGGCGATCCGGGCACGTGCCCGGGTCGTGCGACAAGGGATCGATACTGCCAAAGTGCGCGCCGCCGCTCCGGCCCGGGATGCCATGCGCGAAACGCTCGGTGTGCCGTCGGGCGTCCTTCTCGTGGGGACCGTCGCGAACCTCCGCGCGACGAAGGGCTATCCCGACCTCATGCGTGCCGCGCGGATGGTCCTCGACGAGCTCGAAGACGTCATGTTCGTCTCGGTCGGGCGCGGACCACTCGAATCCGAGCTGCGGGCGATGCACGCACAGCTCGAGCTCGGCGATCGGTTCCAGCTCCTCGGTCACCGCCCCGACGGCGTGCGAGTGATGTCTGCGTTCGACATCTTCTGTCTTCCGTCACATTACGAAGGCCTCCCTCTCGCGCTGATGGAAGCGCTGGCGTTGGGGTTGCCGGTCGTGGCAACCCGCGTCGGCGGTCTCGCCGAGCTCGTCACGGACGGCCGGGACGCGGTGCTGGTCCCGCCGCGCGATCCCGAACAACTCGCCGCGGCATTGCTCGCGCTCTTGCGCGATCCGCGCCGTCGCGCCGAGATGTCGCGTTGCGCCTTGCAAACCGCAGAGACACTGAACATCGAGCACACCGTGCGCGAGGTCGAAGCCGTCTACCGCGAGGTGATGGGTTCGTGAGCGACGTCGAGGCAGTCGACGTGCGTCGTGCCGTCGCCGACGACCGCGCCGCGGTCCTCGACCTGCTCGCGCTCTCGCTCGGCTGGGAACGTGGCCCTGAGTTCCGCGACTTCTTCGCGTGGAAGCACGAACAAAATCCCTTCGGGCAGTCGCCGGGATGGGTCGCGGTCGTCGAGGGACGCGTCGTCGGGTTCCGGACGTTCCTGCGATGGGAGTTCGAGCACCCCGATGGACGACTGCGCCGCGCGGTGCGCGCCGTCGACACTGCGACCGCGCCCGATCAACAGGGTCGCGGCATCTTTCGCCGGCTCACCCTGGCCGCGATCGACGACCTTCGACGAGAAGGCGTCGACTTCGTGTTCAACACGCCGAACACCAAGAGCCGCCCCGGATATCTGAAGATGGGCTGGACGCAGATCGGCCGCCTTCCCGCGGCGGCGCGTGTCATGGGCCCGGGCGGTGCCCGCCGAATGCTGGCGTCGAGGGTCCCGGCCGAGCGGTGGTCGCTGCCGGTCGCGGCGGGGGTGCCGGCGACCGAGCTCTTTGCGGACGCGCGCGTCGAGACCTTGTTGGCCCACGTCCGTCACGCCCCTGGATTGCGCACGGCGCGCACCACCGCCTACCTGCGCTGGCGCTACGGGCACCCGCCGCTCGGCTATCGCGCGATCGCGGCCGGCGGCGACCCGGCATCGGGACTCGTCGTCTTCCGGGTTCGCCGCCGCGGCAAGGCGACCGAAGTTGCCGTGTCCGACGTCCTCGTGCCCGACGGCGCGGCGAGCACCAGGGTCAGACTGCTGCGCGAGGTCGCCCGCGCTACCGCCGCCGACTACGCGATCATCGTGGGTACGTCTTCGTTGCGCGCCCGGTACGTTCCGATCCCCCGCCAAGGTCCGATCCTCACCTGGCGTCCCCTCGCCGATCCGTCACCGCCTCCGCATTTGCACAGCCTCGATCTCTCGCTCGGCGACGTGGAACTGTTTTGATCCCGCGTCCAAGTGTGTGGCCGCGCGCGTTGGCGCGTCGCCTGCGCGCCGCGCTCGTGACGCGCGGCTCACACCGCGGGACCCGCGCCGCGGCCACGATGGCCCGCCACGCTCTGCAGACGGCGGCACTGCGCGTGCGCGGCGCGGCGTCGTACTTCGGTGCGAAGAAACGGTGGACGCAGCTCGTCGAACGGGTCGCTGCGTTGCCCCCGCCGCCGGAGCAGGACGTTCGTGTCGAGATCGTCGACCCCCGCCATGCACGAGGCGCCGAGGGGACTCAGCGCGAGCTTGTGTGCTTCGTCTTGCCGTCGACCGAACCACTTTCGTCGGAGTGGGTGGCGCGGCTCGCCGCGGAAGTGGACGGCCGGACCGTTGCCGCAGCACCGCAGGTGGTGCACCCGCGCCGCGCACTCATCCGGGCGACTCCCCACGACGCGCGCATTCGCCAACTCGGCTTCGATCTCGCTGTCGACGATGACGCGCCGGGAGTCGTCGCGCGGGCCGCGGGTCGCACGGCCGCAATCGGCCGCGTCCCCCTGAGCGTTTCGGGCGCTTCGGCCGCGGGTCTGGTCGTCGACCGCCGGGCGCTGGAGGCCGTGGGTGGGCTCCCCATGTTCGAGGACGCGGACCTGGCAGTGTTCGAGCTGTGCCGGAGGCTCCGGGCGCGGGGCGGCCGGATCGTCGCAGTGCCTGACGCGGTCGTGGTCGACCAACGGCCTGTGCGGTCGACGCCTGCGCTCACTCGGCCGCTGGCGACCAACGCCGAGGGGTGGCGCACCTACGTCGAACGACACGGACCCGCGCTCATGCGCGACGCCGCGCCGCTCCCCGGCGGCAGGTTGCGCATCGCCCTCACGATCGCCGCGCCGTCCGAGAAGGTGGCGCCGCGGTGGGGTGACTGGCACCTCGCGCAGGGGTTCGCGCGTGCGTTGCGCGAGCTCGGCCATGTCGTGCGCGTGCAGACGTTCGATCACGCAGACGACCTCGCGACGCGCGCCAGCGACGTCCATTGCGTGCTCCGCGGTCTTCGCGCGGTCCGCAGGTCACCGGGACAGGCGCACGTGCTCTGGATCATCAGCCACCCCGACAGCATCGATGCGGCGGAGTGCGACGAGGCCGACCTCGTACTGGTCGCATCGCAGCGCTTCGCCGACGAGCTGGGGCGCCGGACGCGTACGCCTGTCGAGGTCATGTTGCAGGCCACCGACGCGACGCGTTTCCACCCGATGCCGGGCGACCCGCGGCACGCGCACGATGTCGCGGTCGTCGCGAAGAGCCGCGACGTGTATCGAACCGCGGTGGCCGACGCGATCTCGGTCGGGCTCCGGCCGGCGATCTACGGCAGCGGTTGGGAAACGCTGGTCGACCGCACCCTCATTGCGAGCGAGTACGTGGCAAACGAGGAGCTCCCGGTCGTCTACTCGTCCATCGGTGTCCTCTTGAACGACCACTGGCGCGACATGCAAGAGCACGGCTTCGTCTCCAACCGGCTGTTCGACGCGCTCGCGTGCGGCACGCCGGTGATCTCGGACGACGTGCCGGAGATCGCCGAGATCTTCGGGGATGTCGTCGACACGTATCACGATCCCGCGGAGCTCCGCGCGCTCGTCGAGGCGACGCTTGCGGATCGCGTCGTCGCCCGGGAGCGTGCCGCGCGCGGCGGCGAGCTCGTGCGACAGCACCACACGTTCGACCAGCGCGCGGCACAGTTCGCCGGCACGCTGAAGCGGCACGGACTCGATCGGAACGGTCTGACGCGCTCGATGCCGTGACGTCCGGGGATCAGCCGGCCGTCCCGGCGGCTGCGACCGGCTCGCCATGGGGGTTCCATCGAGACAAGTCGATGGCGAACATGTCCTCGAGCCGCGCGACGTCGCGCCGGAAGTACTCCCACATCTCGAGGCGATCGTCTTCCGACAATTCGTAGCGGTGGAGCGCCGTTCCTCTGCGATTGCTGAAGACGACTCTGGAGATACGGCCGGGGACGAACCCGGGCTCGGCACCGACGTGGCGGAGCGCGGCCTCGTATACGCCGGCCGGATCGTCACTCACGTCGTCGTGCAGCAGCACGAGCAGCTGGTCGCCGAAGTGCTTGACGAACGGCGCGAGACTCCTGGCGTACCAGCCGCCGGAGACGAGACAGAACCAGTCTTTCTCGGGCGGTCGGCGCGCGCGCACCAGATCGACGAGCCGCAGGCCGGGCACGATCCGCCCCCGGCGGACGTGATGCAGCATCGCCGAGTTGGCGCGGTCGATGGGGTTGCGCAGGATGGCGATCAGGCGGGCGTCCGGTAGCCCGTCGGCCAATCGGCGCGCGACCCGGCGGGGATCGTGGCGCCAGATCATGTAACCGGGCGTTGCCTCGCCGACGATCGGCTGGCCCTTCCAACCCGCGAACTGCTCCCGGTAGCTCTCCAGGCCCTTGTTCTTCACCTTCCATCTCGCGTTCCAGAAATGGAGCTCGGAGCGCGCCGTGAAGATCTGCGGGTGTTGCCCGAGATTGATCCGCAACCAGCGCGTTGCGCTCTTCTGGGCGCCGATGATCACGAACGTCGGCAGCGGGTTCTGGGTCATGGAGCCGATCGATTCCAGCAGCACATTCGCGGTCCTGCGGGAGCTAGCGGTGTCGTATGCGAGATGCGCGTCGCGACGTCCATCGCTTCGCGCGCTGCACGAATTCTGTCAGACCGGCGGGCGCCTGCTGATCGGGGCCCTTGCGAGCGGGCTCGGGGGCCGACGCGGCCCCCGGCTCCGACGCGAGCCGCACGGGGTTCTCGAGACCCCGGGCGCCGTTCCGCTCCACCACTTTCTCGGTGGTGCGAGCGACCGTCTGCCAGTTGCCGTTCTGGCGCATACGCAGCCTTGCCGTCCGTGACTTGTAGTCGGCTGCGGTCGTGTAGTGCACGACGAAGCTCTTGCGGGTGCGCTCCGGGTCCTTGATCACTTCGCCGCCGTGCACGAGTCCGCCGTGCCAGAGAAAGGCGTCACCGCGCTTGCAGGTGAACGGGCGCGCCTCGAGGCCCTTCTCCCGCATGATGCCTTGCAGCCAGATCGCGAACTCGGTGCGCTTCTCCTTCGGCACAGCCTCCTTGCACGCAATCGTTCCCGCCTCGAACTCGTACCAGGGCAGGCGATGGGAGCCCGGTGCGTAGAGGAGTGGTCCGCTGTCCGGGGTGATGTCCTCGAGTGCGATCCATGCCGCGCACATGTTCAACGGCGGGTGTGTCGCCACGAACATGGGATCCCGATGGAGTCCCTGCGACGAGCCGTATTCGAAGTAGAGCGACTGGAACGCAAGCGCGGGCGCGTCGAAGATCAACTCGACCATGCGGAACAGCGTCGGCTGCAGGTAGAGATCCAACGCGTGGGCCGAATGGCTGTGCAGATCGGGGATGCGGTAGCCGCGTGCCCGCACCGGACCGTCGTAGTCGGGGAACGACATGGGTCGATCGAATGCGGGCGAGACGGCCAGGTCCTTCGGCCGCCGCTCCCAGAGCCCGGTGATTTCGCCGTCCATCGCGGCGCAGAACTCTTCATCGAGACCGAGCGAGACCGTCATGTAACCGTCGTCGACGTAGCCGTGCAGCTTTTCGGCTTCCGTTGCGGAGAGCGCGCCCGCGGCCCGTCGTTCTTCTATCCGGTCGTGCGCATCGGGCTGGTCGAGCCACAAATCGGAGTGCACGTGCACGCTTCCCCCCTGGAGTTACGCCATACGCGCCGTCTCCCAGGTTACGGGGCCCGAAACGGGGTTCGCTACTCGCAGTGTGCGCTTCCTCTCGCCGGCACACGCGCCGGGACGGCCCGCGACGAGTTGCGCGTTCGGCGCTCGGGAGCCATTGTCAGCCACTCGTGAAGGCTCCGAGCAGGCGCATCCTCGTCACGGGTTCCAACCGTGGCATCGGGCTGGAGTTTGTTCGCCAGTACCTGGCGTGCGGAGACGAAGTCATCGCGACCTGCCGGGATCCGGCGCGCGCCGACGAGCTGCGCGCGCTCGACGGCGATCTGCGTCTCGCAAAGCTGGATATCTCCTCGGAAGCCGATCTCGACGCACTGACGGCAGAGCTCGAAGGCCTCGCGATCGATCTTCTCATCTGCAACGGTGCAGTCTTCGGCGGTCCTCGGTCACGGCTCGACAACCTCGACGTGGGCGCGTGGCGAGCGGCCCTCGAGGTGAACCTCCTCGGCACGATTCGCGGGGCAATGCGCCTTTCGAAGAACGTCGCCGAGAGCAACGAGCGGAAGATCTTGGTGCTCTCCAGTCGCGCCGGCTTGCCACGCGAGGCTCGACCCCACATGTCGTACATCTACGCGTCCAGCAAGGCGGCCCTCAACGCCGCGGTCCGATGCCTCGCGCTCGACCTGCGCGAGCAGGGCGTGTTGGTCGCCCTGCTCAACCCCGGACACGTGAAGACGGGCATCGGAGGCCCGGGCGCGCCGATGCGCACCGACGAGAGCGTGTCGATGATGCGTGACGTGATCGCGAACCTCGCGATCGAGCACACAGGTCGGTTCTGGCACTTCGACGGGACCGAGCTGCGACTCTGACGACATCTGCGCGCGACATCCGCACGGGTGCGGGCCGAGTACCGTGCGGCCATGTCGAGTCCCCGGCGCGGCATGCGTCTCGGCTTCGTGGAGCCACACCTGAGGCGCTTCGGCGGCATCCGGCGGATGATCGAGTTCGCGAATCGACTGACCGCACGCGGTCACGTCGTGACGTTCTACCTTCCCGACGACGTCGAACACCGGTGCACATGGATGCGCTGCGACGCGACAGTGAAGTCGATCCAGGAAGGCTTCCGCGACGAGCTCGACGTCGTGCTGTTCAACAGCGAGCCGCACTGGCATTTGCTGGATCGCTTCGAGGGGGCCCGGCGGCGCGTGTTCTACGCCCTGCACTACGCGCGTCTCTACGGGAAGGAAGGGAGCTGGGAGAGCCTCCGCGCGCCGGTCGACCTGCAGCTCGCGAACAGCAACTGGACCGCCGACCAGATCTTTGCCGAGACGGGATCCCGCCCGGTGGTGCAGCTCGGCGGCGTCAACCGAGAGGTGTTCCATCCGTATCCGGGCGCCAAGAAGCTGACGCTGCTGACGAACGGTGAGCGCGGACGGTCGTGGAAGGGCACCGAGACCGTGCTCGATGCCGGCCGCCTCCTCGACATCCGCGTGGAGTCGTACGCAGGCAAGAACCTCGAGCAGCCGGAGCTCGGCCGCAGGTACGCGGCGGCACGCGTCTTCGCGGTCGGAAGCTGGTTCGAAGGGTTCTGTCAGCCCGGTCTGGAATCGCTCGCGTGCGGAACCGCGCTCGTCACGACCGACAACGGTGGATGTCGCGAGTACGCGATCGACGGTGAGACCGCGCTCGTGGTGCCGCCGCGCGACGCGCCGGCGATGGCCGCGGCGATCCGCAAGCTGCTCGACGACGACGAGCTCTCGAAGCGACTCGTCGCGAACGGTCTCGACGTCGTCGCGCGCGACTTCGACTGGGAGCAGCGAACTGACGAGTTCGCGGCCGTGCTCGACGGCGTGTGCGCGAACCCGGCCGCGCCGGCATCCCCACCCCGACCGGACGTGTCCCGGGATCCCGAGGTCTCGGTCGTCGTGCCGGCATGGGACAACCTCCGGTACACGCAGCAATTCGTGGAGTCCGTGCGGCGGCACACTTCCGTCCCGTACGAGCTCGTCATCGTCGACAACGGCTCCCATTGGGAGGCGGCGAACTACGCGCGGGTCGCCGCCGACCGCGCGGTGCTCAACGACGCGAACCTCGGGTTCGCGCGAGGGATGAACCAGGGCTTCGCGGTGGCGCGCGGCCGGTACGTTGCCTTCTGCAACAACGACACGGTGTTGCCTCCCCGGTGGGCGGAGCAGCTGCTCGAGACCGCGCGATCCCATCCGCGTGCAGCGGTCGTCGTGCCGGCGATCACCGCCGCGCGCAATCCGGTGAACGTGCGGCAGACACCGGGCGACGAGGTCGAACTGCTCCCGCCGTTCTCCGCCCCACCGGCGGCGGTCGTGTACGTGATGCCCGCCGAGGTGCTGACCGAGCTCAGAGGTTGGGGAGAGGAGTACGAGATCGCGAGCGGCGAGGATGTCGATCTCTGTTTCAAGGCTTGGGTGAACGACCTCGACATCGTCTACGACCAGCGGGTGCTGGTGAAGCACGTCTCCAAGGTGTCGGCGTCGCAGCTCGACGACTGGAAGGGCTTGTGGGCGCGGAACCGGCAGCGATTCCTCGACAAGTGGACGGGCGACGCGTCCGTGCCCCGCATTGATTCGTGTGACCCCGCGCGTTTCGCCCGCAACCGTGAGATCGCGCGCGCGGTCGCCGAATGGATGGCTCGCTACTTCGCCGTCCGCGATCGTGAGGATCGACGGATCCGCCGCCTGATCGCGCGCGACGGCCCGATTCAGGCGGCGCTGCTCGATCGCGCGCACCGCGGATGGCGGCGCGTCCGTCCGCACCTGCCGGCGCAGGTCGCACATCGCCTCGGCGCCTTCGCGCGCCGCGCCGAGCCTTGACGGATCCCCTACCGAACCCCGTCGACGACGCCGAGCAAGCCGCCAGATGGCTTCGCGTCAGGGCATACATCGCGACGTTCGCGGTCGTCGAGCTCGGCGGCTTCGTGTTGTGTGTGCTGCTCGGAAGCCCGGCATGGTTCAACCGAGACGAGTGGGACTTCGTCGCCGGCCGCCGAGCCGGCAATCTGCGAGACCTGTTCCGCCCGCACAACGAGCACTGGACCACGCTGCCGATCCTCGTCTACCGGGCGCTCTTCGGACTGTTCGGCCTGCGGACGTACCTGCCGTACCGCCTCGTGGTGCTGTTGCTCCACCTCGCGGCGGCTGCACTGCTGTTCGTCGTGATGCGGCGTGCCGGCGTCCGGCCGTGGATCGCGCCCGCCGCCGCCTCGCTGTTCGTGTTCTTCGGTGCGGGTTGGCAGAACATCATCCAGCCGTTTCAGATGTGCTTCACCGGCGCGTTGGCGCTCGGCCTCGCGCACCTGCTGCTCGCCGACCACGACGGAGGAATCAATCGACGGGACGCGCTCGGTCTGTTCGCCGGGCTCGCCGCGTTGATGACGTCCGGCGTGGGCGTGACGATGGTGGTCGTCGTCGGCCTCGCCGTGCTGTTGCGGCGCGGGTGGCGACCAGCGCTCTTGCACACCGCGCCGCTCGCCGCGTGCTTTCTCGTCTGGCTGTGGGCGATCGGCGGTGACAGCTACAGGAACGAGCATCCGTCGGTCGGCGACGTGTTTCGATTCGTTTCGACAGGGCTGCGTGCCGCCTACTCGGCGATGGGACGGTTGCCGGCGTCCGGCCTCGTCCTGGCGATCGTGCTGATCGTCGGGATCGCTCTGGCGTGGCGCCAGCGCGCGCGATCGCGCGAGCTTCGGGGACTGGCCGCACCGGTCGCCTTGCTGATGGGATCGGCGGTCTTTCTCGCGATCACATCGACCGGTCGCCTCGTCAACGGTCTCGAGACCGCACGCGCCTCACGCTACCTCTACCTCATCGCCGCGATGACGCTGCCCGCGCTCGCGGTCGCCGCAGACGCGTTGGTCAGGCGATGGCGAGTATTGGCCCCGGTTGCGATGGCCCTCTTCCTCATCGGTGTGCCGAGCAATGTGCGCGCGCTCGTGAACTCGCAACACACGATGCGGCCGTTCTACGCCTCCACGCGGGAGATGTTCCTGGCACTGCCGCGCGATCCGTTCGCGCGACAAGTCCCGCGGTCGCTCCGGCCCGAGAGAGTTGCGGCGAGCGAGGTCACGATTGGATGGCTGCTCGATCTCGTGGCGCACCACCGGATCCCCGCGCCGCACCAGACGTCCACGAGAACGCTCGAATCGAATCGATTTCGGCTGTCGTTCGACCAGCAAGACGCGTCCGCACCGACGAGCCCGTGTCGCGCTTTGACCCATCCATTCACGGTCGCGCTGAGGAAGGGCGACATCATCGGTGTGCACGAGCATCCGTTGACGATCTCGCCGGCGGGGGGCTTGCGGCTTGTCGGTCCGCCGATCTCGTTCAGGCCCGGCGCGGATCTGGTGGTCGAGGCGCTTCGTGACACCGGTCCCGTACGCCTCGGTGCCGCGTCGGTCCTCGCACCGCGCTTGTGCGGGACCCGGGTTGGCACGTCCCTCTCCAACTGCTGCACGCACGCTGAGCTGCACGCATACGCTCGTTTTCGGGGACGCCGCACTACCGTGACTCGAGTGTTGCGACTGACGGTTCGTCTTCGCGACGGTCCTGACGACGTGCGGGATTGCGCCCTGAGGTTGCGGCGCGCCGCACCACCTGAGATGCGCATCGTGGCCGCGTTCGCGGAATCGAAGTCCGTCGAGGCGTACTTCGATGTCGGCGAAGGAGTCGAGCCGCACGCGATCGGGCTGCTCGCAGAGCGCCTCGGCTTCGACGACTACGAGCTGACGGGCGTCGAACCCGTGTCGGCGGATGTCAGTGGACGCGAGCCGGCGCTGGAAGTTGCGCCGTTGCGGTGTCACCGGCACCCCGCCACGATCATGCAGATCGTCCTGCAGCCCGACGGCCGCACACTGCGCATCCAGGCTCGGCATCGACGCCACGAGACCATCCAAGGCGTCGACGTCGACGAGACCGACCGAGATGTGCGCGTCGACGTTCTCGTCGGTATTCCTCGGGCCGACCCGTACGCCGGCCGCGTTTCCTTCGCCCTCGACTTCAGCGTCGTGCGGATCCGTTTGGATCAGCCGCTCGGCGACCGTCAGGTCGTCGGGGGAGGCAAGGCGTTCTCGGTGCGGCGCGAGGGGGCCGTTGACGATCTCGCTCATGCGTCCGCCGAGGAGGTGCTGGCGCGCCTCGAGCGCTACGCCGCGGCCGTTCGCGGATCGTCGCTCGAGCAGGGGGTGCCGGCCGGCGGCGGCGTCGGGGTCGCTCCCGCCGCGGTTGGCGACACCCGGCGGCCATGGTGGCGTCCACGCGCCTGGAGGCGACCGATCACGGTCCCGTAGACGGCGGCCTCGCTCCGCGGCCGTCCGGCTTCGTGGGGTGCCGTCAGAACCGGCTGTGTGGCCCCCAGGGGCGCTCGGGCGCCATCCCGACACCGAGGGGCGGGCGGGACTTCACAGGACGTGAGCGGTCGCCGGTCGCGCGAGTAGCGTGCTGCGTCTTGCAGGTTCCGCACTCCGAACACGCCGCCGAGATACTCGCCCAACGGGTCGCCGGCCGTTACTCCGACCTCCTGCCCCGCCCCGAGCACAAATTCGACCTGCCGGCGGACCTTGTACAGGGCAAGCGCGTCCTGGTCACGGGTGCGGATGGCTTCCTCGGCCGCCGGATCGCCGAACGCCTCGATGCCGGCGGCGCGGAGACATACCTGACCGACCTCGAAGATCTCGACATCACCAACGGCGAGCTGGTGGATCAGACGATGCGCCGGCTGCGGCCGGACCTCGTGATCCACCTCGCGGCCATGAAGCACGCGCCGGTCGGCGAGGTTCACCCACTCGAAACGACGCAGGTCAACGTGGTCGGCACGCACAACGTCATCGAAGCTGCGACGGTTGCCGGCGTACTTCCCGGCAACCTTGTCTTCGTGTCGACGTGCAAGGCCGCCGCGCCCGAGACGGTGTACGGGGCGACGAAGCTCTTGGGCGAGCGCATCACGCTGCGCGCCGGATACTCCGCGGTGCGGCTCGGCAACGTGCTCGGCTCGAGCGGCTCGGTGCTCGAGACCTGGGTCGCGCAACGTGAGAACGGCGACCCCCTGGCCGTGTCTCCGTGCCTGCGCTACTGGCTGACGCCGGACGAAGCCGTCGGTTTGAACCTGTCGGCGTTCTTCCTCGGCCCCGGTCTGTACTACCTCGACGCCGGTGTGCCCGAGCCGGTCGAGAATCTGGCGCGGCGCTTCGAGCCCGGCGTCGAGCTCGAGGAGATCCCACCCCGGCTCGGTGACCGGCTGGTGGAACGGTTCGTTTCCGACGGAGAGGTTTCCGTGCCGACCGCGATCTCATGCGTGCTGCGCATCCGGGAAGTGTGGGAAGCGACCGCAGAGGCGTAGCCGTGCCGGGCCCCCATCGCTGGACACCGCTGCGGCATTGCGTCGAAAATGGCGGTTTGGGGGTTGGCTGCGTGGGGATCGGAAGCGGCATGGCTCGTTCGATCGAGGTTGCGATCCACGGGCGGCGCGGTCGGCCGCGGGCCGGATTCCGATGACCGAGCCCGAGTTCTCCTTCGTCGTACCGATCCTCAACGAGCGCGAGACGCTCCCCGAGCTGTGCCGGCGCCTTGCGGCGGTCATGGACATGCTCCCGGGCTCCGCGGAAGTCGTGCTCGTCGACGACGGTTCGACCGACGGCTCGTACGAGCTGATGCTCGACGTGCGCCGGCGCGACCCCCGCATCAAGGCGCTGCGACTGTCGCGGAACTTCGGGCACCAGATGGCGCTCACCGCGGGACTCGACCACGCGCAGGGCCGCGCCGTCATCATCATGGACGGCGACCTCCAGGACCCGCCCGAGGTTGCGCTCGAGCTCGTAGCCAAATGGCAAGAGGGCTACGAGGTCGTGTACGCCGTGCGCGACCACCGCTCGGGCGAGTCGTGGCTCAAACGCAAGACCGCGACCGCGTTCTACCGTCTGATGAGCCGGCTCGGGGAGATCAAGATTCCTCAAGAGACCGGCGACTTCCGTCTGGTCGATCGCCGGGCAGTCGACGCGGTCACCGCGATGCGAGAACACCGCAGGTACCTGCGGGGCATGTTCGCCTGGGTCGGATATCGTCAAACGGGGGTCTCGTACGAACGCGATGCTCGCTACGCGGGCCAGACGAAGTTCTCGATCAAACGCATGATCGCGTTCGCGGTCGACGGAATCGTCTCGTTCTCCGAGGTGCCTCTCCGCCTCGCGTTGGCGGGAGGATTCGTCGTCTCGGTGCTGTCGTTCCTCCTCGGCGTCCTCGCCATCCTGCTCAAGATCGCGGGGATCTACACGGTTCCGGGCTGGGCGTCGATCGTGGTCGGCCTGGCGTTCTTCAGCGGTGTGCAGCTGAGCGTTCTCGGCGTGATGGGCATCTATGTCGCGCGCATCCACGAAGAGGTGAAACAGCGCCCGCTCTACCTCGTGCGGGACTCGGCCGGCTTCGCCTTCACGCGATCACGCGCTGACGAGTGGTCGGTCCACGAGCCTGACCTGGCGAACGACGGCGGCGACGAGCCGTTGACGCGTCGCGCGCCGTTTCGATGAGCCGTTTCGACTCGTACACCGATTCGTACGAAGCAGCGGTCGAGCAATCGATCGGATTCTCGGGGCAGAAGGTTTCCTATTTCGGGCGGCGAAAAGCGGTGCAGTTGCTCGACGTGTGCCGCCGATACGTCGGCAGTCCCGAGAAACTCTCCGTACTCGATGTCGGTTGCGGCATCGGCATCACCGACGAGCATCTCGTCGGGCAAGTGCGAGAGCTGCACGGCGTCGATGTTTCTGCCGAGGCGGTCGAGCGCGCGGCGGCGCGCAATCCAGAGGCCCGCTATGGCGTCTGCTCGGAACACTCGCTGCCGTTCGATTCGGGGAGCTTCGACGTCGCGTTCGCGGTGTGCGTGATCCATCACCTCAGCCCCGAGAAGCGCGTCAATTTCGCCTGCGAGATGCGCCGGGTCGTGCGCCCGGGCGGGGTCGTCGTGCTCTTCGAACACAACCCGCTGAACCCGCTCACGCGGTTCGCCGTGAGCAGGTGCGAGTTCGATGACGACGCCATCCTGCTCGGTAGGCACGCGGCCGGCGAACTGCTGAAGAGTGCGGCGCTTCGTCCGGTCGAGCGTCGTTACGTCGTGTTCTTCACGCGGGGTGAAGCCCGTGTTCGTGCAGTCGAGCGGCTGCTGCGTGCCGTGCCGCTCGGCGCGCAGTACTACGTCGTCGGCGCTCGCTGAAGGAGTCGAGGCGCGCTGGATTCCGGGTACTAGCCGCAGAGCGTCGCGCGAGGACTGGTGTTCGAGTTCACGGGCGCAATACGGAGTTGGAGCGGTCCGGCCAGTGCTATGAAGGTCGCGGGCGTGATGGGCATGGGCGCCGAAGGCGCGCGCCCTTGCGGCACATAGGTCACCGTAGCGTTCGCGTCTCGCAGCGTCAGACGCTGGTCCTTCTGGACGGTGCGCACCACTGGTCGGATGAGCGTCTCGCACGGTCCGGTCTGCGGCAGGTTCGAGGGAACGAGCGCGAGCGCGAGTGTTTCGTTCGAGATCGCGGCCGGCGGGCGCGCCGGTGGCTCCGGTATTCGGCCGGACGGCAGGCTGTCGATCAGCCACCCGAGGGTGAGACGGGGGGCGAGCGCGACCGAGCGGGGCAGCTGACGCGCAAGCGGCAATCGTGGCGCGGTCAAGATGTACGGGCGGCGCGCTTTCACGAAGGCGGAGCGGTTGATGTCGGCGTAGCTCGCGAGCTTGTCGATGTTGCCGGGAACGCCGACGAGCAGGAGCGCGACGACGACGATCGCCGCGCGGCGCCAGTGCCTGATCAGCGTGTCGGCGGCGAGCGTCAGGGCCGGCAGGACCATCGCGGCGACGATGTGGACGTACCGCGACGTGCGCGCGTGCTCCGGTCCGAATCCCTTGTACAACACGGCCAAGCCGTTCTCTGTGCCCGCGCGGTAGAGCGCGGTGATGGCCAGGAACGTGACTGCGCCGCCGAGCAACGCGACCGCCGCCGACGCACTCCCGCGCAGGACGCGCGGATTCTCGCGTACGCATACCGCGAGACCCACGATGAGGAGCACGGCGAGCGCGACCCCGACGCCCGGCAGCTGACCCATGCCGCGGAACACTGCGCGGAACCCGACCGCGATGAAGCGGATCATCTCGCCCGGCGAGTTGGCGTGGTAGTACGCGGGCGAGTCCTCCTTCGGTGCGGCGGCCCGCCACACGAGGTAGACGGCCGCGAGGGGCGCGGTGTGCAGGAGTGCGACGCGCCAACCGCGACGCAACAGGGTCGCGTAGCCGACGACGATGGCCATGGTCACCGCGACGCCCGAGCACATGAGGCCGGCGATTCCGGCGAGCAGGCCCAACCAGTCCCGCCGGTCGACCGGCCCGTCGTGATCCGCGAGCAGCAGGTGCGCGAGACCGAACACGAGCGCGAACACGAACGTGATCTGAAATGCGACGAGAATGTTTTCGGCTCCCGCGCCGAAGAACACGAACAACGTCGCGGCGGCCGTTGAGAGCCACGGTCCGACCCCGGCGCGGCGCATCACAACCTGCAACAGGGCCGCAACCGTGAGGTGGCCGAGGATCACGAGCAGTTGGTACGGCGCTGCACTGTGAAGACCCGTCAACTGCCACATCAGCCGGTACGCGACGATGGGGATCGTGGTCCAGTGCTCGTAGTGCGCACGGAAGAGATCGCCGAGATTGCCGCCTGTGCGCGCCGCGAGGAAGTCCCAGTCGTCGAGCTGGAACCACGTGCCACGGTCCCACCACAACATGAGGGGCACGGCGACGAGCTCGATCGCTCCGAACACGAGCAGCGCCGCGTGGGCCTGCGACGCGGGTCGGTCGACCCGAGCTTCCGTCTTCTGCACGGGTCTATTTTTGCGCGACGCGCTCGTACAACGCCGCGTAGTCGCGGGCGACGGCCTGGATCGAGAAATGGTCGACGACGAATCTGCGTTGTCCTTCGCCGACGTGGCGAGCCAGCTCGCGGTTTTCGACCAGTTGCAGGATCGCGTCTGCGAGGGCCTTGGGATCGTCCTCGGGCACGATCGTGATGTTCTCGCCCGAGCGGAGCTCGAGGCCCGGGAAGTTGTCGGTGCGTACCACTGACACGACCGGTACGCCGGCCGCCATCACCTCGAGCGTCGAGGTGCCGAGCCCGAAGTAGTGGAAGTCGTGTGCCTCGACGTCGGAAGCGGCGACGTAGGCGGGAACTTCGTCCTTCGCCACCTCACCGGTGCAGACCACATGGTCGCGGACGCCGAGGTCGTCGGCGAGCCCGAGGAACGTGTCGTCGAACACGTGGCCGACCACGAGCACCACGAGATCGGGTTGTCGCTCGAGGAGGTGTGGCATCGCGCGCACGAGCGCGAGCCGGTCGCGAATGAGCGGGATGACGTGCCCGAGCGACAAGACGACCGGTCGTTCGACCATGCCGAGTCGTTCCCGCACCTCCCGTCCGTCGACACCGACGAAACGATCGGCGTCGATGCCGATCATGACGGTCGCGATGCGATCGTCGCCGACGCGGTAGCGACGCCGGGAGTACGAATCGATCCACGCGTCGATCACCACGATCGTCGGACGGCCGATCGCGATGAACGGTCGCACGAGGACCATGTCACCGAGCCACAGCAGCGCACGCGCAATGCGATCGCTGTGCACGAGGGCGGTGTACACCGTCATGACCGTGGGGACCTTGCGCCGGCGGGCCCAGATTGCGCTCATCCACGTGAGATCGAAGAACTGGCCGCCCTGATGGACCACGTCGGGGCGAAAGTCGTCGAGGATTCGGAACAACCGGCGCAGGTTGCGTGGCGAGAACGTCCATGGAATCTCGTAGTTCATCCCGACGCGGGAAGGCGGCGGTGTCCATGCCGGAAGACGTACGACGCGATACCCGTCGCGCGTCTCCTCGCTCGGAGCGTGCTCGTAGGCAGCAGTGATCACGAGCACCTCGTGACCGGCGGCGGCGAGTTGCGCCGCCAGACCCTCGGTGTGATGCGCACTGCCGCTCGGCCGCGGCAGGAAGAAGTTGTTCGTCATCGCGATGCGCACGACGACCTCATGTTTCGGGGGGTGACGATGCAGTCATGGATGCTCGACTTCGAATCGACATGATGAGACGGAGACGGTCGTCTCGCCATGACCGGAGAGTGTGTCATCCAAGCCTCTCCTGCGAAATGGCAATCACCGGTGGTCGCCTGACAGCGGCCGGCAGGATGTTGTTGGTGAGGCTCACGTTGGCGGTGGTCCCGGCCTTCTGACGGTCGGGTCGAGCCCGAGCGCGACCAGTACGCGCGCCGCGATGTCATCGTGACCGAGCTGGGTCGGGTGGAAGCCGTCGTGCATGAGACCCGTCGCCCACGCCGCGTCCCAGCCGGCACCCGCACTCGAGGCCCACGCATCGTACAGATCGAGAAACGCGCAGCCGGTGAAGGCGGCGACGGCCTTCGTCATCGCCCGGTAGTCGGCTTGCGTCGCGGTATCGCGTTGCCCTCCTATTGCCAGCTCGCCGCCGACGGACGATCCGGTCGCCGAGACCGTCATCGTTGCCGTGTGCGTCGACTGCACCGAAGCGATGCTTGCCCCTGCCGCGACGTTCGTGCCGCTGAGACGTGACCGCGAATCCGTCGCGAGGAACAAGGCGGACTCGGAGGTGACGATGCGCGAACCCTCCTCGGTGACGGCGTCGTCGACGCGTCGCGGAGGCCGCTGCTCGAACGGACTGATGAGAAGCACGTCGGCGTAGGGTGCGACGCGCCGGACCAGGCCCCGGAGCCTCACTCCGAAGTTCGTGGCGTCGTGGAGGCGTACGTCGTTCGAGAACAGAACGGTGACCAGGTCCGGACGAAGAGCGTCGAGCAGCGCGAGCGGATCGCCGGCCGACGGTCGGCAGAAGCCCGCGAGCATCTGGTGCTGATGCCCGAGATTGTGAACGACCGTTCCCGAGGGTTCCGGTGTTGCCGAGGCCCAGGCGCTGATCCCTGCGATGGTTGCAACGCACGGTTTGCTGCCGTCATGGCCGCGGATCCGGACGTGCGAATGCACTCGCTCATCTACGAAGACGCGGTGGAGCGTGTTGTCGGCCTTTGCCGAAGAGTCGCTCAAATTCACATTCGTCCAGGATCCATTGTCGACGCAATATTGCCAACGCCCCATCTCCGGCTTGAAGAACCAGTAGACCTCGAAGGCGCTGACCGTCATGGTGACGGGCTTCGTCCAGGTCAACTCGTCGGTCGTGTGTCCCGAGCTGTACAACGCTTGGCGAAAAGGTGCAACGTCGAACGCGTCGGTCCTTGCGGGCTGCGTCCATGCGCCGGCGCGAATCCACTCGTGTCGCCAGAGGCCGAGGAACCCGCTTCCCAGTCGTGCACCCGTTGCCTCGAGCGCGGTGGCGAGCTGGTCGACCCAGCTGCGATCGATGCCGATCTGAGGCATGGAAGGCGCGTACGTGATCGAGTCGCCAATGCACACAACTTGGCGTATGCCGTGCGACGGGGCATGCCACCGTGTCAGCGGCACTCGCTTGACCTCGTGAGATTGCCTGCCCCGCTCGAGATGCTCGGGACCCGGTCAACAGAAGTGTTTCCTAGGAAACTTTATCCGGCTGCGAACGCGTGTCGGCATCATCGATCGCGGTGGTCGTGCGGGCGACGCACAACAGCGACTGGCCGAAGCGTGGCATGCGACGCGATTCGATCCGTCGGACAGCCGGAACGCCCACGCGGTCGTAGAGCCGGACAGACCAGCCCTGGGTGGGAACCTGGTTGAGGCGCCGGGCGAACAACCACCACGCAACCGCGCCGAGTGTGTTGACATAGCGCGCGTCGACGATCGCATAACCAGCGCGGTCGAGCACGGAGATGAGCTGCGTCCGGCGATATCGGCGTCTGTGGCCGACGCGACGATCGAACTCCGAGTACAGGCCCTCGAACGCCGGGACGAATATGCAGACGCGTCCACCCGGTGTGAGCAGATCGCGAAGGCTTCGGAGCACTTCGACGTCGTCGTCGAGGTGCTCGAGCACGTTGACCAGGATGATCGAGTCGTACCGGTTGGTGTCGTGCATATCCGCGAGGTCGGCATGGAGAATCTCGACGTTCTGGCAATCCGCGAACCGCTCGTGAAGTCGCTTCACGCACGAGTCGGAGAGATCGGTCGCAGTGACCACCCGGCCGGGTTGCACGTGCTGGGTCAAAGATCCGTGACCGGCGCCGACCTCGAGCACGTGACGCCCGAGGTGACCTTCGATCAGCGTGTAGATCCACTCCGTGTAGTTGTCCGCGCCCTCCAGTGACGTGAGCACATCTGAAAGTTCCGAGTCGGCGGCATCGAACGACGCGGGCGTATCGCGCCCATCGGGGACGCGGTCGATATGCGAGCGCACGCGCGTCCAGGCGGCCGAATAGCGAACGATGGCATACAGGGCTCGGGCGATGTCGCGCCCCCCGATCTTCTTGCCGTCTGCGTAGGTGCGCCCGGCATACGAGATGCTCACCTCCCACACGCGCCATCCTGCCGCCGCGACCTTCGCCGTGATCTCCGGCTCGATGCCGAAGCGATCCTCCTCGAGATCGAGAGACTGAATGACCTCGAGCCGGAACGCCTTGTAGCACGTTTCGATGTCGCTCAGATTGAGATTCGTGAGCATGTTCGAGGCAAGCGTGAGCAGCTTGTTGCCCAACGAGTGCCAGAAGTACAGGACCCGGCGCGGCCGACCGAACGCGAAACGAGAGCCGTAGACGACGTCAGCCGTTCCGTCCAGGAGCGGCTGAAGAAGCTGCGAGTAGTCCGCAGGGTCGTACTCCAGGTCCGCGTCCTGGACCAGCACGAACGGCGACGTCGCCTCACCGAAGCCGCGACGCAGCGCCGCTCCCTTCCCAAGGTTCATCGGTTGACGCAGGAGTCGCAACCGGGCGTCATCGAACGCGCGGATCTTCTCCACGCTCTCATCGGAGGAACCGTCGTCGACGACGATGAGCTCATTGACGTACGGAGACGCGAGAGTCCGGGCAATCGCTGTCGAGATCGTCGGACCCTCGTTGAAACACGGCATGACCACCGACAGACAGCGTTCGGGAGCCGGGAGCACTCCGGCATTATCCCAGATCTTCACGAAGCGAGGGCTTCCGTGAGTGTGCGCTGCTACACCGCGAGCGGCACGTAGGTCGCCGGGAAGGTCGACGGCGTGAAGAACCATGTCTCCAACGCTTCCCGCCACTCGGTCAGACCCGGCTTGGTGCCGGTGCAATGTACGAACAAGCCGTCGAACAACAGTGCGTCGCCAGGCCGAAAGTGCGGCGTGGCGGGCTTTTGGCCCTCGAGGACTCGGACGACTTCCGCCTCGTCGATTCCGTTGGCAACCAGCGCGCTGCCTGTGCCGGTTGGCAGGAGGTGCTCCATGCGACGCGGAACGACGGCGAGCCCGGGCGCCGGTGTGTCACCACCGCACTCGGTGAACGAGATCCAAACGTCGACCGTTCGCACGTCGGCGCCCATGAACGCGCCGTCCTGATGCCACGACGGGAAGGTCTCGGGACTCACGCGGCGCATGGTGCACTTGTTGACCGAGAGCACCGGCGGCTCTCCGAGATAGGTGCCGACAATCTCCGGGATCCGCGCGTCGTGCATGGCCTCGACGATGTCGAAGAATGCGGGCGGCGAATCGGCCGACCACATCGCGCCACAGTCTTCGACCCATTTACGCCGCTCGACGAGGGACGGGTATCCAGGTTCGGGCACGAACGGCGAATACCACGCGTCGGCCGGAGCCGGACCGGTGCGCGCCGCGAAGGCGCGGTCAATGTTGACGCGCAGCGACGAAACTCGACTGGGCGAAAGAAGGTTTCGCACAAGCAGGCATCCGTGATGGTGGATGGCACCACCGAGTGCGTCGGTCGTCAGATCGCACGCGTCGATCTCGGGCGGTTGCCCTACCACGTCAGGAAATGGGTCGCGATAGCTCGCCGGCCAGCTTGGCGCCGGATCTCGAGGCAGATGAGCCACCGCGAGATGACGAAGCCGCACGATCTCATTCAGCGCGGCAGGATCCTTCGACCGACGCTGCTGTGACGTGAGGGTGTCGACGGCGTGCCAGATTCGGTTGGCCTCACTCGCGACGTCCGCGCTCATCTCGCCGCCTCGATAGCGAAGTGATCGCGCCCCTGCATCGGCAACTCCCGTCGTCGGCGCCGGCTCATTTGACCTGCTCAGCGCTCATCTCGAGAGTAGTCGTGCCGGTACACCGACGGCTGTGGAACGAGGCGGTACGTCGTGAAGAATGACAGCGTTCGCGCCGATCAGCGCATTGTTTCCAACAGTGACGGGTCCGAAGATCTTGGCACCGGTTCCCACCCTGACGTTTCGCCCGATCTTCGGGCCCTCGAAGTTTCCCTCTGCGAGGCCGATGGTGACCCATGGCCGGATCGCGGTCCCCCTACCGATCGTCACCAGTCCATCCACGACGACTTGTCCGTGCGGCAAGTAGATGCCCGGCTCGATGACGACAGGGTCTCCGATGCTGACCTGAGCAGTGATCATCGCGAGCCCGTGTGCGAGACGGGGCAGCACCGGTATTCCCAGGCCTTGCCACCGTGCCTTGGCGCGATACAAAACTTGCGCAGCGAAGGCGTCGGTCTTCCAGGTCAGGCGCATGACTTCGCGCGCCATGCGAAGACGTGTCGGTCGTTCCACTCGTTCGCCGCGGTTCGCACAGGCGCAGGTAGCGTCCGCGAGCACTGCCTTGAAGAACGGTGGGTGCTGTCGCGCCAATTCCCGCATGAATCGACGGGGTGTCAGGGTCTTCGATGCCCCGCTTCTCAACGGCATCCGCAGAGTCTGCCGCGTCTGGAGCAGCAGGCTCTACCTGAGTGCATGCGCGGCCCATACGATCCGGTCACGATCTCAGCGACCTCCGAGTATGCCGGTTTTGCGGAGCAGCTCGTCGACGGGCTCGGAGAGCGAACGAGCATATGTTGCCGTCAAGTGCGACACGTCGCGCTTGACGATGATATTGCCGACGACCTCGTCACACCGGGGCCAGCTCGGGCACACCAAGCGGTCCAAGTCCAACGAGAAGACGTTGTCTTCTGTACGCGCTTGCCGGTAGTAACGCTCGAGCGGTGTGGCTTGCTCAGTCGCCTGGTAGGCGCACTCCGACGGTGTTCCCGTCGAGACGCAATCCAACGGGTTGAACCCCCCTGCGCCGCCCCGCGTGATCGGGATGGGCTCGATGATCACGAGCTTGCGCCCCGGTCGCGCCAGCGCGCGCAGCGAGGACGAGGAATAGTCGACGAGCATCGAGCTGAAACGAGGGTCCGTCGGCCAAACAACGCGGCCGTCGCGGGGGGTCATGGCCACGGGGCGCGCGGGGTCGTCGTACGCCTGGTGCGCGAGAAAGATCACGTCAGGGTCGAGCTCCGGGATGACCCGCCGGTACCAGTCGGCCTGATGTTCCTTGCACGCGCGCGTGGCGTCTTTGCTGAACAAGTAGGTGAGATCCTTCTGCCAGGGACAGACGGGATAGGAGGCGACCGAGAACGTGAATCCCTCCTTCTTGGAGATGTCGGCGAACGTCGGGATCCACATGCGTGCGTTGCTGTCACCCATGAGCAAGATCCGTGTGCCCGTTCCCCGGACCACTGTGCACCGTTGTGTCGACGCACCGAGACAATCGGGGAGGGTGGGGATGTCGTTCCTCGCCACACGCCAGTCGAGCAACCGGAGTCCGGATCGCCCACTCGGACCCGATGCCGAGACGGTCCCGCGGCCGGTGTCGAGCAACACCGGCATGACGACGAGACCCGCGATGATGCTCGCGGCGAAACCGAGCGCAACGACCGGTCCCTTGTATCGGTCGAGCAGTCGCGAGGAGCGCACGCGATGCTCGAGGAGGTGGTAGCTCAGCGCGGCGAGTGTCGTCGCCCCCCCACATGCCAGCAAGAAAAGGGGTACCGGAGCTATGTGGCGTTCGTGCGCGGCGAGCACGATGATCGGCCAGTGCCAGAGATACGTGCCGTAGGACACTCGCCCGAGATACGTGAACGGGGCCGACGAGAGCATCCGCTTGGTGGTGCCGCCCCGAGCGTTCTCGAGCGCGGCGATGAGCGTCGGCACGAGAACGGCGACGAGCGCTCCGCGGGCGATGGGCCCGATGTCGATGATCGAGGTACCGAGCGCGAGCAGTGCCCCGAGAGCGAACGGTACGCACCGCTGGAGCAGCCGCCGCGTCGATGCACCGAGGCGCAGCAGTTGCGGGGTAAGCGCGAGCAACGCGCCGACGAGTAGCTGATAGGCCCGAGTGTCCGTTCCATAGTAGGCACGCACCAAGTTCGTCGATCCGATGTGGACCGCCGCGATCACCGAAGCAATCGCGGCCACCGCCACGACAGTCCGGACGACCCACCAGGGGCGGCGTCCCGTTTGGCGAGCGAGCGCGTATAACCCGGTGAGCAGGAGAGGCCACAGGAGATAGAACTGTTCCTCTATCGCGAGCGACCAGAAATGCAACACCGGACTGGCGTTGACATCCGCGGCGAAGTAATCGGTCGCCTGACGTATGAAGAACCAGTTCGCGACATAGAGGAACGCGGCTCGGAACCCTCCGAGCGCGTCGAGCATCTCGGCCGGCGTCGCGATCGCGGCGAATGCAATTGCCGTGACCAGCAACGTGACGAAGGCTGCGGGAAGTATCCGGCGAACGCGGCGCGAGTAAAAGCGTCGGTAATCGACGTGGCCGACCGACGCGAGGTCGCGCAGCAGGATGCTCGTGACCAGGAAGCCCGACAGCACGTAGAAAATGTCGACGCCGACGTACCCGCCGGTGAAAACGCCGAGGCGCGAGTGGAACGCGACGACAAGATAGACAGCGATGGTGCGAAGTCCGTCGAGGTGCGGTCGGTAGTGCAACTGCTTTGTCGGCCCGGCCACCGTTTCGGAGACTTCGGCCTGTTCTGCCCCTACCCCGGTTCGGCCCATAGTCCCCGCCGCTGCTGCGAGTGCTCAGCCGCTATCGGCTGACGAAGCTCGAACGTCATAGCGACTGCGCACCGTGCGGACTGTATGCCGTCGCCGGGTGAACGGTCAGGTCTCGCGGAAGCACGCTCGCCTCGGTCTCATGCGGGGTGGAATTGGTTCGCGCAGTCGTGCTCCCATTCCGAAACACCGACGAGTGGCGGAGCGCAGCACCCAACGGCAATCCTGGAAACGTCGCGCACGCAGCGCGGCGGCGCCGGGAAGGGCGACGTCTTGGGAGACAGGGTCGCAACCGAGAAGGCCAAGCTGACGCGATGGCGGGTCGCAACAGATCGGACGCGCCAGGTCGTCTGTCTCGGTGACTCGATCACCGACGACGGAGCCATGGTGAGGGCGGGTATCCGTCGCAACTGGGTCGACCAGGTCGCCGAGGCGTTCGACCTGACCATAGGGCCGAGACGCGGGGGCGGGTTCCGCGGGCTTTGGCGCGCCGAATGGCGGCTACGTGGCGCGTGGACTGAAACCATGCCCAGTGACGCGTTCGACGTCACTCCCTTTCGCCAGGGCTTCTACAGCTCCGGAGAGACCAACGATGTCGCCGCCTGGACGAAGCCCCGAGCGCTGGCCGTCGAGGCCTTCGATCTCTATTGGTTCCATTGTCCCGGGATGGGCCAGTGGCAGTATCGCGTCGATGAGGGCCCGTGGCGCTCTGTCGACATGCCCGCAACGGTGGCGGACAACCGACTGCACCGGCTACCGGTATCACAGCGTGTACGTGGCCGCGTGGAAGTAAGAGGCTTCGACGGCCGGCAGCCATGTGTCGCGTCGATCGGAGGGATCAGCACCTGCACACCGAGGTCGGCCGCACCCGGGGGGACAGTGGTCCACAATCTCGGTCACAAGCACCAGCTGCTCGCCGTATTGTGCCGGCCATCGGCCGGCGACCCGTTGGCGATCCTGGACGATATCCGTCCAGACTTGGTCACCGTGCTGTTCTCCAACGACGTGATCCTCAAGGACCCTGAGCGCTTTGGTGACAACCTCGACGAACTTCTCCGACGCGTCTCGCCGTACGCCGATGTCTTGGTCATTGCTCCCTTCGAGCAACGGCCGCGCTCGGCGACCGCCACGGCGCACGATACGGTCGTGACCCAGGTCCAAACGACCGCGGGATCTCCCATCCTGAAGGTCTCGGAGATCCTCTTCGTCGAGAGCGACATCGGTGCTCCCCTTGCCGGCACGAACATTCCCGAAGGAGCCACGATCGCCTCGCTCGAGTCCGCCCGACAAGCGACCATGACCGTCGCCGCGATCGGATCGGACCCGAACGGCAGCCTCGTCGTCGGGCGCGGGCGTGACGCCGCAGTGCAGGCGGAGTACCGGTCGATCACCAAGCGAGTCGCGGAAGCCAAGAGCTGTGCCTTTGTCGACCTCTACCAGGAATGGGCCGACGACTATGGCGCGGGATGGGATGCCGCGCATGCGGCCGGCCGGATGCAAGACGTGCTGCACCCGAGCCAGCAGGGTCACGACGACATCGCGACGCGAGTAAAGGCAGTGCTCATATGAAGCCGTCACCGAGTTCGCCTGGTCGCGGGGGCGTCACGAGCAAGGCACCGGCCACGCCCGAAGAGCGCCGCCGCGTGCGAACCTTCAAGCGCATGGCGTGGGTCAGCTCGATGTACGAGCGCGCATCGCTTCCGCTCACAATCCTCTTTCTGTTCTCCAACCCGCGGTTCCACCCGAAGTACAACATGACCTGGCGCAAGAGGCTCAAGCTCGGTTGGCGCCTCTACCGCAACTGGCGGCACATACGCACAGGAATTTCATACAAGGGGCACCTTGCGCTTGCCGCAAAGCTCCTCGAGATCCCACCTTCGGTGAAGGGCGCTGTCGTCGAGTGCGGCTGTTGGCTCGGCGGAACGACGACCAACCTGAGTGTGATCTGCGACATTGTCGGGCGCGACCTCATCGTTTACGACTCGTTCGAGGGTCTCCCGGCCCCTCTCGCGGGGGACGACATGAACCCGATGGTCAAGGGATCATTTCGCGGAGAGCTGCACGTGGTGCAGGACAACGTACGTCGCTATGGCGTGATCGAGCGCTGCCAATTCCGCAAGGGTTGGTTCAGCGACACGTTGCCCAGCCATCGCGAAGACATCGTGCTGTGTTTCATCGACGTCGACCTGAAGTCGAGCATGCACGACTGCATCGTCAATCTCTGGCCTCATCTCGTCGACGAGGGATACGTCTTCTTCGACGAGTACGTACACCTTCACAATTGCGCGCTGTTCTTCTCCGAGCGCTTCTGGCGCGACTACCTCGGTACAACGACGCCGCCCGGCCTCATGGGAACCGGCTCGGGTGTCGGCGTGGGCCAGTACTTCCTCGGACCATGGCGCGGGAAGTCGGCGTCGCCGCCCATCCAGCGGCCGACCAGCCTCGCGTACACGCGCAAGGATTTCCGCGGCCTCTGGGACTACGTGCCGCCGTCCGATACGGCCTGAGTGGCGTGATCGAGTGCCACGTGAGAGGTCTCAGCGCGTGGCACCGAGCACGAGACCGCACTCGCACACGGCGTCGGCCGGCCGCAGGTCGTCGCGTGAGACAAGCAACCCGCACCAGCAGCACCATCCCACGGGACGAGCGGGATTGCCGACGACGAGTTGATGGGCAGGCACGTCGCGTGTGACGACGGCTCCGGCGCCGATCATGGCCCACTCGCCGATCTCGATCGGGCAGATCACCGTCGCATTCGCACCGATCGAGGCTCCGCGTCGCACGTGCGTGGATGCGAGGTCCCACGCGAATCCATGTGCACGGGGATGACGATCGTTCGTGAACACCGCACTCGGCCCGACGAAGACGTCGTCGGCGAGCGTCACTCCGGCGTACACGGACACGTTGTTCTGGATGCTCACGCGATCGCCGATCCGCACGCCGCCGTCGACGAACACGTTCTTCCCGAGCGTGCAGTCGCGACCAACGACCGACCCGACGCGGAGGTGCGCATGATGCCAGACGCGCGTGCCTTCACCCACTGACGCTCCGGGCTCGACGATGGCCGTCTCGTGTACGAACACTCGCGCGAACGGTAGCAAGACCTGGGCGTCCGACCCCGATGAGCACCCGTCCTCACTGGACGCGATCACGATCGGCTCTCGTAGTATGCGCCGAGGAGGACGCTCAGAGATGTATCCGTTCTGGGACTCAGTGGTCTGGCCGATTCTGCAAACGGCGGGCGCACGGCGCATCGTCGAAATCGGCGCGCTGCGTGGCGACACCACGGTGCTGATGCTGGAGCGGCTCGGGCGCGAGGTCGAGCTGCACGTCATTGATCCTGTTCCCGAATTCGACCCCGGCGAGCACGAAGAGCGTTTTCCGGGTCGCTACATCTTCCACCGCGACGTAAGCCACAATGTCCTGCCGCAACTTCCGAGCGTGGATGTCGCACTCGTTGACGGTGATCACAACTGGTTCACCGTGTATCACGAACTGAAGCTGCTTGCCGAAGGTGCGCGGCGGGACGACGCGCCGCTTCCCGTACTCATACTGCACGACGTCCTCTGGCCCTACGGCCGTCGCGATCTGTACTACGCGCCGGAGCGAATTCCAGAAGAGTTTCGTCAGCCGTACGCACAGCTCGGCATACGCCCGGGTGCGAAGGAAGTGTTGCCGCAGGGCGGGTTGAACCCGGAGCACTACAACGCCCTTACCGAGGGCGGCCCGCGGAACGGTGTGATGACCGCACTTGACGACTTCGTCGCCGAATATGACCGTCCGTTGCGGCGACTCGTGCTGCCCGTGTACTTCGGGCTGGCGATCGTGGTGGAAGAAGAGCGTCTCTCGCGTCAGCCCGAGCTCGCAAAGTTGCTCGACTGGTTCGAGAGCAGCGACGGCAAGGACGCATTGCTCGAGATCGGTGAGTCGACTCGCCTGCAGGCGATGCTGTTCCAACACAATGATTACTACGGTCACAGGCAGCGGCTCGGGCGGCTCGCCGATCGCTACCTCGACGTTCTCGAAGCGGCGTTGCTGAATGAGCTGTATCTCGATCACGAGCTGAGGCTCTTGTATCTCGCCGACTGTGTGGAAAAGGGCCACCGGCCCGCGCATTCGCGATTGGGCGATCCGGTTCGAGAGATGCAGAACCGATGGGAACCGCTTGTCGAGCGGCGCCGCGCCGGCAGGTTGCCGGGCGCGGCAGGCGAAGGCTCGAAGCTTCCCTACGCCGACATGGGACGCGTTCGTCTCGACCACCTGCGGCGGTGTCTCGATCTCGTTCGGGACGAGCGCGTCGTCGGCGACCTGGTCGAGTGCGGCACCGGTCGCGGTGGCGCGGCCATCTTCATGCGCGGGTATCTCGACGCGTACGAGCTCGACCAAAAACAGGTTTGGATCGCCGATACGTTCCATGTGGAGCAGAACGCCGACGATCCTCTGGACGTCTGGACAGATCTCAATACCGTCCGCGATGCCTTTGCGCGCTTCGGGCTCGCCGACGAACGGGTTCGCTTCTTGCAGGGTCGACCTCGGGATTCCCTCGTCGACGCGCCGGTGAATCGAATCGCGTTGATACGCCTCGGGACCGGTGACGCGACGGAAGCCGTCGACGCGCTCGAAGCCATGTACAGCCGTCTGGTGATCGGTGGACTCGTCGTGATCGACGACTTCACCTCCGAGCGGAAGGATGCGCTCGACGCGCTGCTCGCGCGGCGCGGAATCGACGAATCGATCGAACGCGTTGATGAGTCGGCGATCTGGTGGCGTAAGACGAAGGCGGCCGGACGGCCTTCCACGGACGTTGCACCCGCAATGCCCGCGACCCACGCGCCTTTGGCACTGCCCATGTCAACGCAGGTCAAGGATCTCTCGATCGTCGTCGTCTTCTACAACATGCGCCGGGAGGCGGCCCGCACGCTGCACTCGCTCTCACGCGCGTACCAACGGGGCGTCGAAGACCTCGACTATGAGGTCGTCGTGCTCGACAACGGATCGAGCCAAGAACAGGTACTCGGCGAGGAGTTCGTTCGTAGCTTTGGGCCGGAGTTCCGCTATGTCGACATCGGTGAGGAGGCAATGCCGACGCCTGTCAACGCGCTGAACCGCGGTCTCGCGTTGGCGCGGGGCAAGGTCATTGCGTTCATGATCGACGGCGCGCATGTCCTCACGCCGGGCGTGCTGCGGTACGCCATGGCCGGACTACGAACCTACGAGCCTGCGATCGTGGTGACCCAACAGTGGTACGTCGGCCCGGGACAGCAGCCCGACGCCATGCAGAGCGGGTACGACCAGTCGTTCGAAGACGATCTCTTCCGTCACATCGAATGGCCGCTGGACGGATACCGGTTGTTCGACATCGGGCACTTCATCGGCGAGCGAGACTGGTTCGACGGCCTGTGGGAGAGCAACTGCATCTTCGTGCCCCGCAAGGTGCTCGAACAATACGGCGCGTTCGACGAGCGCTACTCAATGCCCGGTGGGGGATACGCCAACCTCGAGTTCTATGAACGGATCGGTGCGAGCCCGCAGGTGAATGTCGTCACGATCCTGGGCGAAGGTTCGTTCCATCAGGTGCACGGCGGGACGACGACCAATGTGGTCGACGCCGACGACCGCCGCACCAAGATCGTCGGTTTCGCCGAGCACTTCGAAGGCCTGCAGGGCCGTCCGTTCCGCGGTTCTCAAAAGACCCTTCACTACGTGGGGACGATGTTCCCGCGAGCGGCGCGAACGCGAGCTCGCCGCATGACGGCCGACGCGTTCGTGAAGGGACGGGTTCCCGACGGTCCCGACGGCGTTCCGAAGACGCCCACGCCGATTCCTGACGACCTGAAACTGAGTTTCATCGATGCGTCGTGGCGCAGTCTCGCGTGGCGCCACACCACGTGGCTGGGTCAGCGAGTGATGAAAGCGCCCACCGATCTCATCGTGTACCAGGAGCTCGTGCACCGCGTGCGACCCGACTGGATCATCGAGACCGGCACCGAGCAAGGGGGACGGGCGCTGTTCCTGGCGTCCATTTGTGAGCTGCTCGACCACGGGCAGGTCGTCTCGATCGACGTCAAGCTTCCGCCGGCGCGCCCCGAGCACCCTCGAATCACATACGTGGAGGGGAAAGCGGAGAGCGCGGAAACGCTGCAGGCGGTGCGGGATCTCGTCGGCACATCTCGCGCGCTGGTGATCTTGGGCTCGAATCCCGGGAGCAACATCCGCATGGAGCTGGAGTTCGCGGCCTACCGAGAGTTCGTGCCTCCCGGTTCCTACGTGATCATGGAGAACACGATGTTCAACGGCCACCCTGTATGGCCCGGGCACGGTCCGGGTTCCTGGGAGGCAGTGAGACGGATCCTCGCCATGCACACCGACTTCGTCATCGATCCGATGGCCGAGCGATACGGGCTGACCTTCAACCCCGAGGGATATCTCAAGAGGATTTGAGTCAGAACACGAGCGGCATCTGGTCGCGTGGATAGTGAGATGGCGCGAAGAACCATGATTCGATTGCGTATCGGTCGCGCGTCATGGTTTCGCTCACTGCGGTGCGATGCAGGAAGCGCTCGTCGAAGAACAGCGCGTCACCGGGCTCGAAGACAGGGCGAATGATCGGTGCGTCGAACTGCTCCACGAGTTGCTCGCCCACGGACCAGTCGAACATTGCGCCGTCGGTTCCAGTCGGCAGGATTCGATCCATGCGACGAGGAACGACGTCCAGCCCGGGCGCGTCGTCGCCGCAATGAGACAGCGTGAGCCAGCAGTTGACCGTACGGATGCCTTGCCCGAGGAACGCGCCGTCCTGGTGCCAGTTCGTGCCGGACGTGATCGGTACCCGGCGTAGGGTCCACTTCTTCACGGACAACGCCGGACGCTCTCCGAGATAGCCGGTGAGCGGACGATCGAGACCGATCTCGCTGAATGTCTCGAGGACGTCGAACATGGCTCGCGGTGAGTCGACGGTCCAAACTCCCCCGCCGCCGGTGACCCACTTCCGAACGCCGGCGAGCGTCGCCGGTTCGGTGTCGAACGGAACGAACCACGGCGCGGTGTCGGCAGAGCGGTCGTTCTCCCATGTCTCGAACGCGGTCATCGCCGCTTCGATGTCATCGGTGAGCTGCGCGACGCGCTTGGGCGGCACGAGCCCGCTCACCGCGAGGCAGCCGTGGCGAAGGATGCCGCTACGAAGCGTCTCCGCGGTGAAGTCGCCGGGCTGGACTCTGGGGAGGTCGACACCCGGGAAGAGGTCGGGCGGAGCCTCGGGTGGCCATGACGCGACATTGGTACGCGTCTCGAGCTCGTCGAACGCGTCATATCGGAGGTTGACGAGCCGTCGTTCGATCTCGGGATCGCGAGTCGTCCGATTGGCAGCCGTGAGCACGTCGATGGCTTCGAGCTGCCGACCCTTCTGCGTCAACTCCTCGGATGCCGAAAGCGCGGACAGACCGCGCATTGTCCGATTTCGCCGAAGTGAAATCACGAGAGCTTCCTTCCGCGTAAAACCGCGCCGGAGTCTACCGCGGCGGTGCAACGTCGCGGACTGGTCGGGCAGGCACGCCGGCCACGGTGGTGTGTGCCGCGACGTTGTCGACCACGACGGCGTTCGCGCCAATGCGTGCACTGCGGTGCACAGTGACGGGGCCGATGATCTTCGCTCCGGTGCCAATGTGCACGTTGCGTCCAATCGTCGGGCCGCGGATGTCTCCCGCGCGTAGACCGATGGTCACCCACGGAAAGATGACCACACCACGGTGGATCTCGACGAACCCGTCAAGCACGACCTGCCCGTGTGCGATGTATACGCCCGGTTGGACGACGACAGGGTCCCCGATACAGATCTGTGCGGTCATCATCGCGAGGCGGTGCGCGATCCACGGAAGCACTGGCACACCGAGGGCCTGCAGACGCGCCTTCGCCCGGTAGCACGCTTGGCCGAGAAACGCGTCGCTGACACACATCAACCGGATCGCTCGGACGAGCGCATCGAAACGACCGTGGAACTCGGTGCGTTCGGACCGGAAGCTCGAGGTGATCCGCGCATCCGCGACGAGCGCTTCGAAGAAGCGTGGATGTTTCGCGCGTATCTCGGCGCGCAGCGACTTCTTGCCGACAGGAGCGGGCCGCGCAGGTACTCCCGCGGTGGCCGGGCCGACCTTCGCCGCCGGCGTTGCCGTTCGGCGTCGTCGATCATTGACGAGCTGCTTGGCGTACTCGTAGAACTCGATGTCGTAAGCGTTATCGCCGGCGATGCGAGATCGCAACGTCGCCGGCTCCTCCCAGTTCTCGGGGCTGATGTTCACTTTCGATTTGGTGTCGAGGCCCGATGGCCACCATCCGAATCGTCGTCGGAGCTCATCGATGAACTCGTTGTACTGCTCGGTGAAGCCAATGACGTCGACCTTCGCGAGGTGTTGTTTTGCCACTTCGTATCGTCGCTCGTCGACCGCGGACGCCTTCGCGGTGGCGATCGCGCGCTCGCGGTCGGCCGGGTCCGGCGTCTCGGGGTCGTCGTTCGGGTTCCCGAGACCAAGGAGCGCGGCTGTGGCCCAATAGCTCATCGTGCCGCCGAACGCCTCCGGCTTGTCGTCAGCTGTGATCGCGAACATACGCGTCTGATGATTCTCAATAAAGTGGACGAACACGAAAGGGTCGTCGTAGATCTCCTCGAGCCGGTGATCGTGGTAGCGCTTCGACCGTCGCTTGAGATGCTTGAGGACCGAGAACGTGCGGTCGACGGGATCACGCAGCATTGTGAGCGTGGTGAGGTCCTCGTCGAGAAGCTCGGCTGCCACGAAAGGAAAGTGGCCCGTGTAGATACGGATGGCGGCCCGGCGCTCCGGCGAGACCCTCAGGAGCCGCGACATGCTGACGTAGCCGGCGCGGTCGGTGTCGAGACTGTCGAAACCTTTGCTCGGGTACACCTCGTGGGGCTGGAACTGCTGTTGGAGTTGGAACGCGAGCGACGTCCCCGCGGTGTTCATCAGATGAATGAAGAGGTAGCGGCGCGCGCTTTCGGCTCGACCGTCGTGCTGCGCCTGGTCCGTATTGGTTGCGAACGCTCCGGCGTTCTCGTTTCTCGCAAACCCCGGCATCGCCGACCGAGCCTCCATTCAGGCGCCTCAGCTTCGCTCCCGCAACACGACCCTGTCAACGCGACCGGCACGCCGCGCGACGTGCGGGCGTGCTCCGAGCCTGTATTGACGCGACGAGCGTGATGACACTACTTTTCGACCGGTGGACCGTGCGCGCGCTGCATACGCGTTACGCCGCGCGTATCGCTTTCCAATCGGGTATGTCGTGTCGCGTCGCGGACGGACGTCGGCGCCGGGTGCTCGCCAAGTCTACGAGCACGTCGTTTACAGTCGGGGTCTCATCGCCATGCGGCGTGTACTCCAGGAGAATCCCGATCTCCTGATCGACTTCGACCTCGACGAAAACAGCGTGGTCGTCGACGCCGGCGCGTATGTCGGGAACTGGGCGGAACGCGTTGCGCGCAAATCTGGCGCCCAGGTCTACGCCTTCGAGCCGAATCCCGGCCCTCTTCAGCGTCTTCACGAGCGCGCGGCTCGCTATCCGAACATCTTCGTCTTCGAATATGGATTGGGCGGTCGTAACGACGCCTTGACGATGACCGTTCAGGGGCCAGGTTCCAGTTTCTTTCCTGACAACTATTTCGCGAAGAAGCGGAACGTCGAAGTGACGACCGCTCAAATCCGAGACGTGGTGGAAGTGTTCGAAGAGCTCGAGCTCGAGCACATCGATCTTCTCGAGCTCAACATTGAGGGGAGCGAATACGACGTGCTGCCCCGCCTCGCAGAAGCTGGCTGGTTACCTCGCATCGACGCGCTCCTCATTCAGTTTCACGAGTGGCTTCCCTCGGCTCATCGGCGTCGCCGAGCGATCCAGCGCACGCTGCGGACGACGCACACACAACTGTGGGACTACCCCTGGGTATGGGAGGCCTGGCGCCGCAAGAATTCCCCGTGAACCTCGCTCACCGCGACGCTCCGGTGCGCCGGTCGTGGTGCTCTGCGACCAGGCTCAAGTGCCGAAGGCGGTGCCGTCGGGCAAGACGATGATCTCGACCGCAGACCACTCGCCGGAACCCACGACCTTCGCGCGCACGAAGACGGTAGACCCGCCGGTGATCTCCCTCACGGTACCGACCGTCGTCGTATCAATGCGCACTCCCTTCTTGTTCATCGTGACCAGCTGGCCCGCGAGGTTCTTGCTGGTCAGCGAATCGGGAGTGTCGGCAACTACCAGAACGCCGTGGGGGCTCTTCGGTGGCAGGACGACGATCTCGACGGCCTCTTGAGTGCCCAGCCGGTTCTTGACCATGATCCGATCGCCTGCGCGCACATCCGCAGATGTGCCCAGACCGCCCCGCGCGACGACAGTTTCGCTCGTCATCGCGATCCGTTGGGAGAGTCCGGTAGGAGCAGTGATGATCAACATGGTCGGGTCGACGGAATTGACTCGACCTACTGTGAGTATCGGCTCCCCAGCCTCGCCCGCGCGCTCCGACTCCGCCTCCTCCGCCTCGGCCACGACGAAAGCTTACTGGAGTTGCGACAACACGCGGCCGCTCATGGCGGTGGCCGATCCTTGGCCTGGGGTGGTGCCGACGGCGCACATCCCGCGGGGTTCAGCTTGCCGTTGATCTTGAAGAGCCAGGCGTGCGTACGGACGTTCGCTTGCTCGATCAAGTTCGAGTCTTCGAACATGAGGTGCGCAGCCGGATCCGAGCGCGTCCAGTCGGCTTCGAGGGCCGGCTGTCTCGATGGAAACGGGAAACCGGGATTCGTCACGATGACGTAGCCGTAGTCACCGTCGTTGATCGCCCGCCGCCACGCCGGGCAAGTGGTGATGCGCGCCGAGTGCCGGTCAGGCGCCCGGTGTGCAACGTATTGCACATAGTTCGACAAGTCGTTGCCGTAGAGGGGATATTGCGCGAAGAAGCCGACAATCGCGATTCGCGCGTCCTTGGTATCTCGCGCCCAACGAAGGATTCGTGGCATCACCGACGCTCCTCCGTAGCGGTTCGACAGGTACGACTGCTCCAGCGCAAAGCCGCCGGCCAAGGCCGCGGCAAGGGTGGTCGAGAGCACGGCGACCGCAAGTGCTCGAGAGTGTCGGAGTCGCTGTGCGTAGGCCAAGCCTGCAACGCCGGCGACCGCCACCAGGATGCCGACCGCGAGACCCCAGGCGCGAGCCGACGAATCGGCGACGGGTTGCGCGATGAACGTTCCCCGGTTGTGCCAGAGGCTCCCGTCGAACTGCGTCGCGACAAGCACCGCACCGAGCGACACGAGCAAGGCCGTCCTCACCGGACGACCGAACCGCGAGGCGACTACCGCAATGATCACGATCCCAATGGCAAGTGCAGGCGCGACGTAGCGCACGTTGACGACGAAGTAGATCGGATTGCGTCCGAGGGTGAGGATCTGCGGGCTGTAGAGGAACGCGACGAACGCCGCGATCCCGACGATCGCCATGGATCGCGTCACGCGGCTCGGTCCCCGCAGGACGCCCAGCGCAAGCCCGCCCAGCGCGAGTGCGACGAGCGCCCACCAGGCGGGGCCGAGCGCTGTACGTAGGCCGGGACGGAGGTAGTCGTTCCACGCGCGACCATCGAACAGATAGTCGGCGACCTTGGCGTTCGGGAACGGCACGTGCGGGAGACGCAAGGGACCGATGCCGGCGTTCAGTGACGGCAGCGGACTCCCCGCCGCGAACAGGTTGCGGAGATACCAATAGCTGCCTGTGAGCGCAAGCCCTGCCGCCCACAGGGCGGCCCACCGGAGGCGCGTGCCGCGTCTGCTCAGGACGACGACCGCGATACTCAGGACCCCGACCGCCGGGATGACGGTGTACTTCGTACCGAGTGCAAGTCCGGCGGCCAACGCCGCGCATACCAACAACTCTTGCCGCTCGGGTTCTCGATCGTGTGAGGTCTTCGCGTCGATGACGAGGGCGATTGCCGAGAGGAGTAACGCAATGCTGGCAACGTCAGTGAGCGCGCTGCCGGCGTCGTCGAGGATGAGCTCCGGGGTTCCGAGCACTGCCGCGACACCGATCAATGTCACGGGCGCGACACCGAACCGCTTGCCAATGCACCATGCCGCAAGGAGAGCGAGTCCGAGCCAGAAGACGTTCACGAGCGGCGACAGGAGGTCATTGCCGACGAACAGGATTCCCAACGCGTGGACGAGCTCGCCGTTCGCCGGAAAGAACACCGTCAGCGAGTTGCCGTCGGAGTAGTGCAGCCACGGGGTCCAACCTGTTTGTGCAAACCGAGCCGCGACGGGCATGTGGTACCAGACCGTGTCTGCGGTGGCGATCATTCCGCGCTGGAACGAATCCGCGACGCGCATCGTCCATACCGCTCCCACCATCGCGACTGCTGCAAGCGCTGCCGCGCGATCCAACCAGGAGACACGCGTCGCCGCCTCCGGTGCCGGATGTTGCGGTACGGGTGCCGTCGCCGACTTCGTGAACCACCAAACGATGGCACCTGCGCACGCGAGTGCAACGGTGATCGGTGCCAAGCGGAAGAGGCCGATGCTTCCGAGGAGCTCGGACACGCACACCACGAGGGTGAGACTGAGGATGATCTCTGCGAGCACCGCCGTCGGCGCGGAGACGTCCGGCAGGAAGCGGCGGCGCACCGATCGTGCGGCGAAGGCCACCGGGACGAAGGCAACTGCGCCGCACGAGACGGCGATCAGATAGCGCCCGATACCCACCGTCTATGTTGCGATGGTGTCGCGTACGGCCCGGGCCGCGACGTCCAGCACGTCGATGGCGCCAAGCCGGCGACCCGTCTGCGCCAACTCCTCGGACGCCGCGAGCGCGTCGGGAGCGCTTCGGGCTGACCGATCTTGCCGAAGTGGCATCACGGGATCCTTCCACGGTCGAACCGGCGCGAGACCTTACCGCGGAGGCACGGGGCACTCACCGCGTGATGGCGCTTGCGGACAGCACGGGCGCTGACGCCTACGGCAACGACGACCAACAGCGCGACGAGCTCGCCGATCATGTCCCTGGCGAACGCGCAAAGCCGGATTCCTCACGAGACGGACGCCACCGCTGGTGATGCGCCGCGAGTGCCGTGATAATCTTCACCGCCGTGGGAGTCGGCGTCGGACTCGGTGGCCGTTCCGAGTGCGATCGACGCGGCTTCGCCAGAAATTGCCGTCCAGCGTGACGATCGTGCTCTCCGACTCAGATGCGCGGCAGCCTCATTTTTTTGCAGCGCTGCTCGCGGACGCGAAGTTCGCGGCTGCCGCCCGCGGTGAGCTCTCGACCTACCGCAACCGTCTTCACGCGCTCTTGCACGCGGTCCGCCTGATGTGGGTGAACGACGCGTCTCTTGCCCTGGCGTGTTACCGCGCACAGGCCCGCCTCGACGCGCTCGGCGTTCCGTTGCTCCCGCGGCTCGCCCGCCGGCTTGCCATGCTTACGGCGCAAGTGTCCATCGGAAGGGCCGTCGTCATCGAGCCCGGTGTGCACCTCGGTCATGGCCAGGTGACGATTGAAGGTTTGGTCGAGATCGAGCACGGCGTCGTGATTCTTCCGTGGGTGACGATCGGCTCACGCGACGGCAACCAACGCGGTCCTACGATCGAGCAAGACGTCCGCATCGGTACCGGGGCGATAGTTCTCGGAGGGATCACTGTGCATCGTGGCGCGCGGATCGGGGCGAATGCGGTCGTGACCGAGGACGTCCCCGCTCGCGCAACCGCGATCGGGGTTCCGGCCCGGCTCGTCGGTGAAACTCGATGAGCGCACCTTTCGTCTCGGAGCATGATGGAGGCACACGGCATGGATGAGTCGGCGGACGCTGAACGATCCGATCCAGAGGCGTCCAACGCGCCGCACGAGGAACCCCTTCGCTTCTTCTTCATCCACCTCATGAAGACGGCCGGCACGTCATTCGCGTTTCAGCTCCGAAGAAATTTCGATCCGAGCGAGGTGTATCCGTGCGAGGGACTGGACCGTCGCGACGGACTTGACATGGCGTCATACGTCAGTCTCTCGCGCCTGCTCAGACTCTCGCCCGAGCGGCGCGCTGCGATTCGCATTTACACGGGGCATTTTCCGTTCGTCGCGTCGCAACTCCTGGATCTCGATCTCGTGACGCTCACGATCCTGCGCGATCCCGTCGACCGGACGATTTCCGTCCTGAAGCACTTCAAAAGACTGTCGCGGCGTTATCGCACGTTCACGCTCGAAGAGATCTACGAGGATCCGTTCGTCTTCGCCCACTTCATCGAGAATCACCAGACACGGATGTTCTCGGTGACCGCTGAGGACAAGCCGGAAGCATTCGGAAGCGTCATGAGCTACTGGGCGACTGCGGCACTGCTCGGCTTCGGGCCTCAGCGGCCGAATGCCACCCAGGAGGACATGGACCGCGAGCGCGCCATCGTCCCGGTCAAGGCGTCGATGGTCGACGAGCGACGCTTCGAGGTCGCAAAGCAGCAGCTCGCCACGGTCGACGTCATCGGGTTCAGCGAGCGATACGACGAGTTCATCGACGAGCTCCGCCGTCGGTACGGCTGGTGGCCGTCCGGTTTGAACACCAAGTCCCGCGCGAACGAAAGCTCGGAGGTTTGGGATGTCCCGGCGGCGTTTCGAAAGCGCATCGCTGCCGACAATGCCTTCGACGTCGAGCTCTGCAACTTCGCGGAGCAGGTCGTTCATCGCGGCAAGCCCTTCACGTCTCTCCCGTCGGCGCCGAAGGCCCGAGCCTCTGACCCGCCGAGTACCCGCCGCGGTCCCGATCGCTCACCAAAGACGGCGGCGACGGGACGCGGAGAGCGAATGTCTCCGCAGGACCTCAAGGCTCTGATACAAGCGAGCCACCCGCGATTCATCCGAGCGGTCATCGCGGACGCGAGGGTCGCGGCAAGGCATCGATCGGAGCGCGCCGAGTTCACGAGCCGGGCGGACGCACTCATCCAAGCCCTCAGACTCATGTGGGTGAGCGACGCCTTCCTCGCCCAAGCCCTCTACCGCGCCAAGGCGCGCCTTCAGGCACTCGGGATCCCGGTACTTCCCCGACTAGCACACCGACTTGCGATGATGACTGCGCAGGTCTGCATCGGAGATCGCGTCGTGGTTCGCGAAGGCGTATACATCGCGCACGGTCAGGTAGTGATCGACGGGTTGGTTGAGGTTCACCGGGGCGTCGTGATCTCTCGCTTGGTGACGATTGGTCTACGCGCGGGCGATGCTCGTGGTCCCACGATCGGAAAGAACGTGCACATCGGCTCTGGCGCGAAGATCATTGGACCCGTTACGGTGCATCGGGGAGCGCAGATTGGCGCCAACGCCGTCGTGGTCGACGACGTCCCCGCCGGCGTCTCCGTCGTCGGTGTGGAAACACGTCCGGCGGGCGGCAAGAAGCCCGGTTGATTCATCGCGATGGCCAGCCGGCCGCGTATCAGGACGAGGACGACGATCGCCGGCACCGGTACATTCGCTGCGTCAAGGTGTAGCGACAGGCGGCACGTGGCGTACCGGCGGACCCAGGACCGTCGTGTTCGCAGGAACATCGCGCACGACGACGGCGTTGGCGCCGATGCGCGCACCGCGGTGCACGACGACGGGTCCGAGCACCTTGGCGCCAGTGCCGATCTGCACGTTTCGTCCGATGATCGGGCCGCGGTGGTTCCCCGCGACCGGGCCGATAGTGGTCCACGGAGCGATGATGACGCCGCGGCGGATCTCGGTAAAACCGTCGATGACGGTCTGGCCATGCGCGATGTACACGCCGGGACGAATGACGACGGGATCGCCGATGTTCACCTGGGCGATCATGATCGCGAGCCGGTGAAAGACGCGCGGCAGCATGGGGACACCCAGGGCCTGCAAGCGCGCCTTCGCCCGGTAGCAGACCTGCGCGAGGAAGGCATCGCTCACGCACATCAGTCGGACGATCTGCATCGCGGCGTCGACCCGACCGCGAAAGCGGCGTCGCTCACTGCGGCACGTGAGCGCGGTCTTCGCGTCGGCGCGTAGTGCTTCGAGAAAGCGAGGGTGCTTCGCGCGAACTTCGGCGCGAAGTCGGTTGCGGCCGTGCTCGACCGGAACGGGTGGTGCCGACGCCTTGCGCGGTCGATCGTTCGTCTCAGCCTTCCGGGCGGGTGCGACCTTGGCGGCAGGTGTGGCCTTGGCGGTCGAGGCGCGTGGTCGCGGCTGCGCTGCGATCTGGTGCGCGTGCTCGTAGAGCTCCATGTCGAACCGGTTGTCCTCGGCGATGCGAATGCGGAGCGCGTCGGGAGCGCCCCACGCCTCGTCGCTGCGGTTCGCGCGCCCGGCAGTGTTCAATCCCGACGGCCACCATCCGAACCGGCGCCGGAGCTCGTCGATGAACGCGTCGTAGTGCTCGTTCAGCCCGACCACATCGACCATCTCGAGGTGTTGTTTCGCCGTCTCGAACCGCTGCTCGTCGATCGTCACCTCCTTCGCCGCCGCGATCGCGCGGTCAAGGTCGACGACGCCTGGTGCCTGGTTGTCCTCGGAAACACCGGGATTGAATCCGAGCAGCGCGGCTGTTCCCCAATAGTCGTTCGCGCTGCCGAAGGCGTCCAGATTGTCGGTTTCCGTGACGGCGAACATTCTCGTTTGATGATTCTCGACGAACTGCGCGAACACGAAGGGATCCTCGTAGATCTCCTCGACGGGCATCGGGGCGAAATGTTTCGACAATCGCTTGAAGTGCTTCAGCAACGAGATCGTGCGATCGACGGGATCGCGCAGAAGTGTGAGCGTGACGAGGTCGGGGTCGAGCATCTGCGATGCGATGAACGGGAAGTGTCCCGTGTACACGCGAATGTCGGCGCGGCGTTCGGGCGATGTTCGCAGTAGTCGGCGGACGCTCGCGTAGACGGCGACGTCGGTCAGATCGCGGGAGTCGATTCCCTGGCACGGGAAGACCTCGCTGTTGTCGAAGTGCTTGCGCAGCTGAAACGCGAACGACGTGCCACCGGTCTTCATCAGATGCATGAAGAAGAACCGACGATCGTTCCCCTTGTTTCCGCTGCTCGCGAACCCGGACATGGGGTCGTGCCTCCGTTCAGACCTTGGTTCAGACTCGCTCGCTCGGCGCGATTCTGTCAACGCGATGGCATGTTCTGTCATCGAGCAACCGGCAGGAGCTGCCGGGCTGGAGGCGCGAGGCGGTTACAGCGCGACCTGAGTGTAGGAAGGCGTGCAGCCCGAAGGAGCGAACGTCCAAATCTCCAGCGCGTAGCGCTCCTGTGGCAGGCCGGGCATCGTTCGATGGAGAAACAGTTCGTCGAACAGGAGCGCGTCACCTGGCTCGAAGTTCGGGCAGACGGGCGCGATGCCTGCTCCCGCGCGGAGCACGTCGTCACCGAGTATCTCGATATTCGTTCGTGTCCCTTCGGTTCCGAATTCCACAAGGTGGTCCAGCCGCCGAGGAAGGATCTCCAAGCCCGACCTCTCCGTGCCGGGCCCGCAGTGTGACAACGCAATCCAGACGTCGACCGTGCGGGCGGCGTTGCCAAGGAAGGACCCGTCCTGGTGCCAGGCCGGCGCCGGCCCGGGAAGAACACGCCGGAGGGTCGTCTTCTCGGCGGTGATGACCGGATTCTCGCCGAAGTAGCGCCGCAGAATCTCGGGAACGCCTCGATACTCGAGTGCCTCGACGATCTTGAACAGAGCTCGCGGCGAATCGATTGCGAGCATCGCCTTGAGCTTTTGATTCAAGGCACGGTGCACACGCGCCTGCGAGCCGGTCTCATCGTATGTGGGATCAGGAACGAACCACGGTGCCGTCTGCTGGTGCGGTGCCCCCGAGAGGCTCGCCTCGCGAGCGTCGAAAGCAGTATCGATGATGTCGACGAACTCGCTGGCACGGCGCGTGTCGACGAGCCCGCGGACCAACAAGCACCCGTGATGAAGGATCGCCCCACCAAGGCGTTCGGACGTGAGATCGTGGGCGTCGATTTCGGGGGGTTCACCCTCGACCAGGGGAAACGGATCTGCGAGCGGTGGTGGCCACTGCTCGACCGCCGACGTGCCGCAGTCGCCCGCCGCGGCGAGATGGCGCAGCCGGACCAGCCGCTGTTCGACTTCGGCATCAGCTTCCTGTCGATTCAAGGCGGTCCAGGCGACGATCGCATCCGAGAACTTGCCCTCGTTCTCGAGCGCGAGTGCTTGCGCCCGAATCTGCGCACCATCCGCCGAGGTCGCGAGGGTCATGTGAGCCAACCGATCCTGACGCCCTACTCCGGTCATACAACAGGCGCTACGCATCCGCACGCGCCACAGCACCTTCGCGCCCGCGCAGTCGACAGCAAGGATAACGGGTAGTCGCCCTGGTTCGAAACCGCCATGGCGTGTCGATGTCGCGCGCGATCTTCTTACCGACAAGCCCCGAACCGGCGCAGCGCATTCTGCAGATCAGGCAGCATCTGGTCGATGCACTCTTCGTTTCAGACCGTCATCGTGCGTCAGCACCAGACCGGCCAGGACGACGGTTGCCGCCGTGGGACGCTCCGGACATAGCGGCTACCCTGGCCGCCCTGCGAGCTGCAATCATCCTCTCGAGTCGCCGATGACCACCGAGCTCGTCACCGAGCAAGATCTCGTTCCTCCCGCACACGCGCGTGCGTCGCGCGGCAACTCGGCGCGGGCTGCCGCGATCACGTTCGCGGTTGTTGAGGTCGCGGGCTTCATCATGTATTTCATCGCGGCTCGGAAGATTTGGTTCTTCCGCGACGACTGGGACTTTCTCGCCGGTCGCAGCTTCAACCTCGGCGATCTCATGCGCCAACACGGAGGCCACTTGGTCGCGCTGCCGCTGGCCGTGTACCGCGGCATGTACTTCTTCATCGGGCTACGCAGCTACCTGCCGTATCAGGTGCTCGCAATCGGCTTGCACCTGGGCGCCGCCGCGTTGCTGCGCGTGGTCATGCGAAGGTCCGGAGTGAACCCGTGGATCGCGACGGTTGTGGCCTCGGCCTTCGTCCTCTTCGGGAGCGCGAGTCAAGACATCTTGTGGGCGTTCCAAATCGCGTTCACGGGTCCACTCGTGCTCGGGCTGGCACAGCTGCTCCTGGCCGACCATGACGGCGCGATCGACCGCCGCGACTGGATCGGGCTCATCGCGGGAGCAGCGGCACTCCTGTGCTCGGGTGTTGCGGTGACGATGGTCGGTGTGGTCGGCCTTGCCACGCTCGTGAAGCGCGGCTGGCGACCGGCCCTCTTCCACACTGCGCCGTTGGGGGTGTTGTACGGGGCCTGGTGGTTTCACTATGCCCGCAACGGGGGAGCGACTGTTACCGACGTCTCGGTGCTCGTGGACTGGGTTCGCACGGGGATCACGGGAGCGTTCGACGCGCTCGGTCAGGTGCGCTTCGTCGGGTGGGCCATCGCGATCATGTTGGCGATCGGGCTCGTGCTTGCGTGGCGACAGTACGACTGGATCGAGCGACGGCGGAAGGGCGCGCTGCCTGGGGCGATGCTCGTCGGCGCGTTCGCGTTCATGTTGATCAGCGGTGTCAATCGTGCATGGGTAGGGACGGCGTTCGCGTCTTCGAGCCGTTACCTGCACATCGCCGTCGCGTTGCTCCTTCCGGCGCTCGCCGTCGCGGCCGACGCCCTGGTTCGGCGGTGGCGCGGGTTCGTGCCTGTCGTGCTCGCACTCTTTCTGATCGGGATACCCGGCAACATCGCGACGATCGATGACAACTTTCCCGGCTCGGGCTATTTCACGAGCTACCGGCAAATGGTGAGGTCGCTTCCGCGCATGGCCCTCGCGAACCGAGTGCCGGCGGATGTGCATCCGGAACTTATCAACGCACCCTGGGTCACGGTCGGGTGGTTGCTGGAGGGTGCGCGATCGGGCCGGATCCCTGCAACACGTGCCCCGAGGCCGAACGAGCGAGCAACCAACCGACTCCGGCTGTCGCTCGAACAACTCGACGGGGGTTCAGGCTCGCAGTGCACGGCGCTTCGTGAGCCCATCGTGCGCCACTTCGAGTTGAATGAGTCGGTTGTCATTCGGGGGACGGTTCTGGTACAGCTCGTCGACGACACAACGGGAAAGCTTTCGAGTCCCCTCTTGATGGGGGTCTCGTTTCTGACCGGCGCCGGCGAGCACACGCTCAAAGACGTTGCCGGACCGCTCGTGATCCAGATTGCGGCGGCCGGAGCAGCACAGGCGATGGTGTGCGAAAGCTCGCGGTAGATTCGATCCGGTGAGTGCCGACCGCGTGCGAGACGACGACGACGGCTTCGCATCGTCGCCGGAAGCCTCTCGCGATGAGATCGCGCGGCTGCGCCGTCGATATATCGACCTGATGCAGGGCGCGCTCACGCATCTGATCTATCGCCCGCTCGACGTCCGTTGGTACGAGGATCCTCCCCCCGATGATTACGGCGGCAGCGACGAGCTCCGCGCGGCGGCCGTGAAGGAGCTCTCACGCGCCGACTTCAATTGGGCGGACGTGCGCGCCGACGGCCGGGACTGGCCTCACTACGCGCAGACGATGGTGGGCCTGAAGCGGCTCACCAACGTGCGGAACTGCGTCGAGCGCGTCATCGCCGAGGGCGTTCCGGGCGACTTCATCGAGACGGGTGTGTGGCGGGGCGGCGTCGTGATCCTCATGCGCGCGATTCTCGAGGCATACGGCGACCACGAGCGGACGGTGTTCGCGGCCGATTCGTTCCAAGGTGTCCCGCCGCCGAACGTCGCCGAGTACCAGCCGGACACGGGGAGTCAGCTCCACACCGCGCAGGCACTCGCCGTACCTCGGGACGAAGTCGAGAAAAACTTCGAGCTCTACGGACTGCTCGACGACCAGGTCCAGTTCCTCGAAGGGTGGTTCAAGGACTCGCTCCCGGCCGTCAAGGAGCACGCCTGGTCAGTCGTGCGTCTCGACGGCGACCTGTACGAATCGACGATGGACGCGCTCACCAATCTGTACGACGGTTTGTCGATCGGCGGCTTCCTGATCGTCGACGACTACGGGCACGCTCCGTGCCGCCAAGCGGTCGAGGAGTTCCGCGATGCGCACGGTATAGACGAGCCTGTCGAATCCATCGACTGGTTGGGCGCATACTGGCGGCGCGCGCACTGAGCGCGTGGCGCGCGGCGAGGGGTCAGCGCGATTCCGCCTGATAGACCCGCCGGGCCGGTATCCCGGCAACTGTTGTATGCGCGGGAACGTCGTTGATGACGACAGCATTCGCGCCGATCTGTGCGCCGCGGTACACCGTGATCGATCCCAGCACCTTTGCCCCGGACCCGATGCACACATCACGTCCGATGGTCGGACCCCAGTAGCTGCCCGCGCGCAAACCGACGGTCACCCACGGCAAGATCACGACGCCGGAATGGATCTCTGTGAGCCCGTCGATGACGACTTGGCCGTGCGGCAGGTGGACGCCCGGGCGCATCAGGACTGATCGGCCGATGCACACCTGCGCCGTCATCATTGCGAGGCGATGCGCGACCCGCGGGAGCACGGGCACTCCGAGTGCATCGAGGCGAGCTTGGGCCCGATAGAAGGCTTGGGCGAGGAAGGCATCACTTGTCCACATCAGGCGCAGGATCTGCCAGGCGGTGTCAGCGCGTCCGCGGAATTCTGAGCGTTGACCAAGGGCCGCGGCTGCGATCTTCGCGTCGGCGACGACTGCCGCGAGGAAATGTGGCTGCCTCGGGCGCTCGGCGATGATCGCATCCCAGTAGGGTCGACGTGTCTTACGCGGCACCGCAGCTCCTGCGCGTTTGCGTCATGCGAACGAACTGCATGCCCGTTACGCTATTCGCCCAGGATTCTCCGAATGGCCTCGACGACTCTGTCGACGTCGTTGGCCGACAGCGCCGGATGCACCGGCAGCGACAACACTTGTCCGGCGACGAGCTCCGCCTCCGGCACGGGGGTCGTGATCACGCGCGGATGCGAGCGGTAGCAGTCGTAGTCGTACACGACGCGCGGGTAGTAGACGCCCGTTTCGATGCCGTGCTCCGCCAGTCGGCCGGCGAGCTCGTCGCGGTTCAGACGAGAGTCGGGAGTCAGGCGCACCGTGTACTGGTGGAAGACATGCGAGCGGCCGGGTGCGACGAGAGGTGTAAGCAAGCCCTGAATGCCTGCGAGTCCCTGATCGAGTCGTGCTGCGTTGTCTCGCCGTCGTTCGTTCGACTCGGCGAGGTGCGCGAGCTGGGGAATCGCGATCGCCGCCTGCACGTCGGTCAGGCGGTAGTTGTGCCCGGCTCGTTCGTACTCGTAGCGGGCACGCATTCCCTCATTGCGGAGCACGCGGAGAGTGTCAGCGAGGAGATCGTCGTCCGTCGTGATGATGCCGCCTTCGCCGCTCGTGACGTTCTTGGTCGCGTACAACGAGAAACACCCCACGCCGAACGATCCGACCGCGCGGCCTTCGACACTCGCGCCGTGCGCCTGCGCGGCGTCCTCGACGACGACGAGTCCGCGATCCACTGCGAGCGGGACGATGCGTGCCATGTCGGCGGCTTGACCGTATATGTGTACGGGCATGAGAACTCTCGTTCGCGGCGTGATCGCTTCGGCGACCGCATCCGCGTCAACGGTGAACGTCCGCGGGTCGATGTCGGCAAAGCGGGCGACGGCGCCGCACTCGAGAATGGCGTTCAACGTTGCGACGAACGTGAACGGAGAGGTCACGACCTCGTCACCCGGCTCGAGACCCAGTGCCTGCATCGCGGCGACGAGGGCAACGGTGCCGTTGGTCACGGCGACGGCATGTCGCACTGTGCACAGGGCCGCAAAAGTGCTTTCGAGGCGTGCGACCATCGGACCTTGCGCGAGATGTCCTGAGCGGAGGACGTCGAGGACGAGCCGCTCTGACTCCTCGTCCACGTGAACCGCGGTAAGAGGGATGGTCGTCGGCGCGTTCACGAACGACGCTCGTCGCGCTCTTCGCGCCGACTCAGGAACCGAAGGCAGTGCCGTCGGGTAGATCGGGGATCTCGTCGGCGACGAGGGCGCCGACATCAGGGACCTTCGCCCGCAGGAGGATCATGGACCTGCGCGGGGTCTGACCGACCGGGTTCGGCTCCGCCTCAGACATGGCCGGAGGTTACCGAAAGGTGTGAGAATGCAACAAGTGGTCGAGCGCGGGATGTCGCCGTTTGAAAGTGCCGAGTGATGGAGATTCATTCGGCACACGACCGTGTACGAGGGCGGGGGTCGGCGTTGCCCGAACGTGAACCAGAACGACTCGGCTCTCGCCGGCGCCTTGTCCGCCGTCCCGGGTCGTGTCCTTGGTACCGCCGATGAGGGTCCTCGGTCTCAGTTTCTCGGGACACGGCACCGCTGCCTGCCTCGTCGAGGACGGCCATGTCGTCTCGGCGGTGAACCTTGAACGCCTCACGCGGGTGAAGTTCGCGCTGGCGACGTTGCCCGAGTACATGCTTCCCATGGCGCTCGTCCTCAATCAAGCGTTCGGGTTCGACGAGATTCCGACGTTCGCCGATTTCTATGACGTGTTGCCGGATCTGCTCAGGGCGGTCTCCGGTGAATCGAACCTGCAAGATGCCGAGCTCGATCTCGTCGTGAAGACCCACGACAACATCCGGCCGCTTCCCGAAGATCCCGAGCCATACGTGCAGTTCTGCAGGTACTTCTCCGGTACGCAGACGCTGTTCGACCTCGAGCACCATCTGTGCCACGCGTATCAGGCCTACTTCGCGAGCCCGTTCGAAGATGCCGCGATCCTGACGATCGACGGCACGGGCGAGCACCTCGAGCGGCTCGGCGGTCTCTCGATCTCGACGACGATGGCAGAAGGGAGAGACGGCAGGGTGCGCGTGTTGCACGAAACCCTGATGCCGAACTCCGTGGGCGCCATGTATTCGACGGTGACCGGTCATCTTGGCTTCCGCGAAGAGCAAGAGGGCAACACGATGGCGCTCGCGTCGTTCGGCAGTGACCGGTTCTACCGGCAGGTCCGCGACGAAGTTCTCGAGCTCCTCGACGACGGCGACTTCGTGTTCCACCGGCGACCCGACGGGAAGGGGCTCCGCTACTTCGAGCGCATGCGAGAGTTCTGCCCACCGCGAGAGCGGGGAGCGCCTCTGAACGACGATCACTTCGATGTTGCCTGGAGTTGCCAGGCCATTGCCGAGGAGATCATGGTGCACGTCGCGCGCGCTCTGCATGCGCGCACCGGCAACAGCCGCTTGGCGATGGCGGGCGGCGTTTCACTGAACTGCGTGGCGAACGCCGAGATCCTTCGCGAGACGCCCTTCCGTGAGCTCTATGTCATGCCCAACGCCGGCGACCGTGGGCTCGCGCTCGGCGCAGCGCTGTACGGATACCACGTCGTGCTCGGCGGCCAGGAGCGTCATCCCCCCGAGCACGACTACCTGGGAGCTGCGCCGTGCGAGACCGAGATCGTGGGGGCGCTCCGCGCCGCGAGAGATATTGAGTTCAAGAAGAGCGGCGATATCGCTGCCGAGTGCGCCGCGCTCGTGGCCAAAGGACGCATCATCGGATGGGTGCAGGGTGGCGCGGAATTCGGGCCACGTGCACTCGGCCACCGAAGCATCATCGCCGATCCCCGGACTCCGTCGAGCAAGGAGCGCCTCGACGCCGAGATCAAGCGGCGCGAGTGGTTCCGACCGTACGCCCCCAGCGTGTTGGCCGAGCACGCCGACGAGTACTTCGAGATGCTCGGGCCGAGTCCCTACATGTTGGTCGCCGTGAATACGCGCCCGGCCATGCGCGACAAGGTTCCGTCAATCGTGCACGTCGACGGAACCGCACGCGTGCAGACGGTGGACCGCCGCATCGAGCCGCTCTACCACCGGCTGATCTCGAATTTCAACGAGATCACCGGCGTCCCGCTGGTGTTGAACACGAGCTTCAACGGTTATGGGGAGCCGATGGTGGAAACCGCGCAGGACGCCGTGCAGGCGATGCAGAAAATGGGTCTTGATGCGGTCGCTGTCGGAGACTACCTCGCGTGGCCGAAGGGACCCCCGCCGTAGCTTCGCGACGCGGTCGCGGTAATGTCCTGCGCTATGGAACCTGTCGCGATTTGGAAGCGCGCGCCCGTTGCCTTCGCAATCGTCCTCCTCGTGGTCGGTGCGGCGGTGGGCTTCGGCGTCGGCTACAAGGTCGGCGACAACGGTGGGAAGGCCACGGTCAAGGTCACCTCACCGCGGACGACCCCACGAAACAAGAAGTTGACACCGGCGCAGGTGAAGCAGGTGAAGCGCAATCAGCTCTTGGCCTGCTTGGCCAACCACGGTGTCAAATATCCGAAAGGCTCTGCGGCGCAAGTGTCGAAGCCGCCGGCGGGCGTGAGCCAGGCCAAGTACAGCGCGGCGGTCGGCGCGTGTTTTGTCGCGAAACCGAGCCCCAACACGAGGACGACGGTTCGAGCCCCCTGATCCTGAAGCCGAGGCGGGACACCGTTGCACGAACAGGTGCGTGGCGACCGACACCCGGCTTGTGACACGGCTCGTTCCGGTGCCTGGCAATGAAAAGGGTTGTGTTGTGCGGTTGAACTCGAGTCGCGCCGCTCTCGGCACTTTCATCGCGGTCGAAGTGTTTTCGTTTGCGTTCTTCGTTCGTGTGAGTCGCTTCGCATGGTTCTCACAGGACGAGTGGGACTTCCTCGCGGACCGCAAGGCTTGGGATCTCGGCGACCTGTTCCGGCCGCACAACGAGCATTGGTCGACCCTCCCGATCCTTGCGTTTCGCCTTCTGTGGGCACTCTTCGGCTTGCGGACGTACGTGCCGTACCTCGTCGTGACCGTGACGCTTCATCTGGTCGTTGCCGCACTGTTGCGTGCAGTGATGCGACGCGCGGGGGTGGGCCCGTGGTTCTCCACGGCGGCAGCAGCAGTGTTCGCGTTGCTCGGATCCGGCTTCTTCAACATCGAGTACGCGTTCCAGATGGCCTGGGGCGCGACATTGGCACTCGGTCTCGGTTACCTGCTATTGGTCGACCACGATGGTGGCCTCGACCGCCGCGACTGGGTGGGCCTGGCTCTTGGCTTCGCAGCCCTGATGTGTTCGGGCGTCGCGATTTCCATGATTGTCGTCGTCGCCGTCGCGATCGGCATCCGACGAGGATGGCGACCCGCGTTGTTGCATGTGCTGCTCCTGGCCGCCGTCTACCTGCTGTGGTTCGTCACGATCGGCCGTTCGGGCTATCCGAGGCGGTCCACCATCGGCGAGACGTTGCGATTCACTGCGCGGGAGCTCAGAGGGACCTTTCAGGCAATCGGCCAATCCCGCAGTGTTGGCGCGGCGCTCTTTGTGATGCTGATTATCGGCCTCGCGGTTGCATGGGGCTCGCTTCGTGGCGCGACCCTTCGCCAACGCGCCGCCATACCCGCAGCGCTCTTGTTCGGCGCCGTCACATTCCTGTTCCTGACCGGGTTCGGACGCGGAGCGGACTTCTCGAGGCTCACGCCGCCGGGCCCGGCGAGCCGCTATCGCTACGTCGCGGCCCTGCTGATGCTCCCCGCGCTGGCTGTCGCTGCGGACGCGCTCAGCCGACGATGGAAGATCCTCGCGCCAGTCGCTTTCGCACTCCTCGTGATCGGAGTGCCCGGCAACTTGCGTAGCGGCGACGACAACGCGAATGACTGGCGAGGGTACAAGCAGTTCGTCCTCTCTGTGCCGCGTCTCCCCATCTCCTCGGCGCTCCCACGTTCCGTGCAACCCGACCACTTCGGGAACCGATGGCTCACGGTCGGATGGCTACGCGATGGCGTCGCGTCCGGGCAGGTACCTGCGCCGAGCCCAATGACACCGACCTACGTCGCTGCTCGCACCCTCGATCTCGTACTCCAGCCCAGCAGCGCGGCGACAGCACGCCCATGTCGCAGACTTCTCAAGCCGCTTTTCCTCATCCTTGCGACTGGCCAGATCCTGACGGTGAAGACTGACGCGGCGTTGGTGTCGCTCGCGCCGCTCGGCGGAACCGCCTCGCCGCCGCGACGCCTACAACGCGGAACCGTCGTCGCGGTTGCCGGTCCGCTCAGATTCCGACTGTCTGCAGCGCCCGGTGATGCGGCAGCTGTTGTTTGCTGGTGAGGTCGAACTCGACGAGAGGCGCGCACTGAATGGACACTGAGAATCCGCGCCGCACTCGCAATCGGGCCCGGTGGGTCTGGTCTGCCGTGCTCGTCGTCGGGGCGGTGGCTGCGGCCGGTGTGGTGACGTGGACGACGAGAACCCACGGACGAAATAACCTTCCCACGGGCTGGGTCGCGCAAGAGAACAGGCGACCCGGCACGTCCGCATGGCGGATTCCGACGGCGTCCTATGGCGGTGTCGAGGGATACCTGAACCGTACGAGCGCCGCGATCGGGGATACCGTCTCGTTGTACGTCTCGACGTCGGCGCCGACATTTCATGTCGTGGCCTATCGCATGGGCTGGTACCAGGGGCTCGGCGGCCGCCTCGTGTGGCGATCTCCGGAGATGCCAGGTGAGAAGCAGCGGGCGGCGACGCTCTCCGAGCCGACTCGGACCGTCAGCGCGCCGTGGGAACCAACGGTTCGCGTCAAGGTCTCGAAGGACTGGGTCCCCGGCGACTACTTGTTGAAGCTGGTGTCGCAACGTGGTCAGTCGTGGGTGCCGCTGACGGTTCGCGACGATTCGAGCCGCGCGCCGGTACTCGTGATGAACGCCGTCACGACGTGGCAGGCGTACAACGACTGGGGCGGTCACAGCCTGTACTTCGGTCCGAACAACGACGTCGGCACGCGGTCGACCATCGTCTCGTTCGACCGGCCGTACAACTGGGCGGTCAGAACTGATATCGATCCTGGCGGGTACGACGTCTGCTGCGGTTTCGTTGCGACCGAGCTCGGATATGTCACCTTGATCGAGCGGCTGGGTCTCGACGTCGCCTACACCACCGATGTCGACGTGCAAGAGCACCCCGAGCAGTTACGCAAGCACAAGGTGGTCGTATCACTCGGCCACGACGAGTATTGGTCCGTGCAAAAGCGCGACGCGGTGGAGGGCGCGCGCGACCACGGAGTGAATTTGATGTTCCTCGGTCCGAACGCGGTGTACTGGCGGATCCGGCTCGAGCCGACGGCGCTCGGCCCCAATCGTCTCGAAGTCAACTACCGCACGGCCCGTGACGATCCCCTGTTCGGCAAGGACAACGCACAGGTGACGACGCGCTGGCGCTCACCGCCAGAACCGCGCCCTGAGAGCACGCTCATCGGCATGGCGTTCGCCTGCACCGGCGCGAAGAACGACGGTGTCGTGTCCGACGCGTCGTCGTGGGTGTTCGCAGGTACCGGCCTGAAGAACGGGAGCCGCATCCGGGATCTCATCAAACGCGAAGCCGACCGCGTCGACACCAACTTTTCGACACCGGGCAACATCGAGACGCTGATGCATTCGCCCGTGTCGTGTTTCGGCCTCGGAGGAAGGCGGGTCCCGCTCTTCTCCGACACGACGTACTACAGCGCACCGAGCGGTGCCGGGGTGCTTGCAACGGGGGCTCCGTGGCAATGCAAGGTTTTCGACGGATGCCCGAGCGGGCATCGCGGAACTGATCCGGCCGTACGGCGGATCATCGAGAACGTCCTCCGCGCGTTCGCGGCCGGGCCTGCCGGGAAGACGCATCAACCCACCGCGTCGCATCCCGGAACGCGGCCCTGACCGCGGTCCGCGTGGTCGTGAGAAGGGAGGGCCCTGTAGAATCGATTGATGTCGTCGCTCGAGGGGGAGCTGAAGGGCGCGCTCTGGGCCTATCCATGGCGGCTCCGCGACGGTAGCGAGGTGCGAGTCGCGAACGCGGAGCTCTCGAGCATTCATCGCACGCGCGCCGAGCTGATCGAACCAGGCGTTCGCGCTGCGCTCGCAGCGGCCGGCCCGGAGTCGACGGCACTCGATCTTGCCTGCAATGAAGGCTGGTTCTCGCACCGCCTTCTGGAATGGGGAGCCTCCCGGGTCGTCGCGCTGGATGTCCGTCCGAAGAACCTTGAACGCGCTGCGGTCATGCGAGAGCACTTCGGCATCTCGCCCGATGCGCTCGAGCTGCGCCACGCCGACGTCTTCGAGATAGGGCCGGCGGAGCTCGGAACCTTCGACGTCGTGCTTGTTCTCGGGTTGATCTACCACGTCGAGAACCCGATGGGCGTGCTCCGCCTGGCGCGTGCCTGCACCAAGGGCCTGTGTGTCATCGAGTCCCAGCTCACCCGTCAGACACAACCGATCGTGCACGGGTTGGGTCAGACCGGTCAGCTCCATGAGTCGGAGGGCAGCTTCGCGATCCAACTGGAACGAGGCGACAACACGCTGGCGTCTACGGGACGCGTGATGAGCCTTATTCCGAACCGCGCGGCGTTCGCACAGATGGCAGTTGTCGCCGGCTTCGATGTCGTCGAGTTCGCCACGCCGCGCAGCGACCACAACCCGCAATACGTCGGCGGCGACCGCGGCGTGCTGTTCGCGTCCTAACGGTGTCACTCGACCCGGATCTCGCGCTCGGGCGTCGCGATCGGCGCCGTGAGCGAGGGCAGCCGAGGCTTGGAGCTGGAGGTGGAGCACGACGGCCGACGCTCGTCGTGCTCGTGCCGACACTTCTCCTGGCGCTATGGGCCGCATGGTGGGTGATCGACGGGACTCGTGAGTTCACCTCCGAGATCCAAAACGACAGCGCGGTGTACCTGAGCACCGGGGAGGGACTGCGTCGGCACGGGTTGCCGACGGTTTCATTCAACCTGAACTGGGATCACTTGACCCCCAAGGAGGCTGTCGCGTTCGATGGCCGGGTCCCGTCAACCGTGTATCCGCCGGGTTATCCGGCTGCGCTCGCGGTCACCTCCGTCGTGACCGGCAGTGTTCGGAGCGCGGCGCGCACGCTTGACGTGGTTCTTGTTGTCGTGAACCTGTTGTTGATCGCATGGCTGACCGCCCGGATGACCGCGAACAGATCCGTTGTGGTGGCAACGATCCCAGCCGTGTTGCTGCTCTTCGATACCGATGTCCGGCGCGTCTTCTTCACCCCGCTGTTCGGTTGGATGCAGCTTCACCGCGCCGCCGCGAGCGAGCCCTTATTCATGGCTTTCTCCATTGTGAGTCTGCTCGCGCTGCATGCAGCGCTCACGGCGAGCGCGTCCGAGCGAGGTCGACGCCTGCTGATGATCGCGGCCGGGGCAGCAGCCGGCGCGCTCCTCGTCCGCTACGTCATCGCGTTCATTCTCGCGGCCGTGGTCGCGCTCGTCGTCATCGACCGTCAACGCGCCCTTCGTTCCCGTCTCCGCCGGGCCGCGATCTTCACCGCGGTCGCGGCCGCGCCGACCGCGCTGTTCATTGCATGGGCACGACTCGATGGCGGCCAAAATCCAACGTCGAGCTTCTTTCAGCAGTCGGTGAGCGTCTTCGCGCCGCTTGACAGGCTCGGTGATTACGTGTTGCCGCCGGGTGGACCACACGCGGTGCGACTCCTCGCAGTAGTGGTACTGCTCGGGCTCTGCATCATCGGGGCCGTGTGGGGACCTGGTCTTCCCGGCACGAGCGCCGAGGACGACGGTCGTGCCCGGTTGCTCGTGCAGCTCGGGTTGCTGCATCTCGGGGTATACGTGCTGTTCATCACGACCACGGCCACCCTCTTCGACCTCGCGGTGCCAATGGATGCACGCATCTTCGCTCCGATTCGCGGCCTGTGGTACGCGGTACTTCTTGCTGTCGCCTACCGGTGGCTGGCTCGCGTCGCGTCCGGCGTCGGAACAGTCGCGATCTTGGGGGCGCTCGCCGCGCTGCTCGTCATTGCGAACTGGTCGCACACGCAACCGATCCTCGACCAGGGAGCGACACGCCCGTATGCGCAATCGTCGGTCTCGGAGGCGATCTCTCGCATCCCGGAAAACGCGCTGATTGTGAGCAACGCGCCGGGCAACGTCTATGCCCTCACCGGCCGCGGATCCATTGCGCTGCCGTTCCGCACGGGCGCGCCGACTGCGGAATACGACCGCGAGATTCGCCAAGTCGTCGAACTCCTCAATAGCCGCGGCGGCTATGTGGCGCTCTCGGCGTTCCCGTCGAGTCCTCTATTGATACCGCCCGAACTCCAGCGCTCGCTCGAGATCCGCTTGATCGTGCAAGGCCCGGCACGGAAGCCGACCGCGCAGCTGTACGAGGTACGTCCACGAGCGTCGACATCGGGCGTCGCCGTCCCCGGTCGATAGCGCACGCTTTCTACTCTTGCGGACCGCACGCATCGGGGTTCATGCGGTCCGAGATCTTGTAGAGCCACGCCTCGGCTTTCGCCGCGTTCGACGGGGTCGCGATCGATTCGTGAATGAGGAGCGACGCGGCGCCATCCTGTTCCGTCCACGAAACCTGCGGCGCGGGGAGCTTCGACAGGAGCGGAAAGCTCGGCGTCGTCACGACGACAAACTTGTATTTTCCCTCGTTGAGCGCGCGTCTCCAGTCGGCGCATCGAGTGATCGGCGTCGACGTGCCATCGGCGTGCCGCTGCGCCACATACTGAACGTAGTTGGAGCTGTCCTTGCCCGCGAGCGGGTACTGCAGGGCCGTCCCGACGAACGCGATGCGCGAATCGTTCACGTTGCGCGCCCAGCGATAGATGTTCGTCATTCCCGCGACGTTCTCGTAGCGATGATCGAGGTAATAGCTGTCGAGCACGAAGCCACCGACAACGATTCCCGCAACGGCGACCACGACGGGGAGCCGTCGACGTTGCCTGTTGGTGAGGCGGGATTGCGACGCGTGCCAAACGATCCCGGCGACGAGTACGACGATCCCCAGCACGACTCCGGCTACCGCGGGGAACGATCCTTCCGTTTTCCCCGCGTAGCCCGAGGCCGCATGGGCCCACACCGTCGGCGATATCTGCGTGGCGAGGAGCGTCACGACGAAGGCGGCGAGAACGACGGAGAGGAGCCGCGCGCCCAACGACGTCGCCGCGATCGGCAGCAACGCCGCGCCGAGGACGAGCGTGGGCGCGCAGTACCGGACGTTGGTCACAAAGAGGAATGGCTGGTGCGGCAGACCGAGGTTTTGCGGGATGTAGAGGTACGCGATGAAGCTCACGATCGCGGTCGCGGCGATCGTTCGCGCGGTCGACCCCGGTCCGCGAAGGACGCCGAGCACACAGCCGATGAATGCGAGCGCCAGGACCGCCCACCAGGCGCGCCCCAGGGCGCCGCTCAAACCCGGGAGCAAGAAGGCGGTCCACGCGTGCCGATCCAGCACGACGTTGGCGACGGGGTATGGGCCCGCAACCCTTATGTGGTTGAGGTCCAAGGGGCCGAGGCCGAGCGCGAGTGTCGGGATCGGGTTGCCAACGCGCAAGGCGTTGCGCAGATACCAATAGCCGCCGGTCACGAGCAATGCGCCGGTCCACTGCACCGCAAGCACCGCACGGCCTCGTCGGATTGCCGGGACAACGACGCCCAAGGTGAGCAACCCGACTGGAGCGATCACTGTGTATTTCGTTCCAAGGGCGAGCCCGGCGGCGAGCGCCGCGCACACGACCGTTTGCGAGTGCATTCGTTCGTTGGCGTTCGGGGGCATAGCGTTGACGAGCAGCGCGACCGACGCGAGCAGCAGCGCAACGCTCGCGACGTCGTTGAGCCCGCTTCCGGCGTCGTCGAGGATGAGTTGCGGCGTCGTCAGCACGAACGTCACGCCGACGAGCGCGACGCAACCGACACCAAACGGTCTGCCGAGGCACCACGCGGCGAACAACGCCAGCGCGAGCCAACCGAGGTTGAGCAGCGGCGAAAGGACGTCGTTTCCCAGCAAGAGGATGCCCAGCCCGTGCAGCAGCTCCGACGAGGCTGGAAAGAAGGCGGTGTACGAGCCGCCGTCGGGATAGTGCAGGTGCGACGTGAAGCCGGTTTGCGCGAAGCGCGCCGCGTATGGAAGGTGGTACCAGAGCGTGTCGGTCGTCGCGATCATGCCGCGGTGCAATGAATCGATCGTGCGGGTGCTCCACGAAGCAGCGGCGACCGCGACCGCGACCATCGCCGCGTACCGGCTCCAGGCGATCTTCTCGGGCTCGGCGACCGTCATGCGTGGCGCTGCGTCGCGATCCCGAGGTGCTCGGCGTTGCGTGTACACGGCGACGACACCGATGCCCACCGACACCGCCACGACCGGAACGGGCGCGAACAGGCCGATTGTGCCGAGGAGCTCGGCAGTGACGATCACGACCGACAACGCGATGACGATCTCGGCAAGGACGCCGGGCGGACCGTCGAGGCCGGGCATGAAACGGCGTCGGATCGTCCGACTCGCCGCGGCCAACGAGACGATGACGACGCCGAGCGCTGCGACTCCTACGACGTACCTAGTGCTATCCATTCGCGCGGTCTAGTGCGCGGGACTCAGGAGCGCGCAACGACGGAGGCCACGCGACGCGAGGGACACAACGCCCAGGCTGCTATGGGGTGTCATCGCCGCGCAACTCCCAGGGCGAACAAGGGCGAAACTGACGGCTCGGGGGTGCGCGCATCGGAAGCCGCTGAGCACGGATCGCGTGCGAATGGTCCATAGCTCGGCGGGAAATTGTTCGTGGCAATACGTCGACACGAACCTACAGAATTACTACAAGATCTTCTGCTACAGGGCGCGCGCAAAAACGCACGGTGTGCTAGATATCCCGTAGATGCTGCGCGCCTGCACGGGGAGTGCCGTCGTACTCGTCGTTCCGGGCGCAGCGCTGGCATCGCTGCTGCGTCTTCGATTGCGTTCGCTCGCAACATGGGCCGCGATCCCGGCGTTCTCGCTCGCGATGGTGTTCTTGATTGCCGAGGTCGTTGATCTCGTCGGGCTGCCCTTCAATCTCGCCACAGTGTCGGTCGTCGTGATCGCCCTTGGCGGCCTCGCATTCGCCCGCCGGCGTGAGACGCGCGGTACAGGCACGTTCGGCGACGCGACAGCATCCCGACCCACGGCCACTCCCGACGATGCTTTCGCCCGGCGAATTGCGCTCGGCATGCTTGTACTGGCGAGCGCCGTCGGCATTCTCATCTGGTTTCGCGGCATCAATGGGCACGATCTCGTACCGCCCCAGGTCGACGCCTCGAACCATGGCTTCTTCGTCGCGCGCGTTCTCGACTCGAATTCCGTGGACGTGTCCAAGATCGTGGTTTCCGACGCGAGTGGTACCCACGCCGTGGCCTCGTTCTATCCGCTTGCGATGCATGCCTCGGTGGCGATGGCGGTGCGGCTGACCAGTGCGGAGATCGGCCAGGTGCTCCTCGTCTTCGATATCATCTTCGCTTCGGTCGTGTTTCCGCTGGGCATGTTCGTCCTCGCCCGTACCTTCGCCCCGCGCGTTCCTCTTGTCGCCGGCTTCACATCCATCGCGGCTGCATCGTTCTCGCTCTTTCCCTATGCGTCGATCGCTTACGGCGACGTCCCGCTCGTCGTCGGGATGGCCCTGGTTCCGATCACGGTCGTCGTCGTCACACATGCATTGACGGTTGACGATGAGGGCGCGCGGAAGCGCCTTCCGGTGGCTCAACTGAGTGCCGCGGCGCTCTTGCTGTTCACCGCCCTGTCGGTGCACTCGAGCCAGGTGCCACTCATCCTTGCCCTTGTGACTCTCGTAGTGCTCGAACGCGCGTGGCGCCGCGGATCACTGAGCTTGGTGCAGCGCGCAGTGCTACGTGCCCTGGTCGCCGGCGTGGCGGCGCTCGCATTGTTCGCGCCGACGCTCACGCGTCTGGCAACCGGCGTGTCCGAACGGTCGGCGGTCACGTTGACGACGTATCTGAACCTGAGCAGCGCCTTCGGCAGACTCGTCACGCTGCAACCGCCGCAGGCCGCGACGCGACAGATCCCTCTCGCATTGCTCGCATTGGCGGGAGCCATCATCTGGTTGGTGCGTCGGCGGCCGGCGTGGGTCATCGGTTACGCCCTCGTGCTCGGTCTCACGCTTCTGGTGTGGGTGTCGGACGGTCCGTTGAGTCGAGTGTTGGGTGTGCCGTGGTATCGCAGCTCGGTTCGGCTGAACTTCAACCAAGCATTCTTCGTCTCCTTCTTCGCCGGCGTCGCGCTCGGGTACGGGGTCGACGCAGTCGTCCGGCGACGGGAGGGCAACAGCCGATCAACGCTCTGGATCGCGTCGCTCGTCGCGCTCGTCGCATTCGCGGCCGCGATCGGCTACCCCGGCCAGCGCACCAGCGTCAGTCTCCTGCGGCGCAGCTTCGCCACGGACGCGCGTGTCACCCCCGCGTCCCTCGCAGCCTTTTCGTGGCTCCACGCCCATTCTGGGAAGAACGACGTGATCGTCAACGACCTCAACGGCGACGGGTCGTTGTGGATGTACGCGTTTCGCCGTCTGCATCCGCTCTTCGCGATCAAACCGATCTTCTCCGACCGCGCCGCAGTCGGGGACTGGAACGATCGGCTCTATCTGCTCGACCACCTCGACGACCTGGGGAGCGACTCCCGCGCCGACGCATTCGCCACCAAGTACCGCGCCCGGTGGATCTATTTCGACGAAACGGTGTTCGGTCTGTTCCACCATCGGCTACGTCTCGACGCACTCATGCACAACAAGAACCTGCAGCTCGTGTTCGAGCGCGGCACAGTGCACGTGTTCCGGATCGCGGTGCCGGCGTAGGCCGGCCGATCAGCGCGAGGTGGCGAGCACGAGGAACTGCTTGCCCTGGAGCCGCCAGAGGATCGGCATGCGCAGATACAGCGCGGCCAACTGTCTTGACGCGGGAAGCCGGCTCCGGAAGGAGTAGGGAAGAAAGCGCGGGATGACATCGGTGACGTCGTACCCGGCCGCGTAGAGATGCTCCTGGATCGAGACGTGAGTGAGCGGCAGCGCGTGGTCGGCGCAGTCGAAGTACTCGCGCGCGCAGTACTTGAAGTTCGGTCCCATCACTGCGATGACGCCACCGGGGGCGAGTGTCTCGCGCATCCGCTCGAGGAAGCGGGCGATGTGCTCCGGCTCTCGAAAGTGCTCGAGGACGTTCGATGCGAACACGCCGTCAAAGTGTGCCCTCGGCAGTTCGATGTCGAAAATGTCACCGATCACGACCTTCACGCCGGCGTCGGTTTCACGCTCGGGATGGTCGACGACGTCCACGAGCCAGCGTTCTTCGGCGGGTACGGCGTTGATGAATTCACCGAAGCCGCCGGCAGGGTCGAGCACGCGACGAGGCCGACCCATGCGCTCCCAGACGAAGCGGCCGACCTCCTCCCACACTTCCCGGCGCGTCTGATGGTCTACGCCCTCGAACCGAAATTCGTAGATACCCGCGTAGTTCAGCTTGTCATTGGGTTGAACTGGCTCGCGAGGTGAAGAAGTCATCGCCGGCCCATTCCATCACAAGCTGCCGTTGGAGCCGCACTGACTCAGGACGGAGGTCGGTCGGTAATCTTCGGCCCTTGTCCTTCTCCGTGAGCGTCGTCGTCGTCGCGTACGACATGGCACGTGAGGTGCCGCGGACGCTTCGCTCGCTCGCGCCGCCATACCAGCGAGACATCTCCGCGGATGACTACGAAGTCGTCGTCGTCGACAACGGCTCGCCCGCTCCGCTCGATGCCGGAATGCTCGAAGGCTTCCCGGGACATCTGCGAGAAACGCGGCTCGATCCGGCGCCGCCCTCACCTGCGCGCGGCGCGAACCTCGGAATCGAGATGGCGGACAGCGAATTCGTGGGTCTGCTGATCGATGGCGCCCGCATGGCGAGCCCGGGATTGCTCGCGCGGGCGAGGATGGCGCGCGGGCTCGCGGCGCGCCCGATTGTCGCCGCGCTGGGCTGGCATCTCGGAACGACGCGCCACATCAGTGCTGCGGCAGCGGGGTACGACCAGGCGTTCGAAGATCGCATGCTCGACGAGCTCGACTGGGAGCACGACGGCTACCGGCTCTTCTCGGCGAGCACCCTCGCCGACTCCTCGGCGCGAGGTTGGTTCGGCCCGATGGGTGAGAGCAACGCGCTGTTCATGCCGAGGACGATGTGGCAAGAGCTCGGTGGACTCGACGAGCAGTTCGTCTTACCGGGCGGCGGTCTGTCGAATCACGATCTCTTCCGGAGAGCCTGCGAGCTCGACGGCGCGCAGCTGATCGTCCTGCTCGGAGAAGGCACGTTTCATCAGATCCACGGCGGCATCGCGACGTCCGGGCGAATCGGTTGGGACGAGATGCATGCCGAATACATCGCCTTGCGCGGCCGCCGGTATATGCCGCCGGAAAACGAACGGCTGTACGTCGGCACCGTGCCCGACTCGACGCTCACCCACATGGAGCATTCAGTCGCGTGGGCGCTCGCGCGCCGGGACCGCAGCGCGCGACGTGCGGAGGCGTGAGGTCGCTCCGTCGCGGAGTACTACGAGAACTTGGAGCCGGCCGGCACGACGATGATCTCCGTCGCCGTGGGCCCGTCCTTCGTCTGACGGGTCTGGGCGATGATCGTCGATCCCTTCGCGACGTCGGTCTTCGTAGCGGTCTCGACCTTGTCGACCGTCGCGCCTGTCGTCGTGATCTTGGCATCCTTGCCCTTGGCGGTCTTGAAGGTCATCGAGCCTGACGCCGCGTCCGTGAGCAGGTTCCCGAGCTTCGCTTCCGCAGGTAGGACGATGACCTCCTCGGCCGCAGTAAGTGAGCCCTGCTTGGGCTTCCAGACCACTCGTGAGCCCTTGACGATGTCGGCCGCGGTGCCCGCGACCGCTTTCACGAACGTCGTCGCCGCGCGGATCGAGATCTTTTGGCTCGGCTTGCCGGTGACCACGATGGACACGTTGTCCGCGGTCGTGGCGTCCACCTTTCCGGTGAACCGAACGGCAGTGGCGGCGGCCGGCTTCTTGCTGTTGGCGGCGGCCTTCGCGACGGCGTTTTCCCGCGCCTTTTGGACGTCGTCCTTGGTGCGGCTCTGCTCCACCTTGTAGCCGATGGCAAACCCGGCGCCCAGCCCCACGACGAGGACCACCGCGATCGCGCCGATCAGAGTGGTGGTTGATTGCCGTTTGATCACGTCGCCGAACGTCGACTCCGCCACGTGTGCTCCTTGCGCCAAGGGTTCGAGGCCGAAGGTCTAGCAAATCCGCTGATGGACATGGACGCGGCACCGGGCCCGACGATGCTCAAACGGGTCAAAACTGCGCGTTACGCCGGCGTCAGGTCGGCCGGCGGTAGCGCGCCCGCCTCGAGATCCTGACCACCGACGGCACGGCGAGGGCCACCAGAAGCGGGATGGCGCCGGCGATGAGGTATTTCGTCGCCTTGGCGCTTCTGCTCGTCCGGAGTTTCTCGCACTGCCGGTTGGCGTTCACATTTCGGAGGGGGACGGGGGCCCGCCGCGGGATCAGGTCACGCGGGTCCTTGGCGCTGATGACACTGCCGCAGTCGAAGTTGTTGAACTCGAAATGGCGCAGCGCCGTCGACGCCGCGACCAGCAACAGCGCGATGCCGATGAGGCCGAAGATCGTTGCGATTGCGATCGTGGCGCGGTTGTTCATGGCGTCAGAACGGCTGATTCGCGCAGTGAGACCTCATTCACCTCTTATCTCCTCGGCGGCATGCCGGTATGCCTCGCCCGCGTCGCCGCCTTTGTCGTCGACGAGCTTGAGCCCCGACATCGAAAGTGCATCGAGGAGGGCGAGGACGGTCACGTCACAGCCGTCGAGCCGGCTCAACACGTGTGTGACGCGTTCGGCGCGGTCGAACTGTTCTTGGTCGGGCACGGGGACATCATGGGACACAAGTATCCTGCACGTGCAACCCCCCTCCCTCGCCGGGCAGTTCGGAGGAACGATGAGCGGCGCCGGCGCCTCGACGGCGGTCTGCGTGACGGGCATGCACCGCAGTGGAACGTCCTTCGTCGCCAGCGCGCTGGGCGCACTCGGCATCTCGCTCGGTGACCCGGATCGGCTCATGCGGCCCGGTCCCGACAATCCCGCGGGCTACTACGAGGTCCAATCGATCCTCGATCTCAACCAGGAGCTCCTCGCACACCTGGGGGGCGCGTGGGACGCGCCGCCCGTGCTGGACCCCGGCTGGGAGAACGATCCCGGCCTTGCCCCCTTCCGGTCGCGCGCGCTTCAGGTGCTCGACGATTCTTTCGGGACGAGCGGGGAGCGCCCGCCGTTGATCGCCTTCAAGGACCCGCGGCTCTCGGTGCTGCTCCCGCTGTGGCGTCTCGTCACGCCGATCGCGACGACCATCGTCCCGGTGCGCGACCCCGACGAGGTCGCGGCCTCCCTCGGTGCGCGGAGGTACCGCGTCGACGGTCCACAGGCCGCGGGGCTCTGGCTGCGCTACTTGTTCGCAGCGACGGCCAACGACCCGGGACACCTGCTCGTGCGGTACGGCGACGTGTTCGACGATCTCCCGCGCACGCTCCGGACGATCGCCGCGCACCTCGGCATCGCGGCGCCCGACGCCGCGGCGGAGGCGTCCGCGCTCGCGCGACTCGACCCGTCGCTCCGTCACCATCGCGAGCCCGGGTCCGCCGGCGCGGGCGGGTCGCTGATGGCCGTCGCCCGAGCGGTATGGAACAACGGCAGGGTCGACCTGGATCTGCTGCCGTCCGCCGTCACCGAGGCACTGGCGCGGGGCTGGCTCCGCCCGCCGCTCGACAGCGATCTCCTTGCGCAGTCCCGGGCAATGACCGTCAGGTTGCAGGAAACACTCCGGCAGCGGGACCGTCAGCTTGCGTCCCTCGGCGTCGACAGATCCGTTCGGCCCGAGCCCGGGCCCCAGCCGGTGGAGCGACCCGACGGCTGACGCGCGTGTCTCACACGGCAGGCGCCACACGTCACCAAGCGTCGGGCTCCCACCGCGAGAGGTCACGCCCCGTCATCTTCTCCAGCTTCCGGATGTCGTCCGCGAAGAAGTCGTACAGCTCGCGTCGCTCGTCGAGCGTCAGCTGCGGGGTCTCCGCCGAGGTCCGCTGCTGATAGCTGAAACGCACCCGCTCGAGCTCAGGAGGAAAGAAGTCGGCCGGCGGCCCGACGTGCCGCAGTGCCTGGTCGTACACGCCGCGCGGGTCGTCGTCGGCATCGTCGTGGAGCACCACGAGCAGTTGCTCACCGAAGTACTCCTGGTACGGCTCGAGGCTCGCGGCGTACCAGCCTCCGGAGACGATGCCCAGCGGATCGCGGTCGGGTGGCGTTCGCCGCACGACGTCCAGCACCTTCGCTCCGGGGGCCAGCGATCCACCTTCGATGTGGTGCACCACGGCCGATTGCGCCCTGTCGACCGGGTTCCGCAGGATCGCGATCAGCCGCACCTCGGGGACCGTTTCTCGGATGCGCTCCGCGAGCACACGGGGATTGTGGTGCCAGAACATGTAGCCGGGCGTCGCCTCGCCGACGAAGGACTGGCCCGCCCAGCCCTCGAACTGGGCTCGATATGACCTGAGGCCCTCTTGCTCGAATCGGTCGCGGTTGTTGAAGAACTCGAGCTCGCGCGACGCCGAGAAGACGTCGGGGTGGAGCCCGAGATTGAGGCGCAGCCATCGCGTCGCGCTCTTTTGGGCGCCGATGATGAGAAAGGTCGGGAGCGGGAGTTCGTGCGAATCCATCCGGGCGTCGCCTGGGCTCTCCTTGCCTTCCTCCGTGCGGGGTCCGGGGCACGATATCCGCTGCACCGGCCGGCCGGTCCGGACACAGGTGGCAACCCTCGCTTGGCGCTCTCTACGCTGTCGGGACGGCAAGGTCCCGTCCGCGGGGAATCGGCCGACAGGATGCCCGGAAAAACCGAATTCACCCGGCCGACGTCGGAGTGCAGGAAGCAGGAGTGCAGTGCGGCAGCCTGAGGCGCGCCAAGATGCCGACGCGGGGTCGCCGTCCGACGGCGAGCCGCGTCTCGTCGTGCCCGCGGGTCTCGTGCTCGACGAGGTCGCCCGGCAGCGCCTGGAGCGCCAGCTCGACCGGGCGTCACCGCACATCGCGGGAGTCGTCGCGGCGATCGGCCCTCTGGCGGCCGGCGCGAGCTACCGGGTCTGTGCGGAGTGGCGATCACTCGAGCCGCCGGGCCACGCGATCGAGCTGCCCTCGACGTCGGCCCGGGGCGCGATGTTGCTGCGGCCGGGCGTCGAGTTCGAGGTCACCGAGCAGGTCGTCGAGGTCGGCCGCGGGCCGCTGGTTCTCGATCCCGGCGCGCACGTCCACGACCCGTGGCAACCGATCGAAGAGCAACGGGTCGCGTCGGAGCTCGGGCGTTCGCCGTTCCCGCGCCGCCCGATCGTGGTGTTCGTCGGAACCGAGGAGGACGCGAAGCTCGCCGACTGGGCGCGCCGGCTGGTGAACCGATGTATCCGTCGCGACGTCGAGGCCCGGCTCGCACTGCCGATCATCGCGGGCGGGCTCCATCTGACGTGCCCGCTCCTCTCCTGTGAAGCCTCGATGCGGACCCTTTCGCCCGACGCCGTGGTCGCGCTCGACCCGGAGGCATCCGCCCTGGCCCAGCACTGGTGTCGAGACGAGCGCTCGACGGTGGTCATCGAGCTCGATCGTGAGCTGTGGGCCGGCGCGGAGCTCGTCTCGTGGCAGATCGGACGTTCGTCCGGCCGTGTGCGCGCGCGGATCAGCCGGCGCATCGACGCGACCGCCTTCTCTGCGCTCGTTCGACGCCTGTGCGCGGGGCCCCAACCGGCACCGCCGGTCGATGGCGCGGTTCCCGAGAAGCGCACGATCTCGCACAGCCGGAAAGCGCGAGAGCTGGCCAACGCGCGTCGCACTTGCGCCGTGGTCACGGGGTCCTTGGACGCGTCGGGCGCGGCGCGGGTCGACGCCCTGGTCGACCACATGTCCGCGGTTGGCCTCACCGTCGCCGTGCTGCCGATCGACCGCGACCTTCCCGCAGGCGTGACGGCGGCCTCGCTCGTGATGCTCACGGGCATCGACGACGTCGACGCGGTCAGCGGGCTCGTTTCGGTTCGGCAAGAGGCGCAACGGCCGACGGTGTTCGATGTGGGGCCGCGCGATCTCTCGACTCCGCCCGTGTTGACCGATGACGCGGCCCGGCTCGCAGTCGCGTGCGGGCTCGCGACGTCATCGGGCGGCGCGATGCACAGCGCGCTCCGCAGCCTCGGGGTGCGCGCGCTCGTCGTGCCCACGATGTTGACGCGCCGGCGCGCCGCTGAGCTCAGGCACGCCCGCCGTGGTTTCGACGCGCAAGCCGAAGCCGTCATCGGATGGCATCTCGGCACGGGGATGTCCGCGAGCGCCTCACGCGAGGAGGCGGCCGAAGGTGTCGCAAAGGTCTTGGCCAATCGGTTCGACGTACGGGTGCTCGTCGTGGGCGATGCGGCACACGTGCCACCGGCACTGCGTGGCCACGATTATCTCGTCGAGTCGGGCGAGCTGGAACCGGAGATCCTCGCCGGGCTGACCGTGCAGCTCTGGACTCCTGACATCCAGGGCGGGTTGATCGCCGACGATCTACGCCCGTATGTCGAAGCGAGTCATGCCGCGGTCCCGACCGTGCTGCCGTTGGCGGCGCGCATCGTGATCGACGGGCACGCGTCGCCGCCGCTTGTCGTACAGGCACCGGAAGAGCCCGAGCAGTGGACGGCCGCGCTGCGACATGTCCTCGATTCTCCGCCAAGACGCGGGTCGCGCGCGAAAGAGGCGAGCGATCGCTCCGATGCGGTCGACAGCTCGGCGGCATCGAGGACGGTCGTGAATCGGCTCATGGGTTGGGCGCTCTACGAGACCGCGCAATGAAGCCGCGTTCGCCGGTCACCGTCATCGTCCCGGTCTATCGCGGGCTCGAGGACGTTCGCCGTTGCATCGAGAGCGTGATCCGGCACGCCGCGGACAGCGATGTCCCGTTCGAGGTCCTGATCATCGACGACGCCTCGCCGGAGCCGGCGGTGTCCGCGTATCTCGACCGCGTCGGCTCCGAGCCCGCGCCCGTGCCGGTGACCGTGTTGCGCAACCCGGAGAACCTCGGTTTCGTGAAAACCGTCAACATCGGGCTGAAGCGCGCGGACGCCGACGTCGTGATCCTGAACGCCGACACGGCCGTCACCGCGGGCTGGCTCGATCGACTCGCGGACGCGGCCGCGCTTGCCGACGTCGCCACGGTGACGCCGCTCGCCAATCATGGATCGATCTGCACGCTGCCCGAGACGGTGATCGAAGCATTCGAGCTCGACACGCCGACACCACGCATCGAGGAATGCGCGGTATTCGTCGCCGAGCACTCGCTGGAGCTGCGCCCCGAGGTGATCACCGGCGTCGGGTTCTGCATGTACACGACGCGCCAGGCGCTCGACGCGTGCGGTCTCCTGGATGAGGAGACTTTCGGTCGCGGCTATGGCGAGGAGGTCGACTTCTGCCTCCGCGCCACACGGCTCGGCATGCGACACCTCATCGAGGACTCGACGTTCGTGTACCACCGCGGCGGCGGCTCGTTCGGTGACGACGACCAACGCGAGGGCTGGCGGCGCAGCGCGGCGATCCTCGACGGGCGCTATCCCTTCTTTCGTCCGACGAACCGGCGCGAGCGGATCAACGATCCCCTGCATGTTCCCTTCGCCGCGCTCGAGCTCGGGCTGCGCGAGCGTCGCGGTGCCCGACCTCACGTACTGCATATCGTGCACAGCCCTCCCGGCGCGACGGGTGGCACCGAAGCGTTCATGAACGGATTGATGAGCGCGCTCGACGACGAGTTCGACTTTTCCGTCCTGCATCCCGTCCAGTCCGGATTCGTGTTGCACTCGCGATGGAACGTCGGCGGCGTGCCCGTCGAGCGGGAATTCCTGCTTCCGGGCGGCCCGCAGCAAGTGACGCGCGTGAGCGACGAGATGGCCGGCGCGGCGCTGGCGATGGCGCTCGACATGTTCCACTTCGACGCCGTGCACATACACAACCTCATTGGTCACTCACTGGCGCCACTGGAAGTGCTGGCCGGCTTCCCGGGACAAGTGATCTGCTCGGTCCACGACCTCTTCCTCGCGTGCCCGAACTTCTCGCTTCTCTACAAGAGAGTCGACCCGTGCGGCATACCCGACGATCTGTCGGTGTGCAATCGATGTCTCGAGTCGATCGCGACCTCGCCGATGCCCGGTTCGCCGATGAACCCGCGTCTTTCGGTGGGATACCTCCGCGACTTCCGTGCGACGACGACTGAGCATCTCGACACCGTCGACGCCTGGGTGTTCGCAAGTCAGAGCGCGGCCGACTACTTCCTTCGCGTCTACGATCCCGCGCCGTCGCGTGTCGAGCTCATCGAGCACGGTTCGGTCATCCGACTCGGCCGGCGCGGACGTGAGCCCGACGCCGATCTCATCCTCGAAGAGCCGCTTCGGGTCGCGTTCGTCGGGCTCGGTTGGGGGAAGAAGGGTCTCGATGCGGTCAACGCACTCGTCGAGGCGTTCAGCGAGTCATCGGTGGAGATTCATCACTTCGGTGAGCTGAAGGAGCCCGCGTCGGCGCAGCTGCATTCGCACGGTCCGTACGACCACGAGTACCTGCCCGAGCTGTTGCGGCGCGCAGGCATACACATCGTGCTGCTCCCGGGTCCGTACGCGGAGACGTTCGGCATCGTCATGAGCGAGTCCCTCGCCGCCGGGCTCCCCGTCATCGGCGCGCGCTACGGCGCGCTCGGCGAGCGCATCGGGGCGTACGGCGTGGGTTGGACGATCGATCCCATGGACCACGCCAGCATCGCAGCATTGATCGATCGCCTGGACCGCGGCCGCGACGAGGTGCTGCGGGTGACGCGTCGTGTGCTCGAGGTCCCGCTCGAAACCGTCGCCGACACGGCGCATCGATACGCGTCGCTCTATCGCGGTTCACGCGAGGCCGAGGTCAACGTCTCCGCAGCGATCCTCTGACACGGGGCCTCTGACACGAGGGCGCCTGACACGAGGACGCGTCTATTTCGACCGGCCGATGGCCTTGCGCCAGCCCCGGCGGGTGGCCTTGCCGAGAAGAATGACCCCACCGCGCCCGAGACCCTCACGCGCCACGACCGCTCGCAGCCGCTTGATCCGGGTGGAGGGCGAGGCGAGCGCGGCCGCGACGTTCAGCGCTTCGGCCTCGGGCACGCTCAACATCTCGCGGGTGCTCACCAGGTACGGCAAGGGGAGTCCACGGATGGGCCAGCGGCGTCCCCCGACCACGACGAACGCGGGGCCCGTGCCGCCCTCCAGGATCTCGACCGGAGGACCCTCCTCCAAGCGCTCGAGCTCCGAGTCACGCATCTGTCGCGGTTCGCCGAACACGCGGGCCAGGGCGAGGAAGATCAGCCCGGACTTGATCTGGCGTCTCAGCGTTCCCTCGATGACGAACATGCCCCGTTTGGGCGTGCGCACGAGCGAGGGTTTGCCGCCCCCCCGGAGCTGCAGCTGCTCGAGCCATGCGCTCGCAACGGTTGCCCGGCGAACGGTGATCGAGGCGAGCCCGCCGTCGAGACCTTCCGGCGTCCCGAGTGGATCGTCCTGGCTGGCGCCTGCGCCCTCCGCGAGTCGCACGGTGCCACCCTCGAGCTGGGCGTGGAGTTGGCGGTTCACTGCACTCACCGCCCGCAGATGGCGGCGAAGTCGCTCGGTTTCGGGCGTCTCCGCAGCGTCCATGGCGAAAACGATACTGCGGTGGCGCATGCCGACGCGCCGGAGCGAGCTCAAGGACCGTCCGGCGCGGTCGTCCGCACACGGCGACGAGCGCGCGTCTCGCGCCGGCTCCGAACAATGCGTTGGGCGCCGACCGCCGCCAGGAGCGCGATCAGTGGAACGAGCGGAGTTCGGAACCGAGCGCTCGTTTCGGAGCCGGCCGAGATCACCAACACGTACACGAGAACGGTCATGAGGAAGACCCAGAACGCACGAAGCGACGAGCGCAGCGCCACGACGGCGCCGACGAGCGCGAGCGACCACACCAGAAGGTTCCACACGAACAGGGCCGCGGTCAGCGGCGGTGACGAGTCAACGTACAGGAATCTGCCCACAGTGTCGGCGCCCGGTCCGAAGACTTCGCGCCCCAGGCCTTCCAGCACGATCTCGACGGATTGGAACGGGTGCCGCGTGACGATTCGGAAGCCACGACTGCTCATCTCGTCGAACCCGGGACCATTCGCGAGCCTGTGCGGCGCGTCGCATCCCCACCAGGACGGGCACGACTCGGTGAGATCGTCCCACCCGCCGGGGTGACAGCCCAGTTCTTCCCGCGCCGTCCCCAGGTCACGATTCGTGACCTTCGCCTCGACGGCCGCCGCGTTGTAGCAGTAGACGGTGACCGCGGCCGAGCCCGAGAGCTGCCACGAGTTCACCGCGTCGTGGTTGCGCAACTGCCAGCCGCCGACCACGACGACGATCGGCAGGACGAACGCCAGCAGCAAGACGACCAACCGCTGCACGCCGACGCGCCAGAACCTGCACACGAGCAGCACGACGACGATCGGCGGGAAGTAGTAGGTGGTCGGTCGCACCATGGTCGCCGCCGCGACCAACGCGCCGAGCGCAAAGAAGTCGCGCGTCTTCACCTGCGCGGGCAGACGCACGAACACGACGACGCCGACGGCGACGATGCCGACGAGCGTGAATGTGGCGAGGGTCTCGGTGAGGATCGTGCCCGACAACGCGAACTGCAACGGGTCGAGCGCAACGAACGCTCCCGCGAGCATCGCAGCAGTCGGACCGATCACGCGTCGCCCGACGAACACCGTCAACAGCACCGGCAACACGCTCAGCGCCGCTTGAATCGGGCTGATGGACCACCGGCTGTCTGTCACCCACAAGATCGCGGCGAGAAGCCCCGGATAGCCGGGGGTGCGCAGGAACATCGGCGTCGCGTCCTGAGGCGACAGGCTGAATCGGCCCTTCTCGAGGAGGGCGCGTGCAGGGCCGAGGTAGCCGGGTGTGTCTCCGCTCGTGACCGCACCCGGGTGCGCGTGTGCGATCCAGGCGGACCACGCGATGCGCAGGGCGATCGCGACGACGATGAGCACCCACCATCCGAGGTACCGCTGCTCGCTGCGAAGGAACGTGCCGACGCGAGCGCGCGTCGTCGGCCTCCGCGGTGGTGCGGCAGCCGAGCTCACGGCGCCTCCGGCATGTCGCAGCCTGACATGAGCATTTCTTATCGTGCCGCCCCCGCCGAACGCCCTTTGGACATCCTGTGCCCACCTCGCGAAGATTGCCGGCGTCGCGTAACGTTCGCAGCCAAGGTCAGCGCGGCTCTACGAGGTCGCCAGGGAGTGACGACGCGGTGCCGGCTACAAGGTTTCGAAACCCAGCGACGGCCGGTGCGAAGCTGTGGCGTGTAATACCGGTCTTGCTCGGGACGACGGCTCTCGGCACGCTGCTCGCGACTGCACGGTACGGCATCGGGCTCACTCCGGATTCGGTCGTGTACGTGACAGGGGCCCGCAGTCTCGCCGATGGTCACGGGTACACGCGTGGTGGGACGGCAATCACGGACTTCCCGCCGGCGTATTCCGCGACACTCTCACTCGCTGAGCGGTTGGGCATGGACGCGATCGACGCGGCTCGTGTCTTGAGCGTCGTGGCGTTCATGGTGACCGTGGTGCTCGGCTACGTCCTGTTGGGTCGCCACGTCCGCTCGCCGGGCATCCGTGTCGCTGCGACCGTCGTGATCGGCTGTTCGGCGGTGTTGCTCGACGTGTACGAGAAGGCGTTGAGCGAGCATCTCTTCCTGCCGGTGCTCCTCGGATTCGCACTGGTCATCGAGGCGCTGGCGCGCCGGCCGCGGAGTGTCGCCCTGCTCGCGGGAGCCGTGGCCCTGGTATGGGCTGCGTTCTATCTTCGCTATATCGGCGTGGTGTTCGTCGCGGTCGGCGCGATCGTGATCCTCGCGGCGGAATGGCGACGAAGCCGCGTCTTCGCGGTTCTGCGCGGCGCGGTGTTCGCGGCCGTCGCGCTGAGCGCGCCCATATTGTGGATGATCCGCAACGTCGATGCGGGCAGCGATCCATTCGGGCACCGGGCGAGCGCATCGGTCTCGGTCTTCACGAACGTGTCGCGTATCGCAAAACAGGTGGCGACCTGGCTGCTCACCGATGAAGGGCCGAGCGCGGTTCGCTTGCTGCTGTTGATCGCAGCGCTCCTCTTCGCAGGCGTTTTCGCCGTTCGCCTGCGACTCGACGGAGCCCGTCTCCCGGCCGACTGGCGCTCGATGCTTCCGCTGACGCTTCTGGTCGTCGTCTACGTCGTCTACCTGGCGGGCTCTGCCTCGGTCATCGCGTTCGGGGCGATCAGCAACACTCGCTTCATGGTCCCGGTGTTCGTGCCGGCCGTCGTGATCGGCGCGTGGATGTTCGAGCACGTTCGCCAACGGGTCAGAAGTGCAGATGTTCGGCGTGCGATCACCGTGGTCGCCGCCGCGTGGGTGGCACTCAACGTCGTCTGGTTCGCGGCGCGGGCCGTGCGTTCCGCACAGGACGGAGCCGGCGGCTACGCCAGTGCGCGCTACCACGACTCCCAGATCCTGAAAGACGTGAAGCGGCTCGACGTGTCGATACCGGCGTTCAGCAATGACGTTCCCGCCGTGAGCCTGTTCGCGAGCAGAGATGTCCGCTCGAGCGTCGCGAGGACGTACTTCCAATCGGATGACCAGACAGGGAGGCTCGGCGACTTCGTACGCTTCGTCGGTTGCCATGCCCGCGTGCAACTGATCTGGTTCCTCCCGAATCCCCGACCGTACCTGTACACCCCCGGCCAGCTCGCGCAGAAGGTCCGGCTGACCGTCGTGGTGAAGCGCGCCGACGGAATCATCTACGACCTCACGCCGCTCTCCTCGCCGGGGTCTCCGTCGAGCGCTGCGTCGTGCCCGCGCGCGTGACTAGCGCTCGGTCGGAGTACGACGCGCCGCCATCAGAGCCCGGCCCGCGACGATGGCGCCCGCACCCGCCGCCGCGGTCGTCGCGATCGCGGCGCCGGTGAAGGGCAAGGTGTCGTCCGCACTCGCCGGATCGGGCGCCGCCGTCGTGGTGGTCGTGGACCCGCTCTGGGGCACCGACGACGGCGAGGCCTCCCTCATCGGGATCGTGCTCCCGCCCGGGAAGACCGTCTCGGTGGTCGTCGGTGGCATCGGGCTGCCGGCGTTCGCGGCGAGCCTTATGCTGCGGATCGCGGGACCAGACCACACGAGCGCCGCACCGACACCCATCGCCGTGGAGCCACCGCGTACGAAGGCCCGGCGCGAAAGGCCCGCCGCGGCAACCTCGACCGGTCCGGGCGGTTCGTCTCCCTCGAGTGATGCGCTGTCAGGTGGCGTGCTGTCGTCCGGTGCGCAGACAGAATCTTCCACATTCCCCACTGGGTCCCCATTCCCCCGTCACAGTGAATGTCACACCTCGCGCCGTTATCATCCCGCGCGCGCTGCGATTTCACACTTGCGCAACGGGTGACATAATAGACGTACCGTCCGCGAACTCGTGGGGAGATCGCAATGGGAGGGGCTGGGTGTAGTCCCGTCGCGGCGTACGTCCACGAAACGCGCGTGTTCGTGCGGAGGACCGCGGACTGCGTGCTGTTGCTCGGGACCGAGGGGTCGTCACCGCTCGCGCTCCGGGGCACGGCGATCGCGATATGGAACGCGTTCGCGTCTCCGCGATCTGTCGACGACGTCGCGCAAGAGCTCGCAACGTCTTATGGCGCGCCGGTCGAGCGCGTCGGCACGGAAGTGGCGTCGCTCGTCGAAACATTGCAGGGCAGCGGCATGCTCGTCCCCCGGCCGTGCCGTAACGCGCGATGACGACCGAGCACGCGCGCCAGTTGCTGGGAATCGTCGCCGCGACCGGCCTGCCGGGAGCCGAGGCGCGTCCGTCGAGCGAGGCGCCGGACGCGGACACGATGGCCGAGCTGCTCGATCTTGTGACCGCCCAGCGCATCCCGGGATACCTCGTCGCCGCGCTCGATTCGGGCGCGATCCGGGCCACACCCGAGCAACGCGAGGCGGCAGCTCGACGGCACAAGGAAGCGCTGGCGCTCGACCTCGTGCTCGAGCGTCTGCTCGCCGAGACGAGCAGCATGTTCGCGGGCGCCGGGATCGCGCACCGTGCGCTGAAGGGTCCTGCCGTGGCGCGCACGCTGTATGCGCAACCCGCGCTCCGGTCGTTCGGCGACGTCGATGTGCTCGTGGCGGCGGACCGATTCGACGATGCGATCGCGTTGCTCACGGCCAGAGGTGGGCGTCCCCGCTACCAAGAGCCTCGCACCCGATTCACCTCGAGGTTCGGCAAGGGTGTGTGCGTCGTCACCAGGGACGGTCTCGAGCTCGACGTGCATCGAGTATTCGTCGCGGGTCCTTTCGGATTGGCGATCGACGCGCAGGAGCTGTTCGAGGATCCGCGCACCATTGTCGTGGGTGGAGTCGAGATTCCGGTGCCGGGTCCCGATCTCACGTTCCTTCATGTCTGCTATCACGCGGCACTCGGCGATCGTGCGCCGCGCTACACGACACTGCGCGACATCGCCGAGTTCTTGTGCACCGCATCGGTCGATGTCGACCATGTGCTCTCTCTCGCGAAACGTTGGCGCGGTCGGGCCGTGTTGCAACGCGCACTGGTCCTCACTGCTTCGTTGCTGCCGATCGAGGTGCCGCAACCGCTGCGCGACTGGACAGACTCGTACCGGCCCGATGCGTTCGAACGAGCGGCGCTTGCCGTGTACATCTCGCCCGACGCAAGCTACGCGGCGCGGGCGGCAACGGGGGTGTGGGCGCTCCGTGGGATTCGGCGCAAGGTGGCGTACGCACGCGCGCTCCTCGTCCCGACGCGGTCATACCTGCGTGAGAGAGACGGTACCTACGTCCAGCGTTGGCGGCGGGCGCTCCAGCTGCAACGCCGCTGGAGGCAGGCACGATGATCGGCGCCGACAGCCCGTCGTCGGCGGAGGGCCGCGTCGAGCGATCGTTCGTATGTCTCGGGTTCGCGTTCTCGTTGGCCGTCGACGACCCCGATCTGCAGGCGGTGTTCGACACTGCGTACTCGGCGTGCGCTTCGGAGGACGTCCCCGGGACTCGCCGACGTTTCGACTGCACCGCGGAGAGCAGCGAGGATCGCTTCAGGCTGTACATCGACGACGTTCCCGTGCTCGACACGGCGACGCGCGCGTCACTGATCGATCGCGTCGTGTGGGAGGTCAACCAGGGCGTCATACGGACGCGACCGCAGGTGCTTCTCCTCCACGCGGCCGCCGTGGAGGTCGAGAATTGCGCGATTGTCATCGCGGCGCGATCGGGAGCGGGAAAGTCGACGCTCGTCGCGGCACTGGTGCGCGCCGGGTGGCGGTACCTGACCGATGAAGCCGTCGCATTCGATCCCGACACGGGATCGGTCCTGCCCTATCCGAAGCCCATCGCGCTGCACCAGGACGTGTGGTCGTTGTTTCCGGAGCTCGCACCGGTGCCGCCGGGCGCCCAGCTCGCCTCCACGGTGCGTTACGTGATCCCAGCCGAGCTGGGAGGGAGCGTCGGCACCGCGCGCGCGCCCGCAATGGTGATCCTGCCGTGCCGGGTGCCGGCGAGCAGCGCTCGTATGTCTCCACTCTCACGCGCGGAAGCCGCCATGGCGCTCGCGGAGCAGGCGTTCTCGTTTCTCGACGCCGGGACCGAGGCGTTGCTGTTGCTCGCACGGATGTTGCAGGGCTGCGAGTGCTACCGGCTCGAGTACGACGATCTCGACGACGCGGCCCGGGTGATCTCCGCGGAGTTCAGGCGGCGGGTCGGCGCGTCGGAGAGGCTGGAACGGTGATGGACGATCTCCGCGCCGCGCGGATGGTGACACGGCCACGACGACGCGCGGGGATCGAGCCGGTCGTGCTCGACGACGAGATCGTCGCGTTCGATTCGGCGACGGAGATGCTGCACCACCTCAACGTGCCCGCGGCCGCGTTCTGGTCTGCGTGTGACGGAACTCGAACTCTTGGCGACATCGCACGCTCGTTTGCCGCGCGCTCCGAGCAGCCGATCGCGACGGTCGAAGCGCAGCTCCTCGACCTCGTCGACGCACTGGTCGCGCGCGACCTGCTCACGCTCGACGGTCCCGAGCCCTGAACCGCGCTCGGGCCGACGGCAGCCCGTGCGTCGCCGGGGTCGTAGGCTTCCATCCCTGCGCCGACCTGCGGAACGAAGAAGCGAAGGGAGCGTCGTGGGTCCGGATACGGAAACCGCGACGAGCGCGAGCCTCCCCGCGGCGGCGGACGATCTTGCCCGGCGAGCGATTCTCGAGCCCCTCTTCGACGCGCTGGAGCTGTCGTCGGTGCTCGTCTGCTGGATCGATGAGACGCCTGGCGCCGATCCGGCCCTCCCGATCCGCCGCGACGCCGTCGTGACGTCCTGCCGGCCCGACGAGCTGGCCCTTGCGGCCGAGCGCGCGCCGGAGGTCATCTGGGTACGCGGGCAGCCGAACTGGCACACGCTCCGCGCGCTCGGCGCGAACCTCGTCGACCACTACGCAACCCATGCTGACAAGCCCCCCGTTCTCTACGTCGACATCGATCCCGGGTCGGGTTTGCTGCTCGAGCGGAGGGAGGGCGCCAAGGAGGGTGTTCGATGCGCGCTGGCCGAGATCGCCGCGCAGGCCGACCCCGACGGGGCGTTGTTGTGGTGCGCGACGGGACACGGTGGCGGCGCGTTCCTGCCGTCCAACTGTGCGACTCGAGTGGCGCCGTGGCTCGCGGGCCGCCGTGTGCTCCTGGACGCGCTGCAGGACGTGCACCGAGGAGCGGTCGAGCTCTCCGCTGCCAACTTCGCGTTGTTCGAGCTGCTCGACCAGTCGCAGCGCGACGGCGCGGCGGTCGTGACGTCGTTGCGATTCCGCCTCGGAACGAGACTCGTTCGCGTCGCGCGGAGCCTGCTGCGCAAGGAGGCGATATTCCACGCGCCCGGAGAGATCCTCGCGCGAAAGGCGGTGATCGAGCGTTGGCGGGCGCGGCTCGCGGCCGGGCGCGGATCAGTCGAGGCGGTGCCGGCGCGGGACGGGCTGCGCGTCACATATGTGTTGCCCGAGCTACGGCTCAGTGGCGGCGCGCTCGTCGTGATGCAGATCGTGAGCGAGCTGAGATCGCTCGGTGTCGATGCCCGCATCGCGGCGCTCAAGGACGCGCGGCGCGAGGTGTTCCGGTGGCGGCTGCTCCTTCGTCCACGAGTGTTCCGCAGCGCCGAGGACATGACGAAGCGGATGGACGACACCGACATCGCCGTCGCCACGCATTGGAGCAGCGCCCCTTGGGTCCGACAGCTCGTCGACGCCGGTCGCGCGAAACATGCCGCGTACTTCGTGCAGGACTACGAGGCCTGGTTCTATCCCGAGGCGGACGTGGAGAAGCGCGCGCGCGTCAAGCAGACGTACGGCTTGATCCCGCACAAGATCGTGACGTCCGAGTGGCTGCGCGACCTTCTGGAGCGGGACGGGTCCGCGTCCGAGAAGATTCCGCCCGGCTTGGATCTCGGCTTCTTCTATCCCCGGCCCGTCGAACGCGCCGCTCGCCCGGTCGTGTTGGCGATGGCGCGACCCCGTACCCCTCGCCGCGGCTTCGATGGAGTCGTCGCGGCACTCACCAAGGTGCACGAGGCGATGCCGTCGGTCGACATCGTGCTCTTCGGTGAGGACCTCGGCGACCTCACTTTGCCCTTCCCGTATCGCGGTGAGGGTGTCATCACCGATCACGAGCATCTGGCCCGGCTCTACTCGGGCGCGCGGGTGCATTTCGACGGTTCCGACTTCCAGGCGTTCGGGCTCCCCGCCCTCGAAGCAATGGCGTGCGGCACGGTGTCCGTGCTCACGGACGTCGGGGGCGTGCGCGAGTACGCGCGTGACGAGGAGAATTGCCTGCTCGTTCCGCCGCACGACCCGGGCGCCGCCGCCCAAGCGATCCTGAGACTGCTCTCGGACGACGCGCTCCACCAACGCCTACGGGAGGACGGCCTCGCGACGAGCTTGAATTCTTCGATGACACGTGCGGCACGAGCGACGCTGGAGTTCTTCGAGACGGTTGCGGCGTCGTCGTGATGTTCGCCGTCGGCTCACGGTCGATCAGCGCGGCCCTCGGTGAGCATCGCCCGTAGGTGCCGCAAGGAACGCGAAGCCGCTCGCATCGTGCGTGCGCGAGGGCTCTGTGCACGGGAGCGACCCGTGGTTCCCTGGTCGCGATGCCGATCCCGAATTGTGAAGTACTTCTCCATCCAGCCGGCAACCGCCCGCGCCGTCGCGCGGTTCCGAGCGAAGCGTTCGGGCTCACACGACGCGAGTCGCGGCGGATCGTCCGCCCCCATCCACGTGGCAAGGAAGCGGCGGCGGTTGAGGGCCCAGAGCTGCTGAGAGTCGTCGAGCCGCGAAGCGGTCGCGTGCCCGACGTGCACCACCAGCACGCGCTGATCGAAGACGACATCGAGGTCGTTCGTCCAAACCTTGAAGCACAGATCGACGTCTTCCCCGCTCGCGATCTCGTACTCCTCGCCCCAGTTGCCCAGCGCGGCCACCAGCTCGCGCCGCATCACATAGATGACGCCGGCGGGCGGCGCCGAGAACGGGTCCAGAACCTCCACGGTGTCGCCGGGCTCGGAGCGCACGGTGACGGGATTCGGTGCCACGGTCAGGGCAGGAACGACGATCGCGGCACGCGGGTTGGCGCGCGCCGTCTCGAGGAGTCGCGACGCCCAGGCGGTCGGAAGGATTGTGTCGTTGTTGCAGAACGCGACGAACTCGGCCCGAGCGCCCGCGAGGCCCTGGTTCATGCCCCGGGCGAAACCTCGATTCTCCGGATTGAGGATCGCCCGATCCGCGGCCGCGCGCGCATACTCCGCGGCGTCATGCTGTGATCCGTTGTCGACGATGATCAGCTCGTACGGAACATCCGTGTGGTGTCGTACCGAGTCGACGAACGCCCGTGTGTGATGGAGGTTGTCCCACGCGAGCACGACCACGGACAGCTCTGGCGAGGCGGTCGGTCGCGCGGGTCCATCGCCGGCATACCGTTCCATCACGCGTCACAGTAGTTCGCTCCCGAACGACCCGATGTCAGCGCGTCGGCTCCCAGTATCTGCATCGCGGACCTTCGCGCGACACGCGGTCCGTTCCCACGCGACGCGCCCATTCCCGCGCGACGCGGCACCTGGATAACATGCGTCGTCCCGGCGAGCACAGACCGCCACGAAAAATGCCATGAGTTCGCGCGAACTTCCACTTCCGACCTTCCTCATCATCGGCGCGCAGAAGAGCGCGACGCGTTGGTTGCGTTTCAATCTTGGTCTCCACCCCGATGTCTTCGCGGCCTCGACCGAGGTGCAGTTCTTCAACAACCGCACGCGCTTCGGGGAAATGGGTGCCTCGTGGTACCGCGAGCAGTTCGAAGGCTGGTCGGGCGAGGCGTTTGTCGGCGAGGCGACTCCCGGCTACATGTTCTGGCGGCACCGGCCCCCGGTGTGTGTCGAGCGAATCGCGAGCGTGGTGCCCGACGTCCGGCTGATCGCACTCCTGCGGGATCCGGTCGACCGCGCGCACTCGGCCGTCGTGCACCACATTGCGCACGGCAAGCTCCCGAAGGACGTCGATCTCCTCGAGCACGTCCGTGGCATCCCACCCGAGCGCGATCCGCTCGGAATCGTCAGCGGTGGCTGGTATGCCGCAAGCCTCGAGCCGTTTCGCCAACGCTTCGGGGATCAGCTCCTGGTCGTCTTGCACGATGACGTCAACAGCAACCCTCGCGGTCTCTACGAGCAGGCACTCGGTCACGTCGGCGCGGCACCGAACTTCGTGCCTCGCGAGCTGGAGCACGTGCGGTTCAGCTACCGAGACCGGCGGGGATTCGACCCCGACACGAAGCAGCCGCTGACGCTTCAACAGCGACGGGAGCTCTACGGGTACTTCGCCGCGGATGTCGCGAAGCTCGAGCAGATGCTCGGCCGGGACCTCTCGCAATGGGACCCCGACCGCGCCTCGCCTTGACGATGGGGCTCGGGTCAGAGGTACGCCGCGCCCTCACGCCGGCCGCGCGCGGCACGTGAGCGGCGCGTGAGCGTCGAGTCGTATCTCGTCGGCATCGGGGCGCTCGTCGCGATCATTGCCGCCGTAGCCCTGGCCGCGCGCCGGCTGCGCGATCACTTCTTTCCCGAGTGGTCGGGAGCACCCGGTCTGCTGGTCGCATCGGTCCTCGGCCTCGCGCTGCTGGTCACGCTCGCGCAGGTCATGGGAACCATCGGGCAGCTCCGCCGAGGTCCTCTGGTCCTCGTCGCGCTGGTCGCGTGTCTCGTGGTGCTGGCGATCACGCCGGCTCGCCGCGTACGCGACCGCGACCGATCGCGTACGAGTCGACAAAATTTGCTGATCTTCGGCGTGGTGCTCGTCGCGACGACACCGTGGATCGCGCGCACGTTCGGTTCCTTGCGGACCGGCGTGCTGGGCTACGACTCGCTCGACTACCACCTGCCCTTCGCGGCTCGCTACTTCCAGACCGGCCGCATCACGTCGCTCGCGTTCACCTTCCCCGGCCTCGACACCGCGTTCCACCCGGCGAACTCCGAGCTACTGCACGGGGTCGGCATGGTGGCTTTGGCGCGCGACACGCTTTCACCGGCAATGAACCTCGGTTGGCTGAGTCTTGCGCTGCTCGCGGCATGGTGCGCGGGGCGGCGGCGCAATGTCGCGCCGATGACACTCGCAGTCGTCCTCGTCCTGCTGTCGACGCCGCTCTTCGTTGCGTTCATCGCCGGTCGCGCGACGAACGACATCGCGGGCATTGCACTCTTCCTTGCCGCCGTCGCGGTGCTCCTCAACGATGAAGACTCGCGAAGGTCGACCGCGCTTGCCGCGATCGCATGCGGTTTGGCGCTGGGCACCAAGCTCACGATGGTGATCCCCGTCATCGCGCTCACCGCGGGAGTGATCGTGGTCGCCCGGCGCGGCGGTCGGGCCGCGACGGCCCGGATATGGCTGTCGTGGTTGGTCGTGACGGGCGGCTACTGGTACGTGCGCAATCTCGTCATCGTGGGAAATCCCATTCCCGCGCTTCATCTGGGGATCGGGCCGCTGGCCTTCCCGACGCCACGCCTCACCCAGCCCTACCGCTCGTTCACGGTCGCGCACTACCTCGCGGACGTGTCCGTCTGGCGTTCGTGGTTCCTGCCGGGATTGCACGATTGCTTCGGCTGGGCGTGGCCGGTGATCGTCGGCCTCGCGGCAACGGGTTGGGTGCTCGCGCTGGCGCGCGGAGACCGCATCTTGCGGATGTTGGGAGTGGTCGGCGTCGTTTCCTTCCTCGGGTACCTCGTGACGCCGTCAGGCGCGGGTGGCGCGGAGGGCCGACCGGTCCTCTTCGCCAACGACCTGCGGTTCGCGTTTCCCGCCTTGGTGCTCGGGCTCGTGCTGCTGCCGCTGGTGGTGTCGCGGACGTCGCAGTTCGCACGGGTGTGGCTGCCCGCGCTGGTGGCGATCGCATTCCTGAACGACGCGCTCTACTGGACGGACATTCGCGGGAATCTGGTGGCCGTTGCACTCGCGGCGGAGCTCGCGGTACTCGGCGTCATGGTCGTGCTCACACGTGTGGTGCCCCGCCGTCCGAGCCGAGTGCTCGTTGCATCGGGTTGCGCACTCCTGCTCGGCATTGGCGCCTTCGGCGGTTGGCTCGTGCAGCATTCCTACCTCTCGGATCGCTACGCGGGCGTCGCACACGATGCGCCCTACGCGAGCGCGCCGCGCCCCGAGCTCGCCGCGCTCTACGGGTGGGTACGGCATGTGTCCGACGCGCGGATCGCGCTCGCCGGCCTGGGAATCTCGTATCCGCTGTTCGGCGCGGACCTGTCGAACCATGTCCAGTACGTCGGCCACGAGGCTCCGCACGGCGCGTTCGATCGGGTGAGGAGCTGCCGGGAATGGCGACAGCGCCTCAATGACGGCCGATACGACTTCGTCGTGGTAAGCGCGAACGCGCGGGGCGCGATCGAGCCGGTCGAAGCCCGGTGGACGCGATCGGATCCCGCGGCGGCGCCAGTTCTCCACGTCGGCACCGCGTCCGTGTTCCGCGTCTCGGGCGCGTTCGGTACCAGTGGATGCGGGTGACCAGCCGGCGCTAGATGCGATCCTCGGCCACCGCGTTGGTGACCCAGGGGATGACCTCGTCGAGCATCTCGCTGAGACTCGTCGTGGCTTCGAACCCGAGGACTCGCGATGCCTTCTCCGTCGCCGGCACGCGGCGCTGCACGTCGTGCTCGAACGGCGTGTCCGCGACCCAGCGCAACGGCACGTCGTCACCCTTGATCTTGTGCCAGATCAGCTCCGCGAGCTCGAGCACCGTCGTCGACTCCTTCGTCGACAGGTTGAAGTCCTCGTTCAATGCATCGGGATGCTCGATGGCGGTCGCGATTCCCTTGGCAAGGTCGCCGCCGTACGTGTAGTGGCGTATCTGGGTGCCGTCACCGAGAAGGTGCAACGGGTCTTGCCCCTTCACGATCTTTTGCACCAGGTCCGGCACCACGTGACTCATCGCGAGCTTCACGTTCCCGCTGAGCACCTCGACCTCGCCGAGCGCGCGGGCTTCGCCGACGCCGACACAGTTGAACGGGCGCACGATCGTGTAGGGGAGCCCGTACTGGTCGGATGCGGCGTGCGCGAAGTACTCGACCGCGAGCTTCTGGAACCCGTAGGAGGAGATGGGCGGAGGGATCTCACGCTCCTGCCCTTCGGGTGACGGCCAGGAAGTCGCGGATTCGAACACCATCGACGAGCTCAGATACGTGACCTTCTTCAGATGCCCGTCGTTGAACGCCTTGATCGCGGCATCGCACGATGCGGCGATGATGCGTTCATTTGTCGCCAGCAGGTCGTACGCGTAGGTGTGAAAGTACGAGATACCGCCGATCATCGCGGCGCCCGCAACGAAGTGGTCGGCATCGGAGAGCAGCTCGACCATGAGATCGACGTCGCGCACGTCGCCCGCGACGAATCGGTATCGAGGGTCGTTGTCGTAGGAGCGTGTGACCGGTCCGTACTTCGAGTGGTTGTCGATACCGACGACCTCGTGACCACGCGCCAACAGCTCCTGGACGACGTATCCGCCGATGAAACCGGCGGAGCCGGTGACGACGATCCTGCTCATGCGATCCTCGATCCGAACGCGTAGAAATACCAATGCAGATACCGGGGGAGCCACGCCCAGACACGGAAGTTCGACGTGCCGGTGGTGCGTTCGAGCCAGATCGTCGGGATCTCCGCGACGGGGAGCCGGCGGCGGCGCGCCTTGACGACCAGTTCGATGGCGATCTCGAACCCGGCGTCGGATTCGATGCCTACCTCTTTCACGAATTGCCGGTCGTAGGCCTTGAACGAGCTCGTCGCGTCGTGGGTCCCGACGCGTGCGAACCAGCACAACGACAGACCCGCGAGCCGGGACATCGTCGACTTGATGAAGGGCGCGCCGATCTGGCTCCCGCCGGCCATGTAGCGACTCGCGGCCGCGACCACGACGCCGCGCTGCACGAGCCGCGCCAGCGCGTCCACCTGGGTGGGATCGTCGGAGCCATCGGCCATCGTGACGACCGCGACGTCGGCCGACGCGTGCTCGATGCCGTACCTGATCGCGTGCGCCGGTCCCCGTCCGAAGGTGTTCAGCGTCGGGACGACACGAGGATCTTCGCGCGCGTACTTCTCGGCGTGAGGGCGCGTTGTGTCGTCCAGCGAGTCGAACACGACGAGGATCTCGAACGGCAGCGTGATCGCCGCGCAGAGACGATCGAGACACGCGACGACGCTGTCGCCCTCGTTGTATACGGGGATGACGACCGAGACGCTAGGTGTCACACACGCTCGCCGTTGCCGAGAAGGTTCCACACGTCGACGACCGGGGTGGTGCCGTCGAGGGTCGAGTAGGCCGCATGCGGCGTCGCGATCACCAGGAGATCGGACTCGGCGAGAACATCCTCGAGCGGCCAGAGCTCGATGTCGCCCTCGACGAAGGGATCGGTGCACAGCACGCGTGCCGCCCGGAACCGCAAGAGGCGCTTCAGCTTGTAGCTCAAGCTGTCTCGAGTGTCGTCCGACTCCGCCTTGAACGACATTCCCAGGATCCCGACGGTCATCGACGACAGGTCGTACTCGCGCTCGAGCCGAGCGACGATGTACATGGGAAGGCCCTCGTTGATCATCATGCTCGCGTGCCCGAGCGTGAAGTTGTTGTTGTTGAACGCGGCGAGCTGCATCGTGTCCTTCAACAGACACGGTCCGGCGGCGAGTCCCGGGCCGGGCATGTCGGCGGCGCGCGGGTAGTCCTGCTTCAGCGCGGCACGGATGCGTGCAAAGTCGAGCCCGAAGTCGTTGGCGATCATGAACATCTGATTGGCCGCCGCGAACTTGATGTAGCGCCACGTGTTCGTGAAGAGCTTCGCAACCTCGGCTTCCTCGGGCTCGAGCCGAATGAGCGACGGTGCGATCACGCTGAACAGCTGGTCAGCGCGCTTGGCCGCCCGCTCGGTCCGTGCGGAGATGATCTGCGGCAAGGTGTGCAGCTCTTCGAGCGCGTGACCCTCGGCGATGCGTTCCGGACAGAACGACACATCGATGGTCCGGTGCGCGGCCACGAGCAGCCGCTCGACCATGCGCGTGACTCCCGGGTACACGGTGCTTCGCAATACGAGATGGTGACCGTCTCGAAGTTGATCGAGCAGGCCTTCGACGACGTTCAACACGAAGCTGGGGTTGGGGTTCAGGTGCTCGTCGACGGGCGTTCCGACGACGATCATGACGTGCTCGCACTCCGCCACTGCCCGGGAGTCGGTGGTCGCGCTGAGCCGGCCGCCGGCGATCATCCGCTCCAGCAGCTCGTCCGCACCGCGCTCCCGGAACGGCATCTTGGCGCTCCGTACCAGGTCGACCGCACTTGCATCGCGGTCGTAGAGCGTCACCGAGAGGCCGGCATCCGCGAACGCGAGCCCCAACGGGAGCCCCACTCGACCGCAGCCCCCGACGATGACGACGTCCCGGGAAAAATGCATCCCTGTCCCCGTTCGTTTCCCACGTCACCAACCGTCGAAAGGGTAGCCACTGCGCGTCGTGTCCCGAAAGACCCGGACAACACGTTGTATATGGGACGATCCACTTTCTGGACTCGGCTGAGAACCCTGGCCACAGGCGGCGACTACGGCACACCACGCGCGCTTTGACAACTGTTGACATCTTCCCCGTCTTGGTTGACAGGCGTCGACATCGCGAATCAGAGTGTCGTCAGGTCGTCGGCCCGTGCGCGGAATCTCCGACGAGCGCGCCGGTATTGCCGACGCTTTGTTGGCCTACGTAGGGGGAAATCAAAGAATGCGCCACAAGAGAATTCTCTTTCTATTGGTCGTGGCCGCGCTGGCCTTACCAATCGCAACGCTCGCCACACCGGCGACCGCCGCTCCAGTCAACGCGTGCACAACAAGCGAGTACGCAGCGCTCCCGGCGAGTCAGAGTGAGCTGAAGATCGCGTGCACGCTCACGACCGCGAGCGCGACCGTCGGCCAGTACAACAAGATCGAAGACTTCTCGGCAGGCGTGGGCGCGGCTGGTCGTGCCGAAGCGGTATGGCACGTCGGCGCGGCGCGCACCGTGACGACCAGTGCGGCGACGGCCCCGAACGGCACCGTGATCACCGCGGCGACCGGTCACTTCTCGAACGCCGACCTCAACAATGGCATCAGCGGACCGGGTATCCCGGCTCGCGCGTTCATCAAGGCCATCACCCCGACCACCGCGACGTTGAACATTCCGAGCACGGCAGGCGTCGCGAGCGGTGCCAATCTGCTCCTCGAGAACTCCGACGGTCGTACGTTCGTGGATGCGGCGTTCCCGGGCGGCACCACGATCACCTCGGCGACCGGCCACTTCTGCAAGAGCGGTCTCGCGGGCTGTGGCACCAAGAGCGACATCGGTCGCAACATTGGCGGTACCCGGATCCAGCACGGCGCCACGATCACCGCCGTGACGAACGTGACGACAGCGACGATGTCGCTGGCGGCGATCGCATGTCCGGCAGGCGTGTCGCCGGCAGGCTGCGCAACCGTCGACATCTCACCGGCAACCACGACCAGCACGCACCGGTACATCGATGATGTGACCACGAACGGCACGAGCTTGTGCTCGGCACAGGCGAGGTTCGGCGCGACCGACCTGAACTTGCCGGTCACCGGAACCGCGATCGGGGCGGCGCACTGGATCACTGCGATCGCAGCTGCTGGTACCGCACCGTGTGCGGCCGGTCAGTTCAAGGCGACGATGAACGCCGCTGCAACGACGAACGGTGCGAACCAGATCGTCGTGATCGGCGAGCCGAACGCCACGGCGCCGGCCAACGGCGATGCGGCATCGCAGCTCGGTGCCGAGCTCGGTCTGAGCCCGACGCTCGTCGCCGGCTCGCTGGCGTGCAGCACCAACGCCCCGACTGGCTTCCAGATCCAGGGCAGCTGGCAGAATCCCTCGGCGTTCATCGCGACGCCGTTCGGCGCCGCGGACACCGCGACGCTGCCCAACGCCGCGATCATCGGGCAGCTCGTCTACCCGACCTCTGCCGGACTCAGCTTCTCTGCCCTCGTGCAGCAGATCCCGAACAACCTTGCCGGTGAGACTGCAACGGCACCGCACTACGACATCACCTACCCGTTCCTGCCGACCGCCCTTGCGGCGTGCCCGGCGCCGAGCACGGTTGGTGTCGCGGCGGTGTTCCGGTTCAACGCGATCTCGCCGAGCCAGTCCCTGACCCCGAGCGGTACCGGCACGCCGAGCACCGGCCAGATCCGGGTACTGCAGGACCTGCCGACCGGTACGGCGAGCAAGGTGACGACGTCCCGACTGTTCATCAGGCAGATCAACGGCACAACGGCCGTGTTCACGCCTGCGGCGACGAACTGCACAATCGCCTATCCAGGCGTCGTCGACTTCCACTGCGGCAGCTGACCTTGCAGGAGTGATTCGTTTTGGGGGGCGGGCGACGAGCCCGCCCCCCAAGACGCGTATGCCGTCGAATAGGTTGCGTGACGTGCGTCGAGTCGTCGCCACGTTCTGTCTGGGAGCCGTCGCCCTTCTCGTGGCGGTCGGGGCTGTTGCCCCGTTCGCGGGCGCGCAGAACACCGCCACGGAGACCGACATCGGGAGCGGCCTCCGTATCCAGGGTGCAACGATCACCGGCCCGTGCAATCCCCCCAAGCGGGAGCTGAACAGCCCGCAGGCGGCGGCATTCCTGCAATCGTGGCTGCCGAACGCGATCTTCGGGAAGCCGACTGTGCAGGATCCGCCGTCGGCCCTTCCTGTGTGTCGCGTCTCGGTCCGATACAGAGTTGTCGACAAACAGTTCCCGCCCATGCAGGTCGACTACGCGTCGGACGGGAAGACGGCATGGGTGGCGATGCCGCGGCAAGACCTGTGGCCGGGCGTGTTCGTCAGCGTGCACCGTTGGACGGTCGCGCTCCCGCGGGCCGTCGCCGCGTTCGCGGGCAAGGTCAAGCCGATCCCGGTGGCGACAGGTCCGGACGTCACGGCGCCCTCCACGTCCACGCCGGCGACGAAAGGCCTTGCCGATCCGCCGACGGGGAAATCGAGCTCCGATGGTTCCGGCGCACTCTGGATCATCGTGGCGATCGTCGGCGGGATCGGGCTGCTCGGGACCGGCTACGTGGTGGTGCGCCGGCGTGGAGTCGCGCGGAGCGGCGCCTGATCGTCAGCCGGTCAGCGTTGTTCGTGGGTGGACCGGCAGGAGCAACGGCGGCCGTGGCGGCTGGCTGAAGTCGAAGTCGTTCCTGAGGTCGCCGAGGATGGGAACGTCCTCACGAACCGTCGGGCGCGGATCGGGCCGGCCGTCGGTTTCGGGATCGAGACGCTGGCTTCTGAGGAAGTCGTCCTCGATGAACTTGACGTACGCGTCGAAGCTCAGCGTCTGATGATCCACATGCCCGCGCTTCGCGTACGGACTGATGACCAGGCCCGGAACGCGTAGTCCGTAGCCGTTCACGTCGACCCTGGGCGGCACGACGTGGTCGTAGAAGCCGCCCCAGTCGTCCCAGGCCAGGAAGATCGCGGTCGAGTTCCAGTCCGGGCCGCGCATCACTGCGTTGACCAGACTGGTGACATACGACATCCCGGCGCTGATGCGGCCCGGGGGGTGCTCGCTGAGGTCACCGGACGGGACCACCCAGGAGACGGCGGGCAGCGTCCCCTGGTGGGCGGCCTTGTAGAAATGATCCACCGACTGGATGTTGCCGAGCTGGTCGTTGTTTCGCACCGTGTCGAAGTACGGGAGCGGATTCCAGATGCCCGGCGTGCGCGCGTTCTGCTTGACCGGCGCGCAGGCGATTGCGGCGTCGTCCTCGCAATCGGGCTCGCTCCCCGCCACGACGAAGTAACCCCACGAGACCTTGTGCTTGTGGAGGAGGTACGTGAGATCGGTCCAGGCATAGATGGGGACGCCGACCTTGCCCGGCCGCAACGGGGACCCGTTCGGGGGCGTCGGGCCCGGTTGCTCGAGTGCGTTCGTGCACGACCCGGGACGGTTGTGCATTGTGCACGCCGCAGACCACTCGGAGACTTGGAAGAGATGCTCGGGCAGGCTCCACGACGCGTTCGGTTCGAACATGCGGTCCTGCAGGACGAAGTTCTTCGCGTACGCCCAGTAGTTCGGGATGTCGCTCTGCGTGTGGTAGCCCATCACGTCGGTGCCCGCGCCCGCGGCGCGGAGCAACGCGCAGTTGGGATTGTTGACGTCGGCGCACGCATGCTGGGCGTTTCTCGCTTCTCGCACGAAGCCGAGCATCTGTCCGTCGCCGATGTCGTTTCGTGCGGACGCCGCAGCGTGTGGGCCACCGACGTTCACGTCTGCGTGATCGGGAAACGGTTTGATGCACGTCTTCTGGGCTGGGTCGGGCGCGCAGACGACCGGCGCCCCGTTCTTCATTGCGATGCCGTTGGCACCCGGATAGGTGCCGAAGTAACTGTCGAACGAGCGGTTCTCCTGCATGATCACGACGACGTGGCGAATCTTCTTGATGCCGGGGAGGCCGAAGAAGCCGCGACCGCCGGTCGCCGCCGGACTTGACGGAGAAATGGGTTGCGTCGTCGGTGGCGAATTGGAGCCGCGGGACGCGTTGAACGCGAGCGCACCGACCAGGACCGCAACACCGACCGCGACGACGACGCCGACACGCCGGCGTGTCCACGAACCGCGTGCCATCGTCGTCCTTCCCCTGCCGCCTGCCATCGAGGTATCGGGTCATCGTCCCACGTCGCGGACGTTCGATTCGTGTCGGCCCGACCGCGATCGCGCGCGACGGCGAGGTAACGTATCCGGCGCGAATCAGGTTGCCGGAGTCCATGACGACGAACAGGATGTGGCGTTTGCGTTCCAGGTTCGCGATCGCGGCGCTCGTTGCGCTGGGCGTCGCCGGCTGTTCGTCGTCAACGCCATCGACCGCGCCTTCGACGACGACGACGACGACAACAACCGCGTGCACCCCTCCGCCGACAGCGGCCAACCCGGCGACCTCGAAGCAGGTCGTGCCCGTGGACGGCAAGGGCGAACAGGTCGTGCAGCTTCCGCATGACGTCGCGCTTCCCGCGATCGTGTACGCGCACTACTCCGGGCGCGGCACCTTCGGCGTCGACAGTCAGCCGGCCGACGGAGTCGACCGGATTGTGCTCGTCGCCTCCAAGGGCGCGTACGAAGGCACGTTCCCTGTCGGGTTCGTCGACGAGAAGTGTGCCCCCACCACCGCGCTGCACGTGGAGGCCGGTGGTCCGTGGCATCTCGACATAGCCAACGCGAGCCTCGCCCCACGGCTCGAGAAGACCGGGATCGCAGGTTTCGGCGACGCGGTGCTCGCGTACCGAGGACCCAAGGCTCGGTTCCGCGTCACACACTCCGGCGACTCTTCGTTCGTGCTGCGTACCTACGGGAGCTCCACCCTGACCTTCACTCGAGGTCGCGGTGCGGCCAATGGCATCGTGACGCTCGCGGCCGGCCCGCTCTTCGTCGCGGTGACGACGGTGGGGGATTGGTCGATCGCACCCGCCTGACCTGCAAAAGTCGGGTCTCTCGGCGCCGAAGAAGGGTCTCCAGTATCGGCGTGTTCGCGTCGATCCACCCGGCGTATGTCCATCACGCGACCGGAAGCGCCACGCCAAGGACTCGTCCGGCGCGGCGACGTTGCCGACCGGGTGGGCGAGCTCGAGCGCATCGTCGAGGAGCTCGGCGACGCACGGGCCGAAGGAACCGCCTCGTCCGCGTGGAGGTCGGCACGGACGCCGTCGGCCATGACGCGAGAGCAGGCCGTCGCGCTGACCGCGGCGATGTATCCGGGAGAGTCCTCGCGCCGCTGGCGCCGGCCGGCTTCGCGTCGACAGGGTGCGATGCCCGTTCGCCTCTTCTTCGTGCTGCCCACCGACGCGCGCCCTCGCTGGAAATAGCCGTCTGGACCGGCGGGTCGTACGTCGATTCACCCGTCGCCGGGACCGCCACTGCGGCCGTGCTTCCAGTAGCCACGCACCACCGCGCCGGCGCGCGGGAGGCCGCGATGCTCGAAGAGCTCGCGGCGGACGCGTTGCACCGCGGCCGCCTCGCCGGCAACCCAGACCAACGTGTCCGGGGCGAGCTCGACGCCGTGGACCGCGGCGACGAAGGCGTCCCCGGGCGGCGCGTCGCGGGGCAGGTCGTGCCACTCGACGGTCGCGTGCGGATGATCGGGAAGCGCGAGGCGCGCGTCGGGGTGCGCGATCTCGATGTGCACGTCCACCGGCGTCGTCGCGGGCAGCACCTCGAGGAGCTGGCTGATCGCGGGGATCGCGGTCTCGTCGCCGGCCAGCACGAACCCTGGCCCGTCGGGATCGACGGTGTAGCCGCGCCCCGGGCCCGAGACCGCGGCCGCGGACCCGGGTTCGACAGCTTCGGCCCACTGGGACGCGGCGCCACCGCCGTGCAACACGATCTCGACGTCGAGCTCGGGAAGCGCTCCGTCGACACGGCGCGGCGTGACGGTGCGAATCGTGGGTCGCCGGCCGTCCGGAAGAAGGAATTCGTTGCCGTTCCACGCCGGGATGACCGGCTCGTTCGTACCGGGCGGCGGGAGCAACAGCCGCACGCTCGCGGCCGGCTCTTCGACGACCAGGCCTTCGAGCTCCGCGCCGGTCAGCGTGATGCGAACCATCCGGGGGCTGCGGGCTTCGACGCGGCCCACCGCGACACGGCGAAACGCCGGCGGCTCGCGGCGCCCGCGCCCGGGCGCGGCGTGCGGCTCGGAGCTACTCACCAATGCGATCGAGCCGAGCGGTGAACACGCCGGCGTACTTCCACACCATCTGTGCGCCGTCGAGCGCGCGTGTCACGACGACCTCCGCCGGCATCCCCATGGGCCGCAACACATGCACACCATCTTCGTAGGACGCGACCACGGTGATCTCGGTGGTGAAGTCGGACTGCATCACGTCGTGCACGCCGTTCGCTTCGGTTCCGTCGCACCGCATGTCGTGAATGACGCCGCTCGCCGTGACGACGAGCCGGTTTGCACACTGTTCGATCCGCTGCACCATGTCGAACGCAGGGTGATCCGCGGGTGCGGGCACCCCGTGCACGTCGACCGCGACGACGCGCCACACCCCTCGCAGGTCGACCGCGTCTTCGACGAGCGGCTCGGTGCAAGCTGCGAGGATCGGCGGTGGCATTTCGTCGCCGTAGCCGCCCGGCGGCGTGTGCGCGATCGGAACATCGTCGGCGTGGGATTTCGGCACAGTGGTCACGCTCCCGGCAGCTGGCCCCCGTAGTCGTTGAGGACGCGCTTCGGGGCCTTCACCCGCCAAGACTCGGTGATCAGCTCGCGGAGCTCCGCCACATCCACCGCCGCCAGATTCACGAGCACGGTGGGATAACCGTCGTAGTGCGGTGTGGTGAAGAATTTCTCCGGCTCTGATTCGAGAAGCATCTCTTTCTCCCCGAGATCGGCGACGAACACGACGAGGCCGCCCTCCGCCTCGCTGCGTATTCGCAGGAATCCCTTGTCCTTCACGCGGAAGCCCGGCGTGTTGAACCAGGGCTTCTCGATCGTCTCGGGCAGCGAGAGTGCGATCCGGCGGACGTCTTTCTCGGTCGCCACGCGAGCAGCGTAGGTCCCGTTGCGCGGGACCGAAAATCACGATCGCGACCGGCGAACGCTCCCGGCGCCGTGTCCGGATCCGGCTCGGCGAGCGTGATATCCGTACTGGTGATGCGAGCCGCCGAACTCTTTCCCCGCGCCCGCCGAGCGGTCGGTCCCGGAGCGGTGCACGTCCCGGATTGGCTCGATCTCGACGCGCAGGTCGAGCTCGTCGGGCAGTGTCGCGAATGGGCACGACCGCCGGCCGGGTTGCGCACACCCCGCATGCCCGACGGTACGCCGCTGTCGATCCGTTCGGTCTGTCTGGGCTGGCACTGGTATCCGTACGCCTATTCGCGTACGTGCGACGACCACGACGGCGCCCCGGTGAAGCCGCTCCCGCCCGGCCTCGAAGCGCGGGCCGTTGCCGCAGCGGAAGCAGCCGGTTACGCGCGCGAACGCGTCCGCTTCGACGCGTCGATCGTCAACATCTACAGCCCGGAGTCGAAGCTCGGTCTCCATCAGGACATTGCCGAGACCGCGGGCTCGATCGCCGCAGGCAGCCCCGTCGTCACCATCAGCCTCGGCGACACTTGCATCTTCCGGTTCGGCAACAGCGAGACGCGTACACGGCCGTGGACCGACGTCGAGCTGCGCAGCGGAGACCTGTTCGTCTTCGGCGGAGCGTCGCGGCTTGCGTTTCACGGGGTCGTGCGTACGATCCCCGACACCTCGCCGCCCGAGCTCGCCCTCGACGAGACGCGGATCAGCATCACGGTTCGAGACTCCGGGCTCGGCCAACGATGACCTTCGCCGCGTCGCACAGTCCGCAAGCCACCTGAGGTCACGCGTCGAAGGGAGCGACGACGCGACGCAGCAACGCCGCGAGCGTGGCGCGTTCGCTCGCATCGAGCGTGCCGAGTATCGCGTCCTCACGTGCGGCGAGATCCTCGAGGGCGCGCTCGACGCGCCGGCGACCGGCGGCCGTGAGCTGCACGCGCACGGAGCGGGCGTCGGTCGGATCGGGACGCCGACGCACGAGGCCCCGCTCTTCGAGGCGATCGATCCGGTTGGTCATCGTGCCCGAGGTGACAAGGGTCTGCGCGAGCAGCTGACCGGGGGAGAGTTGTTGACCGTCGGCGCGGCGCAGCGCGGAGAGGACGTCGAACGTCCAGGTCTCGAGGTCATGGCGCGCGAACACGAGCGTGCGCTGGCGGTCGAGGTGGCGAGCGAGGCGCGCGACGCGCGAGAGGACCTCGAGCGGAGAGACGTCGACACCGGGAAGCACCCGGCGCCAGCCGCCGACCAGACGCTCGACTTCGTCCTCCATCCCAACATCTTGACATCAAGAGACCTCTGCGGCTAGTTTCTCTTGACATCGAGACAAAAGACCCGCCTCCGATCTACGCGCAGCTGCCGGCACGGGCGGCCCTGGCCCGCGAACGGCTGGGGCGGCCGGTGACGTTCGCCGAGAAGGTGCTCGTCAACCACTTGCGTGATCCGCACGGTCAGGAGCTCCGGCGGGGCCACAGCGACGCGAACTTCGATCCCGACCGCGTCGCACTGCAGGACGCCCTCGCGCAGATCGTCGCGCTCCAATTCATGACGGCCGGTCTCGATGAGGTCGTGTTGCCCACCACCATCCACTGCGATCACCTCATCCGGGCCAAGGTTGCCGCCGCCGACGACCTCGAGACCGCGCTCGACGTCAATGCCGAGGTGTACGACTTCCTCCGGGCGGTCGCGGCCAGGTACGGCATCGGATTCTGGAAACCCGGATCGGGGATCATTCACCAGGTCGTGTTCGAGAACTACGCATTCCCCGGCGGGATGATGATCGGCACCGACAGCCATACGCCGAACGCGGGTGGCATGGGAATGGTGGCCATCGGCGTCGGCGGCGGCGACGCGATCGACGCCATGACCGGGCGCCCGTTCAGCGTTCGGTGGCCCAAGCTCATCGGTGTCCGTCTCACCGGCGCGTTGAACGGCTGGTCCTCACCGAAGGACGTCATCCTCCGCGTGGCACAGGTGCTCACGGTGAAGGGCGGAACCGGCGCGGTCGTCGAATACTTCGGCCCCGGCACCGAGAGGATCGCGGCGACCGGCAAGGGCACGATCTGCAACATGGGCGCCGAGATCGGAGCGACAACCTCGCTCTTCCCGTTCGACGACAACATCGCCGCCTATCTGCGGGCCACGGGCCGCGGCGGTATCGCGGACGCCGCCGTACCGGTCGCGGCCGACCTGCGCGCCGACCCCGAGGTGGAGGCCGATCCCGGTCGCTTCTTCGACGAGGTCATCGAGATCGACCTCGGCACCCTTCTCCCGATGATCAACGGGCCCGACAGCCCCGATCTCGGGCACCAGGTCAGCGAGGTCGGCGCGTGGGCACGTGGGCACGGGGTCCCCGTGGAGATCTCGGCGGCGCTGATCGGCTCGTGCACGAACTCTTCGTACGAGGACATCAGCCGCGCCGCATCCATCGCCCGGCAGGCATCCGCAGAGGGCCTGCGCGCGCGAGTGCCGCTGTATATCACGCCCGGCTCCGAGCAGGTGCGGGCCACGATCGAACGCGATGGGCTGCTCGCAGATCTCGAGGGAATCGGTGGCACGGTCCTCGCCAATGCGTGCGGTCCGTGCATCGGCCAGTGGGAGCGTGTGCACGTCGACCCGGCGCGGCCGAACACGATCGTGAACAGCTACAACCGCAACTTTCCGAAGCGCAACGACGGCAACGCCAACACGAAGTCGTTCGTCACCTCACCCGACATGGTCATCGCCTACGCGTTGGCCGGAACGCTCGACTTCAACCCGCTCACCGATGCCGTCACATCGGACGCGGGCGTGGCCGTGATGCTCGATGCACCCGTCGGCGAGGTCCTGCCACCCCGCGGCTTCGATCCCGGGGAGTCGGGCAACGTCCCGGCGGCACGCGCCCCGTCCGCGCGTTCGCGCATCGACGTCACGGTGTCACCCACGTCCGATCGTCTCCAGCTCTTGCAGCCGTTCGCGGAGTGGGACGGCAACGACTATGTCGACCTGCCCGTGTTGTTGAAGGCGAAAGGCAAGTGCACGACCGATCACATCTCGGCGGCCGGTCGCTGGCTCGATTTCCGCGGCCACCTCGAGAACATCTCGGGGAACCTCTTCCTCGGGGTTGTCAACGCGTTCACGGGCGCGGTCGGCACGGGCAAGGATCCGGTCGACGCGGAGACGCGCGCGTTCCCCGAGATCGCCGCGCACCTCGCGGCAGCAGGCGTTCGTTGGTGTGCGGTGGGCGACGAGAACTACGGCGAAGGATCATCGCGCGAGCACGCGGCGATGGAACCGCGATACCGCAACGGCGTCGTGATCTTCGCTCGGTCCTTTGCGCGCATCCACGAGACGAACCTCAAGAAGCAAGGGCTCTTGCCGCTCACCTTCGCCGATCCATCGACATACGACATGATCGGCGAGGACGACCGGATCTCGGTGCTCGACCTGGCCCTGCTGGCACCCGAGCAGCCCGTGAGATGCCGCATCAGGAAGCCTGACGGCGCGAGCGTCGAATTCGACTGCTGTCACACGTTCAACGCCGAGCAGATCGCATGGTTCGAGGCCGGCAGCGCACTCAACGTCATCCGCCGCCGGCTACGCGCTCGGTGAGTCTTTCCGCGCGGCGACGCGTGGGCATGAATGCATCGTGAGACCGATGAGTTCTGCGCCATCATGCGGTCTCACCCTTCGAACCGCACAACCAGAGCCGACGCAGAGGAGCGCGTGATGAGTCTTCCCGAGGTCGTGTCACAAGACCAATGGGTGGCTGCTCGCAGGGAGCTGCTGGCCCGGGAGAAGGAGCTCACCCGGCAACGGGACGCGCTGACCGCCGACCGCCGTCGACTGCCGATGGTCAAGATCGATAAGGAGTACGTGTTCGAAGGTCCGGATGGCAAGGCCACCCTGCCCGAGCTGTTCGACGGCCGCCACCAGTTGGTCGTTGGCCATTTCATGTTCGACCCGCGCTGGGAGGACGGGTGTCCGAGTTGCTCGGCGGGCGCGGACGAGATGTCGCCGGGGCTCCTCGCGCACCTGCACGCACGGGACACGACGATGGTGTACGTCTCCCGCGCGCCGATCGCCAAGATCGAGAAGTACAAGGCGAAGAAGGGATGGACCTTCCCCTGGTTCTCGTCGTACGGCAGCGACTTCAACTACGACTTCCACGTCACGCTGGACGAATCCGTCGCGCCGGTGGAATACAACTTCCGCACGAAGGAAGAGCACGAGCAGGCCGGGACGTCCATCTACGTCGAGGGCGACCAGCCGATCGAGGGGCCGGGTCGGAGCGCCTTCTTGCGTGTCGACGACGACATCTTCCACACGTACTCCGTGTACGCGCGCGGGTTGGAGACCATGGGCGGCTCGTACTACCTGCTGGACGAGACCGCGCTCGGCCGGCAGGAGGATTGGGAGGAGCCCAAGGGCCGTGCCGCCGATGCACGAGGTGCGGTTCCCGACTTCTCGTAGCGGTCGACCCCGAAGTTTGGAAGACTCCCGGGATGAACTTCGACGTCGATCGCACGGATCTGCACCGCACCCGTTTGGACGGCGCTGCACCGGTTCCGCTCGGCGCCGGCGATGCCCGGCTGCGCGTCGACGGCTTCGCCCTCACGTCGAACAACATCACGTACGGGGCGTTCGGCGACGCGCTCCAATACTGGAACTTCTTTCCCGCCGAGGACAACTGGGGTCGCATTCCGGTTTGGGGGTTCGGCGAAGTCGTCGAGTCTCGAAATGCATCCGTTGCGCAGGGCGAGCGCGTCTACGGCTACTTCCCCATGAGCGACGAGCTCGTCGTGACGACGGGCAAGGTCGACGGGCGCGGGTTCGCGGACGTCGCGCCGCACCGGCAACCGATGGCCGGTGCGTACAACCGCTACCTCCGCGTCGACGCCGATCCCATCTATGACGCGGCACGCGAAGGCCAGCAGATGGTGCTCTGGCCGCTGTTCTTCACGTCATTCATGATCGACGACTCCCTTGCCGACAACGAATTCTTCGGCGTGTCGCAGGTGATCATCTCGAGCGCGTCGAGCAAGACGGCGATCGGTTCGGCGCACCTCCTGCACGACCGCGCCGGCGTGCGCGTGATCGGTCTGACCTCGGATGCGAATCGGGCCTTCGTCGAGAAGCTGGGTTGCTACCACGACGTCGTGACGTACGGCGAGGTTGACGCCATGGCGCCGAGCGGCGCGATCTTCATCGACATCGCCGGCAACCGCGACGTGCAGGCCGCGGTGCACGAGCGCTTCGGCGACCAGCTCGCGCACAGCATGATCGTCGGCGGTACTCACTGGGACCACACGCCGGTGTCAGTGGGCGCACCCGTCGGACCCCAGCCGGCGTTCTTCTTCGCGCCCACGCAAATTGCGAAGCGGACCAGCGAGTGGGGTCAGGACGAGCTCGACCGCCGGGTGGGAGACGCGTGGCGTTCCTTCAGCGCGTGGACCGACGGTTGGCTCGAGCTTCGCCTCGCGTCCGGCCCCGATGCGGTCGCGGCGACGTATCACGAGTTGCTCGACGGCCGGTCCGACCCCCACATCGGACATGTGTGCACAATGACCGCGCGGTCGTGAGCAGCTCGGGGTACCTGTTCGAGAACGAAGCGCGCGAAGCCGGCGACAGGTTCGGCGCGCTCGCTGCACTCTTCGATCCGGTGACCGTCCCGCACCTGGAGCGCCTGGGCACGACCGTGGGGTGGCGCTGTTTGGAGGTTGGCGCGGGTGGGGGCTCGATCGCGAGCTGGCTCGGGACTCGTGTCGGAGCGTCGGGACACGTGTTGGCCACCGATCTCGATGTTCGCTGGTTGGAGTCGCGGATCGGTGCGGCGAACGTGGAGGTTCGCGCCCACAATGTCGTCGACGACGTACTGCGGGAGAAGACCTTCGATCTCGTGCACGAGCGACTGGTTCTCATCCACGTTCCTGAGCGCGTCGCCGCGCTCGGTCGCCTGGTCTCGACGTTGCGCCCGGGCGGTTGGCTCCTGGCCGAGGACTTCGACGCCGAGATCGGATCGGACGCCTACGTGGGTGCGGTGTCGGACGACGAGGCATTGGGCAATCGCATCGTGTTGGGGGTCCGTGCGCTGCTCGCCGAACGCGGCGCCGATACCTCGCTGGGACACAAGCTGCCGCAGATGCTGCGCGACGCCGGGCTCGAGGAGGTCGGCGCCGACGCGGCTCAGGTGCTCGAGCGAGGCGATGCGATCCGACGGCTCCAGCGCGCCAACATCGCGCAAGTCTCGACGCAACTTCTCGACCGGGGTGTGGTCGCGCAAGGAGAGCTCGACCGCTACCTGCCATTGCTCGACGACGGCAAGGTGAACCCACGCTCACCGCTCCTCGTGTCCGCCTGGGGCCGGCGTCCCGTCGATTCATGACGAGCTCGCGACGCGATCTGTTCGCGGTCTCGCCTGACGAGTTCGTCGCGGCGCGAGACGAGCTCGCGCGCGAGCTGCGTGCCGCAGGCGACAAGGACGAGGCGGCCGCCGTCAAGCGGCTGCGGCGGCCGACGGTTCCGGTGTGGGCGCTCAATCAGGTCGTCGCCGGCGACCCCCAGGCGATCCAGGAGCTGCTCGCGGCGTCGGAGGATGCCCGCACCGCGCAGAACGACGTGCTCGAGGGCGCCGACGCCGACGTCCTGCGCGTCGCGCTGGCACGGCGGAGAAACGCCATCGGTGCAGTCGCCCGGTCCGCGCGCCGAATCGTCGATGAGTCGGGTCGATCGGGTGACGCGCAGATGCGAGACATCGAGAACGCGCTGCAGGCGATCGTGGCTTCCGAGCGTCTGGCGGCGGATCTGGGTCGAGGCGAGCTCGCCGGGATCGATGCCGGTGAGAGCGCCGACGCAGATCTGTTTGCCGACCTCGCGTCGTCGATCCCAACACGGGCGACGCGTCAGCGCACGCCGCGCCGCGGTGCATCGCCTCCGCCCCGCACGCCCGCGCAGCCCTCGCGCCAGCTGGTGAATGCCCGCGAGAAGTTGGAGCGTCACCGCAGCGAGGCCGCCGAGGCAGCGGCACGGATGCGTGAAGCCGAGCGGGCGGTCAAGGACGCCGAGGCGGCTGCGAAGCGGCTGGACCAAGAGCTCGGTATCGCCCGCCGGGCGCGTGATGCCGCACGGCAGACGGCGGAGCGGGCTGATGCGGCCGTCGCCCGAAGTGAAGAGGCGCTCGCCCGTCTCGAAGAGTGACGGGCGAACGGTAATTCGTTCGCACACCGGCCGCGGGGGAGGGCATACTCCGGCGCGTGTTCACGGTGATGGTGCGTCGTGTCCGCCGCCGGCCGGCGGTCAGGCTGGGGATGGCATCAGCTCTCGAACGACGCCGCCCGGCGCCTCGTCGATGACGCTGCCGTCCGGGCCGGCGATCTGGTGCTCGACATCGGCGCGGGGACGGGTTCGATCACGGCCCCGCTCGTCGCGGCCGGTGCACGCGTCGTCGCGGTCGAGTTGCATCCGGGACGCGCTCGCGCATTGCGCACCCGTTTCGCGTACGCACCGGTGATCGTCGTCGAGGCCGACGCGGCCGATCTGCGCCTTCCCCGGCGCCCGTTCCGAGTGGTCGCGAACCCTCCGTTCGCGGTGACGTCGCCGTTGCTGCGGCGGCTGCTCGCGCGCGGGAGCCGGCTGGTGCGCGCCGATCTCGTGCTGGGTCGACCAGCGGCGATGAGGTGGGCACGAGGAGAGCCGCGAGGCGCGAATCGTTGGATGACGACGTTCGACGCGCGCGTCACGCAGACCGTTCCTCGGTCGGCCTTCGTCCCGCGTCCTTCGGTCGACGCGGTGGTGTTGCGGATCGATCGCCTGTGAAGAGCTCCGACGACCTGACGATCCGGCCCGAAGTGCCGGGGGACCGAGATGCGATCGCCGAGGTCGTCGAGTCGGCATTCGGATCTCCTGCGGAAGCGCGCCTCGTGGAGCGCATCCGCGCTTCTCCGCACTTCGTGCCCGAGCTGTCGATCGTCGCCGAGCTCAGCGGACGCGTCGTCGGCCACGTGATGATCAGCTACGTGGCGCTGCACGACCGCGACGCGCAGCGTCGGATCGCGAGCCTCGCGCCACTGGCCGTCGCGCCCGATTCGCAGGGACGCGGCATCGGCGCCGCACTGGTTCGGGAGGTCACGGGCCGGGCCGATGCATGCGGCGAGCCCCTGGTCGTGCTGGAGGGCAGCCCGCAGTACTACGGGAGGTTCGGCTTCGAGTATTCCGTCCTGCACGGCATCGAGATCACGCTGCCCTCGTGGGCGCCGCCCGAATCGGCGCAGGTCCTCCGCCTCGGCGCCTACGACCCTTCACTCCGAGGACTGGTGGTGTACCCGCCCGCGTTCGACGAGGTGACCGAGCATTGATGCCCCGACGATGATGAAGTCGTGATGCTCGCGATCGAGAGGAGCCGGCCATGGCGAAGTTCACGAGAGGGTTCGCGGGTCGTGGACGTGCGGCGCGCGACCCGCGGCTCCCGCCCGGTCAGTACGACACCGGCAACCAATGGCCGGTGCTGACCGCCGAGGTCACGCCCAAGCTCGCGACCACGTCGTGGACGTTCACGATCGACGGCCTCGTCGAACACGAGGTCTCCTGGACATGGGACGAGATCCACGCGTTGCCGGCTTCCACCTTCGAGGGTGACATTCATTGCGTCACGACGTGGTCGAAGCTCGGCGTGACGTTCACCGGGGTCTCGCTCGACACCCTCTTGCAGGCCGCGCGTCCGCGGCCGAGCGCGACGCACGTGCTCGCAAGATCGCACACCGGCTACACGACCAACCTGCCGTTGTCCGACGTCACGAACGGGCGCGCGTGGGTGGTCTGGGACTACGAAGGTCGTCCACTCCCGGTCGAGCACGGTGGTCCCGCCCGGCTGCTCCTCCCGCACCTCTACTTCTGGAAGAGCGCGAAGTGGGTGTCGGGGCTGCAACTCCTCGACCACGACGAGCAGGGGTTCTGGGAGCGCAACGGCTACCACGACCGGGGCGATCCTTGGCTCGAACAGCGGTACCAAGGAGACTGACCCGCGTGTGGCAGACGGCCACCCTGGTCGGCATCAAGGACGAGACGGCGAGCGCAAAGACATTTCGCCTCGCGATCGCGGCGCCGTCGCGTCATCGTGCCGGCCAGCACTACGTCGTTCGATTGACTGCGCCCGACGGGTACACGGCCTCGCGTTCGTATTCGGTTGCGTCGGCTCCCGACGGCTCGAACGAGTTCGAGCTCACCGTCGAACGGCTCGAGGGCGGTGAGGTCTCGACCTTCTTGCACGACGTCGTCATGATCGGCGACGAGCTGGAGGTGCAGGGACCGATAGGTGGATGGTTCGTGTGGGAGGGCGCGACGCCCGCACTTCTCGTCGGCGGCGGCTCGGGAGTGGTGCCGCTCATGGCGATGCTGCGGCTCGCGCGCCGGACGCAGCAGACGCATCTCGTTCGGCTCGTCGTTTCGGCTCGCACACCCGGGGACCTCTACTACGCGGCGGAGCTTCCGGGCCCCGAGACGAGCATCGTGTACACGCGCGCGGCCCCGCCGTCCTCGGTCCGCTCGCCGGGAAGGCTCACGAGCGCCGACATCGCGCAGCCACTCGCGCCCGGCGCGACCGCGTACGTGTGCGGCTCGCCGGGATTCGCCGACGCGGCAAGCGACCTTCTCGTTGACCTCGGTCAGCCCACCGAGCGGATACGCGTCGAGCGCTTCGGCCCAACGGGCTGACGCCCAGCCCGGCACCTACCAGTGAATGCCGCGCAGGAGTTGCACCATGGCCTTGGCGGGCAGCGAGAGCTCTTGGCGTTCCGGGCGATCCGCGCGCGACTCGCCGGGCACGAAGGTGACCGCGGGGTCGACCGCTTCCTTTGGCTTCTCCTCGCCGCGTGCGGCCGGTGATTCGGGGAAGATCTGATACGCCATGTTGAGGACGCGGTCCTGGATGTCAGGCGCGATCACGCCTGTGAACTGCGCGAGTATCCCGACCGGTGTCGACACGCGTTTGGGCTGCTGCGCGATCGCGAGACAGATCAGATTCGCCGCCTCCTCCGGGCTCAGCGTCGGGAAGCTCCGGTAGATCGAGGTCGGGGCGATCATGGGCGTGCGCACGAGCGGCATGTGCACGGTGGTCAGCCGGACCTTGTCGGCGTGAACCTCGGAGGCGATGCATCGCGAGAACGCGTCGAGCGCGGCCTTTGACGCCACGTACGCGCCGAATCGCGGCGGGTAGGTCTGCACACCGATCGACGACACGTTGACGATGTGGCCGCGCTTGCGCGCGCGCATCGGAGGCAGCAACGCGAGGATCAGCGCCACTGCCCCGAAGTAGTTGAGCTGCATGGTGCGCTCGTAATCGTGGAACCGGTCCGCGGAGGCCGCGACCGACCGCCGGATCGAACGACCGGCGTTGTTGACGAGCACGTCGACACCGCCATGCTCCGCGATCACTTCCTTCGCGAGTCGCTGGCAATCTTCGATATCGGAGAGATCGGCGCGATAGACGAACGCGGTGCCTCCCGCTTTCACGATCTCGGCTTTTGTTGCTTCGAGTGCATCTGTACCGCGGGCGACGATGAGCGGGATCCCACCGGCCGCCGCGACTTTCAGCGCGGTCGCGCGGCCGATGCCCGAGGAGCCGCCGGTGATCATCACCGTGCGGCCGCTGACCGCGCGGCCCAGATTGCCCTTGGCCTGGGCGGCGGGGTCGAGCCGCCGGCGCCAGAAGTCCCACAGCACTCCTGCGTATGTCCCGAGCCGCGGCAGCGTGATGCCGCTGCCGGCGAGCGCGGCGTCGGTGTTGGTCGTGTCGAAGCGCGTCGACCAAGAGAGGTAGTCGGCAATCGTGCTGGGCAGACCGAGCCGGTCGAGCGCAACCCCAGCGGGCGCGCGCACGAGCGTGTTGACGAGCGCGCGCGCCGCACCCGGCATGGGGAGCTTCACGAAACGGGGACCGCCCGCGGCACGTGAGAACCGGTCCAGCACCTGCACCACGGTGAGGGGCGCGGGATCGGCAATGTGGAATACGCGGCCGTCGAGACCCTCGCGGTGCGCGATGTGGTCGATCGCGGCGGCGACGTAGTCGACCGGCACGAGATTGACCAAGCCGTCGAACGGCAGCGCGATGGGCGCCGGGTTCGGCACCGTCGCCAACCGCTTGAGCCACGAGAAGAAGTAGTAGGGACCGTCGACCTTGTCCATCTCGCCGTTGTCGGACCGCCCGACGACGAGGCTCGGCCGGTACACACGCCATGACACGGGGCAGGTGTCGCGCACGAGCCGTTCGGACTCGTGTTTCGTGGCGAAGTACGGATGGTCGAGCCCGACCGCCTCGTCGAGCATCGCCTCGGTGAACGTGCCCTCATAGCGCCCGGCCACGGCGATCGAGCTGAGGTGATGGAAGCAACCCACCTCGGCCGCGCGGGCGAGCTCGAGCGCGTGGCGCGTGCCGTCGACGTTGGCGAGGCCGGTCGCCGTCGCGTCGGCCGCGAGATCGTAGACGGCGGCGACGTGGAAGAAGTGCTCCGCTTGTGAGATCCGCTCGAGGTCGGCGTCGCTCACCCCGAGCCGGGGTTCGGTCAGGTCCCCTTCGATGGGGACGATGAGGCGATCGTCGGCGCCGAGACGGCGGCCGATGGCACGCAGCCGTTCGACCGAACCCGGCCGCACGATCGCGAACACCTGCTCGTCGCGCTCCAGGAGCCGCGCCAGGAGATTTCGTCCGATGAATCCTGTCGCACCGGTCATGACCGCGCGCATGGTGGCTCCCCTTCGGCCGGCCCTTGGTGACGCCAAGCCTCGCGCGATCGCGCCCGGCGAGACAGGCGAACCCCCGGCCGGGCCGGTTCAGGCGCCGCTGGCGTACGGGCGGGTGATGATCTCGAGGTTGTGACCGTCGGGATCCTCGAAATACACGCCGCGTCCACCGTCGTGATGGTTGATCTCGCCTGGTTCGCTGTGGTGCGGGTCCGCCCAGTACGAGAGCGCCCGGTCGCGGATCCGGCCGAAGATCTCGTCGAACTCGTCCTCGCCGACCAGGAAGGCATAGTGCTGCCACGGGATCTCACCACTGGTCTCCATGAAGTCCAGGCTGGTGCCGTTGGCGACCTCGACGACCATGAACGGCCCGTAGCTGCTCGGCGGCTCGAGTCCGAGGATGTCGGCCAGGAACGTCGCCGAGGCCGACCTGTCGTGTGCGAACACGATCGTGTGGTTCAACTGCACGGCCATCCGATTCGTCCTCTCTCCGCTCTCGCCTGCACGACGGTAACCCGAGCGACCAAGCTTGCCCGATGGAGCTCTCGCTGTTCGACGAGGTCGCGTACGCGCTTCGCGGCATGGCGCCTTCGGAGCTCGGCGAGCTGCGCCTCCGTGCTCATCGCTATGGCATCAAAGTGTGGTTCGGACCCGAGGCGCCGCCCCGTGAGCACTATGAGGCGCAGGTGATCGGGCCCGACAACGACGAGCTCGCGACGGTGTTGGCGGTCGAGATCGGCTTCCACGCCGAGTACGCGAAGGTCGCCGACAACGAGGCAGTGCTCGCACACCTGCGCGCGAGCGAGAAGCGGTGGCGCCGCGTGATCGGCCGCGACGCAGTCGTCGGCCCGTTTCTCGGTCGCCCGGATGTGTGGCGTCGCGTGTCCGAGACATGGCCCGACCCGGATCTCGGCGATGCGGAGCTCGTCGTCGAGCTCGCCGCCCGACTCACCGACTATTTCACCGCGCTGGAGCCGCTCCTTCGCGACCGGTGAGCGCACGGTGCGCGTCGAGCATCGCTTGCACGGAGCGGTCGACGTCCGCGTCGCTCGTGGACCATCCCGACACCGAGATACGCATACATCGATGTCCACGCCAGGTCGTCGCGCCGACCCAGCACGTCCCGTCGTCCTGTACCCGGCGGACGACTGCGTCGGTGTGATCGTCGTCGCCGAATCGCACGAGCACCTGATTGAGCACGATGTCGTTGACGACCTCGACGCCGTCGGCGTGCTCGAGCCGATCGGCGAAGCGGCGCGCGAGTCGACAGCACCGATCGACGAGATCGGCGACGCCCGACCGGCCCAGCGCGCGAATCGCCGCCCAGGTCGCAATGCCGCGCGCGCGACGCGAGGATTCGGGTGTGAGGTCGGCGCCCGCGAGCGCAGGCGCGTCACCTTGTCCGGTGAGGTACGCGGCGGTGTACCGCATCGCGTTCGCGTGTGCCTGCGGATGGGCGCAGATCGCATAGCCGGAGTCGTACGGCACGTTCAGCCACTTGTGCCCGTCGCATGCCCACGAGTCGGCGCGTTCGAGCCCCGCGACGAGCTGCCGGGTTGCGGGGTTCGCTGCCGCCCACAGGCCGAATGCACCGTCCACGTGCACCCAGGCACCATGACGATGTGCGATGTCACAGATCGCAGTGAGATCGTCGAACGCGCCCGTCGCCACGTTGCCCGCCTGCGCGCACACGATCGGCGGTGCGTCAGAAGTCGCGTCACGCTCGAAGACAGCGGCGAGCTGCGCGGGATCCATCGCCCCTTGGCGGGTCGTGCCGACTGAGATGATCGAGTGCTGTCCGATCCCGAGCAGGTGGAGCGCACGATCGATCGTCGCGTGCCGTTCGTCGCCCGCGAGCACACGAATTCGCGGGGCGCCGAACAGGCCGTCGGCGTCGTTCCATCCGGCTTCGGTGAGCACGTGGTGCCGGGCCGCGGCCAGCCCGACGGTGTTCGCCGCTTGCGCGCCCGTCACGAAGCCCACCGACGCGTCCTTCGGCAGTGTCAGCAATTCCTTCAGCCAGCGGCCGGCGACGATTTCCGCCGCAACGGACGCGGGCGAGCTGACCGCATTGAACGCGAGCTGGTCCCAGCCGGTCACCATGAGGTCGGCGCAGAGCGCGGCGTCGAGGGAGCCTCCGGTGACGAAGCCGAAGTAGCGCGGGCCGGCCGAGGCGACGATGCCGGGCGCCGCCGCGCGTGTGAGCTCGTCGAGCACCCGGCCCGCGGGGACGCCTTGCTCACCGAGCGGCATGTCGAAGCCGGCGACGACCTCGTCCAAGGTGGCCGTCGGCGACACGCGCGAAACGGCAACGTGCTCGCGATAGTCGGCGATCCGGTCGGCGGTGGCGCGCAGGCATTCCCGGAGCTCGGTCATGGCACAACGCTAGAGATCTACGCGGCGTCGTGGAAGATGATTCCGAGCGTCAGCCGCTCGCCGCGGGTGATCGTGCTCGTGCCGTGCCGCATTCCGACGCGATACGTGCCGCGTGTGCCCTTGACCGGGCGGGACCGCGTGGTGAAGACCACACCGTGGCCGAGCTCGGGCATCACCGCGTGGCCTCGGGACTGTGCGCGCGGCCGCTGCTCGAGGAACAGCATTTCGCCGCCGTCGAAGTCGACCCTCGGTCGCGTCAACGCGATCGCGATCTGGAGCGGGAACACGACATCGCCGTAGACGTCTTGATGAAGGGCGTTCCAGTCACCTTCGTGGTAGCGCAGCACGAGCGGCGTCGGACGCGACTGGCCGTGCTCGTTGCAGATTCGCACGAGCTCGGCGTGTGTTCCGGGGAACGACGGCTCGCCGATCCGTTTCGCCCACCGGTTCGCGATCTCCGCGACGTACGGATAGGCGGCGCTCCGAAGATCGCCGACGATGGCCGGTAACGGGTAGCCGAAATAGCGGTAGCAGCCCTCGCCGAAGCGGTGACGTGCCATGTCGATCGTCGACCGGAAGCGCGCATCGTCGTCGAACATGTGCACGAGCGACGCGCATTCGGTCGCGGTGAGGATCGGAGCCGGCGTGACGGCGAAGCCATCGCGGTCGACCGCGCTCCGAATGGCCTCCCACGGCAGGTGCGCGAGACGGGCGGCGATGTCGCGAGTCACCGAGCGATTCTCGCGCCGCCGCGTCGCACACTTCCGGTCCAGGTATCCGCGCCCTCCTCGTGGGTACCACACGCCGTTGACGACGCGAGGAGGATCAGTCGATGGCGACCGCAAAGAAGAAGGCGTCACCACGCGCCACGGGACTGAGCACCGCCAAGAAGAACACGTTGCGTTCGACGCAGTTCGCATTTCCGAAGGAGCGCAAAGAGCCCTTGACCGACGCCAAGCACGTCCGCAACGCAGTCGCCCGATTCGATCAGGTCGAAGGCGTCTCGGACGCGGAACGCGACCGCGCGTGGAAGCGCATAAAGGCGGCCGCCAAGAAGTTCGACGTCGAGCTCTCCGAGAAAAGCTGGCGTGAGCTCTTCAAGGGCGGCAAGGCCCGCAAACGCTGACTCGGCCCGGCCGGTCTCGTGTGCGAGCGGGCGAGGGATGCGAGCCGTCGGCCCTCCGCGGCGTGGAGCCGGTCGTGCAGTTCGGTGCGCGCGAGCTGAAGAAGAATGTTCGGATGCACAGCCCCTCCCTGGGGTCACCAATGCCGGTGTGACGGCCTTGTGGTTACACGGCTGTTGTTTTCGACCACGGTACGCCGATTCCCTGACACCTCCTGTCAGGGAATCGAGATAGTTTTCGGCGCGTGCGCGCCAGCCGTCTGGTCTCGCTGTTGCTGCTGTTGCAGCACCGGGGCCGCGTCACCGCGGGGGAGTTGGCGGAGGCGCTCGAGGTGTCGGTCCGCACGATCTACCGCGACCTCGAAGCGCTCAGCGCCGCCGGTGTGCCGGTGTACGCCGAGCCCGGCCGCAACGGCGGGTGCCAGCTCGTCGGCGGCTACCGGACGCGTCTCACCGGCCTGACGGCCAAGGAAGCCGAGGCGCTGTTCGCCACCGGCCTGACCGGCCCCGTCGGCGAGCTCGGCTTGGGCACCGTGCTCGGCGCCGCGCAGCTCAAGCTGCTCGCCGCGTTGCCGAAAGACCTCGCCGACCGCGCCGCGTCGGCACGCCAGCGTTTCCACTTCGACGCACCCACCTGGTTTCGTGCGTCGCGCAACGAGCCTCAGCTCGCGGCGTTGGCCGCCGCGGTCTGGGACGACCAGCGGGTCGACATTCGTTACCGCCATCCCGGGGCCGACGAGCCCGCGCCGCGCACGCTGGATCCGTTCGGGCTCGTGAACAAGGCCGGCGTGTGGTATCTCGTCGCGCGCCGCCAGGGCGAGATGCGCACGTACCGGGTGTCGCGCGTGCACGACGTCACCTCGCTCGACGAGCACTTCGACCGGCCGCCGGGTTTCGATCTCGCCGAGCACTGGAACGCATCCGTCGCGGGCTACGAATCGCTGCTGCCACCCGTGGACGTCGAGGCGCGCGCGTCGACACACGGCTTCGAGGAGCTGGGGTGGATGACGCGAACCTCCGGGCGCGCGATCAAGGCGCACGAGGTGCTGCCGGACGGCTGGATGCGGTGCACCCTCGCATTCGAGAGTCTCGACGACGCTTATTTGGACCTCATGCGTCTCGGGGCCGACGTCGAGATCCTGGCGCCGGACTCGCTTCGCTCGCGCATGGCCGCGACCGCCCGGGCGCTGGGTGCCCTCTACGGCTGAGCGAGGCGCTGCAGCCCGTCGTACGCCGCGTATTTGTACGCCTCCGTCAACGTCGGCACGTTGTACACCGCTCGGATGAAGTAGTCGATCGTGCCCTCGAAGTGCAGCACCGTCTGACCGTGATGGACGAGCTCGGTTGCGGAGTCGCCGAGCACGTGCACTCCGAGCAGCCGGCGATCGTCGCGCCGGAACACGAGCTTGACGAACCCGTCGGTGGTCCCCGAGATGAGCGATCGACTGTTGCGAGCGAATTTCGCGACACCGACCTCGACGTCGATGCCTTCCGCCCTCGCCTGCGCTTCGGTGCGTCCGACGCCGGCAGCTTCGGGGATGGAGTAGACGCCCATCGGAGTGATGGGGTCGACCATCTGCTTGAACGGGATGTCGAACGCGTGACAGGCAGCGACGCGTGCTTGTTCCATCGATACGGACGCGAGCGCGGGAGGACCGATCACGTCGCCTGCCGCGTAGATGCCCGCCGCGCTGGTGCGATAGCAGTCGTCGACCTTGATACGTCCGTACCCGTCGCTCTCGACGCCCGCCTCCTCCAGCCCGAGGTTCTCCGTGTTGCCCGCCCGGCCCGCCGCGAAGAGCACCTTTTCGGGTCGGAGCACGTCGTGGCCCGCGATCTGTATCGCGAGTCCGTCGCGGTCGCGCCCGACGTCGGCGCGTCCGGCTTCGAGTACCACGCGTACGCCGGCGTCGCGGAGTGCGGCCGCGAGCCCGTCCGAGACGTCCTGGTCCATCACGGGGACGAGGCGTGCCCGGCTGTCGACCAAGGTGACGTCTGCGCCGAGCGCGCAGAAGATCGATGCGTACTCGCAGCCCACCGCGCCGCCCCCGAGGATCACGAGGCTCCGGATCGGTCGGTCGAGATCGAGGATCGTCGCCGAGTCGAGGATGTCGGGATCGTCGAAGTCGATCTCGGGCGGGTGGAACGGGCGAGACCCCGTGCCGATGAGAATCGCGTCGGCCTGCAAGGTGCGTGGCGGGGCGTGCGCGACGTCCACGAGGACGGTGCGCTCGGCCCCGAGCCGGGCGTCTCCCTGGACGAATTCGATGTCGTGGGCGTCGATGTTCGACCGAACCTCGCTCGTGACCGTGTCGACCACCCGGTTCGAACGCGCCCGCAGTCGGTTAACCGCGAACGTGGGGTCGAGGTCGAGGCTCAGCCCTTCGTACACGTCGCGGTGACGGAAGCCGGTCAGATACAACGCCGCTTCGCGAAGCGTCTTCGAGGGGACCCACGCGTTGATGGCCGCGGCGCCACCGGCGCGGGCGTCGCGCTCGACGATTGCGACCCGCTTGCCGAAGTACGCCGCTTGCGCGGCCCCCTTCTCGCCGGCCGGCCCCGCCCCGATGACCACCATGTCGAAATGTTCAGGGTCGACGTCTGCAGCGTCGGAGTGTTCAGGGCTCAGGATTGCCACCGTCGCCCTCGGGCGCCGGGCGGTGCCACGTCTCCGGCAACCTCGAGGTCGCGCCGCTCGAACTGCGCGGGAAGCACGTACTCATCCGCGGCGCGTCGCAGCCGGTAGCGAACGTCGGCGCCGTCGCCGACAACATCGCAGACCTCCAGGCCGTCGATCCAGCCGTCACCGAACCGGCAACGTACCGGAGCGCCGACATCGAGGCGCGGCATGTGATCGCGACCGTTGGCAGCCTCGTCGAGGATCACGATCTCGCCGTCCGGAGACGGCGGCGACGGGTAGACGTTGCCGCCGAGGAGCCGGGGCTTGTTCACGTCGGGCTCGACCGCCGACGGCGATTCCAGTACGCGCTGTGCGAGCTTGCTGACCGCCTCGACGAGCGCGCGCCGTTCGTCTCGTTCGGTTTCGATGCGGTCGGCGAGCATTGCGCACATCCGTGCAACGGCCTCGACCGCTCGGGCGAGGTCGGTGGCATGGTCGTTGACCGAGTCCCGCAGCGTGTTCGCCGTGGCGTCGGTCGACGACTGGATTTCGGTGCGCTGCCGGACGTCGGCCGCGAGCGTCGATTCCAGCTTGGTGATCGCGTCAGTGAGCAGCGCGCGCTCGTGTGCATGCGATGCCAACTTGGCGCGCACTTCCTCTCGCAGCGCCTCGGCCTTGGCGCCCCATCGTCGACCGAACACGCTGGCCTCCTTGTCGCGTAGTCGCGAAGATAGGCGCGCGCCGGCCGCCCGTCACCCCGCAACTGGGTACAGCGACCGACCGGCGCCGCCAGGAATTGTCGCCGGCTCGGCACGGCGACGGACTCGGGCCCCTAGTCCCCGTTTCTCCACACCTGCGGCGGTGTGCGTGCAAACAGCCCTTTGACCGACCACAGCTCGACCCGCCACGGGTCGAGCCGCAACAGGCCGTAGTTCGGGTCGTCGACTCCCTTCCAGAACCCGCTGAGCGGGTAGCCCTCGGGCTTGGTCGAGTACAGCTCCCACAGTCGCGCCCTGGTCGCGTCGTCATCGACCCAGGTGACGCGCGCGTCGACGTACACCTGCTCTTGGTCCTGGTCCCAGAACGCGAAAGACACCCACGGGTTCGCGTCCAGGTGCTTGGCTTTGAACGAGCGGCGAAAGGTCGCCAGCCAGCCGGTGGGTTCCTCCCACACCGGATGCACGAGTCGTCCGCGCGGCCGACCCCGGGTGTCGACGGTCGTCATCGTGCACCACTTCGTGCGCTCGATCCGACGGCGGAACTCCGTCGCGATCTCCTCGAAGGATGCGACGTCCATGCGCGCCGACGCTACGCCATCGCTAGGTTCTCCCGCATGGACTTCGAGCTTCCCAAGGAATTGCGCGACTACCTCGTCGAGCTCGACGAATTCATCGCGCGTGAGATCACGCCGCTCGAGCAGGCCGACGACAACGTTCGCTTCTTCGACCACCGGCGCGAAGACGCGCGCACGGACTGGGATCGCGGCGGCCTGCCCGATGCCGAGTGGGAGGCGCTCCTGCACGAGGCCCGCCGCCGCGCCGACGCAGCCGGGCACTACCGCTACCCCTTCCCGAAGGAGTACGGCGGGAAGGACGGCACCAACCTCGGGATGGCCGTGATCCGCGAACACCTCGCGCACAAGGGCCTCGGGCTGCATTGTGACCTGCAGAACGAGCACGCGATCGTCGGCAACAACGTGGGGCTTCTGCTGATGATCAACTACGGCACCGACGAGCAGAAGCGCGAGTGGATCGATGCGCTCGCCGAGGGCCGGCGCGGCTTCGCGTTCGGCATCACCGAGCCGGCGCACGGCTCCGACGCGACGCACATGGAAACCACCGCGGTCCGGGACGGTGACGAGTGGATCATCAACGGCGAGAAGACGTGGAACACCGGCATCCACGCCGCCCAGTACGACATGATCATGGCGCGCACGAGCGGCTCGGCCGGCGACGGGCACGGCATCACCGCGTTCCTCGTACCTACGAGCAGCACCGGTTTCGAGATCGTCGAGTTCCTGTGGACCTTCAACATGCCGACCGACCACGCGCACATCCGGCTCACCGACGTCCGGGTGCCGCACAGCGCGATCTTCGGCGGTGAGGGTCGGGGTCTCCAGGTCGTGCAGCACTTCTTCAACGAGAACCGCATCCGCCAGGCCGCCTCGAGTCTCGGCGCCGCGCAGTTCTGCGTCGACCGGGCCGTCGAGTATGCGAAGGTGCGCGCGCCGTTCGGGAAGCCGTTGGCCACGAACCAGGCGATTCAGTTCCCGCTCGTCGAGCTGCACACGCAATGCGAGATGCTGCGGGCGTTGATCCACAAGACCGCCTGGTCCATGGACACGTACGGCGCGTTCTCGATGTCGGACAAGATCTCGATGTGCAACTACTGGGCGAACCGGTTGTGCTGTGAAGCGGCCGACCGTGCCATGCAGGTGCACGGTGGCCTCGGCTACTCGCGTCACATGCCGTTCGAGCACATCTACCGGCACCACCGCCGGTACCGGATCACCGAAGGCAGCGAGGAGATCCAGATGCGGCGCGTCGCCGGCTACCTCTTCGGCTTCATGAAACAGCAAGCCCCGAAGGGCGTCACGGTTCCTTGATTGCAACGAATCGGCCGCCTGCGGGCCGATTCGTTGCAAACACCGGAGGGTGATGGGCGCGGACGGGCGGCGGCTCGCCCTCGTAACGTTCGATCTCGACGAGGACGTGCTGGCCGGTCGACCCTTGCGCGAGGCGCGACGAGCCCCGATCCGCCGTCAGCACATTCGGGTTGCCGTGCGCGCACAACGAACCGGCGACCGACGGATCGACCGGGTCGAACCACGCGCCCGTCGAAAGGTTCACGACGCGGGGCCGCACGTCCGCGGTCACGACCGCGCCCGCGAGGCACGCGCCCCGGTCGTTGAAGACGCGCACGACGTCGCCGTCCGCGATTCCGCGAGCGGCCGCGTCGTCGGGGTGCATGCGGATCGGTTCCCGACCGGCGACCTTCGACGCGCGGCTGTATGCGCCGGCGTCGAGTTGCCCGTGCAGGCGCGACGCCGGCTGGTTGGCGATGAGGTGCAACGGGAATTTCTCGGCCCGCACGCCGCCGAGCCACTCCTCGGGCTCGAGCCAGACCGCGTGGCCGGGGCAATCGTCGTACCCGAACCCGTCGATGGTCGCCGAGAAGAGCTCGATCCGACCGCTCGGCGTCTTCAGCTTGTGCGCGTCGGGGTCGGCGCGGAAGCGGTCGAAGAGCGTGTGGTCGTCCGAGCTCGCCGGCAGGTGTGCCTCGCCGATCTCCCAGAATTCGTCGAAGGGTGGTGTGACGACGTCGCGTTCGGCGACGCGCTCGCGGAACCGCTCGTAGATGTGTTCCACCCAATCGCGTGCAGTGCGACCTTCGGTGAACTCGTCGTAGACGTCGAAGCGTTTGGCGAGCTCCGCGAACGCCTCGTAGTCGTCGCGCGCTTCGCCGAACGGCGGTAGGGCACGCGGCATCGCGATCACGTAACCGTCGTTGCGCCCGGCTCCCACGTCGTCGCGTTCAAGGGTCGTCGTGGTCGGCAACACGATGTCGGCGTGGCGCGCGGTCGCCGTCCAGAACGGCTCGTGCACGACGACCGTGTCGGGGCGGGCGAGCGCGCGCCGCAGGCGATTGAGGTCCTGGTGATGATGGAACGGATTGCCGCCCGCCCAGTACACGAGGCGGATGTCCGGGAGCCGCAGCCGGCGCCCGTTGTAGTCGAGCGTGCCACCCGGGTTCTCGAGCAGCGTGCTGATCTGCGCAACCGGGATGAACGTGTCGACGAGGTTGCGACCCTGGGAGAACACCGGCAGGGGGTAGGGCACGCGGGGCGCGCCGACGTCGGCCATCGAGCCGTAGCCGTGGCCGAACCCCCCGCCCGGCAGACCGATCTGTCCGAGCAGCGACGCCAGCGCGATGCCCATCCACACCGGTTGCTCGCCGTGACGCGTGCGTTGGAGCGCCCAGCTCACGGTCACGAGCGTGCGGCGCTCGGCCATGCGGCGCGCGACGTCGCGAATCGTGCCGGCCGGGATCCCGGAGATGCGTGCCGCCCACGCCGGATCCTTCGGGACGCCGTCCTCTGCGCCCGTCACGTACGCGATCAAGCGGTCTCCGCCGACGCAATACCTCTCGAGGAACGTCGGATCGTGCAAACCGTCGCTGATCAGCACGTGCGCGAGTCCCAGCATCACCGCGGTGTCGGTGCCGGGCACGACGGGGTGCCAGGTCGCCCGTACGTCCGGATTGAGGTCGCTGCGCAGGGGGCTGAACAGCTCGAAGGCAAGGCCCCGGCGTGCCGCTTCGGCGAGGCTCGGCGGGAGCGTGTGCCGCGTCACGCCGCCCGGGCTCACGAACGCGTTCTTCACGTTCATGCCGCCGAACGCGACGACGAGCTCGGTGTGCTCGAGGATCGCCTTCCAGGTAGTCGCCCGGCGCAGCACCTCGGCGGCGTCGCCGACGACGTGCGGGAGGATCACCTCGGTCGCGCCGAGCGAGTAGCTGTTGACCGACGCGGTGTAGCCGCCGATGCAATTCAGGAAACGGTGGAGCTGGCTCTGCGCGTGGTGGAAGCGTCCGGCGCTGGCCCATCCGTAGGAGCCGCCGAAGATGGCCTCGTTCCCGTGCTCGGTGCGTACCCGCCGCAGCTCGGTTGCGACGAGATCGATCGCTTCGTCCCATTCCACCGCGATGTACTCGTCGGCGCCGCGACGGTCGTCGGGCCCGGGTCCGCGCTCGATCCAGCCTCGCCGGATCGCGGGTCGCGTGACGCGCGAATCGTTGCGGACGCCGTCGACGACGTTCCCGAGCAGTGGAGACGGCGCGGGGTCGTCGGGATGGCCCTCGACGCCGACGATGTCGTCGCCGTCCACCGTGACGCGGAACGCGCCCCAGTGCGACATGTGCGGGAGCGTGCGCCGGGAGTTCACGTCCATGCCCGCGAGCGTACGCGGCCGAGGGCGCTACCGTTCCTCCGATGCCGCCGGTGCCATCTCCGGTCGACACGGTCGACGCCGACGCGATCGCGCACTTTGCCGCGACCGGCTGGCTGCTCGTTTCGACGCTCGACGGTGGCGGCGTGCGGGATCTCCAGCGCTGGTGTGACGACATCGCGTCCTGGCCCGACGACGGTGACGGCTGGCTGCACCACCGCGAGATGACCGACGAGGGGCCGCGGCTCTGCCGGAGCGAGAACTTGATTCCGTTCCACGACGGACTCCGCGCGCTGCTCACGACCGGGCGTCTCGTCGAGACGGCGGGCGCGCTCCTCGGCGAGGAAGCCGTCTTGTACAAGGAGAAGATCAACTACAAGCTCGCAGGCGGCGCCGGCTACGCGCCGCACCAGGACGCGCCCGCGTATCCGTTCATCGACGTGCACGTGTCGTGCATGGTGGCGGTCGACGATTCGACTGCCGAGAACGGTTGTCTCGAAGTCGTGTCGGGCATGCACCAAGAGGTCCTGCCGTCGGACGACGTCGGTTGCATCCGCAGCGACGTGGTCGACGCGCTGCGATGGGATCCGGTCGAGGTGCGGGCCGGGCAAACACTGTGGTTCCACTCGCGCACGCCCCACCGCAGCGGCCCGAACACGTCGACGGTCGCGCGGCGCGCCCTGTACCCGACGTACAACGCTGCGTCCGAGGGCGACATGCGCGCGGACTACTACCGAAGGAAGCTCGCGGCCTTCGACGCCTCGCCGGACGGCGAGCGCGTACAGGTTTCGCTCATCGGCGACTTCCAAGGCCGCGCGGTTCCCGGCAACCCGTAGGCATCCGCGCCGGGCTCAGGCGGCGCCGGTCTCAGGGCGCCGCGCTCAGGCCCGGGAGCCGGGGAGGTTCGCGCTCATCCAGCTGATGAGTGCGCTCGGGTTGCGCGTCTGGGTCATGACCCAGCCCGGCCCGGTGAAGTCGAACACGAGCCCCTCTGCGGTCTTGGCCGAGGCGATCGCGCCCCCTGTGGCCATGCGTACCGCCATGCCGATGCCGTCGGAGTACGCCACCATGTGGCCGGTGTCGAGCACGATGGATTCGCCGGCCGCGAGCGTGATCGTGTCGAGGGCGCCGTAGCACGACAGCACGACGGTTCCGGAGCCTCCGGCGCGAACCACGAAGCCGCCTTCGCCTCCGAACAGGTTCTTGAACCCGCCCCACTTGGTATCGAGCTCGACCCCGGCGCTCGAGCACAGCCAAGAACCGCGCTGGATGAACACGGCCTGATCGTTCGCAACCGGGAGCACGGCCAGATCCCCGGGCAGATTCGCGGCGACGTCGACCCATCCACCTTGCGCGGGCGCGGTCAGGGTCGTGATGTACAGCGACTCGCCGCCGAGCGCCGCGCGCTTGAGCGACTTGAGGAGGCCGCCCTCCATCTTGGCGTCGAGAGCGACGCCGCTCGACGTCGCCATCATTGCGCCCGCCTCGACCTTGACGGGTTCGCTGCTGGCGAGCGCGACGCGCGCGACCGAGAAACTGGGAGTGTGCCGGAGCGTGACGTCCATGGCGGCGAACTGTATCCACCGCCATGTCAACGCACGGGCTCAGCCGCCGAAGCCGGGACGCTTCTCCTCGCGCTTCGCGCTCTTGTCGGCGCGTTTTTCCTTCAGCGTCTTGCCTGGCTTCTTGGCATTCGACTTCTTCGGAGACTTGTCGCCCATGAGACCCTCCCTCTCGACTGGTCGCAGGATAGATCCACGACGCTGCTGGTGTCCGAGCATTGTGGACAGGCGTGACAGTTATCAACAGGAAAGACACACCGTTATCCCTCTTCCTCCACACAGGCTCTCTCATCAACACTCGCTGCTATGCGGAGAAGTGCGGGATCAGCAGCAGCCGAACACGACGTGTCGCCGGACTGGTGGCAGGACGCCGAGTGCCTCCAGTACGTGGGAGTCGTCGACTTCTTTCCGGCGCGCGGTGAGTCCGCGCGGGAGGCGAAGGCGGTGTGCGCCGGCTGTCCCGTGCGTCGCGAATGCCTGGACTACGCGATGCGCTGGGATCAGCTCTGCGGTGTGTGGGGCGGCCTCAGCGAACGAGAGCGCCGGCAGGTGCGCCGCGAGCGCAAGAACGCAGCAGTCCTCCCGCCGCGCTGACGCCGAGGGCCCACGCCCGCGAACCGTTTGGTCGGCAAGCGCGCGCTCTCGGACAATGGCTGACCAATCGTCGAGAAACGTGCGGTACTGGATGCGCGGGGCGCAGAGCGCGAGGCTGATGAGGTGTTCGACCTCGAGACGTTTCTCGCCGACTGCCAGGACGCCGGTGCCGAGACCGAGCCGAGGCACGCGATACGGGAGCTCCTGACCCGCACCGTCACGCAGTCGGATGCGGTGGCCGACGCTCTCCGGCCGAAGGAGGCCGGCATCACGCTCCTGCATCACGCGCCCGATCTCACGGTGTTGCATGTCGTGTGGGCGCCCCATATGGAGCTCTTCCCGCACGATCACCGCATGTGGGCGGTGATCGGCGTGTACAGCGGACAGGAAGACAACGCGTTCTTCCGGCGGAGCGGCCCGGAGCGGCGCGAGATCGTCGAGTCCGGCGGCAAGGAGCTGGCGGCGGGCCAGGTCGTCGCACTCGGCGACGACACGATTCACGCGGTCACGAATCCCACCGACCGGCTCACCGGCGCCATCCATGTGTACGGCGGCGACTTCGTGAACGAGCCGCGCAGCCAGTGGGATCCTGCGACCCGCGAGGAACGCTCCTACGACATGCAGAAGACGCTCGAACAGTTCGCGCAGGCGAACCGGGAGTGGCTCGGCGCGCGTTAGCGGCGACTACCGACGCGGGGGCCCGGCGTGAACCGCACGGGCAGGTGCTTCGGCCCGGAGATGAACGTCGACGGCAACCACTCGACCGGCCCGTCGGGCTCGATGTCGCCCAACCGCGTGAGCACCGCGCGGAGCATGGCGTGGATCTCGACCCGCGCGATGTGCGCGCCGAGGCAGAAATGTGGACCGCCACCGCCGAACGCGATGTGCTCGTTGGGATGGCGGCCGACGTCGAACCGATCGGCGTCGGCGAACGCGCGCGGATCGCGGTTGGCGGCGCCGTAGTACATGACGACCTTGTCGTCCTCGGCGATGGCGACGTCCTGGAGCGTGACCGCCCGCGTCGCCCGCCGGCGCATCTCGATCACCGGGCTGACCCAGCGCAGCATCTCTTCGGCCGCGGCCGGCACCAGGGTGTCGAGATCGGCCTGGAGGCGGGCGCGCTCGGCGGGATGCTCGAAGAGCGCGAGGAGGCCGCCGCCCAACAGGTTGCGGGTGGTGTCGCCGCCCGCGTCGACGAGCAGGAGAAAGAACAGATTGAAGTCGATGTCGTCGAGACGGTGGCCGTCGACCTCGGCGTGCAGGATCTTCGTCGCGAGGTCGGCGGCGGGCCGCTTGCGCTTCTCCGTGGCGACCCCGTGGGCGTAGTTGAACATCTCGATCACCGCGCCCATCCCGGCTCCCGGGGCCACGGACTCCGGCGCGGCGTGGATCGTCTCGGTGAGCGCGTACAGGCGGCGGCCGTCGTCGAGCGGTATGCCCATGAGGTCCGCGATGACGTACGACGGCAGCTCGCCGGCGACGTCGGTCATGAAGTCACACTCGCCCCGCTCGACGACCTCGTCGACGATCGCGCCACACAGCGACTCGATGCGTGCCGACATCCGCGCCGCGGACTTCGGCGTGAACTCGCTGTTGATGATCCGGCGCAGCCGCGTGTGGTACGGCGGGTCGGCCATCAGCGTCATCTTGTGGTCACCGATCTCCACCGCGGTGTCGTCGGCGATCATCACCGTCGGCTCGGAGGAGAACGTCTCGGGATCGCGGCCGATCGCCTTCACGTCCGCGTACCGCGTCACCGCCCAGAAGCCGGGCCCCCCGTCGGGCTCGGCATGGCGGTACACGGGCGCGTGGTCCCGCATCCACGCGTACGTGTCGTGGGGCTGGCCCGCGGCGAACGACGCCGGGCTCAGGAGGTCGATGCCCCGGTCGGTGGTCGGCACGTTTGCGAGCCTCGCAGCCCGCAACGAGCTGCGGCAACAGGCGCGCGGCACCGCTGCGGCGGGCCCGGCTCCGGACCCGGTCTCCCCCCGTCCGAGGCGATCGAATCGGAACCGCGCGCGCCGCCCCCACGCGGGTGCCGGGACGTCATCGGTTCAAGCTGTTCACCTTTCGCTCAGTGATCGGGCCCCGAGCGCGACGCATGCCATCCGCGGGCGCTCGGTCCTGGGTCGTTGCCGTGGGGCCAGCGCGAGTGCGTGCTCGCAGAGCTGTCCCGAAGGACCCGTCCGCCAACATCGCCACCGGCCCCGACCGTGATCAGCCCGTAGACGTCGACCAGCTCGGTCGATGCCGACGACGCCAATGATCGGTCGGTGCCGTTCGCGCCCCCGTCAGGGAACGCGAACGCGTCCCCAGCGCCCCGGAACTCCCGGCCCTGGTTGCGGGCCCGGTTGGTTCGGTTGCCGTCCGAGGACGTGGTCGTGGTCCGAGCCGAGTTCGATTGGGTGACGCCGGCCCTCGAGCCCGTTCCCGATACGGAGACGGCCACGTAGACGGTCACCTGCTTCGTCGTTGACGCGGACCGCGCTTCCTGGCGCGTGCCGTTCTTCTTGGTTCCTTCCTGGGGGACGTCGCGGGCGCCGGGGCCGGCCTTGGGACCCTTGCCGGCGACGCCGGCTGGGGCCGGCTTCGGCTTCGGGTCCGTGCCGTGAGGGCTCGAAGGCGCCGCCGAAGCGGTTTTCGCGTGGCTCGACGGCACGACGGGCGCACCGGACCCGACGGGTGTGAACACACTCGTCGGTCGAGCCTCGACGTTGTTCGAACCCTGAACGGTCCAGCTGTTGCCGTTCCCGTGACGGGTCACGTCGCCGTGCGAACCGCCGCCGTTGGCCTTCTTGGCGCCACGGTCGTTGATCCTCCGTGCGTCACCGTGGCGCTTCGAGTCCTTCCAGTGGTCTTTCCCGTCAACCTCTCCGCGCTCGGAACGGGCGTGGTCCACGCGCTCCGGGACGGTTTTGGTATTGGAGTTGTCCCACTGTGTGGCGCCGAGTGCGTACGCACCGCCGGCACTGCTGCCGGACGATGCGAAGTAGTTGGAAAACGCCGCACCACCGATTCCGACGCCGAGACCCAGCGCCAGGAAAGCAGTCGCGACGACGCCCAACGACCTGGGCATCCGCATGTGTAGAGCTCCTTGATCGAAGACGTGCGTGTTGGCGAGTCAGCGGAACGCGACTAGCCAGGGCACTCGATCAAGGACGCGTAGTAGGACGACGGCAGGATGCCGGCCGCGAGCCGGAATCGTCTGCCGAAGAGACAAGCCAGAGCGGCGGCGGCCAGCAAGATTGCGAGGCTTGCCCCGGGAATGTGCCTCGAGCCGGATGCGTGATCGGGCGAGGCGGGCGAAGGCGAAGAGACGGGCACGACGGGCGGCGCCGCGGGGACACGCGGCGCGCCCGGGCGCGAGGGGAGCGCAGGCAGCGATGGAAGCGCCGAGCGGGCGTCCGTGATCGCCGCCAAGGCGCCGCCCAAGACTTTCGAGGAAAGCGACATCGTGGGGAACGTCGCGAACGTCGGCAGGAGCCGGGGTGCGGTCGGCGCCGGGGGCGTGACCGGGGGTGTCTTCGTGTGGATCGCGGGCGAGTGACGTACCGGCGGCGCGGTGGTCGGCAAGTCGATCACGGGAGGCGCGGGCGGATCGTCGATGACCGGCCGAGCCGGCGGGACGCCGATGGTCGGGATGATCGGCGGGACGTTGATGGTGGGGACGATCGGCGGGACGTTGATGGTGGGGAGGGTCGGGCGCGTCGGCGGGGGGTTGAGTGTCGGGATGATCGGCGGGACGTTGATGGTGG